>NZ_JBVJFF010000003.1:542399-656594 GCF_055587985.1 Streptomyces sp. NPDC046335 | reverse complement strand
TTGATAGGCCAGATCTGGAAGCCCGGTAACGGGTGGAGGTGACTGGTACTAATAGGCCGAGGGCTTGTCCTCAGTTGCTCGCGTCCACTGTGTTGGTTCTGAAACCACGAACAACCCCGTCATGCCACATGGCGGTGCGGTTGACAGTTTCATAGTGTTTCGGTGGTCATAGCATGAGGGAAACGCCCGGTTACATTCCGAACCCGGAAGCTAAGCCTCATAGCGCCGATGGTACTGCAGGGGGGACCCTGTGGGAGAGTAGGACGCCGCCGAACTAATCTTGATGAAGAGCTGGTCCCTGAACTTCGGTTCAGGGACCAGCTCTTTTTTGTTTTGCGTTACTTGCCGTTCACGTTGCGCGGCCAACATCCGGAGACATGAGGACAGTTGGGATGTTGCGCGCCGCCGGCATCGGTGCCGGTGACGAGGTCGTCGTGTCCGCGTACGGCGACGCCGAGGCCGCCGAAGCAGTGGTCCTCGCGGGAGCGATGCCGGTCTTCGCCGACATAGAGCCGGCGTCGTACTGCCTCGCCCCTGACGCCGTTGCCGCCGTGGTGAGCCCGCGTACGGCCGCCGTCATCGTCGAGCACCGCTTCGGGAACCAGGCCGACGTACGGCGCCTTCGTGACGTAGGAGAACGGCAGGGGCTGCTGGTACTGGAGCGGAACGAGTCGGAGGCTCCGGGGGACGGGCTCGCCCGTCGGCGGGCGCATGCCGCGTACCTCAGCGGACGGCTGAGCGGGGTCATGACACCCGAGGGCGGCGAGAAGCACAGCTATCAGCAGTACGTCGTGCGCGTGCCGGGGAACGGGCGGCCCGACCGGGACGCCTTCGCGCGGGCCGTGCGTGCCCGCGGCGTCAACTGCTGGGTGCCGGTGAAGACACCGGTGCACCGGCTGCCGCAGTACCGGCGGGACGTATGCCTGCCGCAGACCGAGAGGGCCGCCGACGAGACGCTGGCTCTGCCGGTCGACGCCTCCATGTCGCGCCGGGACCTACAGCGTGTCGTCTCCGCCTGCAACGCCCTCGGCGGCCTCCTGCAACCGGCCTTCTGAGGACACCCCGCAGCCCTATGACGGTGTCTTCAGGGTGTGCTTTTTGAAGAACCGCCACATTGCGTCAGTGGCGTTGACACCGGCCTTTGGATCGGACATGTCGCCGCCCGCGCCGTTCGGCCAGGAATGGCCCATCTTCGGCAGCCGGTGGACGACCACTTCGGAGCCGTCCCTGCATTCGGCCGTCGTCTTCTTGATGCCGTTCTTGAGCCGCTGCCGGTCGCTCGGCACGCAGGACAGGCGTTTCTGCCAGGTGTTGATGCCCGCGTCCATTCCGGCGTAGTGCTCGTCCAGGCCGCCGATGAAGGTCATCACCGACACCGGCGTCCTCGGCATGTAGGACTTCTTCTCCGCGTCCGTGCCCAGGTAGCCGCCGCTCACCGGGGCGATGGCCGCGAAGGTGCCGGGGAGTTCCACGGCGAGTTTGTACGCCATGTCGCCGCCGTTGGAGATGCCTGTGGCGTAGACGCGCTCGGGATCGGCTTGCCGGCTTCCGATCAGCCTCTTCGTGATCGTACGGATGAAGCCGACATCGTCCTCGGTGCCGCAGCAGATCGCGGCGTTGAAGCCGCGGTTGAGTCCGTCGGGGTAGGCGACGAGGAAGTTCTCGTCGTCGGCCTTGGAGTTCAGGCCGCTGATCTCCGCCATGGCTTTGCCGTCGGACGGATAGGGGTGCATGGCGATCACGAGGGGCAGTTTCCCGGCGCGGGCATGACCGGGCGGGGTGTGGACCCTGTAGACGCGCTTCTCGCCTTTCCAGAGGAGTGTGACCTTCTGGTCGCCGGGGCGGGGCGTGGGAGTGGACGTCGGCTTCTTGGCGGGCCCCGGTCTCGGGTCCGCGGAGCCGTTCGGTGAGCCGCAGGCCGCCAGAGGCACAAGCAGAGCCGAGGTCATGAGCAAGGACGCGAAGCGCGTACGGAGTCGGGGCGACATGCGCGCAGGGTGGCAGCGAAGGCGAGGGTGGTCCAGAGGAATGGGCGGTTCGAACGGGTGCGGAATTCAGGTATGATCTATTCCGTTGCCGCGGGGAAAACCCCCGAGCGCAGCAGGCCCCTATAGCTCAGTCGGTAGAGCGTCTCCATGGTAAGGAGAAGGTCAGCGGTTCGATTCCGCTTGGGGGCTCAATTGATGAAGGCCTCTGCCCTGTTGGGCGGGGGCCTTCAGTGCGTTCAAGGTCGATCGCGGCCGGGGCCGGGGCACCCGGAGGTGCCCCGGGCGCGGTCAGTCCTTCTGGAGGCCGGGGACGCGCATCGCGAGGATCGCCATGTCGTCGGACGGGGCGTCGGAGGCGAAGCGCTCCACCGCGCGCATGATGCGGGCCGCCACCGCGCCGGCCGTCAGGCCCGTGCACGTCGTGAGAACGTCCGCGAGGCCGTCGTCGCCGAGCATGCGGGTGCCCTCACGGCGCTCGGTGACGCCGTCGGTGACGCAGAGGAGGACGTCGCCGGGGTCGAGCGTCATCGTCTGCTCGTACAGTTCGAGGTCCTCCATGACACCGAGCAGCGGCTGCGGTTCCGCGTACGGCTCGACCGTGCCGTCCTGGCGCAGGCGGAGCGGGAGGGGGTGTCCCGCGCAGACGATCTTGAGGATGGCCGAGCCGTCCTCCTGGGGCCACAGCTCGCCGTACAGGAGCGTCAGGAAGCGGCTGCGGGCGCCCTCGTCGAGGATCGCGGCGTTCAGGCGCTCCAGGACCGCGGGGCCGCCGAAGCCCTCGCGGGCGAGCAGGCGCAGCGCGTGCCGGGCCAGGCCCGTGACGGCGGCGGCCTCCGGGCCCGTGCCGCAGACGTCGCCGATCGCGAAGCCGTAGGCCCCGTCGCGGATGGGGAAGAGGTCGTAGAAGTCGCCGCCGACTTCGTTGCCCTCGCCGGCCGCGCGGTAGATGACGTCGACCTCGACGCCCGGGACCTGCGGGAGACCGGGCGGCAGCAGGCTGCGCTGGAGGGACTGGCTGATGGCGGTGCGCTCGGAGTAGAGCCGGGCGTTGTCGAGGGCGAGGGCGGCCCGGCGGGAGAGATCTTCGGCCAATTCCAGGATCTCCTGGCGGAAGTGCTCGTCGGAGGGCTTACCGAGAGTGAGCATACCGATGACGCGGTTGCGGGCCACCAGGGGCAGGACGACCGTCTCGCCGCCCACCGCGGACGCCGTGGAGAGGGTGGTGCCGATGCCCGAGCCCACGGTCATGGGTTCGCCGAGGCCAAGGCTGCGCATGGAGGTACGGAGCGCCGCTTGGTGCGCGGCCTCGGAGGGGGCCGCCCAGATGCGGGCGCCGGGGGTGGGGACCGGGTCGGGCGGGGCGATCTTGGAGAGGAGGGCCTTGAGGCCGTCGATGCGATCCTCGTCCTCGTGCAGGACGTACGAGAGATAGGGCTCGGCCGACTGGTCGGCGATGGTGTAGACGGCGCACCAGGTGGCGAGCGTGGGGACCGTCATCTGGGCCATGAGGGCCAGGGTCTGGTCGCGGTCCAGGGTGCCCGCGAGGAGGTCGGAGGCCTCGACGAGGAACGAGAGCGAGCCGCGGCGGAGCCGTTCGAGCTCGCCGAGGCGCGCGGACTCCACGGCCAGGGCGATGCGGTCGGCGGCGAACTGGAGGCGCAGGGCCTCTTCGTTCGAGTACCGGTCGGGGGACTCGGCGGCGACGCCGAGGGAGCCGGTGAGGCGGCCCTCGACCTTGAGGGGGACGGTGACGACGGAGCGCATGCCCGTGCCGCTGAGGAGCGGGACGGCCCCGGGGACGACCGTGAGGTCCTCGTGGACGGCCGGCATGCGGGCCGAGCCGTAGCGTCCGGGGCCCGCCTCTACGGGGACGCGGGCGAAGCGCTGGGTGGCCGACGGCAGGCCCGTGGAGGCGCGGACCTCCAGCTCGGTCTCGTCGTCGGTGGCGAGGAGGAGGAAGGCGGCGTCGCCGTCGAGCATGTCGCGGGCGCGCTCGACGGTGCGCTGGAGCAGGCCGTCGAGGTCGTCGGGGGCGGGGGAGCCGATGAAGACCTCGAAGGGGTCCGTGGCGTTCGGCTCGTTGAGGGTGGCCTGCTCGGGTGCCGCGCCGCGCAGGGGCGTCTGGAGCACGGCGCGCTCGTCGTCCCGTACGAGGAGGCAGACCGTGGACGGCTCGCCGTCGGTGTCGCGGACCCGCAGGTGGGAGGCGTATACGGGGATCACGCGGCCGTGGGAGCCGCGGATGCCGTAGCTGCCCTCCCAGCGTGAGAGCTGGAGGGCCTCGGCGATGCCGGTGCTGGTGCCGGGGGTGTGCGGCCAGGCCGCGAGGTCGTTCAGCGGTTTGCCGAGGATCTTGTCGGCGGCGTAACCGAAGAGGTCCTCGGCGTCCTCGTTCCAGGCGGAGACCGCGCCGGCGCTGTCGATCTGGATGACGGCGACGCGGACCCTGCCGTCGGCGACGGGGAGCAGCTCGGCGGGGAGCGCGGGGCCCGCGGTGCGGGTGCCCACGCGGCGGTGGGGGAGGTCGAGTTGGAACCAGACCTGCTTGTGCGTGGGCGTGTACTCGACGCCCCAGCGGGTGGCGAGCGCGGCGCAGAGCTGGAGGCCGCGGCCGCCCTCGCGGTCGGGGCTGCCCATGTTCACGGAGGACTGCTGGAGCGGGATCTCGCGTTCCGGATAGCGGTCGGAGACCTCGATGCGCGCGGCGTCCTCGGTGCGCAGGCAGAGGACGTCGGCCGCGGTGCCCGCGTGCACGACGGCGTTGGTGACCAGCTCGCTGGTGAGGACGACGGCGTCGTCGACGATGTCGGTGAAACCCCAGCCCTGCAAGGTGTCACGGACGAAGGCGCGGGCCGTCGCGACGGAACGCCCGACGGGGTCGAAAGTCGCAGCCGCGCGTGCGGTGATCACAGCACTCCTCGTACGAGTATCGACGCCCAGTTCTCCCGAACTCATGGTGCGGCCGCCCCTCCGATGCCCGCTTGTTCGTGTACCACCGCCCTGGCCGGGCAGGACCGGGGTGGTTGGACAGCCGGATGCAAGGTTACTTACCTTCGCCGTCCATGCTGATGCCGGTCGTCAGTGTTTTCCGCCCGGAGGGTGTGCGGACGGTGTGCGAAGCTGCCGAACTGTTATGGCCTGGTTCGGCCATGGTGAAACACTGGGCAAGCTTCATGGAGACAGCCCGAGCAGCTCAAGCAGTAGGTCGACCCTTGCGGGAGGGACACAGTGGAGTCTGGCGCAGCGACGCGGGGCACTGACACGCGCGCGAAAGACGGACAGTCCCTGAACAAACAGCGCAAACCGCGCCAGGGAGCACAGGCCTCCGTTGACGCGGCGGCCCTGAACAGGCTGCTCGCGGCCCTGGCGGCGATGCGGGACGGCAACTTCCGTAAGCGGCTCACGGTCTCCGGCGACGACGTCATGTCGGAGATCGCCGCGGTCTTCAACGAGGTGGCCGACCGGAATCTGCACCTGACGGGTGAGCTTTCGCGGGTGCGGCGCATGGTCGGACGTGAGGGAAAACTCACGGAACGACTGGAGAGCGGAGCGAGCGAGGGCTCGTGGGCGACCGCCATCGACGCGTCGAACGCCCTCGTGGACGATCTCGTACGTCCTGTCTCCGAGGTCGGCCGTGTCCTGTCCGCGGTGGCGGACGGCGACCTGGAGCAGCGCATGGAGCTGCGGGCGCAGGGGGCCGACGGGAACGGGCATCCGCTGCGGGGCGAGTTCCTGAAGGTCGGGCGTACGGTCAACAACCTCGTCGACCAGCTCTCCACCTTCACCGACGAGGTCACGCGTGTGGCCAGTGAGGTCGGTACGGAGGGCAAGCTCGGCGGGCAGGCCAGGGTGCGCGGGATGTCCGGTTCGTGGAAGGACCTCACGGACTCCGTCAACACGATGGCGTACCGCTTGACCGCACAGGTGCGCGACATCGCGCTCGTGACGACGGCCGTGGCGAAGGGTGATCTGTCCCGAAAGGTCACGGTTCATGTCGCCGGCGAGATGCTGGAGCTGAAGAACACCGTCAACACGATGGTGGACCAGCTCTCCTCGTTCTCGTCAGAGGTGACGCGCGTCGCCCGCGAGGTGGGCACGGAGGGCGAGCTCGGCGGCCAGGCGCAGGTGCCGGGTGTGGCGGGCGTGTGGAAGGACCTCACCGATTCGGTGAACCTCATGGCCGGCAATCTCACCGCTCAGGTGCGCGGGATCGCGCAGGTCACGACGGCGGTCGCGAACGGCGACCTGTCGCGGAAGGTCACGGTCTCCGCGCGCGGCGAGGTCGCGCAGCTCGCCGAGACCATCAACCAGATGACCGAGACGCTGCGGACCTTCGCGGACGAGGTCACGCGCGTGGCCAACGAAGTGGGCGCGGAGGGGCAGCTCGGCGGCCAGGCGAACGTGCCGGGTGCGGCGGGCACCTGGAAGGACCTCACCGACTCGGTCAACACGGTCTTCCGCAACCTCACCACGCAGGTGCGCGACATCGCGCAGGTGACGACGGCGGTCGCGAACGGCGATCTGTCGCAGAAGGTCACCGTCGACGTCGCGGGCGAGATGCTCGAACTGAAGAACACCGTGAACACGATGGTGGACCAGCTCTCCGCCTTCGGATCGGAAGTCACGCGCGTGGCGCGGGAGATCGGCGTCGAGGGCGAGCTCGGCGGCCAGGCACAGGTGCAGGGCGCGGCCGGTACGTGGAAGGACCTCACCGACTCGGTGAACACCGCGTTCCGCAACCTCACGGGCCAGGTCCGCAACATCGCGCAGGTGACGACGGCGGTCGCGAACGGCGATCTGTCGCAGAAGGTCACCGTCGACGTGTCCGGCGAGATGCTCCAGCTGAAGAACACCGTGAACACGATGGTGGACCAGCTGTCGTCCTTCGCCGACCAGGTCACGCGGATGGCGCGGGACGTGGGCACCGAGGGACGGCTCGGCGGTCAGGCGCGCGTGGACGGCGTGAGCGGCACCTGGAAGGACCTCACCGACTCCGTCAACTTCATGGCGGGGAACCTGACGTCGCAGGTACGGCAGATCGCCCAGGTCACCACGGCGGTGGCGCGCGGTGACCTGTCCCAGAAGATCGAGGTCGACGCCCGGGGCGAGATCCTGGAGCTGAAGAACACCATCAACACGATGGTCGACCAGCTCTCCGCCTTCGCCGATCAGGTGACGCGGGTGGCCCGCGAGGTGGGCACGGAGGGGCGCCTCGGCGGTCAGGCGCAGGTGCCGGGCGTGGCCGGTGTGTGGCGCGACCTGACGGACTCCGTGAACGGCATGGCGGGCAACCTCACCGCCCAGGTGCGCAACATCGCGCAGGTCGCCACGGCGGTGGCCCGCGGTGACCTGTCCCAGAAGATCGACGTGGACGCCCGCGGCGAGATCCTTGAGTTGAAGAACACCCTGAACACGATGGTGGACCAGCTCTCCGCCTTCGCGGAGCAGGTCACGCGGGTCTCCCGCGAGGTGGGTACGGACGGCATCCTCGGCGGCCAGGCCGAGGTCCAGGGCGTCTCGGGCACCTGGAAGGACCTCACGCAGTCCGTGAACGGCATGGCGAACAACCTCACCCTCCAGGTGCGGAACATCGCCGAGGTCACGACGGCCGTCGCCATGGGAGACCTCTCCAAGAAGATCACCGTCGACGCCAAGGGCGAGATCCTCGAACTCGTCACGACCGTGAACACGATGGTCGACCAGCTCTCCTCGTTCGCGGAGCAGGTCACGCGCGTGGCCCGCGAAGTGGGCACCGAGGGGCAGCTCGGCGGCCAGGCGCGGGTGCCGGGCGTCACCGGCATCTGGAAGGACCTGAGCGACAACGTCAACCTGATGGCCAACAACCTGACCAGCCAGGTGCGGAACATCTCCCAGGTCTCGGCGGCGGTCGCCAACGGAGACCTCACCAAGAAGGTCACGGTCGAGGCGCGCGGCGAGGTGGCGCAGCTCGCCGACACGGTCAACACCATGGTGACGACGCTGAGTTCGTTCGCGGACGAGGTCACGCGCGTGGCCCGCGAGGTGGGCACCGACGGCATTCTGGGCGGCCAGGCGCGCGTCCCTGGCGTCTCCGGTACGTGGAAGGACCTCACCGAGTCCGTGAACTCGATGGCGTCGAACCTGACCGGACAGGTCCGCAACATCGCGATGGTCACCACCGCGATCGCCAAGGGCGACCTCACCAAGAAGATCGACATCGACGCCCGGGGCGAGATCCTGGAGCTCAAGACCACCATCAACACGATGGTCGACCAGCTCTCGTCCTTCGCCGAACAGGTCACCAGGGTCGCCCGCGAGGTGGGCACCGAAGGCCAGCTCGGCGGGCAGGCACGCGTGCGTGACGTGGACGGGACCTGGCGCGACCTCACCGAGTCGGTCAACGAGATGGCCGGAAACCTCACGCGTCAGGTGCGGGCCATCGCGAAGGTCGCGACCGCGGTGACCCGCGGCGACCTGAACCTGAAGATCGAGGTCGACGCGGCGGGCGAGATCCAGGCCCTCCAGGACAACATCAACACCATGATCGCGAACCTCCGCGACACCACTCTCGCCAACAAGGAACAGGACTGGCTCAAGGGCAACCTGGCCCGGATCTCCGGTCTGATGCAGGGCCGCCGCGACCTGGAGGACGTCGCCTCGCTGATCATGAGCGAGCTGACGCCCGTGGTCTCCGCGCAGCACGGCGCGTTCTTCCTGGCGCTGCCCACGGACGACGCCAAGGACCTGGGGGCCGACCAGGAGGACGCGTACGAGCTGCGCATGCTGGGCAGCTACGGCTACTCCATGGGGTCCATGCCGACGTCGTTCCGGCCCGGCGAGACCCTGATCGGCACGGCGGCGAAGGAGCGGCGCACGATCCTCGTGGAGAACGCGCCCTCGGGCTATCTGCGGATCGCCTCCGGCCTCGGCGAGGCGCCGCCCGCGCAGGTCATCGTGTTGCCGGTGCTCTTCGAGGGAACCGTCCTCGGTGTGATCGAGCTGGCCGCGTTCCAGCCCTTCACACAGATCCAGAAGGACTTCCTCAGCCAGATCGCCGAGATGATCGCGACGAGCGTCAACACCATCAGCGTCAACACGAAGACCGAGGTGCTGCTCAAGCAGTCGCAGGAACTGACCGAGCAACTGCGCGAGCGCTCGGCGGAGTTGGAGAGCCGGCAGAAGGCGCTCCAGGACTCCAACGCGGAGCTGGAGGAGAAGGCCGAGCTGCTCGCCCAGCAGAACCGCGACATCGAGGTCAAGAACACCGAGATCGAGGAGGCGCGGCAGGTCCTGGAGGAGCGCGCCGAGCAGCTCGCGGTCTCGATGCGCTACAAGTCCGAGTTCCTGGCGAACATGTCGCACGAGCTGCGCACGCCGCTCAACTCCCTGCTGATCCTCGCCAAGTTGCTGGCCGACAACGCGGACTCGAACCTCACTCCCAAGCAGGTGGAGTTCGCCGAGACCATCCATGGAGCGGGTTCGGACCTGCTCCAGCTGATCAACGACATCCTCGACCTGTCGAAGGTCGAGGCGGGCAAGATGGACGTCTCCCCGACGCGCATCGCCCTGGTCCAACTCGTCGACTACGTAGAGGCCACTTTCCGGCCGTTGACCGCGGAGAAGGGGCTCGACTTCTCCGTACGGGTGTCCCCGGAACTGTCGGCGACCCTGCACACGGACGAGCAGCGGCTGCTCCAGGTGCTGCGCAACCTCCTCTCCAACGCGGTGAAGTTCACCGACTCCGGAGCGGTCGAACTGGTCATCCGGCACGCCAACCGCGATGTGCCCGACGCCATCAGGGAGCAGCTCCTGGAGGCGGGGTCGCTGCGGGACGCGGGGGCCGATCTCATCGCCTTCTCGGTGATGGACACCGGCATCGGCATCGCGGCCAGCAAGATGCGCGTGATCTTCGAGGCGTTCAAGCAGGCCGACGGCACGACCAGCCGCAAGTACGGCGGCACGGGGCTCGGCCTGTCCATCAGCCGGGAGATCGCACGGCTGCTCGGCGGTGAGATCTACGCTCAGAGCGAACCGGGCCGCGGCTCGACCTTCACGCTGTATTTGCCCCTGCACCCCAGCGAACTGCCTCCGCAGGGCTACTCCCAGCTGGCCCCCGTACCCGGCGCGCCGGAGCTCCCGGCCCTGGAGGAGGGCGCCGGAGCCGAGGCCACGGCTCAGGCCGAGGGGACCCGGCCGCGGCCTGAGGCGCCCGCCCCGCCCGCTTCGCTCTTCCGGCGGCGCAGGCGAACCGCGTCCGCCCCGGAGCAGCAGCCGGCACTGCCGGGCAAGCAGCCCGGGGCCCCCGCGCCGGAGGAGCACGCGCAGGAGCCGTGGCCCGCGGCGAGCCAGGAGACGGCTCCCGGCAGGCCCAGCTTCCGCTTCGGCGGCGAGAAGGTGCTGATCGTCGACGACGACATCCGCAACGTCTTCGCGCTCACCAGCGTCCTGGAGCAGCACGGCCTGTCGGTGCTGTACGCGGAGAACGGCCGCGAGGGCATCGAGGTGCTCGAACAGCACGACGACGTCACCGTCGTCCTGATGGACATCATGATGCCGGAGATGGACGGGTACGCGACGACGACGGCGATCCGCAGGATGCCGCAGTTCGCCGGGCTCCCGATCATCGCGCTCACCGCGAAGGCGATGAAGGGCGACCGGGAGAAGGCGATCGACTCCGGCGCGTCGGACTACGTGACGAAGCCGGTCGACCCGGATCATCTGTTGTCGGTGATGGAGCAGTGGATGCGCGGTCAATGACCGAGAACCGGCTTCGTCACGCGGAGTTGCTGACACAGTGTGGTGGAGGTCGTGTAGAACGGCGGTATTCGGGGAACCTTCTGGTCTCCCACCGCGTTTCTGCTACGTGCACAGTGACATCGCGGTGACAGGGTGTGGCGACAGGCGGGGTGCGGCTACCATGACCGGCACAAGGACGGGCGGCGCAAGGGAGTCGTCCTCTGGGGCGGCACCCGGTGTTTCGCCGGGGCGAGGAGGGCGGGCCATGGTGCAGAAGGCCAAGATCCTCCTGGTCGATGACCGGCCGGAGAATCTGCTGGCGCTGGAGGCCATCCTCTCTGCGCTCGATCAGACACTGGTGAGGGCATCGTCCGGGGAGGAAGCGCTCAAAGCACTGCTGACGGACGACTTCGCCGTCATCCTGCTGGACGTGCAGATGCCAGGAATGGACGGTTTCGAAACCGCGGCGCACATCAAGCGGCGGGAGCGGACCCGGGACATCCCGATCATCTTCCTCACCGCCATCAACCACGGACCGCACCACACCTTCCGCGGTTACGCTGCGGGTGCGGTGGACTACATCTCCAAGCCGTTCGACCCGTGGGTGCTGCGCGCGAAGGTCTCGGTCTTCGTCGAGCTGTACATGAAGAACTGTCAACTGCGCGAGCAGGCGGCGCTGCTGCGCCTCCAGCTGGAGGGCGGCGGCAAGCCCGCGGCGGGTGACGCGAAGGAACCGGCCGGACTGCTCGCCGAGCTGTCGGCGCGGCTCGCGGCCGTCGAGGAGCAGGCCGAGGCGCTCTCCAAGCAGCTCGACGACGAGTCGGCGGACGCGGCGGCGGTCGCCACCGCGGCTCATCTCGAACGCAAACTGACCGGCCTGCGCCGCGCCCTTGACGCCCTGGAGCCCGGTACCGGCAGCGGCGCCCCTTCCGTCCCCTCGCAGAACTGAGGCGGCGCGTCGCCCGGCGGGCCCGGTGAGCTTCCGTCAGTTCCCCGCCGCCGCAGGGCGACACAGACGGGTGAAGCAGTAGGCACACGTGTCCACAGAGGTCGACAAAGGTAACCTCACACACATGGCCTCACGTCAGCCCGCAGCCAAGAAGACGCCCGCGAAGAAGGCGGCAGCGCCGACGAAGGCTTTGGCGAAGAGGCCCGCCGCCAAACCGCCCGCCAAGAAGGCGGCAGCGAAGAAGGCGCCGGCGAAGAAAGCCGCCGCGAAGAAGCCCGCGCCCAAGCCGGCACCCAGCCCCACGGGGGGCGTGTACCGCATGGCGCGCGCCGTCTGGCTCGGCATCGCGCACGCGGTCGGAGCGATGTTCCGCGGCATAGGGCGCGGCGCCAAGGGGCTCGACCCCGCGCACCGCAAGGACGGCCTCGCGCTGCTGCTGCTCGGCGTCGCGCTGATCGTCGCCGCGGGCACCTGGTCGAATCTTCGGGGCCCGGTCGGTGACCTGGTGGAGATCCTGGTGACCGGCGCCTTCGGCCGTCTCGACCTGCTCGTGCCGCTGCTGCTCGGCGCCATCGCCGTACGGCTCATCCGCCACCCCGAGCGGCCCGAGGCGAACGGCCGGATCGTGATCGGCCTCTCCGCCCTGGTCATCGGCGTCCTCGGCCAGGTCCACATCGCGTGCGGCTCACCCGCCCGCAGCTCCGGCATGCAGGCGATAAGGGACGCGGGCGGCCTCATCGGCTGGGGCTCGGCCACGCCCCTGATCTTCACCATGGGCGAGATCCTCGCGGTGCCGCTCCTTGTGCTCCTCACCGTCTTCGGGCTGCTCGTCGTCACGGCGACGCCGGTCAACGCCATCCCGCAGCGGCTGCGGACCCTCGGCGTCAGGCTCGGCGTGGTCCATCCGGAGCCCGAGGCCGAGCTGTACGGCGACGACGAGGAGCGCTACGAGGAGCAGTGGCGCGAGGCGCTGCCCGCGCGGTCGCGGCGCCGCGCTCCGGCGCCCGACGCGTACGCCCCCGACCAGGCCGAGGAAGAGGCGCTCACCAAGCGCCGCAGGCCGCGCAGGGCCCCCGTACAGCCGGACATGAACCGGCCGATGGACGCCGTGGACGTGGCGGCAGCGGCGGCCGCCTCGCTCGACGGTGCCGTGCTGCACGGGATGCCGCCCTCGCCCCTGGTCGCCGACCTGACGCAGGGCGTGTCCGGGGAGCGCGAGGACCGGCGGGAGGAGCAAGCGCAGCCCGACGAGCGGGAGCGCACGGCGCCCGTGCCGAGCGCGCGCGCCACGGAGGCGCCGGCGCGCGACGCGGACGCCCCGGTGCCCGGCAAGCTGAAGAAGAAGCGGCAGAACGCGCAGGGAGCAGCCGAGAGCGCCGTTCCCGACCTCACCAAGTCCGCGCCCGACGCCCCCCGCGACCTGCCGCCGCGCGCCGAGCAGCTCCAGCTCGCCGGGGACATCACGTACTCACTGCCCGCGCTCGACCTGCTTGAGCGCGGTGGCCCCGGCAAGTCCCGCAGCGCCGCCAATGACGCGGTCGTGAGCTCCCTGTCGAACGTCTTTACGGAGTTCAAGGTCGACGCCAACGTCACCGGCTTCACCCGGGGGCCGACGGTCACGCGCTACGAGATCGAGCTGGGCCCCGCCGTGAAGGTCGAGAAGATCACGGCGCTCGCCAAGAACATCGCGTACGCCGTCGCGTCCCCGGACGTGCGGATCATCTCGCCCATCCCCGGGAAGTCCGCGGTCGGCATCGAGATCCCGAACTCCGACCGCGAGATGGTCAACGTGGGGGACGTGCTGCGGCTCGCGGACGCGGCCGAGGACGATCACCCGATGCTGGTGGCGCTCGGCAAGGACGTCGAGGGCGGCTTCGTCATGGCGAACATGGCGAAGATGCCGCACATCCTGGTCGCCGGTGCCACCGGCTCCGGCAAGTCCTCGTGCATCAACTGCCTGATCACCTCGATCATGATGCGGGCGACCCCCGAGGACGTACGGATGGTCCTGGTCGACCCCAAGCGCGTCGAGCTCACCGCGTACGAGGGCATCCCGCACCTGATCACGCCCATCATCACCAACCCGAAGAAGGCCGCGGAGGCGCTCCAGTGGGTCGTGCGCGAGATGGACCTGCGCTACGACGACCTCGCGGCCTTCGGCTACCGCCACATCGACGACTTCAACCGGGCCGTCCGCGAGGGCAAGCTCAAGACGCCGGAGGGCAGCGAGCGGGAGCTGCACGCCTATCCGTACCTGCTGGTGATCGTCGATGAGCTCGCCGACCTCATGATGGTCGCGCCGCGCGACGTGGAGGACTCCATCGTCCGCATCACCCAGCTCGCGCGCGCGGCCGGCATCCACCTGGTGCTCGCCACGCAGCGCCCCTCGGTCGACGTCGTGACCGGTCTGATCAAGGCGAACGTGCCCTCGCGGCTCGCCTTCGCGACCTCCTCGCTCGCCGACAGCCGGGTCATCCTCGACCAGCCGGGCGCGGAGAAGCTCATCGGCAAGGGCGACGGTCTGTTCCTGCCCATGGGGGCGAACAAGCCCACCCGTATGCAGGGCGCCTTCGTCACCGAGGACGAGATCCACGCGGTGGTCCAGCACTGCAAGGACCAGATGGCGCCCGTCTTCCGCGACGACGTGACCGTCGGCACCAAGCAGAAGAAGGAGATCGACGAGGACATCGGCGATGACCTCGATCTCCTCTGCCAGGCCGCTGAGCTGGTGGTTTCCACCCAGTTCGGGTCCACGTCGATGCTCCAGCGCAAGCTGCGCGTCGGTTTCGCCAAGGCCGGGCGGCTGATGGACCTCATGGAGTCGCGCAGCATCGTGGGCCCGAGCGAGGGCTCCAAGGCGCGTGACGTTCTCGTGAAACCCGACGAACTGGATGGCGTGCTCGCCGTGATCCGCGGGGAGGCTCACCCGTAAGGGTGTGGCAGGCAACCGTTTCCCCTCGACACACGTCAAGTTGAGGGAGAGAAGAGCATGATGTCGCACCATCGGTATGTCAGGCCATTCTGATGGCGTACAAAGTCCGTCCGTCCGGTTGCCCCACCCTTTCCGGGCCCCCCTAAACTGAACCTCCGGCAGGTGGCTACACGCTCGAAAGGCGCCCCCGTGTCCATCGGCAACTCCCCTGAAGACGACCGACCTTCAGACGACCGCCTCGACCGCCCCGACCGCCGGGCCGACGAGCCCTCCATCGGCCACGTCCTGCGCCAGGCACGCGTCAATGCCAGGTTGACGGTGGACGAAGTCAGTACGTCAACCCGGGTGCGTGTCCCGATCGTGCTCGCGATCGAAGAGGACGACTTCTCCCGGTGCGGCGGCGACGTGTACGCGCGCGGGCACATCAGGGCCCTGGCGCGCGCCGCCGGCCTCGATCCCGCCCCGCTGATCGCCCAGTACGACGCCGGGCACGGCGGCCACCCGCCCGCGCCCACACCGGCCGCGCCCCTGTTCGAGGCCGAGCGCATCCGCTCCGAACCGCGCAGGCCGAACTGGACCGCCGCCATGGTCGCCGCGATCGTCGCGGTGGTCGGCTTCGTCGGCTTCACCGCGTTCACCGGCGGCGACGACGAGAGCGGCGGCAAGAGGTCGATGGCCGAGGGTGCCGCCCCCGCCACCAGCAAGGCCGCCGAGAAGCCCAAGCCGAACAAGCCCGCCGACCCCAAGCCCGACCCCTCGGACAGCGCCATCGCCGGCGTCCCGCGCGACAAGGTCACGGTCAAGGTCACCGCCGCGGACGGCCGTAGCTGGATCTCCGCCAAGGACCACAGCGGCCGCACCCTCTTCGACGGCGTACTGGAAGCGGGCCAGGCCAAGACGTTCCAGGACAAGCAGAAGATCGACCTCATCCTGGGCGACGCGGGCGCGATCGAGCTGTACGTGAACGGCAAGCAGGTCGACAACGAATTCGAGCCCGGCCAGGTGGAGCGCCTCACGTACACGAAGGGCGACCCGGAGGTCGGCTGACCAGCCCCTCGCAGCCCGTGACCTGGGGCGTCGACCGGGCTGCGGTGACGGGCGGGTGAAGCGGCGCCGACCGGCGGCCGACCGCCCGGTAACCCTGGCGGCCGGGGTCGCGGCGCGGACAAAGTAGTCTTGAGAGCATGCCCGAACGCCGCACCGTCGCCCTTGTCACTCTTGGCTGCGCCCGTAACGAGGTGGACTCGGAGGAGCTCGCAGGCCGCTTGGAGGCGGATGGCTGGCAGCTCGTCGAGGACGCCGCGAACGCCGAAGTCGCCGTCGTCAACACCTGCGGCTTCGTCGAAGCCGCCAAGAAGGACTCCGTAGACGCCCTCCTCGAAGCGAATGATCTCAAGGGCCACGGCAAGACCCAGGCCGTCGTCGCGGTCGGCTGCATGGCCGAGCGGTACGGCAAGGAGCTCGCCGACGCGCTGCCCGAGGCCGACGGAGTGCTCGGGTTCGACGACTACTCCGACATCTCCAGCCGCCTCCAGACCATCCTGAACGGCGGCAGCGTCGAGGCCCACACCCCCCGCGACCGGCGCAAGCTCCTGCCGATCAGCCCGGCCGAGCGCCAGCTGGCCAAGGCGGACGTCGCGCTTCCGGGCCACGCGGACGCCGAGGCCCCCAAGGATCTGCCCGAGGGTGTCGCGCCCGCCTCCGGGCCGCGCGCGCCGCTGCGCCGCCGTCTCGGCTCCAACCCCGTCGCCTCCGTGAAGCTGGCCTCCGGCTGCGACCGGCGCTGCTCCTTCTGCGCCATCCCGTCCTTCCGCGGCTCCTTCATCTCGCGGCGGCCCTCCGACGTGCTCGGCGAGACCCGCTGGCTGGCCGAGCAGGGCGTCAAGGAGGTCATGCTCGTCTCCGAGAACAACACCTCGTACGGCAAGGACCTCGGCGACATCCGGCTCCTGGAGACGCTGCTGCCCGAGCTGGCGGCCGTCGACGGCATCGAGCGGGTCCGCGTCAGCTACCTCCAGCCCGCCGAGATGCGGCCCGGCCTCATCGACGTACTCACCTCCACGGAGAAGGTCGCCCCGTACTTCGACCTCTCCTTCCAGCACTCCGCGCCCGGCGTGCTGCGCGCCATGCGGCGCTTCGGGGACACCGACCGCTTCCTGGAGCTCCTCGGGACGATCCGCGCCAAGGCGCCGCAGGCCGGCGTCCGGTCCAACTTCATCGTCGGCTTCCCCGGCGAGAGCGAGGGCGACCTCGCCGAGCTGGAGCGTTTCCTCACCGGCGCGCGGCTGGACGCCATCGGCGTCTTCGGGTACTCCGACGAGGAGGGCACCGAAGCGGCCACGTACGCCGAGAAGCTGCCCCAGGACGTCGTCGACGAGCGGCTCGCGCACATCGCGCGGCTGGCCGAGGAGCTCACCTCGCAGCGTGCGGAGGAGCGGCTCGGGGAGACCGTAGAGGTCATGGTCGAGTCCCTCGACGAGGAGGACGGCCCGCTCGGCCGGGCCGCGCACCAGGCCCCGGAGACCGACGGCCAGATCCGCCTGACCGGCGCCGCGGCCGCCGACGGCGGGGCAGGCCTTGAGGTCGGCCGTATGGTCGTGGCAAAGGTCGTCGGCACGGAGGGCGTGGATTTGGTGGCCGAGTGTCTCGGGGAGGCCGGCAGATGACCGGAGTCCCGGCATCCGCGTCAGGCGGCTCCGGCGCCCAGGGCGCCGCGGGCGCCACGCCGGTGCGGGGCGGAAAGCTGGGGGCCGCGGCCGTCAACCAGGCCAGCCTCTGGAACGTGGCCAACCTGCTGACCATGGCCAGGCTCCTTCTCGTGCCCGGCTTCGTGATGCTGCTGCTCGGCAACGGCGGGTACGACCCGGCCTGGCGGTCGTTCGCCTGGGCCGCCTTCGCCGTCGCCATGATCACCGATCTCTTCGACGGACACCTGGCACGCACGTACAACCTGGTCACGGACTTCGGGAAGATCGCCGACCCGATCGCCGACAAGGCGATCATGGGCGCCGCGCTGATCTGCCTTTCCTGGCTCGGTGACCTGCCCTGGTGGGTGACCGGGGTGATCCTCGGCCGCGAGCTCGGGATCACGCTGCTGCGCTTCTGGGTGATCCGTTACGGAGTGATCCCGGCCAGCCGCGGCGGCAAGATGAAGACGCTGGCGCAGGGCACGGCCGTCGGGATGTACGTCCTGGCGCTGACCGGGCCGCTCGCCACGCTGCGGTTCTGGGTCATGGGCGTCGCCGTGCTGCTGACCGTGGTGACCGGCCTGGACTATGTGAAGCAGGCGATCGTGCTGCGCAGGCAGGGCCGGGCCGAGGAGCGCCTGGCGGCGTCGTCGGCGGAGGCCGGGCAGTGACGTCGGGAATGTCAGGAACGTCGGGAACCCGGCCTGCGGTCGCCGCGAGCGAGCTGGTGCGGCTTCTGGCCGCACGCGGCGAGACGCTGGTCGTCGCCGAGTCGCTCACGGGCGGTCTGGTGGCGGCCGAGCTCACGGCCGTTCCGGGAGCCTCCAAGGTCTTCCGGGGATCCGTGACGGCGTACGCCACGGACCTGAAGCGGGATGTACTCGGCGTCGACGGCAAGCTCCTCGACGAGCGCGGAGCCGTGGACGCGGAGGTCGCGCGGCAGATGGCCCACGGCGTACGCGGGATGCTCGGGGCCGACTGGGGGATCGCCACCACCGGGGTCGCGGGCCCTGAGCCACAGGACGGCCAGGCCGTGGGGACCGTCTTCGTGGCGGTCGCCGGACCGGCGACCGTCGCGGACAGTGGCCAAACGCGACCGGAAGTCACCGCTGCGGGGCTGGATCAAGCCGTAGGCGAGCCCGGGAAGGCGCCGACGGGCGGTTACGCCCTTGGCGGACCCGGCGGGAATGTGGCCGCCCTGCGGTTGAACGGTGACCGGGCGGAAATCCGTAGGGAGAGTGTACGGAGCGTGCTCACGCTGCTCCTTGAGCGGCTCTCGGGCGAACGGGCCGGGTACGGGCGGGCACAGGATACGGAACAGAACGGGGGGAATTGATGTTTGCAGCCCTGAGTGAACACGACATCGCTCCCCGCACGGCCGCCGCGCAAGGCGGTACGGTGGGGCGTGAAGGATGCGGCTACGCGGTCCGAGGAGGGAGCCACCGATGATTCTGCTCCGTCGCCTGCTTGGTGACGTGCTGCGTCGGCAGCGCCAGCGCCAGGGCCGTACTCTGCGCGAAGTCTCCTCGTCCGCCCGAGTCTCGCTCGGCTATCTCTCCGAGGTGGAGCGGGGGCAGAAGGAGGCATCCTCCGAGCTGCTTTCCGCGATCTGCGACGCGCTTGACGTACGGATGTCCGAGCTCATGCGTGAAGTGAGCGATGAACTGTCGCTCGCCGAGCTGGCTGAGTCTGCTGCGGCGGAACCGGTGCGCGCGCCGGTTCGCCCGATGCTCAATTCCGTCTCCGTGGCCGGTGTGCCACCGGAACGGGTGACGATCAAGGCGCCCGCCGAGGCGGTGGACGTCGTCGCGGCATGACGCCGAGCGCCATGTGCGTGTGAAGGTCCCGACCGGGTACCCGGTCGGGACCTTTCTCTTTCCCGGGGACCAAGGTCCTGTGTGGATTTCTCCTGACGGGATAGGAGATACCTCGAACGGTCGAATTGGCCTACTCAGCCGAATTGGCCTACTTATGCCATGGTGGCCATGGTTGTGACAGTTTCTCTCGATCGCTGATGATCTCGTTCGTCGATGATCTCTCGATCGCTGATGACTTGGAGGAGACAGATGTACGTCACCAAGAGCCCGCTGTCCGACGCGGATCAGAAGACGGTCGCGGAGGCGCTGCAGGGCGCGCTGGTGGACCTGGTGGACCTGTCCCTCGTGGCCAAGCAGGTGCACTGGAACGTGATCGGTCCGCGCTTCCGTTCGGTACATCTGCAGCTCGACGAGGTCGTGGACACCGCCAGGCAGCACTCCGACACCGTGGCGGAGCGCGCCTCGACGCTCGGCATCTCGCCCGACGGGCGTGCGGCGACGGTGGCGCAGAGCAGCGGTATCGGCAAGATCCCCGAGGGCTGGGTCAAGGACTCGGACGCCATCGGGGTGCTCGTGGACGCCCTCGGCGCGGTGATCACGCGATTCCGTGAGCGGGTCGAGACGACGGACAAGCCCGACCCCGTCACGCAGGACATCTTCATCTCCATCACGGCGGACCTGGAGAAGCATCACTGGATGTTCCAGGCCGAGAACAGCTGAGGCCTGGTGACGTCTTGGGTGGTGCGCCGTCGTGAACATGAGGTCGGCGGCGCGCCCTCCCAAGGGTGAGGCCGGCGGTACGCCCTCGCGAGGGGTGGTCCCGGGGGCTAGCGTCGGTCTCGCGCCGAGCGGGAGGTGGCAGCCGTGATATCCGTGAGCGGGACCGTCGCGTGGCGGGCGATACGTTGGGTGCCCGCTCTGGGGTTCGGTGCGCTGTGGTGGTGGGGCGTGCTGCGCCTCGCCCTCGCCCCCGACGCCGGGGCCCTTGAGGGAGTGGTCGCCGCCGGGGGGTGGGGGTTGAGCCTGCTTCCGGTCCACTGTGTGCCGGAGGCCAAGGCCGTGGGGGCACGGGCCTGGCGACGGCGTGAGCGGGGGCGCGGGCGGGGGTTCGGGGGGTCGGAATCACCACGGCATGGCGACGCCGCCGTTGGGGCGGAGGATCTGGCCGGTCGTGAAGGCTGAGGCGTCGGACGCCAGGTACAGCACCGCGTGCGCGATGTCCTCCGCTTCCCCCACACGGCCCAGCGGGGCCATACGTTTCATGATCTTCTCGGTACTTGCCTGGGCCTCGCGGTCGTGGCGATCGGTCATGGGGGTACGGATCCAGCCCGGCGCCACGGCGTTGACGCGGATGCCGTGCGGGCCGACTTCCGTGGCCAGGGTCTTGGTGAGCTGCACCACCGCCGCCTTCGCCACGCCGTAACAGAGGAGGCCGGGGGCGCCGGTGTCTATGGCTCCTGAGGCCATGGTGACGATGCTGGGGCCGACAGGAGCGGCGGGGCCGGCGGGGCTGGCGGGGGCGCCTTCGGCGGGGGTTCTGGTGGCCGCTTCGGAGGTTGCCCCGATCATGGTGCGGGCCGCGGCCTGGCAGGCGTACAGGACGCCCTTGAAGTTGATGTCCAGGACGCGGTCGAGGTCCTCGACGCGGGTCTCCAGGACCGGGCTGCTGTGCATGACACCGGCGATGGCCGCCATGATGTCGAGCCCGCCGCGGGGCGCGTTGGCCGCGGCGCTCGCGACGGCCTGATCGACCTGGGCCTTGTCGGAGACGTCGAGCTGGTGGGTGTGGGCGGAGCCGCCCGCAGCCTTGATGAGCGTGGCGGTCTCATGGAGTCCCTGCGGGTCGACGTCGGCGCAGTGGACGGTGGCGCCCGCCTCCGCGAGGAGCAGGGCCGACGCCCGGCCGATGCCGCTGGCGGCGCCGGTGACGAATGCGGTGCGTCCGGTGAGGTCGTACGCCGTGACGGGCATGACGGGACGGTACGACTGGACCTGACGGGGCGTCAACTACCGGTTCGGGCGGTTCCTTCCGGGGCCGGACCCCGTTGGCAGGTGGGGCACCAGTACGTGGGGCGGCTGCGGGAGCCGTCGCCCTGCTCGGCCAGGCGGATGGGGGTGCCGCACCGCAGGCAGGGGCGGCGCGCGCGGCCGTAGACGTAGAGGCGGTGGCCGGGGCGCGCGCGGCCGGTGGTGGTACGGCTCGGCTGGTTGCGGTTCACCTCGAGGAGCTTCTTCGACAGGGCGGGAACGTGGTGCGCGACCTCCTCCGTCAGCTCGCCCACCGTGGTCCACGGGGTGACGCCCAGGAGGAAGCAGAGCTCGCACTTGAACACATTGCCCACGCCCGCGAGGACCCGCTGGTCGAGAACCGCCTCGCCGAGGGCGCGCTCCGGTTCCGCCAAGAGGTTGGCCAGCGCCAGCTCGGGGTCCCAGTCCGGCCCGAGCAGGTCGGGGCCCAGGTGGCCCACGGCCTTCTCCTCCTCGGCGGTGCGGAGCAGTTCGAGTACGGGCAGGCGGTACCCGACGGCGGTGTGCTCGGCGTTGCCCACGATGGCCCGGATCTGGTGCGCAGGGCCGCCGCTCCACCGCTCGCCCGGGGCGAAGACCCGCCAGGAACCGTCCATGCGGAGGTGGGAGTGCAGGGTGAGCCCACCCTCGATACGAGTCAGGAGGTGCTTGCCACGCGGCGTCACGTCGAGGACGGTGCGCCCCGTGAGGTCGACGGTCGCGAGCTTGGGCACGCGGAGATCGGACCGCGTGATGGCACGCCCCGCGAGGGCGGCATGCAGCCGCTGAGCTGCCATGTAGACGGTATCTCCTTCGGGCATGCGTCATCTCCTTCGGGCATGCGTCAAGGGTGGCATGGCGGGGGCGGTGGGGCGTGGGAGGCGTGAGGGCGGCCGCGGGGATGGTCCGGGCGGTCATCGTGTGGGGCTGTGGGGCTGTGGTGCTGTGGTGCCGTAGAGCCGTAGAGCCGTAGAGCCGTAGAGCCGTAGAGCCGTAGAGCCGTGGTGCTGTGGAGCCGTGGCGTGGGCGAGTGACCCTTGTGGCGGCACGTGGCCTCCGGGTGCGTTGCCCCCCCGGCACACCGCCCCCGCGCCTCCTCTATGCCCGCAGCCGCAGCCCCCGGGGTGTGGCGTGGAAGCCTGCTCCTTCCAGGAGGGGGGCGAAGGGGGAGGTCAGGGCGGCTTCGGCGTTGATCCGCTCCACCGTGACCGTGCCGAGGGCGCCCGCTCGGGCGGCCGATGCCAGGGCCTCGGTGGCGGCCTGGAGGCGCTGGTCCCGTGTGACCGGTTCCTCGGGTGAGGCGGGCCAGGCCAGGAGGGTCTTGCCGCCGCGCTCCATGTAGAGCGTCAGGTCGCCGTCGACCAGGACGACGAGGGAACCCGCCTTGCGGCCGGGCTTGTGGCTCGAACCCGTCGGAGGCTCGGGCCAGGGAAGGGCGGCCCCGTACGCGTTGGCGGGGTCGGCGGCGGCGAGGACCACGGCTGACCGGGCGTCGGAGGGGCGTGTGCCGTCCACGCTCTCCCGGGAGTTCGCCGTGGCGCGCAGGCGGTCCACCGCGCCGTCCATCGCGAACTGGGCGGCGCCGAGTCCCTCCACCACATAACCCCGCCGGGCCTGCCCGCTGTCCTCGAAGGCGGACAGCACGCGGTACGTGGCCGAGAAGCCGCCCTCGACACCCTCGGCCGCCACGGCACCCCGCGTGACCACACCGTGCCGGTCCAGAAGGGTGCGCGCCAGGGCGTGCGCGCGCAGCGTCCGGTCGGGCTCGCGCGGGGGCAGCAGCGACCAGCGGCCCGCCACTGTCGGGGGGCCGGAACGGGAGACCGCACGGGCCGCCCCGAGGCCACCGGAGCGGGCGGCGGCGGTGAGGCTGCCGTAGCGTCCACGCGGGACGTTGCGCTTGGCGCGGTGAGCGGTGGCGCCCGCGGTACGGCCCGAACCGAGCAGGGAGCGCATCGGCGTGAGCGTGTCGTTCGTGAGCAGGCCCGACCAGGCCAGCTCCCAGATCGTGTCGGCCAGTTGCGGGTCGGACGCCTCCGGATGCGTGGTGGCGCGGATCTGGTCGGCGATCTGGCGGAAGAAGAGGCCGTACCCCCCGGAGAGGGTGTCAAGGACCGACTGATGCAGGGCGGTGAGCTCCAGCGGGTGCGGCGGCGGCAGGAGCAGCGGCGCCGCGTCGGCCAGGTAGAGGGAGACCCACCCGTCCTTGCCCGGCAGCGAACCCGCCCCGGCCCAGATCACCTCGCCGGCCGTGGTCAGCTCGTCGAGCATGGCCGCGTGGTACCCCGAAACGCGTGACGGCAGCACGAGCTTCTCCAGCGCGGACGCGGGCACGGTCGCGCCCTGCAGTTGCTCGATGGCACGGACCAGACCGTCGATGCCGCGCAGGCCGTGCCCGCTCAGGTGCTGCCACTGGGGCAGGAACTGGGCGAGCGCGGAGGGCGGCACCGGTTCCAGCTCGTGCCGCAGGGCCGCCAGGGAGCGGCGGCGCAGACGGCGCAGCACCGCGGCGTCGCACCACTCCTGGCCGATGCCCGCCGGGTGGAACTCTCCCTGTACGACACGCCCGTTCGCCGCGAGGCGTTGCAGCGCGCCCTCCGTGACCGCGGCTCCGAGGCCGAAGCGGGCGGCGGCGGCCGCGGTCGTGAACGGGCCGTGCGTGCGCGCGAAGCGGGCCAGAAGGTCCCCGAGCGGGTCCTTGACCGGCTCGGTGAACGCTTCGGGGACGCCCACGGGCAGGGCCGTGCCGAGGGCGTCGCGCAGCCGGCCCGCGTCCTCGATCGCCGCCCAGTGGTCGGCCCCCGCGACCCGGACCCGGATGGCCCGGCGGGCGGAGGCCAGCTCCTCGGTCCACTCCGGCTCGGCGCCGCGCTCGGCAAGCTCGGCCGCGGTGAGCGGACCGAGGAGACGCAGCAGGTCCGCCACGCCCTCGGAGTCCTTGATCCGGCGGTCCTCCGTACGCCACTGAAGCTCCTGCTCCAGCTCCGCGAGGACGTCCGCGTCGAGGAGCTCGCGCAGCTCCGCCTGGCCGAGGAGCTCCGCCAGCAGGTGGGAGTCCAGGGACAGGGCCGCCGCGCGCCGCTCGGCGAGGGGGGAGTCGCCCTCGTACAGGAACTGCGCCACGTACCCGAACAGGAGTGAGCGGGCGAAGGGGGAGGGCTCGGGGGTGGTGACCTCGACGAGGCGGACGCTGCGGGACTCGATGTCGCCCATCAGTTCCGTGAGACCCGGTACGTCGAAGACGTCCTGGAGGCATTCTCTGACCGCCTCGAGGACGATCGGGAAGGAGCCGAACTCGCTCGCCACCTCGAGCAGCTGCGCGGCCCGCTGCCGCTGCTGCCACAGCGGCGTGCGCTTGCCCGGGCTGCGGCGGGGCAGCAGCAGCGCGCGGGCGGCGCACTCACGGAAGCGCGCGGCGAACAGGGCGGACCCGCCGACCTGATCGGTGACGATCTGGTTGACCTCGCCCTTGTCGAAGACGACGTCGCCCGCGCCGACCGGGGCCTTCTCCGCGTCGTACTCGACGGAGGGCTCGGAGGGGTCCTGGTCGAGCAGGTCGAGGCTCATCAGGTCGGCGTCCGGCAGCCGCAGCACGATGCCGTCGTCGGCGTGCATGACCTGCGCGTCCATGCCGTACCGCTCGGTCAGACGGGCGGCCAGGGCGAGGGCCCACGGAGCGTGCACCTGGGCGCCGAAGGGGGAGTGCACGACGACCCGCCAGTCGCCCAGCTCGTCCCGGAACCGCTCGACGACGATCGTGCGGTCGTCCGGGATGTGCCCGCAGGCCTCGCGCTGCTCGGCGAGGTACGCCAGGACGTTGTCGGCGGCCCAGTCGTCGAGTCCCGCGGCGAGCAGCCGCACGCGCGCGTCCTCCTTGGAGAGGGCGCCGACCTCCCTGAGGAAGGCGCCGAGCGCGCGGCCCAGCTCCAGCGGGCGGCCCAGCTGATCCCCCTTCCAGAAGGGCAGTCGGCCGGGGACGCCGGGGGCGGGGGAGACGAGGACGCGGTCCCGGGTGATGTCCTCGATGCGCCAGGAGCTGGTGCCGAGCGTGAAGACGTCGCCCACCCGGGACTCGTACACCATCTCCTCGTCGAGCTCCCCGACGCGGCCGCCGCCCTTCTTCGGGTCGGCGCCGGCGAGGAAGACGCCGAAGAGACCGCGGTCGGGGATCGTGCCTCCGGAGGTGACCGCGAGGCGCTGCGCGCCCGGCCGCCCGGTGATGGTGCCCGCGACACGGTCCCACACCACGCGCGGACGCAGCTCCGCGAAGGCGTCCGAGGGATAGCGGCCCGCGAGCATGTCCAGGACGGCCGTGAACGCGGACTCCGGCAGCGAGGCGAAGGAGGCGGACCTGCGCACCACGGCGAGGAGATCGTCGACCTGCCAGGTGTCGAGCGCGACCATCGCCACCAACTGCTGCGCGAGCACGTCCAGGGGATTGGCCGGGATGCGCAGCGACTCGATGGAGCCGGTCCGCATCCGCTCCGTGACGACGGCGGCCTGCACCAGGTCGCCCCGGTACTTGGGGAAGACGACGCCGGTGGAGACCGCGCCCACTTGGTGACCCGCCCGGCCGACGCGCTGCAGCCCGGAGGCGACGGACGGCGGCGACTCCACCTGGATGACCAGGTCGACGGCGCCCATGTCGATGCCGAGCTCCAGGCTGGAGGTGGCGACCACGGCCGGCAGCCTGCCGGCCTTCAAGTCCTCCTCGACCTGCGAGCGCTGCTCCTTGGAGACCGAGCCGTGGTGGGCACGGGCAAGGACGGGCGGGGCACCCTTGGCCGCGCCGGCCTCGGCCATCAGCTCCGCGGGGGAGTGGTCCTCGGGGAGGGACTCACCGGTCGCTCTCTCGTACGCGATTTCGTTGAGGCGGTTGCACAGGCGCTCGGCAAGGCGGCGGGAGTTGGCGAAGACGATCGTCGAGCGGTGCGCCTGGACGAGGTCGGTGATGCGCTCCTCGACATGCGGCCAGATCGACGGGCGCTCCGCCTGCCCGCTCCCGCCCGTGCCGTCGCCCGCGTCGGCCGCCGGGGAGCCGCCCAACTCGCCGAGGTCCTCGACCGGAACGACCACGGAGAGGTCGAACTCCTTGCCCGAGGGCGGCTGAACGATCTCCACCTTGCGTTTCGGGGAGAGATAGCGGGCCACCTCGTCCACCGGCCGCACCGTCGCCGACAGGCCGATCCGGCGCGCGGGCTTCGGCAGCAGCTCGTCGAGCCGCTCCAGGGACAGTGCCAGGTGGGCGCCGCGCTTGGTGCCCGCCACCGCGTGCACCTCGTCGAGGATGATCGTCTCGATGCCGGTGAGCGCTTCCCGCGTGGCCGACGTGAGCATCAGGAAGAGCGATTCGGGTGTCGTGATCAGGATGTCCGGCGGGCGGGTCGCCAGGGCCCGGCGCTCGGCGGCCGGGGTGTCGCCCGACCGGATGCCCACCCGCACCTCGGGTTCGGGCCGGCCGAGGCGCACGGACTCCTGGCGGATACCGGTCAGCGGACTGCGCAGATTGCGCTCGACGTCGACCGCGAGCGCCTTCAGGGGTGAGACGTACAGGACGCGGCAGCGCTTCTTCGGGTCCGCGGGCGGCCGGACCGAGGCGAGCTGGTCGAGCGCGGCCAGGAACGCGGCCAGGGTCTTGCCGGAGCCCGTGGGCGCGACGACCAGCACGTCGGAGCCCTCGGCGATGGCCTTCCACGCGCCGGCCTGGGCGGAGGTGGGCGCGGAGAAGGCCCCCGCGAACCAACTGCGGGTCGCGGGGGAGAAACCGTCGAGGGCGCCGTCGGCGCCGGACGCAGAGCTGACCATGCCCCCCATCGTGCACCCCGCCACTGACAACGGCGCTGACCTGCGCGATCGGCGTTCCGCGGCGGTGCGGTCGCCCCGGCGAGAGAACCGCGCTTGCCGCAGCGGTTCTCCGCGTACACCCCGCCGCGGCCGGGCCCCGCCCGTTGCCGGGCTGCCCCCCGTTGCCACCGCCGCGGGCGGGCACCGCGTCCGCCGCTACCGCCGCAATCACCTGGCGGAAGACCGTCGAGCGGACGCCGAGAACGCTCCGTCAGCCGATGGCCCGTCCATACGCCCGGAGCGTGAGCAGGGCCTCGATGGTCACGATCGGGCGGGACTCCAGAGCCGTGCCCGGCGCCCACTGGCGCCACCGGACGGGCCAGCCGCCGTCCTCCTGCTGCTCCCGCTCCAGGAAGTCCAGCGAGCGTCGCATCTCGGCGTCCGTGAACCACGCGCGTGCCAGCGATTCGGGCGTCCTCGCGAAATCGTGCGCGAAGTGGTGCTCGCCCGGCGCGTACCCCGAAGACACCGGGTACGCGTCGAGGTCCGACGGATCGAGCGCCACGAGGCGCTGCTCGCGTACGAGACGGCCGAGCCGGTCGGCGGCCACCCGCGCGCGCGGGCGGTCGGGTACGCCGTCGAGGAAGGCGACGGCGGCATGGACCTCGTAGGGATGGGTCTTCTCCAGCGACTCGACGGCCGCCCAGCAGAAGTCCGTGGCCCGGAAGAGCCATGCGTGCCACACGTCGTTGCGGTGCAGGAGACCGACCACGGGTCCGGTGGCGAGCAGCTCGCCGGGCGGGTCGTCGACGATGGGAACGAACGGTGCCGCCGGGTAGCCCCGTTGGCTGGGATGGATCGCCGGGAGCGCGCCCTCGGGCGTCGAGACCGAGGTGAGGTAGCGGCACACGCGGTCCGCCCGCTGCCCGCCGCAGCGCCGGATGGAGTCCAGGACGCGCAGCGCGTGGCCGGCGTGCAGCGGCTGGCTGACGGGGCCGCGCAGGTCGGGTTCGAGCCCGTGGGCGTAGCCCCCGTCCGCGGTGCCGTACGCGTTCAGAGCGGCTTCCACGGCATCCGCGGTCTGTTTGCTGTCCCCACCGGCCGCCCCCGGGGCGAAGTGGTGTGTGAACCGTCGCTGCTCGAGGACGCGCGCGGTGAGCCAGACGAAGTGCTCGGCCCGGGCGACCGGGGGGAGTGCCGCATCGGGGTGTGGCACTGAGTCGGGGGATGCTCCGGTTTCAGCCATGGACCGACCGTAGGGCGGAAAGCGTTCTCGGTGAGCCCCCTGCGCCGGGCTGCACTCCCAGAGCGGGATACTGGAGGCATGCGGTTGACGGTCTTCTGGCAGCGGATGGCGGAGCACTTCGGAGCGGGGTACGCCGATTCCTTCGCGCGCGACCACGTGATGGCGGAGCTCGGCGGCCGTACGGTCCACGAGGCGTTGGACACGGGCTGGGACGCGAAGGATGTCTGGCGTGCGGTCTGCGCGGCCATGGACGTACCGCCCGAAAAGCGCTGAACACGGACGGTTCCGTGCCGCCGAGAGGCGCCACGCGCGCGTGAGCCCGTACCAAGATGCGGGGGTGGCGTCCGATCCCCCACGGCGTGGGCGAGACTGACCCCGTGGCACCCACAGACGAGACCGCGCAGGTCACCAAGGACACCGCTTCCCCCGGCACGACGCCGCCCGCACAGCCCCCCGGCGGGGCCGAGGCAGGGTTTGGCGCCCGCATGCCGCGGTGGCTGCCGCGTGCCATGGTGCTCGCCCTCGCGCTCATCGCCTGCTTCCAACTGGGCAGCTGGGCCTTCCACCAGCTCACCGGGTTGTTGATCAACGTGTTGATCGCGTTCTTCCTGGCGCTCGCGGTAGAGCCCGCGGTGAGCTGGATGGCGGCCCGCGGACTGCGCAGGGGCTTCGCGACGTTCATCGTCTTCATGGGTGTCGTGATCGCGAGCGCCGGCTTCGTCACCTTGATGGGCTCGATGCTCGCCAGCCAGATCGTGGACATGGTGGAGGACTTCCCCGACTACCTCGACAAGGTCATCAGCTGGACGAACCAGACGTTCCACACGGACCTCTCCCGTTTCGAGGTCCAGGACAGCCTCGTCCACTCCGACTGGCTGCGTAAGTACGTGCAGAACAGCGCCAGCGGTGTCCTCGACGTCTCCGCGCAGGTCCTCGGTGGCCTCTTCCAGCTCCTGACGATCCTGCTGTTCTCGTTCTACTTCGCGGCCGACGGACCGCGGCTGCGGCGCGCGCTGTGCTCGGTGCTGCCGCCGGCCAAGCAGGCCGAGGTGCTGCGTGCCTGGGAGATCGCGGTCGACAAGACCGGCGGCTATCTCTACTCCCGCGGTCTGATGGCACTGATCTCCGGGATCGCGCACTACATCCTGCTCCAGGCGCTGGACGTGCCCTACGCGCCCGTGCTGGCCGTGTGGGTGGGTCTGGTCTCCCAGTTCATCCCCACGATCGGCACGTATCTGGCGGGCGCCCTGCCGATGCTGATCGCCTTCACGGTCAACCCCTGGTACTCGCTCTGGGTGCTGATCTTCGTCGTGGTCTACCAGCAGTTCGAGAACTATCTGCTCCAGCCCAAGCTCACCGCCAAGAGCGTGGACATCCATCCGGCGGTCGCCTTCGGCTCGGTCGTCGCGGGGACGGCGCTCCTCGGAGCGGTGGGCGCCCTCGTCGCCATCCCGGCCATCGCGACTCTTCAGGCCTTCCTCGGTGCGTACGTGAAGAGGTACGACGTCACGGACGACCCCCGGGTGCACGGGCACCGGCGCCGGGGCGGGCCGCCCCTCGTCGAGCGCGTGCGGCGCGCCCTGCGGGGGCCGAACCGACCGGGGGCGGCGGCGGAGTCCGAGACGCGGCCGAAGCCGGACGAGCGGCGGTAGATCCCCGCTGCACGGGCACGCCGGCCCCTGCGGGAGGGGCGGCGTGCCACGCTTGACACCGAAATCGAACATCCATTCTCATGGGTTGTCCGACGGCGATTTTCCGCAGGTGGGCAGGGAGAACCCTGGCAGGCTCCGGAGGATTTCGGCGAGAGATGGCCTTCAGTTATCCACAGGCTGGACGGGCGTCGGGGCGGATTGTCAGTGGCAGGCGTTAGCGTCTTTGACGTGAAGCGATCGACTCAAGCAAATCGGGTGGAACCCATGGCAGGAACCGACCGCGAGAAGGCGCTGGACGCCGCGCTCGCACAGATTGAACGGCAATTCGGCAAGGGCGCAGTGATGCGCATGGGCGAGCGGCCGAACGAGCCCATCGAGGTCATCCCCACCGGGTCGACCGCGCTCGACGTCGCGCTCGGCGTCGGCGGCATCCCGCGCGGCCGTGTGGTGGAGGTGTACGGCCCGGAGTCCTCCGGTAAGACGACCCTCACGCTGCACGCCGTGGCCAACGCCCAGCGGGCGGGCGGCGCGGTGGCGTTCGTGGACGCGGAGCACGCCCTCGACCCCGAGTACGCGAAGAAGCTCGGCGTCGACATCGACAACCTCATCCTGTCCCAGCCGGACAACGGCGAGCAGGCTCTCGAGATCGTCGACATGCTGGTCCGCTCCGGCGCCCTCGACCTCATCGTCATCGACTCCGTCGCCGCCCTGGTGCCGCGCGCGGAGATCGAGGGCGAGATGGGTGACTCGCACGTGGGTCTCCAGGCCCGCCTGATGAGCCAGGCGCTCCGGAAGATCACCAGCGCGCTCAACCAGTCCAAGACCACCGCGATCTTCATCAACCAGCTCCGCGAGAAGATCGGCGTCATGTTCGGCTCCCCGGAGACCACGACCGGTGGCCGCGCGCTGAAGTTCTACGCCTCGGTGCGGCTCGACATCCGGCGTATCGAGACCCTGAAGGACGGCACGGACGCGGTGGGCAACCGCACCCGCGTCAAGGTCGTCAAGAACAAGGTCGCGCCGCCCTTCAAGCAGGCCGAGTTCGACATCCTCTACGGCCATGGCATCAGCCGCGAGGGCGGCCTGATCGACATGGGCGTGGAGAACGGCTTCGTCCGCAAGGCGGGCGCCTGGTACACGTACGAGGGCGACCAGCTCGGCCAGGGCAAGGAGAACGCCCGCAACTTCCTCAAGGACAACCCCGACCTCGCCAACGAGATCGAGAGGAAGATCAAGGAGAAGCTGGGCGTCGGTGTGAAGCCCGAGGCTCCGGCCGAGGAGCCGAAGCCGAGCGCGGACGCGGCGGGTGCGGCACCTGCCGACGACGCCGCCAAGACGGTTCCCGCGACGGCGGCCAAGGCCACCAAGTCCAAGACCGCGGCGGCCAAGAGCTAGGCCGTGACGCGACGAACCGACTGGGCGGACCACACCGCCCCCGAAAGCCGCCCCGGAGCCGCGGGGCGGGACCACGGGGACGGTGTGGAGCAGGAACGCGACGGCCGGGACGGAACCGGCACCCGCGAGGGTGGCGGGCGCGGCGGCGGGCGCCGGCGGCGGCGCGGCGGCTTCGGCGAGCACCAGGACAGCGGCCCCCCTTCCTCTTCGAGGGCCGAGAAGGGGGAGCCGTCGACCGCAGATCCTGCCGAGCGGGCGAGAGCGATCTGTCTGCGCCTGCTCACCGGCACCCCGCGCACGCGCAAGCAGCTCGCCGACGCGCTGCGCAAGCGGGAGATCCCCGACGAGGTGGCGGAGGAAGTGCTCTCCCGCTTCGAGGAGGTCGGTCTGATCAACGACAGCGCCTTCGCGGATGCCTGGGTGGAGTCCAGGCACCACGGCCGGGGCCTGGCCCGGCGTGCGCTCGCGCGGGAGCTGCGCACCAAGGGCGTGGAGTCCACGCTCATCGACGAAGCCGTGGGACAGCTCGACTCGGAGCAGGAAGAGGCGACGGCGCGCGAGCTCGTCGCCCGCAAGCTCCGCTCCACACGCGGCCTCGACCGTGACAAGCGCCTGCGCCGCCTTGCGGGCATGCTCGCCCGCAAGGGTTATGGCGAGGGCATGGCGCTCAGGGTGGTGCGGCAGGCCCTGGAGGAAGAGGGCGAAGACACGGAAGACCTGGGATACGAGGCGTTCTGAGCGCGCCGCCCCGACGGGGGTGGGGCGGCACGCTCAGCGACCCACGCATCCCGGCCCGCGCTCCGCGGGGTGGGGTTAACCCCCCTGCGGAGACGCGGGACCACCGCAGTGCACAGGTCCCTGTGCACAGGCGACTGTGTACGCATGGCACAGGAACCCGGCACATCCGAGGAGACGCGGGCCTCCGGCGCCGCAGTCGAGCGAACCACAGACGCGGCCCCGGCCCCGGCCCCGACCCCGGCCCGGGCTTCGGCCCCGGACTCGGCCCCGGCCCCGGACTCGGCCCCGGCCCCGGACTCGGCCCCGGCCCCGAACTCGGCCCCGGCTCCGGAGGAGCTGAGTGATCTCCGTGTATTGAAGGCGCTCGCGCAGCCGCGGCGGCGGCAGATGTTGCAGCACCTCACCGTGCATGGCCCAGCGACCTCGGCGACGCTCGCCAGAGCCCTCGGCCTCAACACCGGAGCTACCAGCTACCACCTGCGTGAACTCGCCCGCCACGGCTTCGTCGAAGAGACACCGGGCGGCCCCGGAGGAGAGCGTCCGGGTTCGGGCCACGGCCGCGAGCGCTGGTGGCGGGCCGTCCCCGGCGACCGGCGCTTTCCGCCACGCAGCCGGCAGACCCCTGAGACGCGGCTCGTCATCGACGAGCTCAACCGCCAGTCGTACGCCGCCGACCTGGACCTCTTCGAGCAGGCGCGGCGGGAAGGCGGAGCCGAACCGGGTGAGTGGGCCGACGCGTTCCCCTCCTCACAGGGCACGATCCGGCTGAGTCTCCCCGAACTCCACGAGTTCTTCGAGGAGTACATCGCGCTGCTCAACCGCTACAAACGGCCCGACCGCGACACCCCAGCCGACGCGCGCACCGTACTCACGCGCTTCTGGGCCTTCCCCGCACCCCGCGACAGCCGAGAAGAGACGGACACCCCATGATGCTGCGCTACGCCCTGCAGACGGTCCGGGACCGGAAGGGTGGATTCCTGGGTGCCTTCCTCGCATTGATGTGTGCCGCCGCGCTCATCACGGCCTGCGGCACACTCCTGGAGACCGGACTGCGCGGCACCGTCAAGACCGAGCGTTACGCCGCCGCGCCGGTGATCGTCTCCGCCGACCAGAACGTCCACCAGACCACCGTCAAGCACAAGAAGGGCAAGACCAAGGTCAAGCACAAGGCGAAACCGATCGCGGAACGGGCTTGGCTGTCGGCACGTGACATCGACAGACGCCTCAAGGAGACACCGGGCGTCGGCGCGGTGGTGCCGGAACTGACCTTCCTGGCCCAGCCCTTGACGGCTGGCGACGGAAGCGACGCCGACCGGCCCTCGTACGGTCACGCCTGGGAGTCCGCCGCGCTCACGCCGTTCCGGCTCGTCGAGGGCAGCCGGCCGCGCCACGCCGACGATCTCGTCATCGACCGGGACCTCGCCGACCGCGCCGGGCTGAGGCCCGGCGACCGTCTCACCGTCCAGTCGACGCAGAGCCCCCGCGGCTACCGCATCACCGGCATCGCCGCCCCCGCGCACGGAACCCTCGCCCACCAGACCTCGCTCTTCTTCTCCTCGGCAGAGGCCGAGCGGCTCGCGGCGCACCCGGGCAAGGTCACCGCCTTCGGCGTCGTGCCGAACGAGGGCACCAGCGTCGCCGACCTGGAGCAGGCCGTCACGAAGGCACTCGACGGGACGACCGCGCAGGTCAGTGCGGGTGACGACCGCGGGCCCGTCGAGTTCCTCGATGCGGCGGGCGCCCGCGTCAAGCTCGTCAGCATGGGCGGTGCCATGGGAGGCACGTCCTTGCTCGTCGGCGTCCTCGTGGTGGTCGGCACCTTCACGCTCTCCGTCCAGCAGCGCCACCGTGAACTCGCCCTGCTGCGTGCCGTCGCCGCGACACCGAAGCAGATCCGCAGGCTCCTGGGGCGTGAGGCGCTGCTCATCGGCGCCGTGGCGGGTGGCATCGGCGCGCTGGCCGGAATCCCGCTCGGCGGCGAGCTGCACGGACGGTTCGTGGACACGGGTGCCGTGCCCGCCACCCTCGAACGCACCGTCAGCGCTTTCCCGCCTCTCGTCGCCGTCGGCGTGACCCTGCTCGGCGCTCTGGCCGCGGCCCACATCGCCGGGCGCAGGATCGCCCGCATCCGCCCCGCCGAGGCACTCGCCGAAGCGCGCGTCGAGCGCACCCGGCTGGGCCGGGGCCGCCTCGTCGCCGGTCTCGTCCTGCTGACCGGCGGCATCGTCCTGATCGCCGTGCTGAGCATGCTGCGCACCGAAGCCGCGTCGACCCCGGTGACGTTCCTGGCCGTGGTGGTCCTCGCCTGCGCCATCGCCGCCCTCGGCCCGCTCGTCGTCCGCGCGGCGGCCGCCCTCCTGCGCGGCCCGCTCCGGCTGGCCGGCCCCGGCGGCAAGCTCGCCCACGCCAACCTTCGCGGCAACGCGGCCCGGATGGCCGCCGCCGTCACCCCTCTCGCCCTCCTCACCGGCATGACCTGCACCGTCCTCTTCGTCCAGCCCACCCTTGGCGACGCGGCCCGGGCCCAGGCCCGCGACGGCATCCGTGCGGACTGGGTGCTCGCCGGACAAGGCCCCGGCATCCCGGCGCAGGCCGCGCGGAAGCTGCGTACGGCCGAGGGTGTCGAGGCCGTCACCGAGGTGGTCCGCACCACCGTCCGCGTGGGGCTCGACAAATACCCGGCGCAGGGCGTCACTCCGGCAGGGCTCACCCGGACCTGGGATCCGGACGTCACCGCCGGATCCCTGGAGGGCTTCGACGGGAACAGCGTGGCCGTCAGCGAACTGGCCGCCGACCAGCTCGGTCTGCGGCCGGGCAGCACGCTCGGGCTCACCCTCGGAGACGGGACGAGGGCGAAACTGACCGTCCGTGCCGTGTATGCGCGCGGGCTCGGTTTCGGGGATGTGACCATGGCGCACGACCGAGTCGCCCGTCACGTCGACAACCCACTCGCCGCCACGGTCCTCGTCAAGAGCGACCGTACGAAGGAACAACTCGCGGCGGTCATCGGGAAGTTCCCGGGTTCAGGCCTCGACGTTCTCGCACCGGACGCGTTCGACGGTCTGGAGGCGAAGCGTCAGCAGGCGAATGCCGAGGTGAACCACCTGGCCATGGGGCTCGTCCTCGCCTTCACCGCGATCGCGGTGGTCAACACCCTCGCGATGTCGGTCTCCGAGCGCATCCGGGAGTTCGCGCTGCTGCGGCTCGTGGGCGCCACGCGGCGGCAGGTGCTGCGCATGCTGCGCATCGAGGCGCTGGCTGTCCTGTTCATCGGCACGGCGCTCGGCAGCGGGGTGGCGCTCGCCGTCCTGAGCGCGTTCAGCGTGGGCATGACGGGCAGCGCGGCGCCGACGGTGACGCCGTTGGTGTACGTCTCCGTGGTCGCTGTTGCCGGTCTCCTGGCCCTGACCGCCACCGCGCTGCCGGGCCGGGCCGCGCTCAGGCCGCTGCCGGTGAGCGTGGCGACGGCCAAGGAGTAGGAAGCGGGGAGGTCCAAGAAGTAGGAAGCGGGGAGGTAAGAGGCAGTACGCAATGGTGGGCGCCCCTTACCAAGGTGCGCCCACCCGTGTTCAGACGGTGACCGGAAGCCCCGCCGAGCGCCAGGCCTGGAAGCCGCCGTCGAGGTCGGTCGCGTACCGCATTCCCAACTGCCGCAGCGACACTGCCGCGAGGCTCGACGCGTACCCCTCGTTGCAGATGACGACGACACGCAGATCGTGGCCGGTGGCCTCGGGGGCACGGTGGCTGCCCTGCGGATCGAGACGCCACTCCAGTTCATTGCGCTCGACGACCAGCGCCCCGGGGATCAGCCCGTCGCGCTCCCGCAGGGCCGCGTACCGGATGTCGACGAGGAGACCCCCGGACCCGGCGATGTCGTACGCCTCATGAGGGGTCACGCGGTCCAGGCCGAGCCGTACGCGTTCGAGCAGTTCATCGATGCCGATCGGCCGCTCGCTCACTGCCAGTCCTCCGGGCGCTCCACGGACTCCAGGCGGAGCACGTCACCGGTGCGGGAGTAGCGGCGGATGCGCGGCAGGGGCGGGTAGTAGGCGTGCACGGACACGGCGTGTCCGGTCGTGGACTCGTTCAGCACCTCGTGCACGTGGTTGCGGCCGAAGGCGCGGCCCTCGCCGGCGGTGAGCTCCCGTTCCCGGTCTACGCCGTCCGAGAGCTCCAGGGTCTTCCAGCCGTCGGTGGGCAGCCTGGCGGCGAGGGAGTTCTCCTTGAGGGTGCCCGCCGCGGCGAGGAAGGCGCCGACCGACTCGGCATGGTCGTGCCAACCGGTTCCGGTGCCGGGCGGCCAGCCGATCAGCCATGCCTCGCTGCCGCCGGGGCCGTCGAGGCGCACCCAGGTGCGGCCCTCCGGGTCGAGCGGCAGCGAGGCGATGAGCGCGGTGTCGGCGGCGGTGCGGCGTACGAAGTCGAGGAGCTCGGCCGAGGTGGGACCGGCGGTGCGCGAGGGCGCGGGCGCGGTGGGGGAAGGTGCGGAGGAAGACACGGATACCGTCCTGAAGGTTCGCGAAAGGGCGCGCGAGCCGACCGGAGGGCGGCGTTCAGCGCGCGAGGGAGAAAGGCGAAGTCAGAGGGACGGGTGACACACGCAGCCCGCATAGCGGACGAGGTCCATATGGACCCTCCGCCACAGGCGCACATCGGTGTCGGTCACGATGCGGAGTAGACCACGGAGGTGCAGAGCGGTCAACTTCCGCCCAGCATGCGGTCCGATCGCGCGCCGCCCTGGCCGCGCCCCCTCGCGATGCACTCCCGCACGCCCCTCACTCGGCCCGCCGCACCGCCCCCGCCGCACTCTCCGGCTCCCCAGAGCCGTCCCGCTCGCCCGAACTGGCTTGCTCGCCCAGGCCGGACCCCTCCCCAGAGCCGGCCCGCTCGCCCGAGCCGGCCCCCGAGCCCCCGCCCCCGGCGGCCTCACGCTCCGCAGGCGCCTCCCGCCCCGCAGGCTTCGCCGGCCCGGCGCGCTTCGCAGGCCTCGCCCCGCCCACCGCCGACTGCGCGGCCGCGTACAGCTCCGCCGGGCGTACTCCGGCCAGCGCGGTCACCAGGTGGCCGTCGGGCCGTACGAGCAGGACCGAGTGCGCGGGCGCCCCGGGGTAGCTCTCCGCCACGAGCAGCTCGGCGTGGTGCGGCAGTGCCGTGACAGCGGCGGCGAGCCTCGGCATGAGCCCGGCCGACATCCAGTGCCGCCGCTCCCACACACCGGTCCCCGGGGCGACGAGTACGACGAGCAGATGGCCGCGCCCGAGCCGTTCCCGCAATTGGACGGAGGTGCCGTCGGGAGCCGTCACCCGCACGTCGGCCACCGACATGCCCGGCTCGGTGGCCACCACGACCTCGGACTCTGAAGGCGCGGGCGCCAGCGGAGAATCCGCGTACGACGCGGGCGCGCCGAGCGGACCGCGCCCCACGTGGCCGTCCGTGAGCAGCGCGTCGTGCCCGCGCGCGGCCCCCGGCACGAGCGAACGCAGGCCCTTGCCGCCGCGCAGTACCGGCAGCGACTGGTCGGCGGCGCGCAGCCGCGCGGTCACGCAGGCCCGCCGCTCGGCCTGGTAACTGTCGAGCAGCGCGTCGTGCGTTCCGTGGTGCCAGGCGAGCGCCAGCTTCCACGCGAGGTTGTCCGCGTCCCGCAGCCCCTCGTCGAGCCCCTGCGTGCCGAGCGCGCCGAGCAGATGCGCGGCGTCACCGGCGAGGAAGGCACGGCCTACCCGCCACCGCCGGGCCAGGCGGTGGTGGACGGTGTGCACGCCCGTGTCGAGGAGTTCGTACGGCGGTGTGGGGCCCTCGCACCAGCCCGCGAGGGTGGCCCGGATCCGCTGCACGAGGGCCTCGGGGGTCACGAGGTCGCCGCGCGGCGGAAGCAGCCAGTCGAGCCGCCACGCCCCCTCGGCGAGCGGGCGGCCCGTCACTTCCGGACCTCCGCCGCGCCACGGAGGCATCCGATGCAACAACGCCTCGCCCGGCCACGGAAGTTCCGTGCGCAGCGCCGCCACGGCGTGTCGCTCCACCGCCGTGCGCCCCGGAAAGCGGATGTCGAGCAGTTTGCGCACCGTCGAGCGTGACCCGTCGCAGCCCACCAGATAACTTCCGCGCCACCACGTGGCCTTGGGCCCGCGCGTGTGGGCGGTCACTCCGGAGGAGTCCTGCTCCAGGGAGTCGAGCTTGCTGTCCACCGCGACCTTGATGAGCCGCTCGGTGGAGATGGCCTCGCGCAGCGCCCCGGTGAGGACGTGCTGCGGCACATGCAGCGGGGTGGGGATCTCCTCGTCGAAGGAGATCTCGAGCATCACCTGTTTGCGCCGTACGGAGCGCCAGCGCGTCCAGCGCGCACCCAGTTCCAGGCCGCCCAGCGAGCGGCCCGCGAGCCGTTCCACGAAGGCGGCGGTGTCCTCGCGCAGAACGACCGTACGAGCCAGGCGCTGATCGTCCTTGCCGGGCCCTTCGTCCAGGACGACGGTGGGCACCGAGTGGCGGGCGAGCGCGAGGGCGAGGGCGAGCCCGACGGGGCCCGCGCCGACGACGATCACCGGGTCCACGGCGCACACCCTCCGGCCCGAAGGGCTCCGAGGTTCCGGGCTGCCCGGAGGCGCTGGACGTACGTACAGGAACTGACAGTTGGAGCCCGGTGCACGATCACAGAACGTATGCAACCCATTGCCGCTGCTTGCGTCAAGTGACGATGGCAATGGTGTGCACCGGGAAGCGGCAGCGCGGCCGGTGCCGGCAGAGGCAGCCGGGCCCGGACGGACGAGAGGGGGGCGGCCGAAGGGCCGCCCCCACACTCACCTGCGCCTACGAAGTGTCAGTTCGATTTACCGACCGGTCCGTCGGAGTCGCCGTGCGGCTTGCCGGAGTCGTTCCCCGGTCCCTCGGGGCCCTCCGGGTCACGCGCCGGCGTGGCCATGGGCGCGTCACCGGTCTCACCCGCGGCCGCGGCCGCGGGAGCGGACGGCGTGGCCGTGTCGAGGACGCTGGGCGCCTCGGCGGGCTCGGCGGCGGCAGCCACCGCGATGCCGGTCTTGGTACGGCGCCCGCGCTTCTCGATCCAGGTGGCGAGCGCGGAGAGCGCCAGACACATCGCCACGTAGATCGTGCCGACGACCATGATCACGGGGACGTAGATGTACTGGCCGTTGACAAGGGTGGTGTTGGCCAGCTGCCGGCCCGCGTAGAGCAGCTCCGAGTACGTGATGATGTAGCCGAGGGAGGTGTCCTTCAGCGTGACGACCAACTGGCTGATGATCGTCGGCAGCATGGACCTGACCGCCTGCGGCAGCAGCAGCATCGTCATCACCTGGGACTTGCGCAGTCCCAGGGCGTAGGCCGCCTCCACCTGCCCGCGCGGGACGGCGTTGAAGCCCGCCCGCAACACCTCCGCCTGCACCGCGCCGTTGTAGACGGCGAGGCCGATGACGAGGGCCCAGAAGCCGTTGTTCTCGCCGATGGCGCCCAGGTCGCCCTTGTAGGTGAGGAAGAGCACCCAGAGGGCGTAGATCGTGATCAGCAGCGGGATGGCGCGGAACAGCTCGATGAAACCGGTGGCCAGCCAGCGGACCGGCCGGTGGTCCGACGCGCGGGCGACCGCGAGCAGCACCCCGAGCGCCAGGGACAGCACGCCCGCGAACGCGAAGACCTTCAGCGTCGTGAGGATGCCGTCACGGATGGTCAGCCGGACGTTGGAGTAGTTGAAGGTGTTCCAGACCTCGGACGCGAAGTGGCCCCGGTCGGCGAGCCGCATGACCACGAAGACGACGAGGCCGATGATGGCGGCCGTGCCGACGACGGAGTAGACGCGGTTGCGCATCCGGGCCTTGGGGCCCGGAGAGTCGTAGAGAACGCTGGAGCTCATCGTGCGACCTCCAGGCTCCGCTCGAGCAGCCGGAAGAGGCCGCTGATGGTGAACGTGATCGCCAGGTAGCCGAGCGCCACCCAGAGGAAGAGCCAGGCGATGGCGAAGCCCTGGTCACTGAGGATCTTCTGCCACCCGAAGAGTTCCGTCACGCTGAAGGCGCCCGCGATGGCGGAGTTCTTCGTCAACGCGATGAAGATGCTGCTCAGCGGCGGCAGTACGGTCCGCACCGCCTGGGGCAGCACGATCGTGCCGAGGGTCTGGAAGAACGTCATGCCGATCGATCGGGCGGCCTCCGCCTGCCCGAGCGGCACGGTGTTGATGCCGGACCGCACGGCCTCGCAGACGAACGACGAGGTGTAGACGCTGAGCACGATCAGCGCCTTGGTCCACGGGTCGAGGCCGAAGTCGAAGACCTGCGGCACCGCGAACCAGATGGTGAGGAAGAGCAGCGTCAGGGGGGTGTTCCGGAACAGGGTGACCCAGGCGGTGCCGAAGAACCGCAGCGGCGGAACCGGCGAGACGCGGAAACCGGCGAGCACGACGCCAAGGAACAGCGCCAGCACGCTGCTGGCCACGGTCAGCCAGACCGTGCCTATGAAACCCTCGCGGAATTCCGCCAGATGGTCGAGCAGTACATTCACGGGGATGTCCTCGTGGGCGGCAGTGGTCGGGCAGGGGACGCCGGCCCCCGCACACACCACGATGCGTACGGGGGCCCGGTCGACTCACTGCCGGGGAGTGGAACGGAAGGTCGGCGGTCAGTAGCGCTCGAGGGCCGGCGGCTCGGTGAACTCCGAACCGGAGAGGCCGAGCGTCGCGTCGTACGCCTTCTTGTAGTCGCCGTTCTTCTGGTGCGCCTCGACGGCGTCCGCGACGGCGTCGCGCAGAGCCTTGTCGTTCTTGCTCATGCCGATGCCGTACGGCTCCTTGGTGAAGGGCTTGCCGACGACCTTCAGCGCCTTCGGCTGCTGCGCGGCGTAGCCCTTGAGGATGGCGTCGTCCGTGGTGACGGCGTCGACTTCCTTGTTGATGAGCTGCTGCACGCACTCGGAGTACTTGGCGAGCTCGACGGTGTCGGCGCCGTACTTCGACTTCTTGATCTCCTGGAGCGGCGTGGAGCCGACGATCGAGCAGACCTTCTTGCCCTTGACGGAGTCAGGACCGGTGATGCTCTTGTCATCCTGACGGATGAGAAGGTCGGCGCCGGCGACGAGGTAGGGACCGGCGAAACCGACCTGCTTCTTGCGCTCGTCGTTGATCGTGTAAGTACCGACGTACAGGTCGACGTCGCCCTTGGAGATGGTGGTCTCGCGGACGCCGGAGTCGATCGTCTTGAACTCGATCTGGTCGGGCTTGAAGCCGAGGTCGGCCGCGACCATCTTGGCGATCTCGATGTCGAAGCCGGAGCGCTTGCCGGCGCTGTCCTTGAAGCCCAGGTACGGCTGGTCGTCCTTGGCGCCAATGACGATCTTGCCGGCCTTCTGCGCCTTCTTCAGCACCGCGGAGTCGACCTTGACGCCCGACTTCACGTCGTACGTGGGCAGCTTGGGCGCGTTCTTGCCGCCGGTCGGGTCCTTCGGCTTGTCACCGGCCGTGCCCTCCTCGCCACCACAGGCCGTGGCGGTCAGCGAGAGGGCGGCGACAACGGCCGCGGCGGCTGCGGTCTTGCGGAACTTCATGGTGAACATCCTTTGCTTCGGCTGGTCGTGAGTGGACGCGGTGGCCAGGGTTGCCGTAAGCGTCAGTGCTTGAGGATCTTCGACAGGAAGTCCTTCGCCCGGTCGCTGCGCGGGTTGCTGAAGAACTGGTCCGGCACGGCCTCTTCGACGATCCGCCCGTCCGCCATGAAGACGACACGGTTGGCGGCGGAGCGGGCGAAGCCCATCTCATGGGTGACGACGATCATCGTCATGCCGTCGCGGGCGAGCTGCTGCATGACCTCGAGGACCTCGTTGATCATCTCCGGGTCGAGCGCCGACGTGGGCTCGTCGAAGAGCATCACCTTGGGGTCCATCGCCAACGCGCGGGCGATGGCCACGCGTTGCTGCTGGCCGCCGGAGAGCTGCGCGGGGTACTTGTCGGCCTGGGTGGCGACGCCCACGCGGTCCAGCAGCTGGCGCGCCTTCGCCTCGGCCTCCGCCTTGCCGATCTTGCGCACCTTGGTCTGGCCCAGCGTCACGTTCTCGAGCACGGTCTTGTGCGCGAAGAGGTTGAACGACTGGAAGACCATGCCCACGTCCGCACGGAGGCGGGCCAGCTCCTTGCCCTCCTGGGGCAGCGGTTTGCCGTCGATCGAGATGTCTCCCGAGTCGATCGTCTCAAGGCGGTTGATGGCGCGGCACAGTGTCGACTTTCCGGAGCCGGAGGGGCCGATCACCACGACGACCTCGCCTCGGGCGATGGTCAGGTCGATGTCCTGGAGGACGTGCAAAGCGCCGAAGTGCTTGTTGACGTTCTTCAGCACGACCAGGTCGTCCGCCCCGGGCGGTATGGCGTCCTTGGTCACCGATACTTCGGTCACGGCTTGTTGCTCCATCCTCCTCGGTTGGGAGGACAGTAATAACCCAGTGCGACCAGCGTCATTACATCTGAGGGGAAATTGAGCATAACGATCCGGCCGCAACCGGACACACCGTGTGAAGAGGGTCCACGATGTGCGTACCGGCTGGATAACGGAACGTGTCCGTGACCCGAACGCTCTTGACGTGGTCCTCGTCCATCGGCGTGGATGCGTTGGGGCGTACGCGCGAGTACCGGCCATGAAGGAACGACGGATGAACTGGAGGGGACCCATATGCGACTGCTTCTCGTAGAGGACGACGATCATGTGGCCGCCGCCCTCTCCGCCATCCTGGCCCGCCACGGCTTCGACGTCGTGCACGCCCGCAGTGGCGAGGAGGCCCTACAGGCGCTGCTCCCCGCGGAAACGGAAACGCCCCCCTTCGGAGTGGTGCTTCTCGACCTCGGGCTGCCGGACCAGGACGGCTACGAAGTCTGCGGCAAGATCCGCAAGCGCGGCTCGATACCGGTGATCATGGTGACGGCCCGCTCGGACGTGCGCTCGCGCATACACGGCCTCAACCTCGGAGCCGACGACTACGTGGTGAAGCCGTACGACACGGGGGAGCTCATCGCCCGTATCCACGCGGTCATCCGGCGCCCCGCCCCCGGCAGCGCCGCGGAGACCGGCGACAGCAAGCTGCGGCTCGGCACCGTGCACATCGAACTGCCCACCCGGCAGGTCAGCGTGGGCGGCTCGGTCATCCAGCTGACCCGCAAGGAGTTCGACCTGCTCGCCCTCCTCGCCCAGCGTCCCGGAGTGGTGTTCCGCCGCGAGCAGATCATCAGCGAGGTCTGGCGCACCAGCTGGGAGGGGACCGGCCGCACGCTGGAGGTGCACGTGGCCTCGCTGCGCTCCAAGCTGCACATGCCGGCCCTGATCGAGACGGTGCGCGGCGTCGGCTACCGGCTCGTCGCCCCGTCCACGTAGCCGGAACGGGCACAGGTGCGCTCTCGACTCCTCCCGCTGCTGATCGTCCTGATGGCGGGCGTACTGCTCGCGCTCGGTCTGCCGCTGGCCGTCAGCGTCGCCGCGGCGCAGCAGCAGAAGGTGGTCGTCGACCGCATCGACGACACGGCGCGCTTCGCGTCCCTCGCCCAGTTCGTGACCAAGCGCCCGACGGGCTCACGCGTGCGTGGAGGCACCGACGAGCGCCGCGAGACGCTGCAGAAGGAGCTCGACGACTACTACGAGGTCTACGGGATCAGGGCGGGCGTCTTCTACCGCGACGACGGCCCCATGGCCAGCGCGCCGGCCTCCTGGTACCTGCCCGCCAGGGGTGAGGTCCGCGAGGCCTTCCAGGAGGCGCTGCGCTCCCGCGGCAGCCACGACCCCGAGCAGGTGTGGCCCTGGCAGCGCGGACGCCTCGCCGTCGCCTCCCCGGTGATCAGGGACGGGGACGTCGTCGCCGTCGTCGTCACGGACTCACCGACGGGGCGCATGCGGTCCAAGACAGTGTACGGCTGGCTGCTCATCGCCGCGGGCGAGTCGGCGGCCATGCTCCTGGCGGTCGGCGCGGCCCTGCGGCTCACCGGCTGGGTGCTGCGGCCGGTGCGGGTCCTGGACGCCACCACGCACGACATCGCGACCGGACGGCTCAAATCACGTGTCGCCGCCGCGGGAGGGCCGCCGGAACTCAGACGGCTGGCCCGCTCGTTCAACGAGATGGCCGACAACGTCCAGGACGTGCTCGAACAGCAGCGCGCTTTCGTCGCCGACGCCTCGCACCAACTGCGCAACCCGCTCTCCGCCCTGCTGCTGCGCATCGAACTGCTCGCCCTCGAACTGCCCGAGGGCAATGAGGAGATCGCCTCGGTCCGCACCGAGGGCAAGCGCCTGGCCCAGGTCCTCGACGATCTGCTCGACCTGGCGCTCGCCGAGCACGCCGCGCCCGACCTGTGCCTCACCGACGTCGGCGCCCTGGCGGCCGAGCGGGTCGCGTCCTGGCGGCCGCTCGCCGCCGAGCGAGGTGTACGGCTCGTTGGCGAATGCCCGGCCACCACCGGCTGGGCCGACCCGGTCGCCCTCTCCAGCGCACTGGACGCGGTGATCGACAACGCCCTGAAGTTCACGCCCGAGGGAGGGTCGGTCCAGGTGACGGTCGCATCGAGCAACGGGACGACGACCGTCGTGGTCGGAGACGAAGGACCCGGCCTGACCGAGGACGAACTCGCGCGCGTGGGCGACCGCTTCTGGCGCAGCAACCGCCACCAGAACGTCAAGGGCTCCGGACTCGGCCTGTCCATCTCCCGGGCCCTGCTCGCGGCGGGCGGCGGCTCCATCACGTACGGGCGGAACGAACCGCACGGCCTGAAGGTGACCGTCGGCCTGCCCCGCAGCGAGCCTGCCACGGGCCTCTGAGGCCTTCTCAGGGCCTCAGGGCTTGACCGAGCGGTAGTAGCTGCGGGCGCCGTCGTGGAGCCGCAGAGGGTCCGTGAAGAGTGCTGTGCGCAGATCCACCAGTTGCGCGGCGTGCACCTCGTCGCCGATGTGGTCGCGGCTGTCGATCACGGTGCGGGTCAGACCGGAGGTGAGGTCGTCGTCGGCCCCGTCCGTGGTCACCAGGAGGTTCGCCACCGCTAGGGTGGGCACGGCGGAGCCCTGCTGGGCGTAGGGGTAGGCGTCGGCGGGCATCGTGGCGGCGCGGTAGTAGCGGGAGGCGCCGCCCTGCTTGTGCAGCTTGTCGACGAGATAACCGAGCTCGACGAGCCGGATCTCCGTCCTCTGTGAGAGGTCGCCCACAGAGTTGGTCGGCAGTCCGCCCGACCAGAAGAAAGCGTCGATCTTGTCGCGCTCCAGCAGCTCGGGCATGGTGTCGATGCCCGCGGACACCGGCTCGATGTCAGCGGAAGGGTCGAGCCCCGCGGCCTCCAGCACCCTGTCCGCTATCAGCCGCACGCCCGAGCGGCCCTGGCCCACCGCCACGCGCTTGCCCCGCAGGTCCGCCACGGAGTGGATGTCGGAGGAACGGTCCACCACGAGCTGTACGTAGTCGTCGTAGAGGCGCGCACACCCCCGCAGGCTCTCGGCGCCAGGGGCGTCGTCGAGGCGGTACTTCTCGACGGCGTCGGCGGCCGCGATGGTGAAATCGGCCTTGCCCGTGGCCACCCGCTCGATGTTCTGCTGCGACCCCTGGCTGTTGCGGAGGTCGACGTCCACCTCCGGCATGTCCTCGGAGACCGCGGTGCGCAGCAGCTTCCCGTACTTCTCGTACACGCCGTTCTGTACGCCGGTACTGAACCTCATCCGGCCGCTCGGCGAGTCCTCGTGCACGGGAAGCAGCCACCACAGGAGCAGCCCGAACACCACCAGTGCCGCGACGGAAGCCTGGAGCGCGCGTCGTCTGCCGATGTGGGGGAGTGCCTGGAGCATGCGCGCGATCCTGCCAGCCGCTCACGGTGGTGACCAGGGGCGAGGCCCACACCGCGCCCCTTCGGCGAGCACCCCGGGGCACCCTGTTCACGATCCCCGGACACGCGCGCGTGGCGACCCCGTACCCTGGGGGGCGAGATGAGCGCGAAGACTTACGAGGTGCGCACCTACGGGTGCCAGATGAACGTCCATGACTCCGAGCGGCTCTCCGGGCTGCTGGAGGACGCCGGGTACGAACGTGCGCCGGAAGGAGCCGACGGCGACGCCGACGTCGTCGTCTTCAACACGTGCGCCGTGCGCGAGAACGCCGACAACCGTCTGTACGGCAATCTCGGCCGCCTGGCGCCGATGAAGACCAAGCGTCCAGGGATGCAGATTGCCGTCGGCGGCTGCCTCGCCCAGAAGGACCGGGACACCATCGTCAAGAAGGCGCCCTGGGTCGACGTCGTCTTCGGCACGCACAACATCGGCAAGCTGCCGGTGCTCCTGGAGCGTGCCCGCGTCCAGGAAGAGGCGCAGGTCGAGATCGCCGAGTCCCTTGAGGCGTTCCCCTCGACGCTGCCCACGCGCCGCGAGAGCGCGTATGCCGCGTGGGTCTCCATCTCCGTCGGCTGCAACAACACCTGCACCTTCTGCATCGTGCCCGCTCTGCGCGGCAAGGAGAAGGACCGCAGGACCGGCGACATCCTCGCGGAGATCGAGGCGCTCGTCGGCGAGGGCGTCTCCGAGGTCACCCTCCTCGGGCAGAACGTGAACGCGTACGGCTCCGACATCGGCGACCGCGAGGCGTTCAGCAAGCTTCTGCGGGCCTGCGGGAAGATCGACGGCCTTGAGCGCGTGCGCTTCACCTCGCCGCACCCGCGCGACTTCACCGACGACGTGATCGCCGCCATGGCCGAGACGCCGAACGTGATGCCGCAGCTCCACATGCCACTTCAGTCGGGGTCGGACCCCATCCTGAAGGCGATGCGCCGCTCCTACCGCCAGGACCGCTTCCTGGGGATCATCGAGAAGGTCCGCGCCGCCATGCCGGACGCGGCGATCTCCACCGACATCATCGTGGGCTTCCCCGGCGAGACCGAGGAGGACTTCGAGCAGACCATGCACGTGGTCCGCGAGGCCCGCTTCGCCAACGCCTTCACCTTCCAGTACTCCAAGCGCCCCGGGACTCCGGCGGCCACCATGGAGGGCCAGATCCCCAAGGAGGTCGTCCAGTCGCGTTACGAGCGTCTGGTGGCCCTCCAGGAGGAGATCTCCTGGGAGGAGAACAAGAAGCAGGTCGGCCGCACCCTGGAGCTGATGGTCGCCGAGGGCGAGGGCCGCAAGGACGGCGCCACGCACCGCCTCTCCGGCCGCGCCGCCGACAACCGCCTGGTGCACTTCACCAAGCCGGACACCGAGGTCCGCCCCGGTGACGTCGTGACGGTCGAGATCACCTACGCCGCCCCGCACCACCTCCTCGCCGAGGGCGCCGTGCTGAACGTCCGCCCCACGCGCGCGGGCGACGCCTGGGAGAAGCGCAACACCGAGGCCGCCGCGAAGCCCGCCGGCGTCATGCTGGGCCTGCCGAAGATCGGCGCCCCGGCGCCGCTGCCGGTTGCCACGGGCAGCGGCTGCGGTTGCGACTGATCCGCGCGCGTGACCGATCCGGGCGACGCGTGACCTGACCTGGGCGCGTGACCTGGGGCCGGTGACTCATGCGCGCGTGGGACGGCTCCCACGCGCGCGTGCGTGCCGGGGCATTACGCTGCGGATCATGCTTGTCGCCGCAGCCGTCTGTCCCTGCCCGCCGCTGCTCGTTCCCGAGGTCGCGTCGGGCGCCGCCCCTGAACTGGACGCGGCCCGCGCGGCGTGCACGGACGCCATCGGGGTCCTTGCCGCGGCCAGGCCCGACCTCCTGGTCGTGGTCGGCCCCGCCGAGCCGGAGGGCCGCGGCCCGCATCCGCAGGGCGCCCGTGGCTCGTTCCGGGGCTTCGGCGTGGACCTGGAAGTGAACTTGGGCGCGCGGACCGGCGAGGCCCTCCCGGAGCGCGAGCTGCCCCCGTCCCTCGCCGTCGCCGGCTGGCTGCTCGGGCGTACGGGATGGTCGACCGCCCCGGTGGAGGGCCTGGGCGTGGGAGAAGCTCTCACCACCGAGGGCTGCCTCCAGGCCGGGCGGGACGTCGGCGCACGGGCGGCCCGCGTCGCCCTCCTGGTGATGGGTGACGCCAGCGCGTGCCGCACCCTGAAGGCCCCCGGCTACCTCGACGAGCGGGCGGCGGGCTTCGACGCGCAGATCGCACGGGCCCTCGCCACGGCCGACGTGGCGGCCCTGCGGGCGCTGGACGAGAACCTCGGTCACGAACTGAAGGCGGCGGGCCGCGCCCCCTGGCAGGTCCTCGCAGGCGCGGCCGAGAGCGCGCGGCTGGGCGGAGAACTCCTCTACGAAGACGCGCCCTACGGGGTGGGGTACCTGGTGGCCACCTGGTCGTAGGGCGTGAACCGGCGGGGGCCGAGGAGCATGCGGCGACGGCCGCGAAGCGGGATGCTTCGCGGCCGTTCGCCGATGTGGTGCGGGTGCGGGTGCCGTCCGGCGACGCCCTTCGAAGGCGGGCGGCCAAACCGCTCAAGAGCGGCCCACGGCGCCGTTCAGGAGGCCGGGGGCGGCGGTGGAGGCGGGGTGGCGGCGCCACCGGTGCCCTTGCCGTCGTGCGGTGCGGCGAGGCGGTCGACGGCTTCCTTCGCCTTGCCCGTGCCCGTCCGGATCTTGTCGCTGTACTTGCCCTTGGTCTTCTCGTCGACCACCTTGGCGGCCTTCTCGAGGCCATGGTCGATCTTGTCCCCGTGCTGCTGCGCGAGATGCGAGACCTTGCTCCGGGCAGGGGCGAGCTTGGCTTTGAGTTGCTCCAGGAAGCCCATGGATGCACCTTCCCTCGCGAGGGTCAGTTGCGGGCACCCTCGTCCGCCTCGTTGTCGGCCGCTTCGCCGGCCGACTGCTGCTTCGGGATCTCCACGCCGTCCGCAGAGTCCGCAGAGTCGTCCGCCGCGTCCGTCCCGGCGGTCTCGGCGGCCTGTGTGACCTTGCCATCGGCGGCGGCGCTCTTCGTGTCCTCGCCGGCCCCCTCGGCAGGCTTCTCCTCGGCCGAGGCGGCCTCCGGGGAGGCGGTAGCGGGAGTGGCGGCGGAAACCTCGGCGCCCTCCGACTCGGCCGTCGGTGTGGCAGCGCCCGACCCGGTGGTTGACTCCTCGTCGCCGTCCTTGGCCTTCCGACGGAAACGTGCAAAAACGCCCATATCTGCTCCATATGTTACTCGTGTGGGCGAAATCCCGCGCCGCCCGGAGCGTCTCATTGCTTCGCGCCGGGCCCTCGGTTCTCGAAACCGGCGGCTGGAACCTCGCAACAGGCAACGACCTCAAAGCCGTGCCGTCACGTAACTCGTTCGGGAAGTGGTCGCGGGGTTTGCGAGACTGGGGCGGTGAGTAGTGCAGCTCCCGCCCCGCGGGTCATCGCCGTCGTCGGTCCCACCGCGGCAGGAAAGTCGGATCTCGGCGTCTTTCTTGCCCAACATCTCGGCGGCGAAGTCGTCAACGCCGACTCCATGCAGCTCTACCGGGGGATGGACATCGGCACCGCCAAGCTGACGCCCGAGGAGCGCGGCGGCGTCCCCCACCACCTTCTCGACATCTGGGACGTGACGGAGGCGGCGAGCGTCGCCGAGTACCAGAAGCTGGCCCGCGCGGAGATCGACCGCCTCCTGGCCGAGGGGCGCTGGCCGATCCTGGTCGGTGGCTCAGGGCTCTACGTACGGGGCGCCGTCGACCACCTGGAGTTCCCCGGTACGGATCCCGCGGTGCGGGCCCGGCTGGAGGAGGAGCTCACGCTGCGCGGCCCCGGAGCGCTGCACGCGCGCCTGGCCGCCGCCGACCCGGGAGCGGGCCAGGCGATCCTGCCGAGCAACGGCCGCCGGATCGTTCGCGCCCTGGAGGTCATCGAGATCACGGGCAAGCCCTTCACCGCCAACCTCCCGGGCCACGACTCGGTGTACGACACGGTTCAGATCGGCGTGGACGTGGCCCGCCCCGAGCTCGACGAACGCATCGCCACGCGCGTGGACCGCATGTGGGAGGCGGGCCTGGTCGACGAGGTCCGCACGCTGGCCGCACAGGGCCTGCGGGAGGGGCGTACGGCGTCGCGCGCCCTGGGCTACCAGCAGGTGCTCGATGCGCTCGCCGGAGAGCGCACCGAGGACGAGGCGCGCGCCGAGACCGTGCGCGCCACCAAACGCTTCGCGCGGCGCCAGGACTCGTGGTTCCGGAGGGACCCGCGGGTGCACTGGCTGAGCGGTGCCGCGGCCGATCGCGCGGAACTTCCCGGACACGCGATGGCGCTGATCGAACGACCGGTCACAGCCTGATCACGTGATGGCATCGGGACGCTCCGGCGGTCATCCGCCCCCCTGCCGACGTGCCATCATCGACCATCGATCGATCGGTGGAGTCCGAAGTGGGAGGGCGCGTGGCGATGGAGGCCGGCCCTCGTGACACCGCGCATGACGGCGGAGAGCAGCTGAGCCCCGACGGACCCGACGAGGTTCCCGGCGGCGTGACGGACGACGGTCCCTCCGCGGACGAGCTGTCCCCGGAGGCCGAGGTCGAGGTCGAGCTGCGTCCGCAGCGGCGGCTGCGCATCTGGCAGCTCGCGCCCATCGTGATCCTGGCCGCCGTCGGTTCCCTGATGTTCGCCTTCCCGCTGGCCTTCGAGTTCGGTGACGGCGGTGCCGTGGTCGCCATGCTCGGACTGCTCCTCAGCTGCTGCGCGGCAGGCTGGGGCATGATGGCCGCCCGCCGGGTGGGCCACACCTGGCCGGGGCTGCCCGAGCGCGGCTCGGGCAGCCGCCCTGACTGGCGGGTCGTCGCCGCGTACGCCCTGCTCTTCGTCGGTGTGGCCGTCCTCGCCGTCTGGCGCGTGGCCCGGCTCCGCTGAGCCGAGAGCCGTAGCGGACGGCCGAGGCCCGGAGCGGCGAGCCGGAGCAGCACCGTCCGGCCGGAATGTCGTACCCACTGTGTACGACCGTCCGGCCGGAATGTCGTACCCACCCCGTACGATCGAGGAATGAGCACGCGGATCGCCTTCCTCAAGGGGCACGGGACCGAGAACGACTTCGTGATCATCCCGGACCCGGACAACGCCATCGAGCTGCCCCCGGCCGCCGTCGCCGCCCTGTGCGACCGGCGCGCGGGCATCGGCGGCGACGGCCTCCTGCATGTCGTCCGCTCCGCCGCCCACCCGGAGGCGCGTCACCTCGCGGACCGGGCCGAGTGGTTCATGGACTACCGCAACGGCGACGGCTCGGTCGCCGAGATGTGCGGCAATGGAGTGCGGGTCTTCGCGCGGTATCTCCAGCACGCGGGGCACGTCGGCGAGGGCGACCTGGCGGTGGCCACGCGCGGCGGCGTCAAGACCGTGCACATCGCCAAGGCGGAGTCCGGCGGAGAGATCACCGTCGGCATGGGCAAGGCACTGCTCCCCGAGGGGGACGTCACGGTCACCGTGGCGGACCACCGGTGGCCCGCGCGCAACGTGAACATGGGCAATCCGCACGCCGTCGCCTTCGTCGACGACCTCGCGGACGCGGGCAACCTCTACGACCCGCCCCCCTTCAGCCCCGCCTCCGCCTACCCGGACGGGGTGAACGTGGAGTTCGTCGTGGAGCGCGCCCCCCGCCACGTCGCCATGCGCGTGCACGAGCGCGGCGTGGGGGAGACCCGCTCGTGCGGCACGGGCGCGTGCGCCGTGGCCGTGGCGGCCGCCCGCAGGGACGGCGCGGACCCGGCCGTGACCGGTGCCCCGGTCACGTACACGGTCGACCTGCCCGGCGGCCGTGTGGTGATCACCGAGCGGCCCGACGGTGAGATCGAGATGACGGGGCCCGCCGTGATCCTCGCCGAGGGCGAGATCATGTCCGAATGGCTCGAAACGGCAAGCGCATGAACTGTCGCTCGAATGGGTGATCCGTTTCACGCTCGGCGAGAGGCGGTCAGCGCCTCGTGATGGGCTCGGTAGCATCAAGCACCGGCCCGGACGGAGTACGCCAGCGTCCGTCCACCGCCGGTCGACGCAGCCGGAGGTGCCCATGAGTGCGGAGGCCACGAACCCAGCCACGCCCGGCCCCGTGACGCCCGGGGCCCAGCGCAGGCGCGGCCGGGCCCGGCTCGACCTGCGCAGGCTCGGCAGGGCCGCCCTGCTGGGCTCGGACACCCGGGACCGTCTGCCCGACGCGATCGGCCATGTGGTGGAGGCCCACCGGGCCCACTACCCCGACGCGGACCTCGAGCCGCTGCGCCGCGCCTATGTGCTCGCGGAGTCCTCGCACCGTGGCCAGACGCGCAAGAGCGGTGAGCCCTACATCACACACCCCCTCGCCGTCACGCTGATCCTGGCCCAGCTCGGCGCCGAGATCACGACCCTGACCGCATCCTTGCTGCACGACACCGTCGAGGACACGGAGGTGACGCTCGACCAGGTGCGCGCCGAGTTCGGCGACGACGTGTGTTACCTGGTGGACGGCGTCACCAAGCTGGAAAAGGTGGACTACGGAGCCGCCGCCGAGCCGGAGACCTTCCGCAAGATGCTGGTCGCCACGGGCAACGACGTACGCGTCATGTCGATCAAGCTGGCCGACCGGCTGCACAACATGCGCACGCTCGGTGTGATGCGCCCCGAGAAGCAGGCCCGCATCGCCAAGGTGACCAGGGACGTGCTGATTCCGCTCGCCGAGCGGCTGGGGGTCCAGGCGCTCAAGACCGAGCTGGAGGACCTCGTCTTCGCGATCCTCCACCCGGAGGAGTATGCCGAGGTCAAGGCCCTGATCACGGCGAACGCCGAGGCGGAGGCCAACTCCCTCGGGGACATCGCGGGCGAGGTGCGCGGCGTGCTGCGCGAGGCGGGCATCGCGGCCGAAGTCCTCATCAGGCCGCGGCACTTCGTCTCCGTCCACCGTGTGCACCGCAAACGCGGCGAGATGCGGGCGTCGGACTACGGCCGCCTTCTGGTGCTCGTCACCGAGGACGCCGACTGCTATGGCGTCCTCGGAGAGCTGCACACCTGCTTCACCCCGGTCGTGTCGGAGTTCAAGGACTTCATCGCCGTACCGAAGTTCAACCTCTACCAGTCGCTGCACACCGCCGTGGCACGGCCGGACGGAGAGGTCGCCGAAGTCCTCATCCGTACGCACCAGATGCACCAGGTCGCCGAGGCGGGCGTCGTCGCCCTGCGCAACCCCTACGCCCCGCCCACGGAGGAGTCGGCCGACGGCGCCGACGACGAGCGCGTGGACCCGACCAGGCCCGGCTGGCTCTCCCGGCTCCTGGACTGGCAGCAGGCCGCACCCGACCCTGACACCTTCTGGTCGACGCTGCGCGAGGACCTCGCCCAGGACCGCGAGATCGCCGTGTTCCGGCCCGACGGCGGCACACTCGGCCTGCCCGCCGGCGCCAGCTGCGTGGACGCGGCCTACGCCCAGTACGGCGAGGACGCGCACGCCTGCATCGGCGCGCGGGTCAACGGCCGCCTCGCGACGCTCAGCACGGTGCTGCGCGACGGCGACACCGTCCAGCTGCTCATGGGCCAGGACACGGCATCCGGGCCGTCCCGCGACTGGCTCGACCATGTCCGCACACCCGCCGCGCGGATCGCCATCCGGCGCTGGCTGGCCTCGCATCCGGCGCCCGCCCCGGCGCCCTCCGGACAGACCAAGAAGGCGCCGGTCGCCGCCCCGCGCCCCGAGGCCGCCGAGATCCCGCGCCCCGCCGCCGCCAACGCCGTGGTGGACCGCGAGGGCGCCAGCGTGCGGCTCGCCGGATGTTGTACGCCGGTGCCGCCCGACGCCGTCACCGCCTTCGCCGTACGCGGGGGAGCCGTGACCGTCCACCGGGTCGGATGCCCCTCGGTGGAGCGCATGAAGGAAATGGGGCGCACGGAGGTCGGCGTGCGCTGGGGGGACACCGCCGAGTGCCGTGTCACGCTGACCGCCGAATCGTTCGGCCGCGCGCATCTGCTCGCCGACCTCACCGAAGCGATCGCTCTTGAGGGGGTGGCGATCATCTCCGCCACCGTGGAGCCGCCGACCCAGCAGCGCGTCCGGCACACGTACACGCTGCAACTTCCCGACGCCGCGCACCTTCCGGGGCTGATGCGGGCGATGCGCGCGGTGCCAGGGGTGTACGACGTGAGCCGCGCCCAGCATCCGGCGGCAGCGGCCCACTGAAGCGGCCGACGGGAACCCGTGGCTCGGCCCTCGGGGGCGGACCACGCGCGGGTCCGGTCGGCGACTCGTTCGAGTGGCCCGGCGCGCGCCACCACCGTGCGGGGGCGCCCACGCTGGTAGCGGTAAGTCCATGCTGCTCACTGCCCGGGCCACGGCCGCACGGCCGAAGGTCCTCCGCACCCCCCGCGTGGCCGCCCTCGTCACGGCCGCCGTCTCCGCCGCCCTCGTCGCGGCGAGCGCTCCGTCGCCGGCCACGCCGCTCGGCATCGGCGATCCGCTCTTCCCGTACCTGGGGAACCCCGGGTACGACGTGGCGTCGTACGACATCGCCTTCACCTATCGCGGTGACAACCGCAAGCCGCTGGATGCCGTCACCAAGATCGATGCCCGCGCCACGCAGGCCCTGAAGCACCTGAATCTGGACTTCACGCACAGCAAGGTCCGCTCCGCCGCGATCAACGGCAGGGCCGCCCGCTTCGCGATCAGCGGTGAGGACCTGGTCCTCACGCCGGCCAAGCCGATCAGGCCCGGCGAGCGGCTGCGGATCACCGTTCGGCACACCAGCGACCCCGTCTCCCGCAAGGGCCCGCACGGCGGCTGGCTCCGCACCGCGGACGGGCTCGCCATGGCCAACCAGGCCGCCGCCGCCCACCGGGTCTTCCCCTGCAATGACCACCCCGCCGACAAGGCGATGTTCACCTTCCGCATCACCACCCCCAAGGGACTCACGGCCGTCGCCAACGGGCTGCCGATCGCCAAGCCCCGCCACCGAGGCTCCGCCACCACCTGGGCCTACCGCACCCACCACCCCATGGCGACCGAACTGGCCCAGGTGTCGATCGGCCGGTCCACCGTGCTGCACCGCCAGGGCCCGCACGGCCTGCCCGTACGCGACGTGGTGCCCACCAAGGACCGCGAGACCCTGGAGCGCTGGCTGAAGAAGACGCCCGGCCAGATCGAGTGGATGGAGAAGAAGGTCGGGCGCTACCCCTTCGAGACCTACGGACTCCTCGTCGCCCCGACGAAGACCGGCTTCGAGCTGGAGACACAGACACTGTCCCTCTTCGAACAGCAGCTCTTCACCCACCCCGACATCCCCGAGTGGAGCGTCGACGCGCTCATGGTGCACGAGCTGGCGCACCAGTGGTTCGGTGACAGTGTGAGCCCGCAGACATGGTCGGACCTCTGGCTCAACGAGGGCCACGCCACCTGGTACGAGGCAGTCTTCACCGAGGAGACGACGAAGCGGTCCCTGAAGGACCGCATGCGCGAGGCCTACCGCAAGTCGGACGGCTGGCGTGCCGACGGCGGGCCGCCCGCGAGGCCGACGAGGCCCGCCCCCGGCAAGAAGGTCAGGCTCTTCCGGCCCGTGGTCTACGACGGCGGCGCCCTGGTGCTCTACGCACTGCGCCAGGAGATCGGCCACGAGGCCTTCGAGCGCCTGGAGCGCCAGTGGGTCCGCGTCCACCGCGACGGCAACGCGACGACCGCCGATTTCGTGCGGCTCGCCTCCCGGACCGCCGGGCGTGACCTGGGCGGATTCCTCGACGCCTGGCTGTACGGGGAGAAGACGCCGCCCATGCCGGGGCACCCGGACTGGCGTAAGGCGCCCACGGGCGGGAAATAGCCCGACGGGCGGGAGAATAACCCGGATGACGAGACGGGCCGTGTCGTGCAACCATCTTCAGGTCGACGGCACGGCGGGTCGGTCCTCGGTCCGGCTCGGTCCGGGCTCCGGGACATCCCCTCGGGGGTATCTCAGGGCCCGCCAGGCCCGGCCTCGGGAATGTCCGGGCCGCCTCGGGCGTTGTCGACTGTGACGGATCCCGCGATCCGTCCGCACTTTCACCGGCGAATCGACGAATCGACGTAAGGATCCAATGACCTCCTCTTCTTCCCCTTCCCAGGACGCACAGAGCTTCGCGCAGAACTACCCCGAAGGTCTTCGGGCCGATGCCCTGATGGAAGAGGACGTCGCCTGGAGCCACGAGATCGACGGAGAGCGTGACGGCGAGCAGCTCGACCGCTCCGAGCGTGCGGCCCTGCGCCGCGTCGCAGGCCTCTCCACCGAGCTCGAGGACGTCACCGAGGTCGAGTACCGACAGCTCCGTCTGGAGCGTGTGGTCCTCGTCGGCGTGTGGACGTCCGGGACCGTGGACGACGCGGAGAACTCCCTCGCCGAGCTGTCCGCTCTCGCCGAGACCGCGGGCGCGCTCGTGCTCGACGGCGTCATCCAGCGCCGGGACAAGCCGGACCCGGCGACGTACATCGGTTCCGGCAAGGCCCTTGAGCTGCGTGACATCGTGCTCGAGACCGGCGCCGACACCGTCGTCTGCGACGGTGAGCTGAGCCCCGGCCAGCTCATCCACCTCGAAGACGTCGTCAAGGTCAAGGTGGTCGACAGGACCGCCCTGATCCTCGACATCTTCGCCCAGCACGCCAAGTCCCGAGAGGGCAAGGCGCAGGTCGCCCTGGCCCAGATGCAGTACATGCTGCCGAGGCTCCGCGGCTGGGGCCAGTCGCTCTCCCGGCAGATGGGTGGCGGCGGCGGTGGCGGCATGGCCACGCGTGGTCCCGGTGAGACCAAGATCGAGACGGACCGGCGGCGCATCCGCGAGAAGATGGCGAAGATGCGCCGGGAGATCGCGGAGATGAAGACGGGCCGCGACATCAAGCGCCAGGAGCGTCGGCGCAACAAGGTGCCCTCGGTCGCCATCGCCGGCTATACGAACGCGGGCAAGTCCTCGCTCCTGAACCGCCTCACGGGCGCGGGCGTGCTGGTGGAGAACTCACTGTTCGCCACCCTCGACCCGACCGTGCGCCGGGCCGAGACGCCGGGCGGCAGGCTCTACACCCTGGCCGACACCGTCGGGTTCGTGCGGCACCTGCCGCACCACCTGGTCGAGGCGTTCCGCTCCACGATGGAGGAGGTCGCCGACTCCGACCTGATCCTGCACGTGGTGGACGGTTCGCACCCCGTGCCGGAGGAGCAGCTCGCCGCCGTGCGGGAAGTCATCCGTGACGTGGGCGCGACCGAGGTACGCGAGATCGTGGTGATCAACAAGGCGGACGCCGCGGACCCGCTGGTCCTGCAGCGGCTGATGCGCAACGAGAAGCACGCGATCGCGGTCTCCGCGCGCACCGGTGCCGGCATCGGTGAGCTCCTGGCGCTCATCGACGTCGAGCTGCCGCGGCCCGAGGTCGAGATCGAGGCCCTCGTTCCGTACACCCACGGCCAGCTCGTCTCGCGCGCGCACGCCGAGGGTGAGGTGCTCTCCGAGGAGCACACCGCCGAGGGCACGCTGCTCAAGGCACGGGTGCACGAAGAGTTCGCCGCGGAGCTCAACCCGTACGTTCCGGCAGCGCATTGAGCGCATTGAGCGCGTTTGGCGCACGGAGCTGACTGAACGCGCCGAAGGCCCGCCCCTCTCGTGGGGGCGGGCCTTCGCCGTATCAGGTGTGACGCGCGGCTACTTCGAGCCGTACTTCTCGCTCATCATGTCGTAGACCTGTTCGGCGCCCTTGCCGAGCTGTGGTCCGGCAAGCCAGGTGTTCTCGGCCGGGCCGATCGAGGTGTTCGACACGAGCTGCGACTTGCCGTTGACGACGCGGAACCAGCCGCCGCCGGAGGAACCGCCGGTCATCGTGCAGCCGATGCGGTACATCGTCGGCAGGGACGGCGACAGCGAGAGGCGGCCCGGCTTGTCCACGCACTTGTGCATCATCAGGCCGTTGTAGGGCGGAGCGGCCGGGTAGCCCCAAGCGCCCATCGAACTCACGCTCTGCGTGGCCGGGGCCGAGAAGTCGACGGCGAGCGCGTTGCCGACGGTCTCCTCGAGGGACTTGCCGCCCTGCTCCGGCTTCACGTGCATGACGGCGTAGTCGTACGTCGCTCCGGCGCCGCCCGTGGGGCCGCCATCGTTGATCCACTCGTTGGAGGTCGAGACCCAGTCCGCCCAGTACTGGCCGTAGGGTGCGATCTCCTGCGGGGCCGCGTTGCCCAGTTCGGCCTCGGACTTGCCCAGGTCGTTGTACGAGGGCACGAAGGCGATGTTGCGGTACCAGCCGCCGTTCTTGCCCGCGTGCACGCAGTGGCCGGCGGTCCAGACCAGGTTGGACTTGCCGGGGTTGCGCGGGTCCTTCACGACGGTGCCGGAGCAGACCATCGAGCCCCCGGGGGCGTCGAAGAAGATCTTGCCGACCGGTGCGGCGTTCTCGTGGTACGGCGTCTTCTCGGGCTTCGCCCGGACCGGCGTCGGCTCGGGATCGGTGGCACCCTGGCCGGCGGCCGCGTCCTTCGAGGCGATCGTCTTGTTCGGGTCCTTCGCGTCCTTCATCCGCTCGGGCTTCCACAGGCCCTCGATGACCGGGTTGACGAAGTCGCTCGCCTCGCGAAGCCACTTGTCCTTGTTGAAGTTCTTCCAGCCGCCGTTCTCCCAATCGGCCGGGTCGATGCCGTGCTTCTTGAGCTTGTCGGCGAGCCCGCCCGGCAGCTCGGAGTCGGAACCGGAACCGGCGTCGGACCCGTTGGACTCAGCGGCGCTCGACCGGTCAGCGGCCTTGTCTTCGCTCGGACCGCAGGCCGTGGCGGTGAGCGCCAGGGTCGCGGCGAGCCCGGTGGCGGCGAGTGCGACGCGCCGCCCACGGCTGCGCGCGAACGGCGCACGAGTGGAACGCATGGTGCAGGTACCCCCGTTGGAACGTGTAATTGCCATGTACGTGTCATATGCCGGTCCGGAGTCCCGGGCCAGCGCAACACCTCACTATGCCTGTGAGGTTGGGGATGAACAGCGGCGGGGTCGTGAAGGTTTCCGGCGACCCCGCCGACGTACGACGTGCGAGAAGGGGGCGGCCCCGCGGAGCGGATACCGACCGCTCCACAGGGCCGATACGGACCGCTCCACAGGGCCGATACGGTCCGCTCCGCAGCGGCTACCGGTCGCTTCCCCAGTGCTTACTGATCAGCTCTCCAGTGCTTGCCTACTGGTCGGCGAACTTCTTGCTGACCGCGCTGTAGACGCCCTTGGCCTCCTTGCCGAGGCGCGGGCCGGCCAGCCAGCCGGCCGTCACCGGGCCGATGGAGGTGTTCGACACCAGGGCCGGCTTGCCGTCCTGGCCCGGGGCGACCCATCCGCCGCCGGAAGAACCGCCGGTCATGGTGCAGCCCACGCGGTACATCGTCGGCTCGGACTTGTTCAGCGAGAGCCGTCCGGGCTTGTCGGCGCACTGGAACAGCTTCTGGCCGTCGAAGGGCGGCGCCGCCGGGTAGCCGGTCGCCGTCAGGGACTTGACCTGCGGCACGGCCGGGGCGTCGAAGTCCACCGGGAGCGCCGAACCGACGGTCTCCTCGAGCGACTTGCCCTCGCTGCCCTTCTCGGGCTTCACGTGCATGACCGCGAAGTCGTAGGGGGCACCGGCGCCGCCCGTCGGGCCGCCACCCTCGATCCACTGGTCGGAGGTCTGCGCCCAGTCGCCCCACCAGACGCCGTACGGGGCGACCTCTTCCTTGGGCGCGTTCTGCAGCTCGGCGGCCGACTTGCCGCTGTCGTTGTACGAGGGGACGAAGATCATGTTGCGGTACCAGCCGCCCTTGGCGCCCGCGTGCACGCAGTGACCCGCGGTCCACACCATGTTGGACTTGCCGGGGTTGGCCGGGTCCTTCACCACGGTCGCGGAGCAGACCATCGAACCGTCGGGGCCGTCGAAGAAGAGCTTGCCCGACGCGGGGGCCTGGTCGTGGTACGGCGTCTTCACCGCGGCCGCTTCCACGGGTTCGGGCGTCGGGTCGGTGACGCCCTGGTCACCGGAGATGTCGTTGTCGTCGACGCCCCGGTCCGGGTTCTTGTCGGTGTCCCGCATCCGCTCCGGGTCCCAGAGGTCCTTGATGACCGGGTTGACGAACTCGCCGGCCTCGCGCAGCCACTTGTCCTTGTCGAAGTTCTTCCAGCCCCCGTCCTTCCACTTGTCCAGGTCGATCCCGTGCTCCTTGAGCTTGTCCTTGAGATCGGCCGGAATCTCGAACTTGTCGCCGTTGCTTCCGTCGGGCTGCGACGACGACGAGTCACCGCCGGCGTTGTCCTCGCTGGGACCACAGGCCGTTGCGGTCAGCACGAGCGCCGCGCCGAGCGCCACAGCGGCCGCCACGGGGGAGGTGCGGTTGCGCGTGCTCCTCCCGCTCCGTGCGGTGAAGAGCGGACGTATGGGTCGCATCGAGAGATTCCCCCTGGGCTTCGTGAATCAGTACGGAAGTGCTGGTCATCGGGGTGTGCAGACACCCGTCGCCGCTGCTGCGAGCGCCCCCGTGGCCGGGAAACGTCGCGCGCCTTGGCCGATGAACGGCCCCCACACTATGCCGGTGCCATGGGGGACTGCCGACAGAAGGGCAACGGTTCCGCAACGGCAAGATCTTCGGATTTCCCCCGTGCCTCAACCAGGGGCACCGTCGTTGGTACGTACGGGGGAGCGGCGGCCTGCGTTCATCCCTCTGCCAACTCGTGTGCTCGTCCGGCCTCTTGGGGCTCCCTGGAGTCGCCCGGTCGGGACGCGCTCGTCCCCAGCGGGAGGACCAACAGTCGTGGCCGTGATCGAGCCTGCGCCCGCGGCGGCGTCCGCAGCACTCTCCGGAGCGCAAGCCCCCTCAGGATCGCACGCCCCCTCGGAAGCGCATGCACCCTTTGTGACGCAGTCACCACCGCACCCTGCTGGTCCGGCTCGTCGGGAAGCCGTGCAGGAAAGCATTCTGCGGCGGCAGTCCGCGCGTGAATCGGCCGCGCGGACGTACGCGCGTGCCCTGCCGATCGTGCCGGTGCGGGCGCGCGGCATGACCATCGAGGGCGCCGACGGGCGCCGCTACCTCGACTGCCTCTCGGGCGCCGGGACCCTGGCGCTCGGCCACAACCACCCCGTGGTGCTCGAAGCGATCAGGCAGGTCCTCGACTCGGGGGCGCCGCTGCACGTCCTGGACCTGGCGACGCCCGTCAAGGACGACTTCACCACCGAACTCTTCCGCACGCTGCCGCCCGGCCTCGCCGAGCGCGCCCGCATCCAGTTCTGCGGACCCGCCGGGACGGACGCGGTGGAGGCGGCGCTGAAACTGGTCCGCGCGGCCACGGGCCGCGACGGCATGCTGGCTTTCACCGGCGGCTACCACGGAATGACGGCCGGAGCGCTCGAGGTGTCCGGCGGCGCGCCCAGCGTCCGCGTCGCCCGACTGCCCTACCCGCAGGACTACCGCTGCCCGTTCGGCCTCGGCGGGGCGGGCGGCGCGGAACTCTCCGCGCGCTGGATCCAGAACCTCCTCGACGACCCCAAATCGGGCGTACCGACCCCCGCGGGCATGATCCTCGAACCCGTCCAGGGCGAGGGCGGAGTCCTCCCCGCGCCGGACGGCTGGCTGCGCCGCATGCGCGAGATCACCGCCGCGCGCGACATCCCGCTGATCGTGGACGAGGTGCAGACGGGGGTCGGGCGCACCGGGGCCTTCTGGGCCGTCGAGCACAGCGGCGTCGTGCCGGACGTGATGGTGCTCTCGAAGGCGATCGGCGGCAGTCTGCCGCTGGCCGTCGTGGTCTACCGCGACGACCTCGACCTCTGGCCGCCCGGCGCCCACGCGGGCACGTTCCGCGGCAACCAGCTCGCCATGGCCGCGGGCGCGGCGACCCTCGCGTATGTACGGGAACACGGCCTCGCCGAGCGCGCCGCCACCCTCGGCGCCCGCATGCTGGCCCAGCTCCGGTCCCTGGCCGTGGACCACCCGTGCGTCGGCGAGGTCCGCGGCCGGGGGCTGATGATCGGCGTCGAACTGGTGGATCCGGGGCGCGACCGCGGCCTGCCCGAAGACACGGCCGAGGCCGCGGCCGAGCACGGCTCGCCCGCTGCGGCCTTCGACGGGTTGCCGTCCGCCGCCCGGCCCAGCCCGCCGGCACCGGAGTCGGCTGCCGCCGTGCAGCGTGAATGCCTGCGCCGCGGGCTCATCGTCGAGCTGGGCGGCCGGCACTCCAGTGTCGTACGGCTCCTTCCTCCCCTGACCATCACGGATGAACAGGCGTCCGCGGTCCTCGACCGCCTCGCCGACGCGCTGGCCGCCGTGGCACGCCACGACCACGGATAGCCGAGAAGGGCCCGGGCCGTTCCGGCTGCCACGACCCCCGGGCCCCTCTCGGCCCCGTCGCCCCTGGAGTTCGAACCACTTCCCAAGGAACCTCTCTTGAATGCCACTCCCGCTTCCGAAGGCCGCTCCCACCCTCAGGGCACAGGTGCGTGCGGCACTCCGTCCTCACTGGTGGCGGAGTCCTGTACGGTCCCCCGGCAGAAGGGCGGCGGCCAAGAAGCCGAGCATCTGCACGGCACGTCGACCGATCCGCTGGAGCACCCCTCCCCGTACGTCGCCGCGCAGGCCGCTGCCGTGGAGAACCTGCTGCGCTGCTGGGTACGGGAGAACGGCCTCCCCGCGCCCGACCAGGGCACCCTGCGCGTACCGCTGGCCGCGAGCGGCACGGCCCTGCTCGTCCCCGTGCGCTACTGGTCGGCCACCGGCTTGCACCGCTTCGGCCTGCCGCGGCTGGAGGACGGCCCCGCCGGCGCCCCTCCCGCCGACGCGGTCACCGTCGCCGCGCTGCTCGGGCGCGAGACGGCTCGCCGGGAGCAGGAGGCTTCGACCCCCCGAGCGCACGACGCCACGCCAACCGCCCAAACGGGCCCCGCCACCACGGCAGTCCCGAGCGCCACCGCCGCACACCCCGTCACAGCTGAACCGGCAGCCGCCCCCGGCGTCATGCCCGTAGCCACAGAGACCGACGGCGCTGATCTGGTCGGCCGGGTCGCCGACTCTGTGCGCCGTACCGCACAGTTCATCGCCGACCGGCGCGACAGCCCGAGCGATGAGCCCGACCTCTTCCTCTCCGCGGAACAGTCCCTGCTCCTCGGTCACCCCCTGCATCCGACCCCCAAGAGCCGCGAGGGTCTGTCCGACACCGAATCCCGCCTGTACTCGCCGGAGTTGCGCGGCGCCTTCGCGCTGCACTGGCTCGCCGTCGACCGGTCCGTGCTCGCCTCGGACTCGGCCTGGACCGAGCGGGGCCGCACCGTCCCCGCCGATCAGCTCACCGCACGGCTCGCGGGGCCGGGGCTGCCGCTGCCGGACGGCCGCGCCGCTCTGCCCGTGCACCCCTGGCAGATCCGCGAGCTGCGCCACCGCCCCGCCGCCGCGGACCTCCTCGACGCCGGGCTCCTCCAGGACCTCGGCCCGCACGGCACACCCTGGCGACCCACCTCCTCCGTGCGCACCCTCTACCGCTCCGACGCGGCCGCCATGCTCAAGCTCTCGCTGGGCCTGCGCATCACCAACTCCCGTCGTGAGAACCTCCGCAAGGAACTCCATCGCGGCGTCGAGGTCCACCGCCTGCTCCGCACCGGTCTGGCCGAGCAGTGGCAGGCGGCCCACCCCGGCTTCGACGTGATCCGCGACCCCGCGTGGCTCGCCGCCACCGGACCGGACGGCGCGCCCGTCCCCGGGCTCGACGTCATGATCCGGCACAACCCCTTCGGCCCCGGCGACGACGCCACCTGCGTCGCCGGACTCGTCTCGCCCCGGCCATCGGACCGGCGCGCGGACCACGACCACCAGCCGATGCGCTCGCGGCTTGCCGAGATCGTCACCAAGCTCGCCGGACAGACGGGCCACCCGCGCGGGGCCGTCGCCGCCGAGTGGTTCCTGCGCTACCTCAAGACCGTCGTCCGCCCCGTGCTCTGGCTGGACAGCGAGGCGGGCGTCGCCCTGGAGGCACACCAGCAGAACACGATCATCCTGCTCGATCCCGAGGGCTGGCCCGTGGGCGGCCGCTACCGCGACAACCAGGGCTACTACTTCCGCGAGTCCCGGCGCGCCGAACTGGAGAAGCGGCTTCCCGGCATCGGCCGGCACAGCGACACGTTCGTCTCCGACGAGGTGACGGACGAGCGGTTCGCCTACTACCTCGGCATCAACAACGTCCTCGGACTCATCGGAGCCTTCGGCGCCGAACGCCTCGCGGACGAACGCCTGTTGCTCGCCGCCTTCCGCCGCTTCCTCGGCGACCTCGCGTCAGGACCCGACAGCCTGCGCACCTCCCTGCCCGCGACGCTGCTCGACTCACCCGTACTGCGCTGCAAGGCCAACCTCCTGACCCGGCTGCACGGCCTCGACGAGCTCGTCGGCCCCGTCGACACACAGTCCGTCTACGTCACCATCGCCAACCCCCTCCACCCCCTTCATTCCTGAGGAACATGCCCCACTTCTTCTGATCTCCTGACAGGAGCGATGCCGTGCCTCCTCCCGATGCGCCCACCGACCCGGGAGTCGGATCCGCAGCCGCCGCTGCCGATGCCGCGGACACCCTCGATCTGCGGCTGCCCGAAGAGCTGACCTCCCTGCCGGCCGACACCGGCGAGCGAACTCGACTGGCCTCCGGCATCGGCCACGGATGGTGCGCGGCGGACGGCCTCGCCGGCATCCTCGCGGCGGACGACCTGCTCGACCGGGTCGCCGACTGGGGCCCGACCGCCACTGACGCCGGTGTCTTCGAGCTCGTACCCGTCCGCCTCGAACGCGATCTCCCGTTGATCAGCCGGTGGATGAACGACCCCGCCGTCTCGGCCTTCTGGGAACTGGCGGGCCCCGAGGCCGTGACGGAGGCGCACCTGCGTCCCCAGCTCGAAGGAGACGGGCGCAGCGTCCCCTGCCTCGGAGTCCTTCACGGCACACCGATGAGCTACTGGGAGATCTACCGGGCGGACCTCGACCCGCTGGCACGTCACTACCCCGCGCGCCCGCACGACACCGGGATCCACCTCCTCATCGGTGGTGTCGCCGACCGCGGCCAAGGCCTCGGCACTTCGCTGCTCAGGGCCGTCGCGGACCTGGTACTCGAAAACCGTCCCGCCTGCGCACGCGTCGTGGCGGAACCAGACCTGCGCAACACCCCCTCCGTCTCCGCGTTCCTCAGCGCCGGCTTCCGCTTCTCCGCCGAAGTCGATCTTCCCGACAAGCGTGCGGCGCTGATGATTTCCGACCGGGCCCTGCGCGCAGTGCTACGACCCGATCACACTTAGTACAACTCCGCCCGACCCGATCCGGTTCCCCTCCCTGAGGAGTCTCCGTGCCGAATCCGTCCGATCCGTCCGGCAGTCCGAGTTCCCGCCCCGCCGCGGCGCTGTACGACCCACCCGAGCTGACCCAGGACAGATGGCGGGGGGTCGGACGCCGACTGCTGGCGAAGATGATCGGCGAGTTCGCGTACGAGGAGATCATCCGGCCGGAGCCGGTCGAGGAGATCACGCGGCCCATGCCGGTCGAGGAGGGCGGGTCGGCTCGCGGCGTAGGCCGCGGAACCTCCTCCTACCTCCTCCGCATCGACCCGGCCGAGGCGGAGGAGCCCGTAGCGGCGGCCAAAGCCGCCGCCCAGGCCGATGTCACGGCCCGGGCCGAGGTCACCGAACCGCCCGAGGCTCCTGCGGCGAAGGGCGGGGACCGCGGCAGCCGGCTCTCCTTCCGGGCCCGGCGGGGCTCGTACGGCAGCTGGTACGTGGACCCGGACAGCCTGACCCTGGCCGAGGGCGGCGGCGATGCCCGTCCCTTCGGCGACCCCCTCAAGTTCCTCGTGCTCGCCCGCCGCACGCTGGGGCTCGACGGCGCCACGCTCGGCCACCTCGTACGCGAGCTCAGCTTCACGCTCTGCTCCGACACGCGGATAGATGGCACCGCGCTCCCCGCGGCGCGGCTCGCCGACCTGGGATACGCGGAGCTCGAAGGGCACCAGACCGGCCACCCCTGGCTGGTCCTCAACAAGGGGCGCATCGGATTCTCGGCCAGTGACACCGACCGCTGGGCGCCCGAGGCCCGCCGTCCCACCACGCTTCCCTGGATAGCGGTCCGCACCGACCTCGCCGTCTACCGGGGCGTCACCGGCCTGGACACCGCCCCGCAGCTCTACGCCCGCGAGCTCACCGCAGTCACCCAGGAGTCCTTCGAGGAGTTACTCCGCGCGCGTGGGCTCGATCCGCGCGAATATCTCTACCTGCCCGTGCACCCCTGGCAGTGGGACGAGATCGTGCTGCCGCTCTTCGCCCCGTCCGTCGCCGCCGACGCCATCGTCCCCCTGGGCAGCGACGGCGACCTGCGCCTTCCCCAGCAGTCCATCCGGACATTCCTGAACATGTCCCGCCCGGACCGCCACTCCGTGAAACTGCCGCTGTCGGTTCTGAACACGCTGGTGTGGCGCGGCCTGCCCACCGAACGCACGGTCGCCGCCCCCGCCGTCACGGCGTGGATGCACGCCCTGCGCGACGCCGACCCCTTCCTGCGCGACGAGTGCGGGGTGATCCTGCTCGGCGAGGTGGCGTCCGTCGCCGTCGAGCACCCGGTATACGACGGGCTGCCCGAGGTCCCGTACCAGTACAGAGAGCTGCTCGGCGCCATCTGGCGCGAACCGATCAGCCGGTACCTCGCCCCGGACGAACGCGCGCGTACGCTCGCCTCCCTTCTGCACACCGACCCCGAGGGCAGGGCCTTCGTGGCGGAACTCGTCGAACGCTCGGGGCTGACCCCCGCCGCCTGGCTGCGCCGGCTCTTCGCCGCCCTGCTGCCCCCGCTGCTGCACTTCCTCTACCGCTACGGCACCGTCTTCTCGCCCCACGGGGAGAACGCCATCGTCGTTTTCGACGACAAGGATGTGCCCGTCCGGCTCGCGGTGAAGGACTTCGTGGACGACGTCAACGTGAGCGCCGTGCCGCTGCCCGAGCACGACTCGATGCCCGAGGACGTGCGTGAGGTCCTGCTCACCGAGCCGCCCGAGTTCCTCACCCAGTTCATCCATTCCGGTCTTTTCGTGGGGGTCTTCCGCTATCTCGCGCCGCTGTGCGAGGAGCAACTGGGCGTCAGCGAGGCCGACTTCTGGCACGGCGTGCGTACCGAGATCCTGCGGCACCAGGCGCGCGCCCCGGAGATGAAGGAGCGGTACGCGATGTTCGACCTGCTCACACCGCGTATCGAGCGGCTGTGCCTCAACCGGAACCGGCTCCACCTCGACGGCTACCGCGACCGTCCGCAGCGCCCGCACGCCGCCGTGCACGGAACGGTGCCCAACCCTCTGCACCAGCCGTGACCGCGGGATTGTCAGTGGGGCACCGTAGGGTGGTCGGGCTATGACGAAGCCCTCCCTCCCCGAGCTCCTGCACGCCGCCGTCGCCGCTGTCGGCGGCACGGAGCGGCCTGGCCAGGTGTCCATGGCCGAGACCGTCGCCGCGGCGATCGACGACGGCTCCCACCTGCTGGTCCAGGCCGGCACCGGCACGGGTAAATCCCTCGGCTATCTGGTCCCCGCACTGGCGCACGGGGAGCGGGTGGTGGTCGCCACGGCCACGCTCGCCCTCCAGCGCCAGCTCGTGGAGCGGGACCTGCCGCGCACGGTGGACGCGCTGCACCCGCTGCTGCGCCGCCGCCCGCAGTTCGCGATGCTCAAGGGCCGCTCGAACTACCTGTGTCTGCACCGGCTGCACGAGGGCATGCCGCAGGACGAGGAGGAGGGCCTCTTCGACCAGTTCGAGGCGGCCGCCCCCACCAGCAAGCTGGGCCAGGACCTGCTCAGGATGCGGGACTGGGCGGACGAGACCGAGACGGGCGACCGCGACGACCTCACCCCAGGTGTCTCCGACCGGGCCTGGGCCCAGATCTCGGTCTCCTCCCGGGAGTGCCTCGGCGCCTCGAAGTGTGCCTACGGAGCGGAGTGCTTCGCGGAGGCGGCCCGCGAGCGCGCCAAGCTCGCCGATGTCGTCGTCACCAACCACGCGCTGCTCGCGATCGACGCCATCGAAGGCGCCCCCGTGCTGCCCCAGCACGAAGTCCTGATCGTGGACGAGGCCCACGAGCTGGTCTCCCGGGTCACCGGCGTCGCCACGGGCGAGCTCACGCCCGGACAGGTCAACCGGGCGGTGCGGCGCGCGGCCAAGCTCGTCAACGAAAAAGCGGCCGACCAGCTCCAGACCGCCTCCGAAGGCTTCGAGCGGTTGATGGAGCTGGCCCTGCCCGGCCGCCTGGAGGAGATCCCCGAGGACCTCGGCTATGCCCTGATGGCCCTGCGGGACGCCGCGCGCACGGTGATCACGGCGCTCGGCTCCACCAGGGACAAGTCGGTCCAGGACGAGGACGCCGTCCGTAAGCAGGCGCTCGCCTCGGTGGAGTCGATTCACGACGTGGCGGAGCGGATCACCAACGGCTCCGAGTGGGACGTCGTCTGGTACGAGCGGCACGACCGCTTCGGCGCCTCGCTGCGGGTGGCCCCGATGTCCGTGTCCGGTCTCCTGCGGGAAAAGCTGTTCAGTGACCGCTCGGTGACCCTGACGTCGGCCACGCTCAAGCTCGGCGGCGACTTCAACGGCGTGGGGGCGTCCCTCGGGCTCGCCCCGGAGGGCACCGAAGCCGAGGACGCGCCCGCATGGAAGGGCCTGGACGTCGGCTCACCGTTCGACTACGGCAAGCAGGGCATCCTCTACGTGGCGAAGCACCTGGCCCGCCCGGGGCGTGAGGGAACCCGCGACGACATGCTCGATGAGCTGGCCGAGCTGATCGAGGCGTCCGGTGGCCGCACGCTGGGCCTGTTCTCCTCCATGCGGGCGGCCCAGGGCGCCGCGGAGGAGCTGCGCGGCCGCCTGGACATGCCCATCCTGCTTCAGGGCGAGGAAACGCTCGGCGAGCTGATCAAGGGCTTCGCCGCGGACGCGCGGACCTGCCTCTTCGGGACGCTCTCGCTCTGGCAGGGCGTGGACGTGCCGGGCCCGAGCTGTCAGCTCGTGGTCATGGACAAGATCCCGTTCCCGCGGCCGGACGACCCGCTGATGAGCGCCCGCCAGAAGGCGGTCGACGAGGCCGGGGGCAACGGCTTCATGGCGGTCGCGGCCACGCACGCCGCACTGCTGATGGCGCAGGGCGCCGGCCGTCTCGTACGGGCGACGGGGGACCGCGGTGTGGTCGCCGTCCTGGACCCCCGGCTGGCGACCGCGCGGTACGGCAGCTATCTGCGGGCCTCGCTGCCCGACTTCTGGTACACGACCGACCGCAATCAGGTGCGCCGCTCCCTGGCCGCGATCGACGCCGTGGCGAAGGCGGACGAGGCGTAGCTCCCGGCCCGGCCCGGCCCCGCGACGCGGGCGCGGTGCGCCTTCCGACGTAGCAGGACCCCAGACACAGCAGGACCCCAGACACAGCAGGACCCCGGAACCGGCGCAGTTGGTTCCGGGGTCCGGTCAGAGGCGGATGCTCACACCCGCCGCAGCACCGCCACGACCTTGCCGAGGATGGTGGCCTCGTCGCCGGGGATCGGCTGGTACGCGGAGTTGTGAGGGAGCAGCCACACGTGCCCGTCCTCGCGCTTGAAGCGCTTGACCGTGGCTTCGCCGTCGAGCATGGCCGCCACGATGTCGCCGTTCTCCGCGACGGGCTGACGGCGGACGGTGACCCAGTCGCCGTCGCAGATCGCGGCCTCGATCATCGAGTCACCGACGACCTTGAGCACGAAGAGCTCGCCGTCGCCGACCAGCTGTCGGGGGAGGGGGAAGACGTCCTCCACCGACTCCTCGGCCAGGATCGGACCACCGGCGGCGATGCGGCCGACCAGCGGGACATACGAAGCGGCCGGCTTGCCGGTGGTGTCGGTGGGCTGGCTGCTCGGCTGGTCCGAGCCGCGCACCTCGTACGCCCGGGGGCGGTGGGGGTCGCGGCGCAGGAAGCCCTTGCGCTCCAGGGCCATCAGCTGATGGGCGACCGATGAGGTGCTGGAAAGACCGACGGCCTGCCCGATCTCCCGCATCGACGGTGGGTATCCGCGCCGCTGCACTGAGTCCCTGATGACCTCGATGACCCTGCGCTGCCGGTCCGTGAGGCCCGAGCTGTCGGCGCGGATGCCTGGAGGTCGGCCCGGCAGGGAGCGAGAGGGCGTGGGCCCCTCCTGGTTCGTGGCTGCGTCATTCATGGCATGCACCGGCTCGAGTCGGCTCTGGGCAGTGATGGTGGCGCTGTCTGCGGTGGTGGTCACTTCGGTCGGCCCCTCTCGAGATGTTCTCTCCCTAGCTAGCCAACGGTAGTTGCTTTCGAAAGGTTGCGCCAAACACACGTTCGAGTGAAAAATCGGCGATTACCTGCCGTGATCATGCGTCCGGGTGTATGGCTCACATTCGGGTCGAAGGGCAATTCGGCTCATTACGGTACGCTTCACCGCTGTGGTCGCGAGCTCCTCCGCAGGGCTCCCATACTGCCATCCAGTGCCCCGCCGGCCCGGCACCGGGCCCCCGCCGCGAGCGCCGCGTCCGAGGCTTTCGGCTGTCCGCCGACCGTCCGGCCGGTACGACACGCTCGGGGCGCCAGGTGTAGCCGAACCCCACATGTAGTGGCTAGTTTGCATCCGCAGCCCAGAACTAGTGGTCCCGGGGCTTTCGGGGCTCCTGGGATCGCCTATGCTTGGGGCTGCTTCGAGGGGCTCAACAGCCCACTGAGGCGTACGAGTCATGCCATGAAGGAGGGTTGGGAGTTCCATGCACTGCCCCTTCTGCAGGCACCCCGACAGCCGTGTAGTCGACAGTCGCACCACCGACGACGGCACGTCGATCCGTAGGCGCCGTCAGTGCCCGGACTGCTCCCGTCGTTTCACGACCGTGGAGACATGCTCACTGATGGTGGTCAAGCGCAGCGGGGTGACCGAGCCCTTCAGCCGTACGAAGGTCATCAACGGCGTTCGCAAGGCGTGCCAGGGGCGGCCGGTCACCGAGGACGCACTCGCCGTGCTCGGCCAGCGGGTCGAAGAGGCGGTGCGGGCCACCGGCAGCGCGGAGCTCACCACTCACGACGTCGGCCTGGCCATACTGGGCCCGCTGCAGGAGCTCGACCTCGTCGCCTACCTGCGTTTCGCGTCCGTGTACCGCGCCTTCGACTCGCTCGAGGACTTCGAAGCCGCCATCGGGGAGCTCAGGGAACAGCGGCTCGACGCGGAGCCGTGCGACGCGGGCGGAGAGCGCGTCGTGAATGACCGCGGGCCCGGCGGGACTGTCGAAGTCCCCGTGCCCGCCACCGCCGCCGACTGACCGGCCGAGCGGCGGCAAACAGACCTGTCGAGGGCGTCCTTCGTGATGCCCGCGACATCAGACACACATCCGTGCCATGGGAAGAACGTGGCACTTCAGGGCGTTTTAGCCTGAAACAGGGAGGCGGCATGACCGAGACGACGAGCGGCCCGGCACGAGGTTCCCGCGCCAAGGGGTCCAAGGCCAGCAAGGGTCTGCGTATCGAGCGCATCCACACGACCCCCGGCGTGCACCCGTACGACGAGGTGGCCTGGGAGCGCCGTGACGTCGTCATGACCAATTGGCGCGACGGCTCGATCAACTTCGAGCAGCGTGGCGTCGAGTTCCCCGACTTCTGGTCGGTGAACGCGGTCAACATCGTCACCAGCAAGTACTTCAGGGGCGCCGTGGGCACCCCGCAGCGCGAGACCGGCCTCAAGCAGCTGATCGACCGCATCGTGAAGACCTACCGCAAGGCAGGCGAGGACCACAGCTACTTCGCCTCGCCCGCTGACGCCGAGATCTTCGAGCACGAGCTGGCCTACGCCCTCCTGCACCAGATCTTCAGCTTCAACTCCCCGGTCTGGTTCAACGTCGGTACGCCCCAGCCGCAGCAGGTCTCCGCCTGCTTCATCCTGGCCGTCGACGACTCCATGGAGTCGATCCTCGACTGGTACAAGGAAGAGGGCATGATCTTCAAGGGCGGCTCCGGCGCCGGCCTGAACCTCTCCCGCATCCGCTCCTCCAAGGAGCTGCTGTCCTCCGGCGGCAACGCCTCGGGTCCCGTCTCCTTCATGCGCGGTGCCGACGCCTCCGCGGGAACCATCAAGTCCGGTGGCGCCACGCGCCGCGCGGCCAAGATGGTCATCCTCGACGTCGACCACCCCGACATCGAGGGCTTCATCGAGACCAAGGTGAAGGAAGAGGAGAAGATCCGCGCCCTGCGCGACGCGGGCTTCGACATGGACCTGGGCGGCGACGACATCACGTCCGTCCAGTACCAGAACGCCAACAACTCGGTCCGCGTGAACGACACGTTCATGAAGGCGGTCGAGGAGGGCGGCAAGTTCGGCCTCACGTCCCGCATGACGGGCGACGTCATCGAGGAGGTCGACGCCAAGTCGCTCTTCCGCAAGATGGCCGAGGCCGCCTGGGCCTGCGCCGACCCGGGCATCCAGTACGACGACACCATCAACGCCTGGCACACCTGCCCGGAGTCCGGCCGTATCAACGGCTCGAACCCGTGCAGCGAGTACATGCACCTGGACAACACGTCCTGCAACCTCGCCTCGCTGAACCTGATGAAGTTCCTGAAGGACGACAGCAAGGGCAACCAGTCCTTCGACGCCGAGCGCTTCTCCAAGGTCGTCGAGCTGGTCATCACCGCGATGGACATCTCCATCTGCTTCGCGGACTTCCCGACGCAGAAGATCGGCGAGAACACCCGCGCCTTCCGTCAGCTCGGCATCGGCTACGCCAACCTCGGCGCCCTCCTGATGGCCACCGGTCACGCCTACGACTCCGACGGCGGCCGCTCCCTGGCCGGCGCCATCACGTCGCTGATGACGGGTACGTCGTACAAGCGTTCCGCCGAGCTCGCCGCGGTCGTCGGCCCCTACGACGGCTACGCCAAGAACGCCACGCCGCACAAGCGCGTCATGAAGCAGCACTCCGACGCCAACGCCACGGCGCCTCGCGTGGACGACCTGGACACGCCGATCTGGGCCGCCGCCACGGAGGCCTGGCAGGACGTGCTCCGCCTCGGCGAGAAGAACGGCTTCCGCAACTCGCAGGCTTCCGTCATCGCCCCGACCGGCACCATCGGTCTCGCGATGTCCTGCGACACCACCGGCCTTGAGCCCGACCTCGCCCTGGTCAAGTTCAAGAAGCTGGTCGGCGGCGGCTCGATGCAGATCGTCAACGGCACCGTGCCGCAGGCCCTGCGCCGCCTGGGCTACCAGGAGGAGCAGATCGAGGCGATCGTCGCCCACATCGCCGACCACGGCAATGTGATCGACGCCCCGGGCCTGAAGACCGAGCACTACGAGGTCTTCGACTGCGCGATGGGCGAGCGTTCCATCTCCGCGATGGGCCACGTCCGCATGATGGCCGCGATCCAGCCGTGGATCTCGGGCGCCCTCTCCAAGACGGTCAACCTCCCGGAGACCGCCACCGTCGAGGACGTCGAAGAGGTCTACTACGAGGCGTGGAAGATGGGCGTCAAGGCGCTCGCCATCTACCGCGACAACTGCAAGGTCGGCCAGCCCCTCTCCGCCAAGACGAAGGAGAAGGAGAAGGCCGAGGTCACCGAGAAGACCGAGGACACGATCCGTGCCGCGGTCGAGAAGGTGGTCGAGTACCGCCCCGTCCGCAAGCGCCTTCCCAAGGGCCGTCCGGGGATCACCACCTCCTTCACCGTGGGTGGCGCCGAGGGCTACATGACCGCCAACTCCTACCCGGACGACGGTCTCGGCGAGGTCTTCCTGAAGATGTCCAAGCAGGGCTCGACCCTCGCGGGCATGATGGACGCCTTCTCCATCGCCGTCTCGGTCGGTCTGCAGTACGGCGTGCCGCTGGAGACGTACGTCTCCAAGTTCACGAACATGCGCTTCGAGCCGGCCGGCATGACGGACGACCCGGACGTGCGGATGGCGCAGTCGATCGTCGACTACATCTTCCGCCGCCTGGCGCTGGACTTCCTGCCCTTCGAGACGCGCTCCGCGCTCGGCATCCACTCCGCCGAGGAGCGCCAGCGTCACCTGGAGACCGGTTCGTACGAGCCGTCCCTGGACGAGTCCGAGGTCGAGGTCGAGACGCTCGCGCAGTCCGCTCCGCGGCAGCCCGAGTCGCTGAAGGCGGTCGCCACGCCGAAGGCCGAGGCCGAGTCGGCCAAGGCCGCCCCGCAGCAGGCGCACACCAGCGCCGAGCTGGTCGAGATGCAGCTGGGCATCCAGGCCGACGCGCCGCTGTGCTTCTCCTGCGGCACGAAGATGCAGCGGGCGGGCTCCTGCTACATCTGCGAGGGCTGCGGGTCCACCAGCGGCTGCAGCTGATGACGGGAACCGTCGCTGAGTGAGCGGCGGTCAGGGCGGCGGAGCCGGGATATCGGCTCCGCCGCCTCGTCAGTGTTCGGCCCCCATCAGGGACGCGAAGGACGTCGGGTCGGCGTCGAAGCCGCGGATGGCCTCGCGGAACGACCAGGCGCCCGACTCGTCCCTGGTGAACTCGGCGACGGTCGCCGCCGTGCTGCCCGAGACGGGGGACAGGTCGCTCTCCGCCAGGGCCGTGTGGTCCTCGCGGATGCGGACGGCGGTGTTGGGGATGTCGCCGAGGACCTTGCCGCCGTCCTGCTGCTGTATGGCCACGCCCACCACGACGCGGACGTACCGGGCCGCGAGGCGGTCCAGTTCGAGCACCATGACCTCGTCGAAGCCGAAGCCCTGGCCCGTGCGGCTGTCGCGGTTGAGGTGGATCGTGCCGTCGGGCGAACGGCTGTCGAAGTGCACCAGGTACACGGGGGCTCCGTACGGAGCGTCCGCCTCATACGTCGCCGCGATGATGTCGAGGTCGTTGGGCGGCTCGCCCGCCGGGCTCGGGTCCCACTTGAGACCGACCTCGACCTTCTTGATCCCCTTGCTGACACTGCTCACGTGACCCGCCCCTCTTCGTGACCTGGACGCTGCCGACCGGCCAGGCTCTGACCCCGCACACGCTACGACGTGCGACTGACAACGTCGTAGCGCCGCTGGTCACAGGCGCGCAACTGGGCCGGACGGCGCGCGGTGAAGTGTGTCCGCCGGTGACGCGGCGGCCGAACGGGCCGTTCCTGTGAGCGAATTGGCGGACGTTTCTCGTGCGGGAGTTCGGCGTCGAACTGGATTCCGCCGACATTGCCGGGCTGATCAGGGTGCACTGCACCGGAGCGTGACCCCTGCCGCGCTCCGCGCCGTACGATGGCGCGGTGCTGGTCAAGTGGATTCGCTGCACTGTGGTGGACCGTCGTGGGTTCGAACGCGGGCAGCGGAAGTGGGCGGGGCTTTTGGGGGAGCCGGGATTCCGGGGGCAGGGCGGGGGGTGGAGCCGGGGGCGGCCTGGCATCGCGCACGTCTTCACCTTCTGGGAGAGCCGGGCCTTCTACGACTCCTTCATGGCCCGTTCCCATGACCGGCTCGCCGCCGCGCAGGGAGGCACGTACACGAACGCGCAGGCCAAGCTCTTCGACCACCGGTTCGACGTGAAGACCGGGTTCGAACCGCGTTTCACGGACGCCGACGTGGTGCGTGTCGCGCACTGCCGGATCCACGAGGCGCGGGTGGAGCACTTCGCCCTGATGCAGCAGAAGGTCTGGAACCCCGCGATGGCCGGCTCGCCGGGCATGCTGCGCGGGCTCTTCGGCGAGGCACCGGGCCATGAGTTCCTGGTGCTCTCCATGTGGCAGTCCGCCGCCGAGCGCGGGAAATACCGCGTCGAGCGGGTGGAGCGGCTCTCGCTGCGGGCCCAGACGGAGGCGGATGTCGCCGCGCTCGCGGGGGACGTCGTCGACCTCGAACCGTCGTGGACGGTGTGATCCCCGTCCGCGGGCCGGCCCCGCGGCCGTGCGGCGTGGAGTACGCCGGATGGAGTCCGGACGGCGACCCGGTTGAGCCGTCCGGCACCGGTCCGATCTAGGGTTTCCGCATGGCACGCCCGCGGCGCATCATCCTGGTCCGGCACGGCGAGTCGGCGGGGAACGCCGACGACACCGTGTACGAGCGCGAACCCGATCACGCGCTCGCCCTCACCGAGACGGGGTGGTCCCAGGCGGCAGACGCGGGAAAACGCCTCCATGAGGTGATCGGCCGGGAGCGGGTGAGCGTGTACGTCTCGCCGTACCGGCGTACGCACGAGACGCTCCAGGCGTTCCGGCTCGACCCCGATCTCATACGGGTGCGGGAGGAGCCCCGGCTGCGGGAGCAGGACTGGGGCAACTGGCAGGACCGGGACGACGTGCGCCTCCAGAAGGCGTACCGGGACGCGTACGGGCACTTCTTCTACCGCTTCGCGCAGGGCGAGTCGGGCGCGGACGTGTACGACAGGGTGGGGGCGTTCCTGGAGAGCCTCTACCGGAGCTTCGAGGCCCCGGACCATCCGCCGAACGTCCTCCTTGTCACGCACGGGCTCACCATGCGGCTGTTCTGCATGCGCTGGTTCCACTGGTCGGTGGCCGCGTTCGAGTCGCTGGCGAACCCCGGGAACGGCGACATGAGGATGCTGGTGCTCGGCGACGACGGCAAGTACGCACTTGACCGGCCGTTCGAGCGCTGGCGTGAGCCGGAGCCGTACGGCATCACCGGATAGAGTGGCTGAGCGATGACCGCTGACTCCTCCTTCGACCGGCGCATGGAGCGCGCTCTCGCCAGCCTGCGCGGACTGGCGGTGGGAGACGCGCTGGGTTCTCAGTTCTTCGTGCCCGCGCACTACCCGCTGCTCAAGAAGCGGCAGCTGCCGGACGCTCCGTGGCAGTGGACCGACGACACCGAGATGGCCTGCTCCGTGCTCGCCATCCTCATCGGGCACCGGCGGATCGACCAGGACGCGCTCGCCCTGTCGTTCGCCGAGCACCATGACTTCGACCGAGGCTACGGCCCGGCCGTCAACCGTCTGCTGCGGCTGGTCCGCGAGGGCGGGGACTGGCGGGAGCTGGCCTCCGCGCTCTTCAAGGGGCAGGGCTCCTGGGGGAACGGCGCCGCGATGCGGATCGCGCCCCTCGGCGCCTGGTACGCGGACGACCCCGAGCAGGCGACGCACCAGGCGGAGATCTCGGCCTACCCCACGCACCAGCACCGGGAGGCCGTGGTCGGCGCCATGGCGGTGGCCGCGGCGGCGGCGCTGGTTGCCGCGCCCTCCGGGCCGCCCACGCCGAAGGATCTCCTCGACGGAGTCATCGCGCTGGTGCCGCGCAGTGCCGTGGGGGCGGGGCTGCGCAGGGCGCGGGACATGCTCGACTACGGAGACGCGGCCACTGTCGCGGCGGTCCTGGGATGCGGGCGCCGTACGACGGCCCATGACACGGTGCCGTTCGCGCTCTGGTCGGCGGCCCGTGGTCTCGGGGCGTACGAGCGGGCCATCTGGGACACCGCTCAGGTCGGCGGCGACATGGACACGACCTGCGCCATCGTTGGCGGAGTGGTTGCTTCCGGCGAGGGCGGGGCGCCGCCGGGGGAGTGGCTGGAGCGCACGGAGGAACTGCCCGGCTGGCTTCCCGCGGGCGCGCGAGGCCGCTCTTAGCTCTCCCGAAGCCGTCCAGGGGGGCTGCGGCCTCATGACTGCGGTTACGGCTCGGCCTCGCGGCTGCGGGCACGGCTGGGTCTCACACGGCTGAGGGCACGGGCTGCGGTCTCACATGGCTGCGGGCAGGGCCGCTGTCACGGTCATGACACAGGGGGGTGCGGGCCGGGGGCGTACGACGGTCGCGCGGTTACTGTGGTCCGCGCCGCCCGTTGATCTTGCCGGCGCGCACTGAACGAGATGCCGGTCCCCGGCAGCCCCGCGGCCCTCTGCACCGCCGCGTGCCGCGCCGGGCGCGCCGGCCGGGAGGGGGTCCCGTGTCCGACACACCAGCCGAAGGCTCCGGCGAACCAGCAGCCGACTCCGGCGCGCCAACGGCCGACTCCGGCGCACCAGCCGAAGGCTCCGGCACATCAGCCGCGGGCTCCGGCGCATCAGCCGGGGGCTCCGGCACGCCGGCCGAAGGCTCCGGCGCATCAGCCGCGGGCTCCGGCACGCCGGCCGCAGGCGACAGACCGCCGGCCGCGGGCGAGAGACCGCCGGGTGGTGATCCGCCGCCGAGTGGCGGTACGGCACCCGGCGGCGGCAAGAGGACGGCCGCCTGGGAGCACCCCGGGGCCGACGACGCCCCCCTGCTCGCCGATCTGCGGGCCGAGCCGCCTCGGCCCGTGCGGACGGCCACGCTCTGCTCCGTGCTCGCCACCGGCGTACTGGCCATGCTGCTCCTGGGGGACGGTCTGGCGCTGAACCTGCTGATCGTCGCCCTTCCGGCCACACTGGCCGCCTACTACGCCGCTCGGCCGACCGGGCGCAGGCCACGCGCGTGGTCGCTGACATGGGCGGTCGGCGGGCTCGCCCTGCTGATCGTGCCCGCCCTGCGTGACGCGGGATGGCCGTCGTTCCTCGCGGTGGTCTCCTCGGTCGCGCTCGGCTCGTTCGCGCTGCACGGCTGCCGGACCTGGCTCGGCGTGCTCTTGAGCCCCCTGGGCCTGTTCGACGGCATCGTGAAGGGCCTCGGCTGGGGATGGCGCGGGGCGCGCGGGCAGTTGGGCGGCGCACGGGGCGCCGGGCCCGCGCTGCGGGCGGTCGCGGTCACCGCCGCGCTGCTCGTCGTCTTCGGCGCGCTGTTCGCCGGGGCGGACGCCGCCTTCGCCGGACTGCTGGGCGACCTGACGCCCGACGTCTCCGTGGCCGAGGGCCCGTGGCGCGTCCTGCTGCTGGCCGTCGGGGTGGCCGGCGCGCTCGCCGCGGCGCACACGGCGGCCTCCCCCATCCGCTGGGACCGGCTCGTGGTGCACCCGGGGCGGCCCAGGAGCCGGGTGGAGTGGGCGCTGCCGCTCATCGTGCTCAATGCCCTGTTCGCGGCGTTCAACGCCGTCCAGCTCGCGGTCCTCTTCGGCGGTCACGACGCCGTCCTCGACAAGACCGGACTCTCGCACTCCGATTACGCGCGGCAAGGCTTCTGGCAGCTCCTGCTCGCCACGGTCCTCACGCTCGTCGTCATCGTGTTCGCGCTGCGCTGGGCCCCGCGCGGTGGTGCCAAGGACCGCGTGCTGGTGCGCTCGGTGCTCGGCGCGCTCTGCGCGCTGACGCTCGTCGTGGTGGCGTCGGCGGTGCGCAGGATGGACATGTACGTGGAGGCGTACGGCCTGACCAGGCTGCGGATATCGGTCGTCGCCGTGGAGCTGTGGCTCGGCGTGATCATCCTGCTCATCATGGCCGCCGGGGTCTGGGGCGCCCGATGGCTGCCGCGCGCCGTGGCCGCGAGCGCGGCCGCCGGGGTGCTGGCCTTCGGGCTGCTCTCGCCGGACGCGCTGATCGCGGAGCGCAACGTGCAGCGGTACGAGAAGACCGGCAAGTTCGACCTCGACTACGCGCGGCAGCTCTCGGCGGACGCGGTGCCCGCGCTGGACGGGCTGCCCGAGCCGCGGCGCTCCTGCGCCATCGAGGACATCGCCGACGGCCTCGGGGCCGAGCGCCCGCCCTGGTACGCCTTGAGCCTGGGCGAGGCCCGGGCCCGGGCGATCATCGAGGACCGGCCGCCCACGCCGGACCCCGTCGTCTGCGGCCGAACGCGGACCGACCCGCCGTCCACTCCGTACAGCTCGGTCCCCTGACGCGGACGGTGCCGGGCCGCCAGGGTGGCGTGGCGGCCCAGCACCTCCGGGAGCGACCCGGCACCTCCAGGAGAGGTGCGGTCAGCCGCCCACGGGCCCCGCCGCGCTCGCGGTACCGGAGAGCGCGTCCAGGTCGCTCTTGCGTACGCGGATCACCAGTACCGCGGTGGCCAGGGCGAGCAGGGCCATCGCGACCGCCGGTATGAAGGCCGTCGAGATGCCCTCGGAGAGCACCTCGTGGCTCCAGGGAGCGGGCAGTTCGTGCGTCTTCGCGAACTCGGCCTTCTGCTCCGGGGACGCGTGGGCCATGAAGTCCGCCACCTGGTCCTCGGCCTCGTTCCGGTTGGCCGTGCCGAACACCGTGGTGAGGATGGAGAGGCCGAGCGAGCCACCGACCTGCTGGGTGACGTTGAGCAGCCCGGACGCCGCGCCCGCCTCGTGGGGGGCGACTCCGGAGACCGCGGTCAGTGTCAGGGTCACGAAGTTCAGGCCCATGCCGAACCCGAAGAGCAGCATCGGGCCGAGCACTCCGCCCGCGTACGAACTGTCGGGGCTGATCAGGGTCTGCCAGCCCAGTCCGACGGCGACGATGGCCGAACCCGTCACCATGAACGGCTTGGGGCCGAGCACCGGGAGGAACTTCTGCGACAGACCGGCACCGAGCGCGATCACGGCCGTGACGGGCAGGAAGGCGAGGCCCGCCTCGATCGGGGTGTAGTCCAGGACGTTCTGCACGAAGAGCACGATGAAGAAGAACATCCCGAACATCGCCGCGGCGAGGCTGAGCATGATCACGTACGAGCCGGAGCGGTTGCGGTCGGCGAACATGCGGAGCGGGGTGATCGGCTCCTTGGCGCGGCTCTCGATGAACGCGAACGCCGCGAGGAGGACGACCGCCGCCACGAACGACGCCACGGTGAGCCCGTCGCGCCAGCCCTCCTCGGCGGACCTGATGAAGCCGTAGACGAGCGAGGCCATGCCGAGCGTCGAGGTGAGCGCGCCCGGCAGGTCGAAGCGGCCGGGGTGACGCTCGGACTCGTTGATGTAGAGCGGGGTGAGGACGGCGATCAGGATGCCGATGGGCACGTTCACGAACAGCACCCAGCGCCAGTCGAGCCACTCGGTGAGCATGCCGCCCGCGAGGAGCCCTATCGCGCCGCCACCGGCGGATACGGCGGCGAAGACGCCGAACGCGCGGTTCCGCTCCGGTCCTTCGGGGAAGGTCGTCGTGATGAGGGCCAGCGAGGTCGGCGAGGCTATCGCGCCGCCGACGCCCTGCAGGGCCCGCGCGGCGAGCAGTTGCCAGGGCTCCTGCGCGAAGCCGCCGAGCAGCGAGGCGGCCGTGAACAGAAGGATGCCGGCCATGAAGACGCGGCGGCGTCCCAGGATGTCCCCGGCTCGACCGCCGAGCAGGAGGAGGCCGCCGAACGTGAGGGTGTACGCGCTGACGACCCATGTCAGGTCGGTCGTCGAGAAGTTGAGGGCCCCCTGGATGTGGGGCAACGCGATGTTCACAATCGTCGCGTCCAGGACCACCATGAGCTGGCAGGCCGCGATGATGGTGAGCGCGAGGCCGGGATGTCCCTCCCGGCGAGCTTTGTCCGGCTTGTGGTCGCGCGTCAGTTGAGAGGTTGGCACCATGATCCCCCGCAAGTGCTTTAGTGAACGGTCCCGTTCACTGTCCCGAACGAAGGTAGTGACTCTCCTACAGTGAACGCAAGCGTTCACTGACCCCAATCACGGTCGCTCGCAGGCTCGTTGGCCGATGGAAAGAAGACACATGGTTACTTCGCGCTGGACCGCCGTCCCCGCTCGGACGGCTTCCCCACGGCGCCGGGGACCTGTCCTGGAGCAGGCGATCCTGGAGGCCGCCCTGGAGCAGCTCAGTACGGTCGGCTGGGGCGGTCTGACGATGGAGGGCGTGGCCGCGGCCGCGCAGACGGGCAAGGCGGCGGTCTACCGCCGCTGGCCGTCGAAGGAGGACCTGGTGGTGCACGCCCTGCGGGCCGGCCTGCCGCGCCTCGACAGCGTGCCCGAGCTCGGAAGCGTCCGGGACGATCTTCTTGAGCTGTGCGGGCGGATGCGGGAGGCGATGTATTCACGCCCCGGATTCGCGCTGCGTGCGGTGCTTCACGAATGCGACACGACAACGGCCGAACGCTTCCATGACGTGATCTTCGAGGGCGTCGTGAATCCGGGCGTTCAGTTGATCAAGGAAGTCATACGGCGTGGAATTGAGCGCGGAGAGGTCCGTTCCGGCGCTACGGGCGCCTATGTCTGCGACGTCATTCCCGCCATGCTGATGTACCGCTCCAAGGTGTGCGGGAGCGAATGGACGGACGAGGAGTTCGAGGCGTTCATCGACCAGGTGATGGTGCCGCTGCTGCGCCGCTGAGCCGCGCCGGGACGGTTTCTCGCAGGCACTCCGCGGGCTTACGGGGAGCCGGGTGTCACCGGCGGCCCCGGGCGGCGTAGGCTTGCTAGCGCCATGCCGTACGAAGCACCCACCCACACCGTCGAGCGCTCCCTGCGCGCCACCACCGGAGCGAAGATCGTCGCCGGTGTCGACGAAGTCGGGCGCGGTGCGTGGGCAGGACCGGTCACCGTCTGCGCGGCGGTCACGGGCCTGCGCAGGCCTCCCGAGGGCCTCACCGACTCCAAGCTGATCAGCCCCAAGCGGCGCACCGCGCTCGCCCAGGAGCTGGAGGGCTGGGTCACCTCGCACGCCCTCGGTCACGCCTCGCACGAGGAGATCGACGAGATGGGCATGACGGCGGCGCTTCGGCTCGCCGCGGTGCGCGCTCTCGAGGGGCTGCCGGTCCGTCCGGACGCGATCATCCTCGACGGCAAGCACGACTACCTCGGAACTCCCTGGCGGGTCCGTACGGTGATCAAGGGGGACCAGTCCTGCGTGGCCGTCGCCGCGGCTTCGGTGATCGCCAAGGTCCGGCGCGACAAAATGATGGCCGAACTGGGCATCGACCATGCAGACTTCGGTTTCGCGGCCAATGCCGGCTATCCGTCGCCGGTGCACAAGGCCGCGCTGGCGGAGCGGGGCCCCACCCCGTACCACCGGCTTACGTGGGCGTATCTTGATGCGCTGCCCCAGTGGCGGCACCTCAAGAAGGCCCGCAGCTGGGCGGACGGAAATGTTCCGGAAATCGAGGGCCAGCTCGGCTTTGAGTTCTGACCCTTTACCGGCGCTTCCGGCCGCACTTTTGTGCCACCCGCCGACGCGATTCGCGTCGGCGTTTGATAGACAACACTTCATGCCTCTCCTGCCCGAGGAGCCTCAGATTCCCGAGAGTGCCCAGGGTCCCAGCGCCACGCCGGCCAGCGGCCGCACAGCGCCGACCCCCCGCCCCGTACCCGGTCCGCGTCCCGCGGCACCGCCGCGCCCCGGCCGTCCGGGCCCTGCCCGGCCGATGCCGTCGGCGCAGCGCGCGCCGCACGCCGCGGCCGCCAAGCCGGGACCCGCGGCCCCGGCCGCCCCGGCTCCGGCCGCACCCGCACCCGCCCCCGCCACGAGCAGCGCGGCCCCGGTGGCCGCCGCGGCTCCCGCCGACGGTGCCACCGCTTCGGCCCCGCAGATCCAGCTCATCCCGGCCTCGGCCGAGGGCGCGCTGGACGCGGCCGAAGAGGCGGTCGACCTGCTCCTGGACGCCGGTCGGGCGCCCGGGGACGTCCTGGTGATCACCACCGGCGACCCGCACCCGTGGGCCACGCACGAGCTGTCCTTCGGCGAGGCCGCCTACTGGGCCCAGCACGACGCGGGCGACGACGTCTTCTACGCGGACGCCGCCGCCCTCGACCGTGCCGCGGCCCGGCCCGTGGTCGTCGTCGCCGTCAACGGCGGCGAGGAGAGCGCGCTCGCCGCGCTCCCCGAGGCCGTCACCCGGGCAGGCGTCCTGCTGATCGTGTGCGGGGACCCGCAGCGGATCAACTCGACGCTGGGCGCGGGCGTCTGACGCTCACGCCCGGCCGCCGCGGTCCGCTGCGGAGTCCGCGCTGACCGGTACGTGACCACGTGCCGTTCGGCGCGGCCTTGCCGTGTCCGCACACCGGCCGTCGGCCCCCGCGGCCACCGCGTACGAACGCTGTCGTACGTGGCGTGGCCTCAGCGTGCCGCCGTCCGGCGGAGCATCTCCGACGCCGCGCCTCCGGTGCGGTTCGCCGGAGGATCGGCTCCGGTCAGGGGCTCGGGGCGCGAACCGGCGCTGGGTCGGCGGCCGCCGCGTCCCTCGCCGAACACCTGCCAGCCGTCGCGGGTCAGGGTGATGTAGGCCCCGCAGCGCAGTCCGTGCAGTGTGCAGGCGTCCCGTAGGCCCCACATCCAGGCACCGTCCTCCGGGGTCCAACGCGCGTCGCCGTCACGGCAGTAGAGCAGCACGGCCGTGCGCACCGGGGTGCGGCGCCGCAGGTCGTGCGGGATGACCCGGCGCAACTGCGACAGCAGTGCGTTGCGGAAGACCCAGCCGTCGGTCGCCGTCGCGCGCCGGGTGAACGAGGCGCTCGCACAGAGCCGTTCGTCGGCGTCGAGCACGGCCACGACCGCCGTCGCGGGGCCGGGCCGGTGCCGGAAGTGCAGGCCGTTCACGACCTCGCGCGGATTGCGCAGCAGCGGGATGCCCGCGGCGGCCCACTCCTCCGGTTCGAGCATGCGGGCCAGCCGGTGCGCGGAGTCGACGGGCATCTCGGCCGCGGTGGAGGGCAGCCAGGCGCCCGGGAGCTCGGACGCCTCACGCGCCTTCTTGGCCCCGGGCGTCTCATCGGCCCTGTGCGTCTCCTCGAACGAGGCGAATCCGAAGGTCACGGTCCTCCCTTCGGCTGCGCCCGCACGGAGGGCGGGATGGGTCTGCGGGAGCGCGCCACGACATGGCTTCCGCGGGTCGCGGACCGCGCGGGGGAGCGGTTCCAATTCTTCCCGCCGCACCGGCTCGCGGCAATGAACAATTGGGGCCGCACGCCGGTATCGGACGATGCGTCGTGTATATCCTTCCCCACTTCACGGCCCTCGACGCTCACCGCGGTTGTGTACAGAGCCGTGTTCAGAGGCCCGCCGCCCCCGTACGGACGGCCCGTGATCACCGAGGTCCGGGCGGGCGGCGGCGGTGAAGTGGCCGATTGTCAGTGGCATCGGGTTGCATGGGGGCATGGACGATCTGGAGCTCCGCGCCGAAGCCGATGCAATCCTCGCCGATCTCGTCGGCGACCCGAGCGGTGCGGCGCGGCTGCGCGAGGACCAGTGGCAGGCCGTGACCGCCCTGGTGAAGGAGCGCAGACGCGCCCTGGTGGTGCAGCGCACCGGCTGGGGCAAGTCGGCGGTGTACTTCGTCGCGACCGCCCTGCTGCGCCGCCGCGGCGCGGGCCCCACGGTGATCATCTCGCCGCTGCTCGCGCTCATGCGCAACCAGGTGGAATCGGCGGCGCGGGCCGGAATCCAGGCCAGGACCATCAACTCCGCCAACCCCGAGGAGTGGGGGACCATCTACGGAGAGGTCGAGCGCGGCGAGACCGACGTCCTCCTGGTCAGCCCCGAGCGGCTCAACTCGGTGGACTTCCGCGAGCAGGTGCTCCCCGAGCTCGCGGCCACGACCGGTCTGCTCGTGGTCGACGAGGCGCACTGCATCTCCGACTGGGGCCATGACTTCCGCCCCGACTACCGCCGGCTGCGCGCGATGCTCGCCGAGCTGTCGGAGGGCGTCCCGGTGCTCGCCACCACCGCGACGGCGAACGCACGGGTGACCGCGGACGTGGCCGAGCAGCTCGGCACGGGCGCGGGCGAGGCCCTGGTGCTGCGCGGCACGCTGGAGAGGGAGAGCCTGCGCCTCGGCGTGGTCCGGCTGCCGGACGCCGCGCACCGCCTGGGCTGGCTGGCCGAGCACCTGTCGGAGCTGAAGGGTTCCGGGATCATCTACGCGCTCACGGTGGCCGCGGCCGAGGAGGCCACCGCCTTCCTGCGGCAGCGCGGCTTCGACGTGGCCTCCTACACGGGGCGCACGGAGAACGCCGACCGGCTCCAGGCCGAGACCGACCTCCAGGAGAACCGCGTCAAGGCGCTGGTCGCGACGTCGGCGCTCGGCATGGGCTTCGACAAGCCGGACCTGGGCTTCGTGGTCCACCTCGGTTCGCCGTCCTCGCCGATCGCGTACTACCAGCAGGTCGGGCGCGCGGGCCGCGGCGTCGAGCACGCCGACGTACTGCTCCTGCCCGGCAAGGAGGACGAGGCCATCTGGCGCTACTTCGCCGATACGGCCTTCCCGCCCGAGACGCAGGTGCGGCAGACCCTCGCGGCCCTCGCGGACGCGGGCAGACCGCTGTCCGTACCGGCCCTGGAGGCGTCGGTGGACCTCAGGCGCACCCGCCTGGAGACCATGCTGAAGGTTCTCGACGTCGACGGCGCGGTCAAGCGGGTCAAGGGCGGCTGGACGGCCACGGGCGCCGACTGGATGTACGACGCCGAGCGCTATGCCTGGGTGGCGAAGCAGCGGGCGGCCGAGCAGCAGGCCATGCGGGACTACGTGAGCACGACCGAGTGCCGCATGGAGTTCCTGCGCCGGCAGCTCGACGACGAGGGGGCGGTTCCCTGCGGCCGCTGCGACAACTGCGCGGGCCCGTGGGCGGATTCGGCCGTGTCGGCCGAGACGCTGACGGGGGCGGCCAAGGAGCTGGACCGCCCTGGCGTGGAGGTCGAGCCGCGCCGCATGTGGCCGACGGGCATGCCCGCCCTCGGCGTCGATCTCAAGGGGCGCATCCCGGCGAAGGAGCAGTGCTCCACCGGACGTGCCATCGGACGGCTCTCGGACATCGGCTGGGGCAACCGCCTGCGGCCGCTGCTCGCGGAGAACGCGTCTGACGGCCCTGTCCCTGACGACGTCCTGCGCGCGGCGGTGGACGTCCTCGCCGACTGGGCGCGCTCCGGCGGGGGATGGGCCTCGGGGGCCGATGACGCTCCGGCGCGGCCGGTGGGCGTCGTCGCCGTGCCGTCGATGTCCCGGCCGCAACTGGTCGGTTCGCTCGCCCAGGGCATCGCGTCCGTCGGCCGCCTGCCCTTCCTGGGCACGCTGACGTACACCGGGGCACAGGGCGCGCACGCGGCCCGCCGCAGCAATTCCGCCCAGCGTCTCAGAGCCCTGTCCGGTGCCTTCGCCGTCTCCGACGAGCTCGCCGATGCCCTGGCCGCCGCTCCGGGGCCCGTGCTGCTCGTGGACGACAGCACGGACTCCGGCTGGACCCTGGCGGTCGCCGCCCGCCTGCTGCGCAGAGCGGGCGCCGGCCAGGTCCTTCCGCTGGTGCTCGCGGCGGCGGGGTGAGCCGGGCCGCGGGCACGGTGTCGGAGGCGGAGGCTCAGGGGCGGCTGGTGAGGTAGCCGCCCATGGAGGTGAAGTACTCCGTGGCGGGCAGCTCCCGGCCGTCCTCGGTCCGTACGCGCGTGATGGCCAGGCCGTGGTTGCGGCCGGTGCGGGCGTCGGCTCCGGCGACGACCACCACGCCGTCGCCCTCGCGGTAGAAGATGCGGCCGGGCGTACCGCCGTAGCGGCCTTCGGAGACCACCGCGGTGACGATTTCGAGCCGCTTGCCCTTGTGGAAGGCGTAGGCGCTGGGGTACGGCGCGGACTGGGCGCGGACCAGGCGCTCCAGGTCCTCGGCCGGCCAGGTCCAGTCGACGCGGATGTCCTCGGCGGAGCGCTTGTGGAAGAAGCTGGCCTGGGAGCGGTCCTGCTTGGTGAACTCCGTCCGCCCGGACGCGATGAGGTCGAGCGCGCCGATGGTGACGGGGGCGATCAGGTCGACCGTCTTGTGGAAGAGGTCGGTCGCGGTGTCCGTCGGACCGACCGGGACGGCTTCCTGCCGGACGATGTCACCGGCGTCCAGCTCGTCGTCCATCATGTGCGCGGTCACGCCCACTTCGGACTCACCGTTGATCATCGCCCAGATGATCGGGGAGAAGCCCGCGTACTTCGGCAGCAGCGAGTCGTGGACGTTCAGGGTGCCGTGGCGCGGCAGGCCGAAGATCCGCGGGGGAATCCACGTACGCCAGTTGTTGGCCACGATGATGTCCGGGTCGGCCTCCTTGAGGCGCGCGAACAGCTCCTCGTCGTCGGGCCGGTTGCGGATCAGCACCGGGACACCGTGCTCCTCGGCGAGGTCGGCGACGGAGTCGCTCCAGATCTTCTCGTACGCGTGCTCGCTCTTGGGATGCGTCACGACAAGGACCACGTCGTGCTCGGACTCCAGCAGGGCTTGCAGGGTGCGGTGGCCCCAGGTCTGGTAACCGAACATGACGACCCGCATGGGGGTTCCTCCTCTGGGCAGGGGTTTGGCCAGTAATAAGTTAAGCAAGGCTCACCTTAGTTTGCAACAAGCGCGCGCGAAGCCGCAGTTGACCGGGGCCCGCTCGCGGTCGCTCGCCTTGCCTATCGACAGGGTGATGCGATTAGCTTAGGCTCACCTAAGTTTGGTGGCGCCACTCCGTCGGCGTGCCCGCTCCACGTACCTTCCCCACGCCTGACAGGCGGCTTCCCCGCACGATTGGGAGAGACATGTCACAGGTTCTTCCTGACGACGCACCACTGGTCCACGACCTCATCGGAATCGGTTTCGGACCGTCCAATGTGGCCATGGCGATCGCGCTCAACGAGCACAACGCAGGCGTCGGCAGGCAGGAGGCGGTCACCGCTCACTTCTTCGAGCAGCAGCCGCGCTTCGGCTGGCACCGCGGCATGCTCATCGACGACGCGACCATGCAGGTGTCCTTCCTGAAGGACCTGGTGACGCAGCGGAACCCCACGAGCGAGTTCAGCTTCCTCTGCTACCTGAAGGCCAAGGGGCGGCTGACCGACTTCATCAACCACAAGAACCTCTTCCCGCTGCGCGTGGAGTTCCACGACTACCTCGAGTGGGCCGCGGCCAAGGTCGACGACATGGTCTCCTACGGCCACGAGGTCGTCGGCGTCACGCCGCACGTCCGCGACGGAGCCGTCGAGTTCCTCGACGTGACGGTCCGGTCGGCGGAGGGCCTCGCGGTCCACCGCGCCCGCAACCTGGTCATCGGCACCGGCCTGCGTCCCCTCGTGCCGGAGGGTGTCGAGCGCGGCGACCGCGTCTGGCACAACTCCGAACTGCTCATGAAGGTCGACGAGATCGAGGGCACGAACCCCACGCGGTTCGTCGTCGTGGGCGCCGGGCAGAGCGCCGCGGAGAACGTGGCCTACCTGCACCGCCGCTTCCCCGAGGCCGAGATCTGCGCCGTCTTCTCGCGCTACGGCTACAGCCCCGCCGACGACAGCAGCTTCGCCAACCGGATCTTCGACCCGGGGGCGGTCGACGAGTACTACGCCGCTCCGGAGGGCGTGAAGAGCCGGCTGATGGACTACCACGGGAACACCAACTACTCCGTGGTGGACATCGACCTGATCGACGACCTGTACCGGCAGATGTACCAGGAGAAGGTCCTCGGCACCGAGCGGCTGCGCTTCCTCAACGTCTCCCGGCTCTCCGAGGTCAAGGAGGCGCAGGACACGGTCCGCGCCACCGTGACGTCCCTCGTCACGGGCGAGGAGACCCACCTCGACGCCGACGTCGTGGTGTGCGCCACCGGCTACAGCCCCGCCGACCCGCTCGGCCTGCTCGGCGACGTCGCCGACCGCTGCCTGCGCGACGAGGCGGGCCGCGTCCGCGTCGAGCGCGACTACCGCGTGACGACCGACCCCGAACTGGCCTGCGGCATCTACCTCCAGGGCGGCACCGAGCACACCCACGGCATCACCTCGTCCCTGCTGTCCAACATCGCGATCCGGGTCGGCGAGATACTGGACTCGGTGCTCGACCGGCGTGCCGCGCCCGCCTCCGACGGGGCCACGGCGGTCGCCGACGGCACCGGCAGCACCACCCGATAACGTACGTCGTCATGAGCACGACTGCGGTGAAGCGCCCCGCGGCCACGGCCGGGGGCACAACGGGAGGCCGACGGCGGCGGCTTGCGGGGCTCGGCGCGCTCGCCGTGCTCCTCGTCGTCGCGGCGGCGGTGTCGCTGGCCGTCGGCGCGCGAGCGCTGACCCCCGGTGAGGTGTGGCACGGGCTCTTCGCCGAGCCGGACACCGACCGGCGGCTCACCGAGATCAGGCTCATCGTGGAGACCGTCCGCGTGCCCCGGACGGTGCTGGCGATCGTGGCGGGCATCGCCCTCGGGGTCGGCGGAGCCCTGATCCAGGGCTACACGCGCAACCCCATCGCGGACACCGGACTGCTCGGCGTGAACGCGGGGGCGTCGTTCGCCGTCGTCTTCGTGACCGCGGTGTTCGGGTTCTCCAACCCCTTCCAGTACGTCTGGTTCGCCTTCCTGGGGGCGGCGGTCGCCGGGGTCGTCGTGTTCGGCCTCGCGAGCATCGGCCGCGGGGCGGGGAACCCGCTGACGCTCGCGCTGGCCGGGCAGGGCATCACCGTGTTCCTCGCGGCGATGACCACCGCGGTCGCGCTCTCCGACCAGAAGTCGCTCAACGCGCTGCGGTTCTGGAACGCGGGCTCCGTGACCGGCGTGACGTTCGACGTCATCTGGCCGGTGACCGGCTTCATCTTCGCGGGGCTCGTCCTCGCCCTCACCACGCTGCCCGCCCTCAACCTGCTCAACCTGGGCGAGGACGTGGCGCGCGGACTCGGCGTGAACATCGCGCTGAGCCGGACCGTCGGCATCGTCGCCATCACCCTGCTCGCGGGAGCGGCCACCGCGGCGTGCGGCCCCATCGCCTTCGTCGGCCTCATGGTCGCCCACGTGGCCCGGTACCTGACGGGCCCCGACTACCGCTGGCTCGTGCCGTACGCGGGTCTGCTCGGCGCCGTCGTCCTGCTGGTCTGCGACATCGTGGGGCGCCTGGTGGTGCGCCCCGGCGAGCTCGACGCCGGAGTCGTCGTCGCCCTCCTGGGCGCCCCGTTCTTCGCGGCCCTGGTCTGGCGCGGAAAGTTCAAGAGCGCATGAACGAGACACGGGAACGCGTGAACGAGACGGACGTGAGTACGGGTATGGGCGGTACGGGCGTGAAGTCATCGGTGACGCCGGGCGTGCGGTTCGGCCCGGTGTCGTTCGTCTGGCGGCCCTACGTCCTCCTCGTCACGCTGCTCCTCGCGGCGGCGACCTTCCTGGTGTTCTGCCTCTCCATCAGCATCGGCGACTTCCCCATCGGTCTCTCCCGGGTGATGGCCACGATCGTCGGCAGGGGCGAGCAGGTCGACGAGTTCGTGGTCATGGACCTGCGGATGCCGCGGGCCATGGCCGGGCTCGTCGTGGGCGTCGCGCTCGGTGTCTCCGGGGCGCTCACCCAGTCCATCGCCCGCAACCCCCTGGCCAGCCCGGACATTCTGGGCGTCACCGGCGGCGCGAGCGCGGTCGCCGTCTGCCTCGTGACGGTGTCGGGCGGGGCCACCGCGGCGGTCGTCAGCTCCGTGGGGCTCTCCGCGGCGGCGCTCGCGGGCGGCCTCGGCACGGGCCTGCTGGTCTACTTCATGGCCTGGCGGCGCGGGATCGACGGATTCCGGCTCATCCTCATCGGCATCTCGGTGAGCGCCGTGATGCAGGCGATCACGACCTGGCTCCTCGTCATGGCCGACATCCGCGACGTGGCCCGCGCGCAGGCCTGGCTGGTCGGCTCGCTGGACAACCGGTCCTGGGACGAGGTGTGGGTGGCGCTGTGGTGCTCGCTCGCTCTCCTGGCGATCGTGACGGCCGTCGCGTTCCAGTTCAAGCCCCTGCACCTGGGCGACGACGTCGCCGCCGGCCTCGGCGTACGGTACTCACGGGTGCGGGCGGTCCTGCTGCTCTGCGCCGTTCTCCTCGCCGCCGTCGCGGTGAGCGCGGCCGGCCCCGTGCCCTTCGTCGCGCTGGTCGCGCCGCAGGTGGCGATGCGTCTGGCGCGCTGCCCCACCCCGCCGTTGGCGGCTTCGGGCCTGGTCGGGGCGCTGCTCCTGATCGGCGCCGACCTGACCGCCCGTACGGCGCTGCCGATCACGCTGCCGGTCGGCGTGGTGACCGCCGCGATCGGCGGGCCGTTCCTCGTCTACCTGTTGGTGCGGGCGAACCTCAGAAGATAATGGCAAGGTTAGCCATACCTAATACAGCCATACCTAATACAGGGGGGCTCGTGGCCGCTCAGTACATCACCGAGGCCGAAACCGGGGTCGCTTCCCGGGCCGAAGCCGGGACCGACTCCGAAGCCGGGGCCGGCCCCGGGCCCGCCGTCGATTCCGGGCCCGCCGTCGACGCCGTGGCCGCCGACGTCCCACGGCTCGCCGCCAGAGGCGTCACGGTCGGATACGGCGGCCGTGACGTCATCGACGGCCTCGACGTGACGATCCCGCCCGGAGTGATCACCACGATCATCGGCCCCAACGGCTGCGGCAAATCGACCCTGTTGCGCACCCTGACGCGGCTGCTCAAACCGACCGCGGGCACGGTCGTCCTGGACGGCGAGGACATCGCCCGGCTCAAGACCAGGACCGTCGCGAAGAAGCTCGGGCTGCTGCCGCAGGCCCCGGTCGCGCCGGAGGGGCTCACGGTGGCCGACCTGGTCGCCAGGGGCCGCCACCCGCACCAGAGCTGGCTGCGGCAGTGGTCCTCGGACGACGCGGACGTCGTGGCGAAGGCCCTGGCCATGACCGGGGTCGCCGACCTCGCGGACCGCCCCGTCGACTCGCTCTCCGGCGGTCAGCGACAGCGCGTCTGGATCTCGATGACCCTGGCCCAGGGCACCGATCTGCTGCTCCTCGACGAGCCGACGACCTATCTGGACCTGGCGCACGCCATCGACGTGCTCGACCTGGTGGACGACCTGCACGAGTCGGGCCGCACGGTGGTCATGGTGCTGCACGACCTCAACCTCGCCACGCGCTACAGCGACAACCTCGTCGTGATGCGCGAGGGGGCGATCCTGGCGCAGGGGCACCCGCGCGACGTCATCACCGCGGAGCTGCTCGAAGAGGCCTTCGGGCTGCGCGCCAGGGTGGTCGACGACCCGGTGGGCGACCGCCCGCTCATCGTGCCGATCGGCCGTACACACGTACAACTCGACTGAGCCGCCACGTCACCGCGACGGTTCACCACGGACAACTCGACCGGCCCGCCCCCGGAATGAGAGAGTAAGGCTAGGCTAACCTCATCACCTCGGGTTAAGGTTGGCTGCCCTTACTCGGGGCGTAGCGGACAGCGCGAAAGCAAGGGATTCCGGATGCTCCTCCATCGAACGACGCTCACGAAGCCGTGGCGGCGACTGGCGGCGACCGTGACCGCCGCGACCCTCGGCGTCGGTCTCCTCGCCGGGTGCGGCTCCGACTCGGGGGACAAGGAGGGTGACAAGGCGCCGGCCGCCGCCTCGGGCGGCTCGTTCCCCGTCAGCGTGGAGCACGCGTTCGGAACCACGAAGGTCACCGAGGCGCCGAAGCGGGTCGTCACCGTGGGCTACACGGACGACCAGGCCGTCCTCGCGCTCGGCACCAAGCCGGTCGGCATGGTCGACCAGTACCCGAACCCCGCGGGCAAGTCCCCCGACATCAACACCCAGTGGCCCTGGGTGAAGGACAAGTGGGGCGACACCAAGCCCGAGGTCGTCATGGCGAACGGTGACTCCGGTCCCAACTACGAGAAGATCGCCGCCCTGCGGCCCGATCTGATCGTCGCGGTCTACTCCGAGATCGACAAGGCGGGCTACGACAAGCTCTCCAAGATCGCTCCGACGGTCGGCCGCACCAAGGGCGAGAAGGAGCTGTTCAGCGCCCCCTGGCAGGACAACGTGGTGCACATCGCCAAGGCGCTCGGCCAGGAGGACAAGGGCAAGGACCTCGTCCAGGGCGTCGAGGACAAGCTCGCCGCGGCCAAGAAGGCGCACCCGAAGTTCGCGGACCAGACCGCCGTGGCGCTGTCCTGGTACAAGGACTCCGTGAACCCCTTCACCTCCACCGACGTGCGCGGACGGCTCCTGACGGGCATGGGCTTCAAGTACCAGACGAAGATCGACAAGATCGCCGGCGGCAAGTTCTCCACCGAACTCTCGCCCGAGCGCATCGATCTGGTCGACGTCGACCGCGTCATCGTCATCAACGACGCCGCGGACACGAAGGCGATCAAGAAGGACAAGCTCTTCGCCAACCTCGACGCCGTCAAGAAGGGCAAGGTCTCCTACCTGCTCGACAGTGAGGGCCCGGCGGTCGGCGCGGCCATGTCCCAGGGCACCGCGCTCTCCCTGCCGTACGCCATCGACGAGCTCGTGAAGTCGGTCGACTGAGTGTGAGCATCACGGACACGCGCGTCGCCCCGGCGACCCTGCGCACGGCGGGCGGACGCGAGGCGAGCCGCTGGGTCGGGACGCACTGCCGCCGGATGCCGTGGCTGACCGCGGCCACCGTGCTCACCACGGTGGCCGGGGCGGCGCTCCAAGTGCTCCCCGTACTGCTGCTCGGCCGGGTGGTCGACGCGGTGGTCGAGGGCGAGTCGCGCTCGGTCCTGGTCACGATCGCGGTCCTGCTCGGCTCCGCCGCGCTGCTCGGCGCGGCGGCCACCGCCGTGTCGACGTACCTGATCGGACGGCTCGGCGCCGACCTGCTCGCGCGGCTGCGGGAAGGCGCCGTCCGCGCGGTGCTCGGGATGCCGAGCGCGCGGATAGAGCAGGTCGGCCGGGGGGATGTCCTCTCCCGGGTCGGCGACGACGTGGCCGTCCTGTCCAAGGGCATCCGTACGGCCATCCCCACGGTGTTCTCCGCGGGGGTGCTCGTCGTCATCGCCACGTTCGGCATGTTCGGCCTGGACTGGCGGCTCGGCCTCGCGGGCGCCGCCGCGCTGCCCGCGTACGGTTTCGCCCTGCGCTGGTACCTGCCCCGCTCCGCCCCGCTCTACCGCAAGCAGCGGGTGGCCCAGGCCGACCGGGCGCAGGCGCTGATCAGCGGTCTGGACGGGATCGACACGGTACGGGCGTACCGCCTGGAGGGCGCCTTCCGCGAGAAGGTCACCCAGGAGTCGTGGCGGGTGCGGGACCTCGGTGTCGACGTGTTCCGGTTCTTCGGACGGTTCGTCGGCAGGGAGAACCGGGCCGAGTTCATCGGCCTCGTCCTCATCCTCGTAGTGGGATATGCCCTGTTGGAGGCCGACGCGGCCACCCTGGGCGAGGTGTCGGCGGCGCCGCTGATGTTCCACCGGCTCTTCACGCCGCTGGGCGCCATCATGTTCACCTTCGACGAGGCGCAGAAGTCGGGCGCCAGCCTGACCCGGCTCGTCGGCGTGCTGGGGGAGTCCGCGGAGGACCGGCTCGTGGGCGACGCGTCCGTGGAGCCGGCGAAGGCCCTGGCGTACCCGGTGACGGTCGAGGGGCTGACGTTCAGCTATCCGGACACCGACGAGCCGGTCCTCAAGGACGTCGGCCTGACGATCCCGGCAGGCGGTTCGCTCGCCCTGGTGGGCGCGACGGGGGCCGGGAAGTCGACCCTTGCCGCGCTGATCGCGGGCATCGGCACCCCGCAGGCCGGTTCCGTGCGCATCGGGTCGCAGGACCTGGCGGAGCTGGACGAGGCCGCGGCGCGGGCTTTGGTGAGCATCCTGACGCAGGAGACGCACGTGTTCTCCGGGCCGCTCGCGGACGACCTGCGCCTGGCCGCGCCGGACGCGGCCGACGCCGAACTGATGGACGCGTTGCGCACCGTCGGCGCCGGGGACTGGGTCGAGGCGCTGCCCGAGGGGCTGAACACCATGGTCGGCGAGGGCGGTGAACGCCTGGACGTCACCAAGGTCGCCCAGATCGCCCTGGCCAGGCTGGTGCTCGGCCGGGCGCCGGTGGTGGTGCTCGACGAGTCGACCGCGGAGGCGGGCAGCGAGGGCGCCGCGGAGCTGGAACGTGCGGTGCTCGCAGCGTGCGTGGGGCGCACCACGCTGTTCGTGGCCCACCGGCTGACGCAGGCGATGGCCGCGGACCGGATCGCCGTCCTCGACGCGGGCCGCGTGGTGGAGCAGGGCACGCACGACGACCTCGTGGCCCTGGGCGGCCGTTACGCCCGGCTGTGGCGGGCCTGGCGTGAGGGCAGCTAGCCCCGGCCGGGCAGTGTGGTCGAACGCGCCCTCACCAGGGGTGTTAGGTGATCCTAAGTTAGGTTAACCTAACTTCTATGCTGTGGAAGGACGCTGAGTCTTCGATGACCGAACCGAGCGCTCGCCTCGTACTGCTTGCCCCCGAGCGTCTGGCGGCGGTGCGCCGGCGGACCGGTGACCACTCCGACCGGGCCATCGCCGAAGCGTGCGCGATAGCCCTGTCGTACTGGGCGACGGGTCTCTCTCCCGACGGCATCGACCTCACTCCCGGCACCCTCTTCGCCGACGTCCTGGCCTGGGCCGGCAACGGAGGTACCGGGGCCGGTGACTGGACGGTCGGTGACGGGGCGGTCGGTGACTGGGCGGTCGGTGACGGCGACCGGAGCATCGGCGTCCCCGAGGGCGTCGACCTCGCCGACGCGCAGCTCGCCCTCGACGACCTGGCCGACTTCCCCGACAGGACCCTCGGCACCATCGGCCCGTCCGGCCCCGCGGCCAGGCTCGCCGCCCTCGCCGAGTGGAACGACACCGACGCCGAGCGGGTCCGCCCGACCATCGTCGAGATGTTCCGCGAGCAGGCGCGGACCAGGCCCGACGCCATCGCCGTCGTCGACGAGCACCGGTCCCTGACGTACCGCCAGGCGGCCGAGCGCTCCGCCCAGCTCGCCCACCACCTGATCGCGCGCGGGCTCACCGCCGAGCAGGTCGTCGGCATCTCCCTCGGCCGCTCGGCCGACATGGTGATCGGGCTCCTCGGCGTCCTCCAGGCGGGCTGCGCGTTCGTCCCGCTCGACCCGCTGTGGCCCGCCGCGCGCCGCGCCGTCGTCATCGAGGACGCCCGCGTCGTCCTCCAGCTCAACTCCTCGGGCGAGCACGCCCCCGACGAACCGGAAGCCGTGGCCGTCGACCTCGGCGACTGGCGGTTCGGCGACCACCCCACCGAGGAGACCGGGATCACCGCCCCCGGCGACTCCCTCGCCTACGTCATCTTCACGTCGGGCTCGACCGGACGCCCCAAGGGCGCCATGATCCGGCACGAGGCGATCAGCGAGCGCCTGCTCTGGCAGGTCGACGAGATCCTCCGCTTCGGCCCCGACGACGCCTCGCTGTTCAAGGCGCCGCTCTCCTTCGACATCTCCATCAACGAGATCTTCCTGCCCCTGGTCAGCGGCGGCAGGCTCGTGGTCCTGCGGCCCGGCGGCGAGCGCGACCCGCACCATCTCCTCGCCGTCATCGCCGAGCAGCGCGTCACGTTCACGTACCTCGTGTCGTCGATGCTGGACGTACTCCTGGAGATCGCCGGAGACTCCGACGCGCTCGGCAGCCTGCGGCACGTGTGGTGCGGCGGCGAGGTCCTCACCTCGGAGCTGTACGACCGGTTCCGCACCCGCCTCGACATACCGATGTACCACGGCTACGGCCCCGCGGAGACGACCATCGGCGTCTCCCACGTCATCTACCGCGGCGCGGCGGAACGCCTGTCGACCTCGATCGGCAGGGCCAACCCCAACACGCAGCTGTACGTACTCGACGACGAGCTGCGCCCGGTCCCGGTCGGGGTCGGCGGCGAGCTGTACGCGGGCGGCCTCCTGCTGGGGCGCGGTTACGTCAACGCGCCCGGCCTGACGGCCTCCCGGTTCGTGGCCAACCCCTTCGCCGACGACGGCTCCCGGCTCTACCGCACCGGTGACCTCGCCCGGTTCGCCCCCGACGGTTCCCTCGACTTCCTCGGCCGGGCCGACAACCAGATCAAGATCCGCGGCATGCGCCTGGAGATCGAGGACGTCGAGGTCGGCCTCGCCGAACACCCCGCGGTACGGCACACCTGCGTCGTCGCCAAGAAGAACGCGGCGGGCGGCACCTACCTCGTGGGGTACGTGATCCCGGCCGCCGGGAGCGAGGACCTGCGGGCGGACGCGGTCAAGGCATGGGCCGCCGAGCACATGGTCGAGTACATGGTGCCCGCTCACGTCGTCGTCGTACCGGAGTTCCCGCTCACCGCCAACGGCAAGGTCGACCGGCGCGCCCTGCCCGAGCCGGTCACCGGAACGGCCGCGCTCGCACCCCCGTCCACCGAGAACGAACGCGTGGTCTGCGCGGTGGTCGCGGAACTGCTCCAACTGGACGAAGTCGGCGTCGACCAGGACTTCTTCGCACTCGGCGGCGACAGCATCCTGGCCATCTCGCTGCTCAGCGCGTTGCGCGAGGCGGGTCTCTACGTCACCGCCCGGCAGATCTTCACCCACGGCGTCGTCGGCGCCCTCGCGGCCGTGGCGAGCCGCGAGGACGTCGCCACGGTCGACCACGGCGACGTCGCGACAGGCCCCGTCATCGGATCGCCCGTCGTGCAGTGGCTCGGTGAGACCACGGACGCGATCGACGGCTTCGTGCAGTCGGTGGTCCTGAACACCCCCGCGGACCTCACGGCGAACGCCCTCGACGACATCCTCGCCGCGGTCGTCCGCCGCCACGACATGCTCCGCGCCGAACTGGTGCGCGGCGAGCGCTGGAGCTTCGTCATCCCGTCCGCGGAACGGGCCACGGCGAGCTGGCAGGAGAGCGGCCTGCCGCTGGAGGAGTGCGTCGAGCTCGCCACCGAGGGGCTCGACCCGGAGGGCGGCGTGATGCTCCGCGCCGTCTGGCGCCGCGCGGCCCGTGAACTCGTCGTGGTCGTGCACCACGTGGTCGTCGACGGTGTCTCCTGGCGGGTCCTGATGGAGGACCTGGCCACGGCGTGGCGGCAGGTCACCGCGGGCGAGACGGTCGAACTGCCCCCGGTCACCACGTCGTTCCGGCGCTGGACGCAGCTCCTCGAACGCGCCCCGTTCGACGCGGACCGCGACCACTGGCTCCGCCCCCTGCCCGGCGCGGACGAGCCGCTGGGCAGGCGCCCGCTGACCGGCGCCGACACCGTCGCGAGCGAGCGGCTGCGTACCGTCTCCGTGGGCCCCGAGGTCACCGCGGCACTCCTCGGCGAGATCCCCGCGAAGTTCCACGCGGGCGTCAACGACGTCCTGCTCACCGCGCTGGCCGTCACCCTCGCCCGGTGGCGCCGCGACCTCGGCCAGGACCAGACGTTCGCACACATCGAACTGGAGGGGCACGGCCGCGAAGGGCGGTTCGTGGCCGACGCCGCGGGCTTCGAGCCGGAGCTCTCACGGACCGTGGGCTGGTTCACCACGCTGTTCCCTGTGACCGTGGACCCCGGCGCGACGGACGACTTCCGCGCGCCCGCGTACCTGGCGGCCGCGCTCAAGGCGGTCAAGGAAGACCTCGCCCGCGTGCCCGCCAACGGTCTCTCCCACGGCGCCCTGCGGTACCTCCACGGGGCCGGCTTCGGCACGCCCGCACCGCAGGTGCTCTTCAACTACCTGGGCCGCTTCGACGCGGGCGCCTCGGGGGAGTGGCAGCTCACGGGTCCCACCGGGCAGTTGGGCGAGAAGCGCGACCCGAGGATGCGGCTGCCGCGCGCCCTGGAGTTCAACGCGATCGCCGAACCCGGTGCGGACGGCGGCGAGTACGAACTGGTCACCACCGTCTCCTGGCCCGACGGCATGTTCACCGACGACGACATCACGGTCCTCGGCGGCTACTTCCGCGAGACCCTGGCCGCCCTCGCCACGCTCGACCAGGGCGGTCACACCCCCAGCGACTTTCCCCTCGTACCCCTCACCCAGGCCGACGTCGACGACCTGGACGGGCCCGCCCTGCGGGACATCCTGCCGCTGACGCCGCTCCAGGAAGGCCTGTACTTCCACTCCGTCTTCGACGACGAATCGGCGGGCGCTTACGTCGAGCAGCAGCTCCTCACGCTCGGCACACCGGACGGCGAGGTGGACGCCGACCGGCTCGCCGCCGCGGCCACCCGGCTGCTCACGCTCTACCCGAACCTGGCCGCCCGCTTCGTGGCCCTGGCCGACGGCCGCGTCGTCTCCGTACTCGACGGCGGGGTCCAGGCGCCCTTCACCACGCTGGAGCGCCCCGGCATCACCGACGACGAGATACGCGCGTACGCAGAGAACGACCGCCGCGCCGGGTTCGACCTGGCCACAGGCCCGCTGATGCGGTACACGCTGATCCGCGCGGGAGCCGGCAGGAACGTCCTGGTGCAGACCGTGCATCACATCATCGCCGACGGCTGGTCGGTGCCGCCGATGCTCCGCGCGCTCCTCGCCGAATACCACGCGCCGGGCAGCGTGTACGCGCTGCGCGGCTTCCCCGACTACGTGAAGTGGCTCGCCGGACGCGACGACGAAGAGAGCGACCGGGTCTGGGGCGAGGAACTCGCCGAACTGCCCGGACCCTCCCTGGTCGCCGAGGGCCACACCCCCTCCGACCGGTTCGCCGACACCGCCGTGGAGCCCGCCGACGACATCGACGCGGCCGTACGCGCGGCCGGTGTCCCGCTCAGCGTCGCCGTGCACAGCGCCTGGGCGGTGACGCTCGGCGGCATCCTGCGCGGCACGGACGTCGTCTTCGGCTCCACGGTGTCCGGCCGCGACGCGGACGTGCCCGGCATCGGCGACATGGTGGGCCTGTTCATCAACACGGTCCCCGTGCGCGCCCGCTGGACGACCGGCACCACCGCACGCGACCTGCTCGCCTCGGTGCGCGCACACCAGAGCGCGGTCCTGCCCCACCAGCACGTCTCGCTGGCACGCATCGGCCGCCGGGCCGGCGCGGGCAACCTCTTCGACACCCTGGTGGTGTTCGACGTGGCGACCGACGTCACCGACCTGCGCACGCCCGACGCCGAACTCGCCGTCACCGACATCGTCAACGAAGGCGCCCCGCACTACCCGCTGACCCTGGTCGTGGAGCGCACGGCCGACGGCAGGCCGCGCTTCAACCTCATCTACGACGGTGAACTCCTGCGGGAGACGGCCGCCCAGGAGATCCTGCGGACGTTCACCGAGACCCTCACCGGCCTGCTCACCCGGCAGGACGCCCTGGTCACAGAGGTGGTGCCCGAGGACGCCCGGCGCCCCGCGCCCGTCACCCACACCACCCTGGGCGCACTGTTCGACGCCGCCGCCCGCCGCGACCCGGCCGCCACGGCCGTCACCCAGTGCGCCCTCGACGGGACCACGCGGTCGTTGACGTACGGCGAACTGGCGGCCGACGCCGCCGCGTTGGCGTCGGTGCTGCGCGCGGCCGGGGCCGGCCCCGGCAAGCGGGTCGCCGTCGCCGTGCCCCGCTCGCTCGAACAGGTCGTCGCCCTGGTCGCGATCGTCGCCGCGGGCGGCGCGTACGTACCGCTCGACCTGGCCTACCCGGACGAACGCCTGGAGTACATCCTGACCGACGCGGCCCCGCAGGTCGTGCTCGTCGAACGCGAGCAGCGGGACCGGTTCACCGGACTCCTGGCCAAGGCCGGCGTACCGGCGCGCGTGCTCGTGCGCGGCGAGGAGCTGCCCGAGGCCGCCGACGAGACGGCCGGACCCGACGCCACGTGGCACGACCCCGCCTACGTGATCTACACCTCCGGGTCGACCGGGCGCCCCAAGGGCGTCGCCGTGCCGCACTCCAGCGTGGTGACGCTGCTCGCGAACACGCGGCCCGACATGGGCTTCGGGCCGTCCGACGTGTGGGTCCAGTTCCACTCCTTCTCCTTCGACTTCGCGGTCTGGGAGCTGTGGGGCGCCCTGACGCACGGCGGCGAGCTGCTCGTCCCGGAGTACGCGCTCACCCGCTCACCCGTCGACTTCCACCGCCTCGTCCGTGAGCGCGGGGTGACGGTGCTCAACCAGACCCCGTCGGCGTTCCACCGGTTCATCGAGGCCGACCGGCACGCGGACGAGCCGGTCACCTCCCTGCGCCGGATCATCTTCGGCGGCGAGGCGCTCGACCTCGGGCGGCTGCGCGGCTGGGTCGAGCGGCACGGCACCGCGTCGCCCGAGCTGGTCAACATGTACGGCATCACCGAGACCACCGTCCACGTCACCCACCGGCTCCTCACGGACGCCGACTTCGCGCCCGGCGACGACGTCAGCCCGATCGGCGGCCCGATCCCTGGCCTGGTCACCCACCTGCTCGACGACCGGCTGCGGCCGGTGGCGCCGGGGCGGACCGGCGCCATCTACGTCGCGGGCGACCAGGTGGCGCTCGGCTACCTGGGCAGGCCCGGTCTCACGGCAGGCCGGTTCGTGGCGAACCCCTTCACGGGCGACGGATCGCGGATGTACCACACGGGCGACCTGGCCCGCCGCACGCTCGACGGCGAGCTGGAGTTCGCGGGACGCGCCGACGACCAGGTACAGCTCAAGGGCTTCCGCATCGAGCTCGGCGAGGTCGAGTCCGCGATACGGGAACTCGACGGCGTGGTCGACGTGGCCGTCACCGTGGCGGACAGCGGCGATCACCTGGTCGCGCATGTCGTGGGCCGGGCGCCCGGCGACCTCACGGCCCTGCTGGCCGCGAAGCTGCCGGTGCACATGGTGCCGGGGCGCGTCCTGCCCATCGACGTACTGCCGTTGACGGTCAACGGCAAGCTGGACCGCGAGGCGCTGGCCGCGCGGGCGGCGGAGGACGACGTTCCGCAGGGCGCTGCCTCGCCGGGCGGAGCTTCGGGTGCGGTTGGCGGCTCCGCGCTCGCCGTCGGGGAGTCGGCGCTCGCCGCGCTCGTCGGGGTCTTCGCCGAGGCCCTGCCCGGCGCCTCGGTCGACGACGACACCGACTTCTTCGCGGCCGGGGGCGACAGCATCGTCGCCATCACCGTGATCAACCGGGCCAGGGCGCTCGGCCTGCCGATCGCGCCACGGGACGTGTTCCTGTGCCGGACGCCGCGCGCGCTCGCCGAGCGGCTGGCGTCGAGCGCGCCCCGGTCCGCGACGCCCGCCCCCGTACACCGCCGCGAGGACGGGCCCCTGACGCCCACGCCCATCATGCTGCGCCAGCGTGAACTGGGCGGCACGCTGGACCGGTTCGCCCAGGCCAGAGCGGTGCGTGCCCCCGAGGGCGCCGGGTACGCCGACGCCATGCGCGCCGCGAACGCCGTCGTGGCCGCCCATCCCGCGCTCCGGCTGCGGCTGCGCGTCGAGCACGGCGTGTGGTCCCTCCGTACGGAACCCGCCGGCGAGGTCACGGTCGTACGAGCGGCATCCGCCGATGTGACGTCCGCCGCGAATGAGGCGGCCGGGCGGCTCGACCCCGAGGCCGGGGACGTCGTCGCGTTCTCGTGGCTGGAGGCGAGCGGCACCCTGGTGGTGACCGCGCACCACCTCGCGGTCGACGCGGTCTCCTGGCTGATCCTGCTCGACGACCTCGCCGCCGCCCTGCGCGGCGACGACCTGGCGCCGCCGACCACGTCGTACGCCGAGTACGCCGAGGCCCTGGCGGTAGCGTCCACGCAGGTCACCGAGGGCCTCGGGGAGTGGATCAGCACGCTCGGGGCGCCCGCGCCGCTGCCCGTGCCGGGCTCGCTCCGCGAGACCACGGCCGTGCTCGCGCCCGAGGTGAGCGACCGCGTGACGCGCACCGCGCCCGCCGCGCTCGGCCTCGGCCTCACCGAACTGCTGTGCGGCGCGTTGCGGACCGCACTGACCCACGTACAGGAGGCACCCACCGACCTCGCCGTCGATCTCGAACGGCACGGCCGGGTCCCGGCACTCGACCACCACGACTACACGCGCACCATCGGCTGGTTCACCGCCATCGCGCCCGTGCGGCTGACCCCGCACACCGACCCCGTCGCGGCGGCCCGCGAGGTCGCCGAACGCCAGCCCGACGAGCGCGGTCACGTGGCGTACGGCCGGCTCAGGTACCTCAACCCGCAGACGGCCCCGCTGCTCACCGCCCACCCGCAGGTGCTGTTCAACTACCTCGGCAGAGGCGGCGAGTCCGACGTGCCGCGCATCACCGGCGGCGACCGGAACAGCCCGTACGCCGTCGAGGTCAACGCCTGGACCGACGAGGCGACCGGCAGCCTGCACGCCGAATTCACCCTCGCCGACGGCGTGCCCGACGAGATCGTCCAGCACTGGCTGAGCGCGCTCGAACACCTCGCGGACACCGCGGAGACGACCGAGCGCACGGCGCCGGTCACCCCGCTCCAGCGCGGCCTGTTCTTCCAGGCCCAGATGGCGGGCACGGCGGGACACTACGTCGCGCAGAGCTGGTTCACCTTCGACCGGCGTCTCGACACCGGCGCGCTGGCCGAAGCCATGGCGCACGTCATCGCCCGTCACCCCGTCGTGGGCGCCGGCTTCGCGACGGACGACGACGGCAATCCCGTACAGCTCATCAAGGCGGGCCGACGCGTCGACGTCCGTACGGTGTCGCTGTCCACCGAAGCCGAGACCGAAGCCGAGGTCGAAGCCGAGGTCGACGCGCTGCGCGCCCGGGACCGCGACACGGGCTTCGACCCGGCCGAGCCGCCGCTGATCCGGCTGACCGTCGTCCGCCTGCCCGAAGGACGCGACGGCCTGCTGCTCAGCTACCACCTGCTGCTCTGGGACGGCTGGTCCCGCGAGATCGTGCTGCGGGACCTCTTCGACGCGTACGAGGCCGTCGTCGCGGGCGAGCCGCTCGACGCCTCCCCGGCCACGCCGGGCTTCGAGGATTACGCCCGCACGCTGGACGCCAAGGACTCCGCCGCGTCGGAGCGCTTCTGGGCGGAGCACCTGGCGGGGCTCCCCGGCCCGACGCTGCTCGCCGGGCCCACGCCGTCCCTCTCGGACGACCTGCCCGACGCGCTCGTCCACACGCTCTCCGCGGAGCAGTCGCAACTGCTGCGGGAAGCGGCCAGGACGCACGGCGTCACGCTCAACTCCGTGCTGACCGGCGCCTTCGGGCTGCTGCTCGGCGCCCGTACCGGACGCGGTGACGCCGTGTTCGGCGTGACGGTCTCGGGCCGCGAGGGCGAGGGCCTCTCCGAGGTCGTCGGCGTACTCCTCAACACCGTGCCCATGTGGACCCGGGCCCGGCCCGGGGACACGGTCGGCGCGTACCTGTCGGCCGTGCAGAGCGCCAGGGTCGAGGCGATGGAGCACGAGCACCTCGGCCTCGGCGAGATCCAGCGGGCCAGCGGCCACGACACGCTCTTCGATAACCTGTTCGTACTCCAGAACTTCCTGGACATGGACGCGTTCGCCGCGATGAACGCCCGGCACGGCATCACGTCCGTCAAGGCCGACGACTCCACGCACTACCCCTACACCTGGGTCGTCACCCCTGGCGAGCGGCTCACGGTCAAGCTGGAGCACCGCGACGGCGACACCGCGAGCGCCCGGCGGCTCCTCGACGACTACCTGCGCGTACTTCAGGACCTCGCCTCGGCGGCCGGCCCCCTCGGCGCGCTGCCCGGGCTCGCCCCACGGCCCGAGCCCGGCGAGCGCACGGACGTCGGCACGGACACCGTGGTCGACCGGTTCGACCTGGCGGCGGACCGCGATCCCGGGCGGACCGCGCTCGTCGCGCAGGGCGCGACCATGACCTTCGCGGAGCTGCGCGACCGCAGCCGGGCGGTGGCGGGCGTGCTGGCCGGGCGCGGCGTCGGGCCCGAGACGACCGTGGGCCTCGCGGTCCCGCGCTCGCTCGACTCGATCGTGGCGCTCTTCGCCGTGCTGCGCGTCGGCGCCGCGTACGTACCGCTGGAGCTCGACCACCCCGACGAGCGGATCGCGGCGATCGTCGCGGACGCCCGGCCGGACGTGATCCTCACGGTGAGCGGCGTCGCGCCCCGGCTCGCGGGCGGTTCGGGCCATGACCTGATCGAGCTCGACCGGCCGCTGCCGGACGCCGAGCCCCATGTGACGTTCGCGCCCGACGATCCGGACCGGCTGCGCCACCCCGCGTACACGATCTACACCTCGGGGTCGACCGGGAAGCCCAAGGGCGTCGTGACCGAGTACGCGGGCCTCACCAACATGCTGGTCAACCACCAGCGGCGGATCTTCGAGCCGGTCCTCGCGGAACACCCGGACCGGGTGTTCCGGATCGCGCACACCGTGTCGTTCGCCTTCGACATGTCGTGGGAGGAGCTGCTCTGGCTCGCCGACGGCCACGAGGTGCACATCTGCGACGAGGAACTGCGCCGCGACGCGCCCCGCCTGGTCGAGTACTGCCTCGAACACGGCATCGACGTCATCAACGTGACCCCGACCTACGCCCAGCAACTGGTCGCCGAGGGCCTCCTCGACAACCCCGCGCGGCGGCCCGCGCTGGTCCTGCTCGGCGGCGAGGCCGTCACCCCGACGCTGTGGCGGCGCCTCGCCGAGACCGAGGGAACGGTCGGCTACAACCTCTACGGGCCCACCGAATACACCATCAACACCCTCGGCGTCGGCACCTTCGAGTGCCAGGACCCGGTGGTGGGCGTGGCGATCGACAACACCGACGCGTACGTGCTCGACCCCTGGCTGCGGCCCCTGCCGGACGGCGTGCCGGGCGAGCTGTACGTGGCGGGCATCGGCATCGCGCGCGGCTACCTCGGGCAGCCCGCCCAGACCGCGCACCGCTTCGTCGCCTGCCCGTTCGGCGCACCGGGCGAGCGCATGTACCGCACCGGCGACCTCGTGGTCCGGCGGCCCGACGGCAACCTGATGTACCTGGGCCGCACCGACCAGCAGGTCAAGATCCGGGGCCACCGGGTCGAACTGGGCGAGGTGGAGGCCGCGTTCGCGGCGCACCCGGCCGTCCGGTTCGTCGCGGCCGTCGCGCAGCCCGATCCGCAGGTCGACGGCGCGTACCGGCTCGCCGCCTACCTCGTGCTCGACGGCCTCGACCTCGCGGCGGTCGCCGCCGAGGTGGGCGCGGGGCTCCCGGACTTCCTGCGCCCGACGCACTACGCCCAGGTCGACGGCATCCCGCTGACCGTGAACGGAAAGGCCGACACGAAGGCCCTGCCGGAGGCCAAGCCGCTCGGCGCGCTGACCACGGCGGTGGAGCGCCGCCCGGAGACCGAGACGGAAGAGCTGGTCTGCGAGTTCTTCGCCGAAGCCCTGGACCTGGACGACGACGAGGTCAGCGCGGTGAGCGACTTCGTCTCCCTCGGCGGCCACTCGATGCTCGCCGTACGGCTGATCGGCCTGCTCCGACGCGAGTACGGTCCTGTGGTCACCATCCGAGACCTGTTCACCCTGCGAACCCCGGAAGCGATAGCGCGCCACCTCGATGACAACGCAGACACCCGTCACCCCGATGACAACGACAACTGACGCGCGGCGGCCCGGCGTGGGGTCCCCCCACATCCTGCGGACCGCGCTGCGCCGCAACCGCGCCGCCATGCTCTGGGGCACCGTCCTCATGGGCCTCTACCAGGCCGGCGAGACCGCCTTCCCCATCGCGCTCGGCCTGATCGTGGAGCACACGATGCAGGGCGAGCGGAGCCTCGGCGCGCTCGCCGTGTCGATCGGCGCGCTCGCCGTGATCATCACGACGGTCTCGCTGTCGTGGCGGTTCGGCATGCGCATCCTCCAGAAGGCCAACACGACCGAGGCGCACCGCTGGCGCGTGCGGGTGGCGGCCTGCGGGCTCCAGCCGGTGGCCAGGGACGTCGACCTCAAGTCCGGCGAGATCCTGACCATCGCCACCGAGGACGCCGACCAGACAGCCGACATCATCGAAGTCGTGCCGCTGCTGATCAGCTCGCTCGTCGCGGTGGTCGTCGCGGCGGTCGCGCTCGGCCTCGCCGACCTCAGGCTCGGCGCGCTGGTGATCGCCGGAACCGTCGCCATCCTCTCGATCCTCAGCGTGATGTCGCGGCGGATCGGCGCCAGCACGAAGGAACAGCAGGCCCGCGTGGCACGGGCGGGCGCCAAGGTCGCCGACCTGATCACCGGCCTGCGCCCGCTGCACGGCTTCGGCGGCAACCACGCGGCCTTCCGCTCCTACCGCAAGGTCAGCGCGGAGGCGAAGCACCAGTCGATCACCGTCGCCAAGGTGAACGGCGTCTACGCGGGCACCGCCCTCGCCCTCAACGCGGTGCTCGCCGCCGCGGTGACCCTGACGGCGGGCTGGCTCGCCTTCGAGGGCCAGATCACCATCGGCGAACTCGTCATGGCCGTGGGCCTCGCGCAGTTCATCATCGAGCCGCTCAAGCTGTTCTCCGAGATGCCCAAGTACGTGATGATCGCGCGCGCCTCGGCCGAGCGGATGGCGCTGGTCCTGTCCGCACCGCCGGTGGCGGCACCGGGGGAGGAGCGCCCGGCCCCGGGCGGGGACCTCGACATCGACGGCGTCGAGTACGGGACCCTGCGCAAGCTGCGGTTCAAGGTGGCCGCGGGCGAGTTCGTGGCCATCGCCGTCTACCAGCCGCGGGCCGCGGCCGACCTCGCGTCGGTCCTCGCCCTGCGCGTACCGCCGGAATCGTACGAGGGTGCCGTGCGGGTCAGCGGCCAGGAGCTCACGGAACTCTCGGTCGAGGCGGTCCGCGAACACCTGCTCGTGAACCCCTACGACGGGGAGATCTTCGCCGGCACGCTCCGCACGAACATCGACCCCTCCGGCACCAGCGGCATGGTCCCCGAAGCCGTCGAGGCCTCCATGCTGACGGACGTCGTCGCCCTCCATCGCGAAGGCCTCGACCACGGTGTCCGCGACCGTGGCGCGAACCTCTCCGGCGGGCAGCGCCAACGTCTCTCCCTGGCCCGCGCCCTTGCCGCCGACACCGACGTCCTGGTCCTGCACGACCCGACAACGGCCGTCGACGCCGTCACCGAGCAGCTCATCGCGCGCAATGTCGCGAAGCTGCGGAGGGGGCGGACGACCGTGGTGCTCACCAGCAGCCCGGCGCTGCTGGACGTGGCCGACCGTGTCCTCGTACTCGATGACGGTGCCATCACCGCCGAGGACACTCATCGCAATCTTCTCGCGTCGGACGAGGAGTACTGCTCGGCGGTGGCGCGGTGACTTCCCTCAGCTGAGAGCCCAGGCGACGTCTCTCAGCAGGGCGTGCCGCCAGCCGGCGCGGTCGTGTCCGGACGCCGACCGCGAGACACGCACGGTGGCCCCGGCCCGCCGGGTCAGGTCCTCGATCAGCTCGCAGTGGGGGACCATACGGGGCTCGTGCTCTCCCAGGTCGAAGGCTATCCGCAGGCCCGACAGGTCCCGGCCTTCGAGCCGCGCAGCGATGGCACCGCCGGTGCGGCCGCCCAGGGGGTCGGGTGTGGGGGCGGCTTGGGGGGTGGCCTGGGAGCCGTCCGCGGGGGTGGCTTGGGTGCCGCCGTCCGCGGGGGTGGCCGAGGGGTCGGCCGGAGGGGCATCCACGGGGGCGGTCTGGCGGTCGGCCAGAGGGTCATCCAGTTGCATGGCCTCGGGCGACCACCAGAACGACCCGGACTGGCAGGCGACGCGCGAGACCAGCTCCGGGAACTCGAGCGCCGCGTACATCGCGCTCAGCCCGCCGAGGCTCTGCCCGGCCACCACGAGCCGGCCCGCGTCGGCGGGCACGCCGGACTCCGCCACCAGCGGCAGCAGTTCGTCCCGTACCGCCTCCCACAGCTCGGGCCGGCAGCCGAACTCGGCCTCCCGGTCCTTGCTCGGCAGGAAGACCAGGGTGACGGGCGGCATCTCACCGGCCGCGAAGGCCGAGTCGAACGCGGTCATGGCCGGGTGCAGATACAGCCAGTCGTCCCCGTCGAGCAGCAGCACCACCGGACCACCACCGCCCACCGGATGCACGCGTACGGTGCGCCGGCCCCCGAGCCGTTCGCTCGCCCAGCGAATCCGGGCGCGCGGCACGGGCAGGACGTCGTCGGGGCCGACGGCCGGCCAGTGCGGCTGGGCCGGGGCGTCCGGCGTCGCGGCGATGGACCGGTCACCGCCGGCACCGACCGGATTGAGCGGATCGGCGTACGCCTCGCCGCCGACGAGGACCCGATAGGTCACGCGAAGCCGCGCCGGCATGCGCACTTCGGCATACCAGCAGTCCGTGCCGCCCCACTGGCGCAGGGGGACGGGCTCCAGCAGGCTCTCGAAGTCGATGAGCGCCGGGGAGGCGGCCTGTGTGGGTTGGGAGGGACGTCCACGCCACAGGAAGAGGCTTCTCCAACCGCCGTCGTCATCAGATGCGGGGATCGAGACGGGTGTACGCGCGGCCGCCCAGAATTCCTCGGTGCCGGGGGCACCGGGCAACCCGAAGTCGGCGAAGGCGGGCTCCGTGGCGGGACACATGAACGTCTCCTTGTGAGCGGGAAAGGGGAGAGGCTAAGCTCGCTTTAATTAGGGGAGCCTAACCTAATATGCTCATCATAAAGCTGGCCATGCCGTGAGCATGTCGGCGATCAATGGCTTGCCTCCGCGGGCAGGTTCGGCCATGGTCGCTCTTCAGCGGAAGCTGAGCACAGCACACACAGGCACAGGCACACGCATACGCGCGCGCTCAGGCACAGGCAGAACGAACGCATACGCATAACGTCGGCGAGGCCGCAGGGCCCCGTCGGACCCGAGGAGGAACCGACGCATGAGCACCAACCCCTTCGATGACCCCGAAGGCCGTTTCCTGGTCCTGGTGAACGACGAGGGGCAGCACTCGATCTGGCCTTCCTTCGCCGAGGTGCCCGGAGGCTGGACGGTCGCCTTCGAGGAGAACACCAGGGACGCGTGCCTCGAATACGTCGAGACCCACTGGACGGACCTGCGTCCCCGATCCCTCGCGGCATCCATGGACAGCTGAGCGCCTGAGTCCTCCCCGGCGCGGGGTGGGGCGGCTGGGCGGGCGTCAGTGGCGTCGCGCCGGCCCGCGGGTCGTGACATACCGGCCCACGGGCCGGCCGATATTTCGGAGGCACCCCGTTGATGCTCTGCACCAGACTGACGAACGCCCGCTTCCTCACCATGGACCCGGACCATCCCGTAGCGCATGACCTGGGCATCTGGCGGGGCCGTGTCGCGGGGCTCGACGAGGCCGTGACCTCGATGCCCGCGCGCGAGGTGATCGACCTGCAAGGCGCGACCGTGCTGCCCGGGTTCATCGACGCCCATGTGCACCTGGCCTGGACCGGGCTCAAGCAGAACACGCCGAGCATCGCGGGCCGCACGCGCGTGGACGATGTGCTCGCCGTGGTGGAGGAAGCCGCGTCCGCGACGCATGCGCCGGCCGGTGCCTGGCTGAACCTCGTCGGCTACGACCAGCGGGCCCTCGGCCGTCACCTGACCGCCGCCGAACTGGACCGGGTCAGCCACGGGCGCAAAGTGTACATACTGCACGACTCCGGCCACGGTTGCGTCGTCAACTCCGCCGTCCTGGACCTCCTCCCCGCGGACCTCCCGCACGAGAACGGCTTCCTCGCCGAGGGTGCCATGGGCGCCGCCCGAGCGCTGCGGCTGCCGTACTCCCAGCAGGAGTTGGCGGAGGCGATCGGCGCCGCCGCCCGCACATGCCTGTCCGAGGGCGTCACCGCCTGCGCCGAGGCCGGCATCGGCGGCACTCTCTTCGGCCACAGCCCGGTCGAGCTGGGCGCCTATCAGCTCGCCCGCGAGCAGGGCCTGCTTCCACTGCGGACGCAACTCATGGTCTCCGCCGAGTGCCTGCGCCCGGTCGCCGCACACGAGGCCGACGGCATCCCGCGAGCCCTCGGCCTCGGCTTGCGCTCCGGCTTCGGCGACGACCGACTCTCCGTGGGCGCCCTGAAGATCTACACCGACGGCGGCATGATGGCCAGGACCGCGGCGCTCAGCGGCCCGTACGAAGGCCTCGGTCATACGGGCCAGTTGCAGGACGACCCGGACGTGCTCGCGGACATGATCGTGGACGGGCACCTGGCCGGATGGCAGCTCGCCATCCACGCGATCGGCGACCGCGCGGCCGACATCGCCCTGGACGCCCTGGAACGGGCCCAGCGCCTCCGGCCGCGCCCCGAGGCCCGGCACCGCATCGAACACGCGGGCCTGATCCGTCCCGACCAACTGCCCCGCTTCGCACAGCTCGGCGTCAGCGCGGTCGTCCAGCCCAACTTCCTGCGCTACTTCGGCGATGACTATGCGGCGATCATGGGCGAAGCGCGGGCGCCATGGCTCTATCGGGGCAAGGGGTTCCTCGACCACGGCATCCCGGTCGTCGGCAGCTCCGACCGTCCGGTCGCCGACGGTTCCCCTCTCCGCGCCATCCAGTTCATGGTCGAGCGCGCTTCGGAGTCCGGACAGGTGATCGGCCCGGCCGAGGCCATGACCGTGGACGAGGCCCTGCACGCCTACACGGTCGCCGGCGCCTACGCCTGCCACTGGGAGAACAACCTCGGCACCCTCACCCCCGGCAAGCGAGCCGACCTGGCGGTACTCGGCGACGACCCCCGGTCCGTGGACGTGTCCCGCATCGGGGACATCGAGGTGGCCGCGACGTATGTCGATGGGCGGGAGATGGCGAACTCTGGTTCGCACTAGCTTCCGAAATTCCGCCCACAGCTGCGTCCACAGCCGCATCCACAGCTGCGTCCATAGCTGCATCCAAAGCCGCATCCACAGTCTCACTTGGACCCCCATGTGAATCTCTAACTTAGGCAAGGCTAACCTTGCTTCGATTCTGCTCGTGGAACCGAGGAAGGAAAGCCTTGATCACGGCTATGCCGCGCCCCGCCCCGACATCCTTCGTACGTTCGGCCCGCGAGGAAGATGCCCCCGCGCTCGCCGCCCTGTCCGAGCCCTTCGCGCGCTCAGGGGCACTCCGATCCCGGCCCGCATCGCTCTACGCCGCGCAGGCGACCGACTTCCTCATACTGCAAACCCCCGCGGGCGAGATCGAAGGCTGCGTGGGCTTGAGCATCCATGCCTCCGGCTCTGCGTCCGGCTCTGCGTCCGGCTCTGTATCGGGTTCCGCCTCTGGGTCTGTATCCGGTTCCACATTCGGTTCCGCCTCCGACTCCGTATTCGCCTCCGACTCCGTATTCGGTTCCGGCTCCGGGCTCGCATCCGGCTCCGCCGAGAACCGCAAGCTGGCCGGAGTCCTGTACAACTTCTGCGTGGCCGACCACCGGCAAGGCCGCGGAGTGGGCGCCGAACTCCTTCGCGCCGCATTGCACGTGGCGCATGCCCAGTCCCTCGACGCCCTGTTCACGGCCACGACCGGCGACGGCAACCTCTTCATCCGCCACGGCTTCACCCCCACGTCCGCACCGCTGGCCCCACCCTCCTGGGCAAAGTCACTCGACCCTCGGCGCAACGCGCAGGTTCTTGTACGGGCGTTGTGATGCCGTGACGCGGTGACGCCGCGATGCGGTGACGGTGTGGCGCCGCGATGCGGTGATGCGGTGATGCCGTGGCGCCGCGATGGGCGGTGACGGCGGTGCTTGCGGGTGATCGCGGCGGCTGGTGCTGGTCGTCAGCGGCTGACGGTGGCGGCGTCGGCGGGGCTGGCGGGGTTGGCGGCGTTAACCGGGGCGTTGCCTATCAGGGTGGTGACGTCGCCCCGGAGGTCGGGGACCACAGTGGTGCCGGGGCTGGTCTCGTCGAGAACACCCCGCAGCACCGCGTGCGGCACACGCCCATCGAGCACATGCGCCTTGCGTACGCCCCCGCGCACTGCCCGCAAGCAACCCTCCATCTTGGGTAGCATCCCGCTGGCCAACCCCGGCAGCATCGCGTCCAGCGCGTCGGCCGTCAGGTGCTTGATGACGTCGGTGCTGTGCGGCCAGTTCGCATACAGGCCCTCCACGTCGGTGAGCATGACCAGCCGCTCGGCATCAAGAGCCACGGCCAGGGCCGACGCGGCGAGATCTGCGTTGACGTTGTAGACCTGCCCGTCCTCACCGCGAGCCACGGGGGAGACCACCGGTATGTGCCCCTGCTCCAGGAGCGTGCGCACCATGCCCGGGTTCACGTCCACGATGTCGCCGACGAGGCCGAGGTCGACGGGCCGGCCGTCCACCCAGGCCGCCCTCCGCACCGCCGTCATCGTGTGCGCGTCCTCGCCCGTCATGCCTACGGCGAAGGGCCCGTGAGCGTTGATGTGCCCGACCAAATCCCTCTGCACTCGGCCGGTCAGGACCATCCGCACGACCTCCATGGTCTCCGGAGTGGTCACCCGCAGGCCCGCCTCGAAACGGGTCTCCAGGTCGAGCCGGTCAAGCATCGCGTTGATCTGCGGCCCGCCACCGTGCACGACCACCGGACGCAGGCCCGCGTGCCACAGATCCACGATGTCCTGGGCGAACGACCGCTGAGAAGCCTCGTCCACCATGGCGTGACCGCCGAACTTCACGACGACCGCGCCGCCTTGCAGCTCCTCCGGTCGAAGAGATGCATCGTTCTGCCGGAGACGTGTCTCCGCGGAGAGATTCGAGTCCGGATGTGACACCAGCAGGCGGAAGCTCTCTCCGGCGGCGTCGGCGGTGGCGTCGGCGTCGGTGTCGGCATGGTCACTTAGTCCGGCCGTCGTGGCCTGTTCGGTCATGGTCTCCGTCTTCTCTCGTGGTTTCTGTGCGTTGCCTGGTGGCGATGCGTAGTGGACACAACCGACATGGCTTCTTAGGTAAGCCTAACCTAGCTAACGGGAGCTCTGGCGGATCTTCTCTCTCTCGTGACGTGTGCGGATATGACGTGCGGGGGCACGGCGCTGGATGTGGCTCGGACATGAGCGGGTGGAAGCAAGCAGCCGAACAGCGGACGAAGATGGCGGTGATGTCGCCTGCCATGCCCCCATGCAACACGACGGGTCTGACATCCGGTTGGGGGTGTGGGTAAACCCTGGTGGGGTTCCTTCCAGGGGTATTCACAGCCCCAAACGGAATATCAAACTCCTGGGGAGAGGTGGCGAAGGGCGAAGCAAAAATAAAAAGACGG
>NZ_JBVJFF010000003.1:527959-542389 GCF_055587985.1 Streptomyces sp. NPDC046335 | reverse complement strand
TGGGGATGTCCCCGGCCATACCCCCGGAAAAAAAGACGGGTCTGACATCTGTTTGGGGCTGTGGATAACCCTTGGCGTGCTCCTGTCCAGGGTTATCCACAGCCCCAACCGGAGCCTCAACTTCCGGGGCAGAGTCGGCGCATGACGAATCACAGCGAAGCAGCCGGCCCGATCGAGCCCGACGAGCCGATGAGGGTCGGCGAGCCGATCGCGCCGGAGAAGGCGATGAGTGTGGGCGACCCGGTCGCACTCGACGCTCCGACACATACCGGCGACCCGCTCGACGAGCCCATGGTCACCCTGCGAACCCCGGCCGAACTGGCGGACGCCTTGCCGTATTTGCTCGGCTTCAAGCCGGAGGAAAGCATCGTTCTCATCGCCCTGCACGGCGAACGCGGGCGGTTCGGTGGACGTGTGAGGCTCGGCATCCCCGAGCGCGCGGAGGACTGGGCCTGCGTCGCCGATCAGCTGGCCCAGTGTCTGGTGGGCGGTTGCGAGCGGCGGGGCGACCGACCCGACGGCATCGTCGCCTTCCTCTGCCGCGAGCCCGGCGCCGGGGATTCCGGACAGCAGATCGTGGAACGCCTGCGGCCGCTCGCGCAGGTGCTGCGCACGGCCTGCGGCGCCCTGGAAGTACCGGTGTTCGAGGTCGTGTGCATCTCGGACGGCCGCTTCTGGACCTACTGCTGTCCGGACACCCGCTGCTGCCCGCCGGAAGGCATCCCCCTGCTCAGGCCTGGCACTTCGGTCCTGGCCGCCGCATCGACCTACATGGGAGTCCGAGTGGATGCCACGCAGAGCCAGATCAGGGGCCGGCTCGCGCCGTGGGCGACCGGCGGCGCGGTGGAGCAGGAGCGCGCACTCGACGCCGCAGGCCTCGCGCTCATCCCCAGGATGCTGAGCGAGGAGGGTCACGACACCGCCGAGGAGACGCTCGAGCTGGCTCGCCGCATCATGGCGCGGTTGGCCGACGCCCCGCCGGTGTCCGGCACGTCCGCTGAGGACGGCAGGGACGACGAACTGATCGCACACGACGAGGCCGCCGCACTCATCATCGGCCTCCAAGTGCGTACGACGCGCGATCGCGCCGCGGCCTGGATGGAGGGCGATGCGGCACCCGCGGCCCTGCGGCTCTGGAGGGCGCTGGCGCGACGCTGTGTCGGCGCATACGCGGAGCACGCGGCGGCCCCCTTGTCCCTCGCGGGCTGGGTGGCCTGGTCCCTCGGCGACCTCGTGGAGGGACAGGAGGCCCTGGACATGGCGCTGTGTGCCGACCCGGAATACATGTTCGCCCTGCTTCTGCACCGCGCCTGCAACGAGGGCCTGGACCCGGAAGCCATCCGGCGCTGCCTGCGGAACAAAGGGGATGGCGGCGCCTCAGAAGCCGGGGCCTCCCAGCGGCCGTGGAAACCGGAGGACGCATCACCGGCGGAACAAGTCCCGAACGACCAAGGACTGAACGACCAGGGACCGAACGACCAGGGACCGAACGACCAGGGACCAGGCGACCAAGCACCAGACGACGAATCACCGAACGACGAATCACCGAACGACGGATCGCCCCAGCACGCGACGACGGAAAACAGCGCCACCCCTCGGCGCCGCCGCTGTCGGCTGCCGCGCTCGGCTGGAACACCCGACTCCGCCCCCTGGGGCAACACCCGCCCCTCCGGTGACACCGGCCCGGCGGCGCGGCAGAACCGGTGGCGCATGGCCAGGCGAGACGCGAGGAACGGCCGATGAGCCCGCTGCCCCACTGGACGGTCACCTTGGTGGCACGTCTGTGTTCCGCGGTGGCGTCCATAAGAAGTTGGCTCCATGCGGTCGGCTTCATGCTGCGGATGCGTGACTTGCGGTGGGTCGGAACCGTTCACCTGAGTGGCGGTATCAGTGGCCGTTGCAGGCCGCGGTATCACCCCCGACCTACCCGGGCCACGCAGCCAACGCCGAAGAAGCCGCCTCATGCCCCCTTCCGCTCCGTCTCCCGTATCCGACAGAGAGGGGCCCCAGCGGGACGCGCCGACCCCGGCTCGCTCGCCCGGCCCACCGGCCCCGGCATCGCGGCGCCCAGTCGGTCCCGCCGGTTCCGTCGAACTCCCGCCCGCGCACACGTCCCTAGTCTGCGTGGCCCTGCCCGCCCTCGTGATCTCCTCGGAACAGGGACAGTTGACCGGTCGAGGACTGGAAGGCTTCTACCGCGCGGGACGACGGATCCTGTCCCGTTGCCAGGTTCGCGTGGCCGGTCGCGAGCCGGTCCCGGTGCAGGCCCGCATGGTCACCGCGGACAGCGCCCGCTTCATGGCGACGTTGCGTCTGCCGACCGGTACCGGTCCCGATCCGGAGATCGTCGTCGAACGGGTCCGGCACGCCGACGGTATGGAACGGATCACCCTGCACAGTTCGGCCGTGCGCCCCCTGCGGCTGCCCGTCGAGGTCGCGCTCGCCACGGATCTGGCCGAGCTCGGCGCGGTCGCGTCCGGCAGGGCCGGGCCGGAGCTGCCGGCCTGCGTACACGCCTCCGGCATGCGATGGTCCTCCGCCGCGGGCGACTGCCTGGTCACGGCCGACCCGGCACCTGCCGACGCACTGGCCTCCGCCGGGCTGCTGCGCTGGGAGGTGGAACTGCCGCCGGGCGCTTCGCGGAGCCTGGAGCTGCGGGTGCGATCCGTCGGCGCAGGACCCGTCCGCGCGGCGGGACACGGCCCGACGCGTCCCCTCGCCGCGGCGAGGGCAGTCGGCGACGACGCCAGGGTGCAGCCACTCCTCGACCGATCCGTCGAGGACCTGCGGGCACTGCTGCTGCGGGATCACGAACATCCCGCCGACATGTACGTGGCTGCCGGCGCCCCGTGGCGCTGCGGACTCGCACCCGCCGAGGCGCTGGCCGCGGCCCGCATGACGCTGCCGCTCGGGACCAGACTCGCCGTCGGCACGCTGCGCACCCTGGCCCGCAGCCAACTCACCGGGCCGGACCTGCGGTCAGGCATGATCCCCGGTCCGCTGAGAGACGCGGGGCCACACCTGCCACCCGACTCCACGGGGACCGAGGCGACACTCCTCTTCCCGGCCCTCCTCGCGGAGGCATGGCGTTGGGGGCTGCCGAGCAAAGAGGTGGAGGAGTTGCTAACCGCCGCGGAGGGATGCCTGCGGTGGCTGCGCACCGCAGTGGGCGACCGAGCGTTCCTGCCGGACGCACAACCGAACGGACCGGTGCGCTGCATCACCCAGGCTCACGCCCACCGGGCCGCGCTCCTCGGTGCGGACCTACTCGACGCGTACGGCCGCGACGGCGTTGCCGAGCTGCGGCAGTGGGCCCAGTCGCTGCGGGACGCGTTCCGTGCGGAGTTCTGGGTGGAGGACCGGGCGGGCGGGCGACCGGCCCTGGCGCGTCTGCCCGACGGGCGCCTCGTCCCGCACCTCACCGGTGGAGCGGCCCACCTCCTGGACACCGGCCTGCTCGGATCGGGAGCGCTCGCCCCCGGACTGCTCGACAAGGTGCGGACCGAACAACTGGCCCGGCTGCTCGGCGGTCCCGCCATGGACTCCGGATGGGGGCTGCGCAGCCTGGGCGCGAAGGAGGTCGCGTACAACCCGTTCGGGCATCGGAGCGGGGCGGTCCGTGTACAGGAGACGGCGGTCGCCGTCGCGGGGCTTCTCGCGGCGGGCTACGAGAAGGAGGCGAGCTCTCTGCTGCGAGGCATGCTGTCGGCGGCCGAGAGCTTCGGCTACCGGCTGCCCGAGATGTACGCGGGGGAGCAGCGATCAGAGGGCGCGGCTCCGCTCCCGCACCCGGCCGCCTGCCGCCCGGCGGCCACCGCCGCGGCAGCAGGGGTGCACGTTCTCGCGGCGCTCGTCGGGATCCGGCCCGACGCACCGACGGGCACGGTGACGCTGCGGCCCGTCCCCGGCGCCCCGCTGGGAGAGCTGGGCCTGACCTCGCTGAGTGTCGCCGACGCCCCCTTCTCCGTACGGGTGAGCCGACTGGGTCTGGTCATGGTCGAGGAAGCGGCCGATGAACTGCAGTTGGGGGTGTGACCTGGCGACTACGGAGCCGGCTCCCGAGGAGGGGCAGCCGGGCGGCCGCTGAAAACGGGCCGGTAAGCAGTGGACGAAGGAGATGTTTATCGTCAGGCAGACGACTATGATCGCGGCATGTCGCCCTACGACCCGTCGGCCTTCCCGCCCTTCGCCGTCACCGTCGACCTGGTCGTGCTGACCGTGCGCCGCCACGCACTCTGCGCACTGGCCGTGCGGCGCGGTGAACAGCCCTTCCAGAGGCGTTGGGCACTCCCCGGCGGATTCGTCCGTCCCGATGAGGACCTGTCGTCCGCGGCGGCACGCGAACTGAGCGAGGAGACGGGTCTCTGCGCCCACGACCCCGCCGCCCCGGCCCAGGCCAACGGAGCGCACCTCGAGCAGCTCGCCACATACGGCAGCCCCGACCGCGATCCCCGGATGCGCGTCGTCAGCGTCGCCCACCTCGCCCTCGCCCCGGACCTGCCCGCACCCCGCGCGGGCGGCGACGCGCACAGCGCGCGCTGGGCGCCCGTCGAAACCCTGCTCGAAAAGGGTGGGTACGGACGCGAGGGAGAGCCGTCGGCGCCACTCGCGTTCGATCACGGACAGATCCTCGCGGACGGGGTCGAACGCGCCAGATCCAAGATCGAGTACTCCTCGCTGGCCACGGCCTTCTGCCCGCCGGAGTTCACCGTCGGCGAGCTGCGGCGGGTGTACGAGGCGGTGTGGGGCGTCGTCCTCGATCCCCGCAACTTCCACCGCAAGGTCACGGGCACCCCGGGCTTCCTCGTGCCCACCGGCGGCACCACGACCCGGCAGGGCGGTCGCCCCGCCCAGCTCTTCCGCGCGGGAGGCGCGACACTCCTCAACCCTCCGATGTTGCGCCCCGAGGTCTGACGCCGGCGTTCACCGCTGCCGCCGGTCGGCCCGCCGATTCGCCTTCCGCGCCATGCGGAGGGACACCAGCAACGGCCACCCTGCCCGAAAAGCCGTATATATCGCGTTATCTTGCTGTGGTACCCGCGGGGTTCGTCCCCCTCTTCCGGTGGAGGACGGGCCCCGGCCGCCGAGCGGTCGCACATCCTGCGAGAGAAGCGATGATCCAGGCCATCGGACTGACCAGCAATCCCCGCCAGGAGCTCCCGCCCGCCGTCGACGACGTGTCCTTCGAGGCACGCGCCGGCCGTGTCACGGCGCTGCTCGGCGCCGAGGCCGCCGGCAAGACCACGGCGTTGCGGCTCATGCTCGAACTCCAACAGGGCCGCGGTGTCACGTACTTCAGAGGACGCCCGCTCCACCGCATCGCCCAGCCCTCACGCGAGGTCGGCGTCCTCCTGGGCGAGGTCCCGGGCCATCCCGCGCGGTCGGTCCGCAATCACCTGCGGATGCTGTGTGCCGCCGTCGCGGTGCCCACCGGACGTGCGGACGACGTCCTCGAGGCCGTCGGCCTCGTCAGCCTCCGGGACCAGCGCCTCGGCACCCTGTCGCGCGGCATGGACCGCCGCCTCGGTCTGGCCTGCGCACTGCTCGCCGACCCGCACACCCTCGTCCTCGACGGCCCTGCCGAAGGACTCTCGGCCCGGGAAGGTGCCTGGCTCCACGAGATCCTGCGCGCCCACGCGAGCCGGGGCGGCACGGTCCTGTTCACCACCGGCGATCCCAAGGAAGCGGCGCGAACCGCCGACCGCGTCGTCACCCTGGATGCGGGGCGGCTCATCGCGGACCAGGAAGCCACGGACTTCGCACGGACCAGGCTCCGCCCCCGCGTCGCCGTCCTCACCCCCCACGCGGCCCGCCTCGGCGCGCTCCTCGCCAAGGAAGCCCGCGCGGCACGGCAACCCATCGAGGTGGTCAAGGAGGAGGGCAACAGACTTTCCGTATACGGCAGCAACTGTGCCGAAGTGGGCGAGACCGCGTACCGCCACGGCATCCTCGTCCACCAACTCGCCGACGAACTCGGCGACGCGGGCCCGTCCGCCCCTTCCGACCCGCCAACTCAGCCGAAGCCGAAGCCGAAGCCGAAGCCCCACCCGGAGCCGGAGCCGGAGCCGGAGCCGGAGCTGAAGTCGGAGTCGGAGTCGAAGCCGCAGGCGGAGCCGTCGCCGCAGGCCATCCCCGTCATCACCGCGTCGACCTCCAGCGACTCTCGCACGGCCGGCGTTGCCGGGCCGACTCAAGCCGAGGGCAAGCGGCAGGCGCCGTCCGCCCAGACCCGGGACGAGCCCCAGCCGCCGACCGCCCACGCCGGGGCGGACCTCCAGGCGCAGCCCGCCCGGACCTCCGACGAACCTCTGACGCCGCTGACCGAGGGCAGCCCCCCAGCCCAAGCCGACATCGGCACCCAACGCCGGACCGAAAACACGCCACAGAAGTGCCTCGCCCCAGCGACCGACGCGCGGACGGCAGGCGAGGCAGGACCTCCCCAGGCCGAGACGGCAGCCATCCGCCTCGTACCGCTCAAGGGCGGCGACACAGCCCCGCTGCCGCGGGGCGGCACCGCGTCACTCACCGGCGGGACCAATCCCCCCGCCCCGCCCCCTCCCTCCCCCGCGAACCCCGTCTCCGCTCTGCCGCCCCCCATCACCGTCCGCCCAGGGCGCACACCTCTGCGCCCCCTGCACTATGAACTGCGTCGCCTCGCAGGTGTCGGCACCGGCTACTTCACCCTGGCGGCCGTTCTCGCCGCGTCCGCCGTGGTCAGCCTTTTCCTGGCTAGGGTCGGGCACACACCGCGGCCCCGTCTGTTGGCGGCATGGCCGAGCGAACTTCCGTTGCCGCCCGCGGCCCTGGGTGCCGGGCTGCTGGGTGCGCTCGCTTTCGGCGATGAGTTCCGGCACCCCGCCCTCGCGACGGACCGGGGCACCGTCCCGCGCCGGCTGGGCCTGCTCGCCGCCAAGCTGCTCGTCGCCGCCGCCACGGCGCTGCTGCTCGGTGTGCTCGCGGTGGGTACCGATGCCGCGTTGCTTCACCTTGTATACGGAGAGGAGCTCTCGGGAGTTCCCGCGGACTGGCTTGTGTTGGGTGCGAGTTGGGCGGCCATGTTGGTGGGATGTGCGTGGGCGGGGGTGCTGGCTGCCGGAGTATTCCGTTCCACGACTGCTGGGCTCGCCGCGGTGCTCGCGGTGCCGATCCTCGTGGTGCCACTCGTACAGAAGGCCGTTGAGGGGACTGCTGTGCGGTCGGCGGCGGGGTTTCCGGGGCGGTTGCGGAACCTCGCGCTGGTTCAGTGGCCGTTCGGCAGTGAACGCTATCTGGCGGCCGGGGTTCGCATGATCACCCAACCCGTGGGTACTGCACTGATGTTGTCGCTGACCACCTTGCTCTGTGCGTATCTGCTCACCACGGTGCGCAGCAGGGTCAGAGGATGACCGTCCGGTGCCCTCGGCTGCGGACCTGCGCACAACTCCCGTACGACGCTCATTTCTTTCCGATAAGGCGTCAATTGCGGCGGGGTGAGCGATCACCCTTTCGTGTGCTTTTCACCAAAGACCTCAAGGGAGTTGGGGGCCACGCCGACAACTGATCCGTGAGTACCCTTGCGCACACCATGATGTCCACCGCCCGCTCCGCCGACTCCGGTCTCTCGGGTCCGGGCGACCTCGACCGCTACCCCTACGCGGAGTCCCATGGCCGGGACCGCGTAGTCGCCCCCGTGTGGGACGGCCCCGACCAGGACCTGGGGCGTGTGGGCCGGCGCGCCGCGGGCAGCCGCGGCCGCGGGCTGCACGGCCAGCTCGTCCAACAGCTCGGTCAGATGATCGTCTCCGGCGACCTCGGCGCCGACCGCCCGCTCGTCCCCGAGGAGATCGGCCAGCGCTTCGAGGTCTCCCGCACCGTCGTCCGCGAGTCGCTGCGAGTGCTGGAGGCCAAGGGCCTGGTCAGCGCCCGTCCCAACGTCGGCACGCGCGTGCGTCCCGTCAGCGACTGGAACCTCCTGGACCCGGACATCATCGAGTGGCGTGCCTTCGGGCCGCAGCGCGACGACCAGCGCCGCGAGCTCGGAGAGCTCCGCTGGATGATCGAGCCGCTCGCCGCCCGCCTCGCCGCGGGGCACGGCCGTGAGGAGGTGCAGCAGCGCCTCGCCGACATGGTCGAGATCATGGGCCACGCCTTGGCGCAGGGTGATGCGCTGACCTTCTCCCGTGCCGACGCCGAGTTCCACTCGCTGCTCATCCAAGTTGCCGGCAACCGCATGCTCGAGCACCTGTCCGGCATCGTCTCGGCCGCCCTCCAGGTCTCGGGCGGGCCGGTCACCGGCTGTGACCGCCCCAGCGAGAGCTCCCTGGTCCACCACTCCCGCGTCGTCGACGCCCTCGCGGCGGGCGACGGTGCCGGTGCCGAGGCCGCCATGCGGCAGCTCCTCACCGTCCACCCCGAGGTGGAGCGCGTCGTCCCCGCCCCCCGCGAGCACTGACCGCGTTCTCATGCCGCCGTCGTGCGCGCGCCTCGCCGCGGTGTTCCGTCGCTTCTGAGTGACGACGGTTCCGCTCGGCAGGTGTCGCCGGATCGCTGCGGGCTCCCATGAGCTCAGCGCGGTCCGGCGGCGAGATCGCGAGGATTGTTTCGTGGGGTATCGGGGGATCATTCGTGCATGCGTATAGGTAGCTTCTGGCCGTATATAGAGGGTTTTGATCACTTACGGGGTGTGACTCGGGCCACGTGGATTGGGCGTAACGCTCCAAGGAACAGCGCGATGACCTAAGAGGTGATAGCCGAGGAGGGAATACAGCGGTCGTTCGTGACGCTGTGAAGCTCCCCGGCCCCCGCCCGCGCCGTCGGCCCAATCCCCTGCCGCCGGTCGTCGGCTCCGGTCCACAATGGACGGGGCCGGAAGCCGTTTTCCAACGTTCCGAGAGGTTGTTCGTGTCGGCCAGCACATCCCGTACGCTCCCGCCGGAGATCGCCGAATCCGTCTCTGTCATGGCGCTCATCGAGCGGGGAAAGGCTGATGGGCAGATCGCCGGCGATGACGTGCGTCGTGCCTTCGAAGCTGACCAGATTCCGGCCACTCAGTGGAAGAACGTTCTGCGCAGCCTCAACCAGATCCTCGAGGAAGAGGGTGTGACGCTGATGGTCAGTGCCGCGGAGCCCAAGCGCCCCCGCAAGAGCGTCGCAGCGAAGAGCCCGGTCAAGCGCACCGCGACCAAGACGGTCGCGGCCAAGACCGTCACGGCGAAACCCACCGCCACGGCCGCCACTGAGGCGCCGGCCGGGGATGACGCCGACGACGCGCCCGCGAAGAAGGTCGCAGCCAAGAAGACGACGGCGAAGAAGGCCGTCGCAAAGAAGACCGCCGCCAAGAAGACGGCGGCAAAGAAGACCACGTCCAAGAAGGACGCCGACGAGCTTCTGGACGACGAGGCGACCGACGAGACGCCCGCCGCCGGCAAGCCCGCCGAGGGTGAGCCGGCCGAGGAAGGCGCCCAGGGCTTCGTACTCTCCGACGAGGACGAGGACGACGCGCCGGCTCAGCAGGTCGCCGCCGCCGGTGCCACCGCCGACCCGGTCAAGGACTACCTGAAGCAGATCGGCAAGGTCCCGCTCCTCAATGCCGAGCAGGAGGTCGAACTCGCCAAGCGCATCGAGGCCGGCCTGTTCGCCGAGGACAAGCTGGCCAACGCCGACAAGCTCGCCCCGAAGCTCAAGCGCGAGCTGGAGATCATCGCAGAGGACGGGCGCCGCGCCAAGAACCACCTCCTGGAGGCCAACCTCCGTCTGGTGGTCTCCCTGGCCAAGCGCTACACCGGCCGCGGCATGCTCTTCCTGGACCTCATCCAGGAGGGCAACCTCGGTCTGATCCGCGCGGTCGAGAAGTTCGACTACACCAAGGGCTACAAGTTCTCCACGTACGCCACCTGGTGGATCCGTCAGGCGATCACCCGTGCCATGGCCGACCAGGCCCGCACCATCCGTATCCCGGTGCACATGGTCGAGGTCATCAACAAGCTGGCCCGTGTCCAGCGCCAGATGCTCCAGGACCTGGGCCGCGAGCCCACCCCGGAGGAGCTGGCCAAGGAACTCGACATGACCCCGGAGAAGGTCATCGAGGTCCAGAAGTACGGCCGTGAGCCGATCTCCCTCCACACACCCCTGGGTGAGGACGGCGACAGCGAGTTCGGTGACCTCATCGAGGACTCCGAGGCGGTCGTTCCGGCTGACGCGGTCAGCTTCACGCTCCTCCAGGAGCAGCTGCACTCCGTCCTGGACACCCTGTCCGAGCGTGAGGCGGGCGTGGTCTCCATGCGCTTCGGCCTCACGGACGGCCAGCCCAAGACCCTCGACGAGATCGGCAAGGTCTACGGAGTGACGCGTGAGCGCATCCGCCAGATCGAGTCGAAGACGATGTCGAAGCTGCGTCACCCGTCGCGCTCTCAGGTCCTGCGCGACTACCTGGACTAGGCGACAAGAGTCACCACCGCGCGACCGAAAGGCCCGAGCCCTCTTTCGAGGTTTCGGGCCTTTCGCGCGGGTGCGCGCTCTGTGACTGTGCATGACTCTGGGTAGGCGTTGGAGCCCAGAGTGAGGAGATCGCATGCGTGGTCACATCGTCCGAGCATGGACGGGGGCAGTGGCCCTGGCGGCCGGGGCCGCCGTGCTGCCGCTGGCCGCCCCAGGGCCCGCCGCAGCCGACAGCGTGGTCGTCGGGGGCGGCCCGGTCCAGGTGTCCGACCATCCCTGGGTGGTAGCGATCGCCAGCCGTGACCGGTTCGGGGGCACCCGATCGGGGCAGTTCTGCGGCGGGGCCGTGGTCGGCCGGACAACGGTTCTCACGGCGGCCCACTGCGTGAGCGCCGCCGTGCTCGGTGTGCCGCTGAGCGAGGTGCGGGACTTGAAGGTCATCGCGGGGCGCAACGACCTGCGGACCTCCGAGGGCAGCGAGATCACCGTGAGTGGCGTCAAGACCAACCCGGAGTACAACAGCTCGACCAACTCCGGCGATGTGGCGGCGCTGACCCTGGCGGACCCGCTGCCGGAGTCGTACGTGATTCCCATGGCGGGCCAGGGTGATCCCGCTTACCGGGCGGGGACGCCGGCCGCCGTCTACGGCTGGGGGGACACCACGGGGAATGGGCAGTACGCGCGCTCGCTGCACGCGGCGAAGGTGCACGTACTCGCTGACACGGTGTGTGAGCAGGCGTATCCGGGCAGCGTCGACGGGAAGTACCTGGCCACGACCATGCTGTGTGCCGGTGAGCCGCAAGGCGGCAAGGATGCCTGTCAGGGGGACAGTGGCGGGCCGCTGGTGGCCCAGGGCCGACTCATCGGCCTGGTGTCCTGGGGGAGCGGCTGCGGCCGCCCAGGGCGCCCTGGTGTCTACACGCGGATCTCGGACGCCGCCAAAGTCGTTCGCGCGCGTGGCTGACGCCCGCAGGCGTCCAGGGCGGGCGGTGCGGGAGGCCTGAGACCCCTGAGACGGGGCTCAGAGGCCCCTGTGACGAGAGCGGGCGGCGGCCCCTGCTGGTAGGGCAGGGGCCGCCGCCCGTCGCCGGCCTGGTGCGCCGGAGCTGGCTCGTCGTGGTTGCGAGGTGTCAGCGTTCCTCTTCGGATGTGGTCTCCGGAACGGCGGTCAGGCGCTCCGTCTCATCCTGTATCTCAGCGGCGATCTTCTTGAGTTCCGGCTCGAACTTGCGACCGTGGTGGGCGCAGAAGAGCAGTTCACCGCCGCTCAACAGGACGACGCGCAGGTATGCCTGGGCGCCGCAGCGGTCGCAGCGATCAGCGGCCGTCAGGGGGCTCGCGGGGGTCAGAACAGTAGTCACGTCGCCTCTTCTCTAGCTCGACGAGCTGTCGTACCAGGGTCAACATCCAACCAGGCCGAAAACGTTCCCGCTCGTGGCTTTTCCTCGAAAATTTCTTCCGAGAGGTTGTCCGTTGCCGGTTGGCGGCGAATGTGCCGTATTGCGTCTCTTACGAGTCTTACGGTTTCGCGCTGTCTGTCAGGTCGGGTCCTCCCGGCTGGCTTGCCGGTCGTTCATGAGGACGTGCCCGGAGCCTAAATGGTTCATGCCTCGAAGGGAACGTGACGTGCGCTTCACTCCATCGAGCGATCGAACGCGTATGCGAGTCTGGACTAGTCTGAGTTGAGCCGAGGGTGGCGTTACAACGGCTCTACCAGGCCTCGGTACCCTCTGACGGGCAACCGCAGCCGAGCCCTTACCCCAAAGGGCCCCCTTTGAAATTCAGCGAGGAGCGAACCGCGTGACCGCCGATACGTCCGTGCCGTCCACAGCGTTGCTGACCGGAGCAGACCGGGACGGTTCCAACTACACCGCGCGGCATCTCCTCGTCCTGGAGGGACTGGAGGCGGTCCGCAAGCGTCCTGGCATGTACATCGGGTCCACGGACAGCCGTGGCCTGATGCACTGCCTGTGGGAGATCATCGACAACTCCGTCGACGAGGCCCTTGGCGGGTACTGCGACCACATCGAGGTCATCCTCCATGACGACGCCTCCGTGGAGGTGCGGGACAACGGCCGCGGCATCCCGGTGGATGTCGAGCCCAAAACCGGCCTCTCCGGAGTCGAGGTCGTCATGACCAAGCTGCACGCGGGCGGCAAGTTCGGCGGTGGCTCGTACGCTGCCTCCGGCGGCCTCCACGGCGTGGGCGCCTCCGTGGTGAACGCCCTGTCCGCGCGCCTCGACGTCGAGGTCGACCGCGCCGGGCACACGCACGCGATCAGCTTCCGGCGGGGTGTCCCCGGCGCCTTCGCGAAGTCGGGCCCGGACGCCGCCTTCGACTCGTCGGCGAAGCTCACCAAGGTCAAGAAGGTCCCCAAGGCACGTTCCGGCACGCGCGTGCGCTACTGGGCGGACCGGCAGATCTTCCTGAAGGACGCCAAGCTGTCGCTGGAGAACCTCCACCAGCGTGCCCGGCAGACCGCTTTCCTGGTCCCGGGACTGACGATCGTGGTGCGCGACGAGCTCGGCCTCGGCGACGGCGGCTCGAAGGGTGAGGAATCCTTCCGCTTCGACGGCGGCATCAGCGAGTTCTGTGAGTACCTGGCGCAGGACAAGGCGGTCTGTGACGTCCTGCGGTTCTCCGGGCAGGGCACCTTCAAGGAGACGGTGCCGGTCCTGGACGAGCACGGCCAGATGACCCCCACCGAGGTCACCCGTGAGCTGACCGTGGACGTGGCGATGCGCTGGGGCACCGGCTACGACTCGACGATCCGGTCGTTCGTGAACATCATCGCCACCCCCAAGGGCGGCACCCATGTGAGCGGCTTCGAGCGTTCGCTGACCAAGACGATGAACGAGGCGATGCGCAGCCAGAAGGTGCTGCGGGTGGCCGAGGACGACATCGTCAAGGACGACGCCCTCGAGGGCCTGACCGCGGTGGTCACCGTCCGCCTCGCCGAGCCGCAGTTCGAGGGACAGACCAAGGAGGTCCTCGGCACCTCGGCCGCCAACCGCATCGTGGCGAACGTCATCGCCAAGGAGCTCAAGGCGTTCCTCACGTCCACCAAGCGGGACGCGAAGGCGCAGGCCAGGGCCGTGATGGACAAGGCCGTGGCCGCGGCGCGCACACGTATCGCCGCCCGTCAGCACAAGGACGCCCAGCGCCGCAAGACGGCCCTGGAGTCCTCCTCGCTGCCGGCGAAGCTGGCGGACTGCCGCAGCGACGACGTGGAGCGCAGCGAGCTCTTCATCGTGGAGGGCGACTCCGCGCTCGGCACGGCCAAGCTGGCGCGGAACTCCGAGTTCCAGGCGCTGCTGCCGATCCGCGGCAAGATCCTCAACGTGCAGAAGGCGTCCGTCACGGACATGCTGAAGAACGCCGAATGCGGCGCGATCATCCAGGTCATAGGAGCGGGGTCGGGGCGGACCTTCGACATCGACGCGGCCCGCTACGGGAAGATCATCCTGCTGGTCGACGCCGACGTCGACGGCGCGCACATCCGGATCCTGCTGCTGACCCTCTTCCAGCGCTACATGCGGCCCATGGTCGAGGCGGGCCGCGTGTTCGCCGCGGTGCCGCCGCTGCACCGGATCGAGCTGAGCCAGCCCAAGAAGGGACAGGAAAAGTACGTCTACACGTACTCCGACCGGGAGCTGCGCGAGACGCTGCTCGAGCTCCAGCGCAAGAACGTGCGCTACAAGGACTCCATCCAGCGCTACAAGGGCCTGGGCGAGATGGACGCCGACCAGCTCGCCGAGACCACGATGGACCCGCGTTTCCGCACCCTGCGCCGGATCAACATCTCCGACCTGGACTCCGCCGAACAGGTCTTCGACCTTCTGATGGGCAATGACGTCGCGCCCCGCAAGGAGTTCATCACCAGTTCCGCGGCGACGCTGGACCGCTCGCGCATCGACGCCTAGCGGGCACCTTCACGGCAGTGGGGGGGGGGGGGGGGGGAGGGGGGGGGGGGGGGGGGGGAGGATGACGAACAAAAAGAGGTAAGGAGAGGG
>NZ_JBVJFF010000003.1:0-527949 GCF_055587985.1 Streptomyces sp. NPDC046335 | reverse complement strand
AAAAGGGTGTCACCTCCGCGTCTCACGCCCCCCTGTCCCCCCCCACGCCCCCCCTCTTACGCCGCCCCCCCCCCGCCCCCTCCCCCCCCCCCCCCACCCCCCCCCCCCCCCCCCCCACTGCCGTGAACAAACCGCTTGGAGGCGCGCACACAAGATGACGTTTCACCTGATGGGGTGAAGAGCACGGAGAGAAGAGTCAGGGATCTTCCCGTTCTGTCCATTCTTGGGCTCGCGGCCGAACGGAGCCGCGGGCAAGGAGAGTTCGGTGGAGAAGCACGACGTGCCCGATGCCGGAACGGGCCTGGTCAGCGCGGGCCGTGGTCGCGTCAACGGCCCAAGGGATCCCTGGTACGACGCGCTCGCTTCGGGCTGGGGGGAGCTGGACGGCACCGGCGCGCCGGTCTCCGTCGTCGATCCACCGGGCTTCGTCCGGCGGCCGAGCGCGGGTCCGGCGGACATCTACCTCGAGGTGCAGCGCAGTGCCGCCTTCCAGGAGGTGCGCAGGCGGTATCGGCGGTTCGTCTTTCCGGGAGTCGCCGCCTTCTTCACGTGGTACGTGGCGTACGTCGTGACCGCGACGGCGGCTCCGGGGCTGATGGCGCGCCCCGTCGCCGGAGCCGTGAACGTGGCGATGCTGGCGGGGCTCGGGCAGTTTCTGACCACGTTCTTGCTGACCTGGGCGTACGCCCGGCATGCGCGGTTGTGCAGGGACCGGGCCGCGCTCGATCTGCGGTGGCTGGTGCTGGAGCAGAAGCGGGAGCAGGACAGGGGCCGGGAGCAGGTCACGGGCAGGGAGCCGGGGGCTGAGCGATGACCGGGGACCATCAGACCCTCGGGCTGCTGCTGTTCGGCGCCTTCGTGGCCGTCACGCTCGCGATCACGACGTGGGCGAGCCGGAGCCGGCGTGGTTCGGCCGAGGAGTTCTATGCGGGGGGACGGCTCTTCACCCCCATGGAGAACGGTTTCGCCATCGCCGGTGACTACATGTCGGCTGCGTCCTTCCTCGGTATCTCCGGTCTGATCGCCCTGTTCGGGTACGACGGGATGCTGTACTCGGTGGGCTTTCTGGTCGCCTGGCTGGTCGTTCTGTTCCTGGTGGCCGAACTGGTGCGCAACTGCGGGCGTTTCACGCTGGCCGACGTCGTCGCCGCGCGGATGAGGGAGCGTCCGGTGCGGATCGCGGCGGGAACTTCCTCGGTGACCGTGTCCGTTCTCTATCTGGTGGCGCAGATGGTGGGGGCCGGCTCGCTGGTTGCGCTGCTGCTCGGTGGGACGAGCGGGGCGGCGCAGTCCTGGACGGTGATCGGCGTCGGCGCGCTCATGGTGATCTATGTGTCGTTCGGGGGGATGCGCGCCACCACGTGGATTCAGATCGTCAAGGCGGTCCTGCTGATGGGTGGCGCCATCGCGCTGACCGTGCTGGTGCTGATGCGTTTCCACGGGGACTTCGATCAACTGCTGCGTTCGGCCGCCGATCGCAGTGGGCATGGCGAGCGGTTCCTCGCGCCCGGGCTGAAGTACGGCGGCGACTGGACGGCGCGGCTCGATTTCATCAGCCTCGGGCTCGCGCTGGTGCTCGGCACCGCGGGGCTGCCGCACATCCTGTCCCGCTTCTACACCGTGCCGACCGCGCGGGCCGCCCGCCGTTCGGTCGTCTGGTCCATCGGTCTCATCGGCAGCTTCTATCTGATGACGATCGTGCTCGGGTTCGGTGCGGCCGCGATCGTGGGCTCCGACGCGGTACGGGGGTCGAACGCCGCGGGCAACACGGCGATTCCACTGCTGGCCCTGGACCTGGGCGGCGGTGCGGACTCCACTGGGGGGACGGTTCTGTTCGCGATCGTCGCCGCCATCGCGTTCGCCACCATCCTCGCCGTGGTCGCGGGGATCACGTTGGCCTCCTCGGCGTCGGTGGCCCATGACCTCTACGCGTCCTTGCGGCGGCGTCACGCGAAGCCGCGCGGCGAGGTGACGGTGGCGCGTATCGCCGCGGCCGGGATCGGCGTGGCCGCGATCGGGCTCGGACTGCTGGCCCGCGATCTCAACGTCGCCTTCCTCGTGGGGCTGGCCTTCGCGGTCGCGGCCTCCGCCAATCTGCCGGTGCTGCTGTACTCGCTGTTCTGGCGGAACTTCACCACGCGGGGCGCGGTGTGGTCGGTGTACGGAGGGCTGCTGCCCGCGCTCGTGCTCGTCGTGCTCTCGCCCGTGGTCTCCGGGGCGCCCGGCTCACTCTTTCCGGGCGTGGACTTCCAGTACTTCCCTCTGGAGAACCCCGGCCTGGTCTCCATCCCGCTCGGCTTCCTCGCGGGCTGGTTCGGCACGGTGACCTCGCGCGAGCCGGCGGATGAAGCCAAGCACGCGGAGACGGAAGTGCGGTCGCTGACAGGGGCTGGAGCGGCGTAACGACCCTGCGGTGGGACGGAGCTAGCCGCTCGCCGCCCACTCGTAGCGGTGTTCGGGACGGCCCGTGTCGCCGTACTTGAGGCTCAGCCTGACCCGGCCTGTGCGCTCCAGGAGCTTCAGATAGCGCTGTGCCGTCTGCCGGCTCAGCTGGGTGAGGTCCGCCAGCTCCGCCGCGGAGAGAGGGCCCTCAGCGGCCATCAGAGCCCGTCGTACGAGCTCCGCCGTGGTGGGGGAGTGGCCCTTGGGCAGCTCCGGCGCCGGAGTCGCCGACAGGGCACCGAAGATCTTGTCGACCTCGGCCTGCTCGGCCTCGCCTCCGCCGTCCAGCGTGCGGCGCAGCGTCGCGTACGCGTCGAGCTTGGCGCGCAGGCCCGCGTAGGAGAACGGCTTGACCAGGTACTGGAGTGCGCCATGCCGCATCGCCGCCTGGACCGTGGCCACGTCGCGCGCCGCCGTCACCATGATCACGTCGGTCTGGTGCCCGCGCTCACGCAGCCTTCGTACGACCGACAGACCCGTCTCGTCAGGCAGGTAGTGGTCGAGAAGGACCAGGTCCACGGGGACCTCATCGACGAGCCGCAGCGCCTCGGTGGCGTTGTGCGCCTTCGCCGCCACGCGGAAGCCGGGGATCTTCGCGACATAGGCGGCGTTGACGTCCGCGACCCGGACGTCGTCGTCCACGACGAGGACCTCGATCATCATGCTCCCTCCGTGGCGGCGAACGCGGACTCCGTGAGCGCTTCGGGCAGAACCACGGTGAACTCCGCGCCTCCCTCGGGCGCTTCGCCGACCCGCGCGCTGCCGCCCTGACGCTGGGCGAGCCTGCGGACCAGGGCGAGGCCGATGCCGCGCTTGCCGTGCGCGGGCGGCTCCTTGGTGGTCCAGCCCTCGGTGAAGATCGTTTCGCGCCGCTCGGCGGGCACCCCGGGCCCTGTGTCGCGCACCCTGAGGACGACGGAACGGTTCTCGGCCCGCAACGCGACCTCCACGCGTGCGTGGCCGGTGCCCGCGGCGGCGTCCAGCGCGTTGTCGACGAGATTGCCGACGATCGTGACGAGGCCGCCCGGATCGACGAGCCGGTCAGGCAGCGCGGTGTCCGACGGCACGGACAGCGTGACGCCCCGCTCCGCGGCGACCGTGGCCTTGCCGACCAGGAGGGCCGCGAGCAGCGGATCGTGGATCTTCTCCGTGATCTGCTCGGCGGTCACCCGGTGGGCGCCTGCGACCTCACCGACGAACTCGGCGGCCTCCTCGTACATCTCCAGTTCGAGCAGACCAAGAAGCGTGTGCATACGGTTGGCGTGTTCGTGGTCCTGGGCGCGCAAGGCGTCGATGAGGCCGCGGGTGGAGTCGAGCTCACGGCCGAGCTGCTCCAGTTCCGTGCGGTCGCGCAGGGTGGCGACGGCGCCCCCGTCATCGGTGGGCATCCGGTTGGCGACCAGCACGCGCTGTCCGCGGACGGTCAACAGGTCGGTGCCGGTGACCCGGCCGGCCAGGACGTCCGTGGTGCGCCCGGAGCCCAGCGCCTCGTCCAGCGGCTGGCCGATCGCCTCCTCGCCGAGGCCGAGCAGCCGCTGAGCTTCGTCGTTGAGCAGCCGGACCCGGCCGTCGCGGTCCAGGGCCAAGACTCCTTCGCGGATGCCGTGCAGCATGGCCTCGCGCTCCGCCAGCAAGGCCGAGATGTCGGAGAAGGCCAGGTCACGGGTCTGCCGCTGGACCCGCCGCGAGATCAGATACGCGGCGAGCGCGCCGACGGCGAGCGCGCCACCCGCGTAGGCGAGCAGTTCCGGGATGGAGTGGATCAGGATGGCCCGCACGCTGTCGTACTCGATGCCTACGGAGACCGCGCCCACGATGTTCCCGTCGGCGTCCCGCAGCGGCACCTTGCCGCGCGCCGAGCGGCCCAGGGTGCCGTTGTCGATCTCCATGACCTCGCGGCCCGCGATCGCGTCACTGGGGTCCGTCGAGACGACCTTGCCGATCTGGTCATGATCGGTGTGGGACCAGCGCACGCCTTCTTTGTTCATGATGACGACGTACTCGGCGCCGCTGGCCCTGCGGATCCGGTCGGCCGCCGTCTGGACGGGCCCGTCGGCGGTGGGCCGCGACGCCTCCAGATCCTTGGCCATCTCCGGGTGCGCCGCCGTCGTCTGCGCGATGGCGAGCGCGCGACGCATCGCCTGGTCGTCGAGCTGATCGCCGAGCGGCGCGAGGAAGAGTCCGGTGGCCAGCACCGCCACCCCGGCGGCGATCGCCAGCTGCATCAGCAGCACCTGCGAGAACACGCGCCTCGGCAGACCGAGGCGGAGGCGTCGCGCGGGAGAGGTCGGGCTCATGTGTACGAACGGTACGGGCGTGAGCGGGGTACTCCGAAGTCAGTGTGGCGGGGATCTCTTGCGCGGAGCTACCGAGTCCGCTTCGGGCGCGGCTACGGAATCACCATGTGTGCTCGCCTCACCGCCGCCGTGGGCTTGTCGCCTGCTCGTAGGTCCGGCGGCTGTCCGTGGGCCGGGCGGGCTCGTCCGTAGGGCTGTGTGCCCAAGCCAGTCGGCCCGGCGCGCGCCCCGGCTTCAACCATTGCCCGGCGGGTCCGCCCGTCTCCGCCTGCCTCGACGCCTACGGGGCCGTCGTCCCCGTAGGCCCGCCCTCCGTGTCGGAAGGCCTGGCCGGAAGCTGCCGGACTGCCACCACGTCCATTCGCGCCGGCGTCTTGAGGGCCGCGCCGCAGCTTTCCGGGCGGGGCGGCAGTGACGTGCCGGGTGCGACCGTGACCTGCCAGCGGCGGCCGTCGGTGTGGGCGACGAACACATCCCAGCGGCCGTCCGCCTCCTGTGTGCCGACGACGTCCAGGGTTCCCGCGGCGTCCTCACGCGTCGTCGCGCGCACCGCGAGCTCGGCCGCCTGCCCGGGCCGTTCCCACGCGGAGTTGCCCCGGCAGCCCTTGAGGACCACGCGGTCCATGCGCACCGCCGCGAGGATTTCCTTGACGGTATGCGCCTCGGTCCTGCCGTACGCGTAGCCGTACGGCAGGACAAGCACCGTGGGCGCGAAGCGGTGTCCGCCCAGATGAGTGATCTCCCAGACGCCCTCCTCGCCCGCGGCGGCCAGCTCCGCGGCGAGCGGCCTGCCGAGCAGGGCACAGCAGCGGTCCCGTTTGCCGTTGGTGCAGACGAGAGCCAGCGGGGCGCCGGTGTGCGGGGTGCCGAAGCCGCCGTGGTCGCCCGCGCCGAGGGCGGCGAAATCGAGGTCGAGCAGCCGCCGTGGGTCCTCCGTCACGTACGAGCGCAGCCAGGTACGGCCGGGGACGGCGTGGGCCACGTACACCTGGTGCCGGGATGTCGTCCGGCCGTCGGCGTGACGGCCGGGGCGGCGGATGAGCGCCACACGGACGCCGGTCCCCTGTGCGGCCGTCTCCAGGGCGCGCCCGAGCTCGGGGTCGAGGTGGCTGCCCGTCAGCGCTTTCGCGCCCCAGGGGCCCTGCTGCTCGATCAGGAGCCATGTCCTGGCGGTGGCGGCGGTTCCCGCGAGAGGCTCGTCCAGTTCTCGGGAGGTGGTCGCGCAGGTGCTCACGCGGGCGAGCCTAACCCGCGGGTCTCTTCAGGCCTTTGGCGCCTCATCCGGCGAGGGCATCGCCCGGGGTGGGCGCAGCCCCACGTACTGGCCGCTCGGGCGCATGCGCAGCGGGCGTTCGTCGTACTCCTCCAGGGCGTGCGCGATCCAGCCCGCCGTACGGGCCACCGCGAAGATCGTCTCGCCCGCCTCCGCCGGCATTCCGGAGGAGGCGGTGAGGACGGCGAGGGCGAGGTCGACGTTGGCCCGCAGATCGGTGTGGCGGGCGGTGGTGGCCACGACGTCGCGGGCCGCGGCGAGGGCGGGGCCCGCCTTGGGCCTGTTCTCCAGGAGGGCGAACAACGCCTGCGCGCGCGGGTCCTCGCCGGTGTAGAGGCGGTGGCCGAGGCCGGGTACGCGACGGCCTGCGCGGAGTTCGTCGGCGACGACCGGAGCCGCGCTGCCCCGGTCGAGTACGTCCAGGAGCATGCGGTGGGCCATACCGCTGGCCGCGCCGTGCAGAGGGCCCTCCAGGACGCCGAGCCCCGCCGACACGGCCGCGTAGGGGTGGGCGCGTGCCGATGCGGCGACCCGGACGGCGAGGGTGGACGCCGCGAGGTCGTGGTCGACGAGCAGGGCCAGGGCGGTGTCCAGGATGTGCAGCGAGGCCTCGTCGGGCTTGATGCCGGTCAACCGTGTCCACAGGCGTCGGGCCAGCGGGCCGTCGTCATGGCGGCCCGACGGTACCGGCGGGAGCGCGGCGACGAGGGTCGGGATCAACGTACGGCCGGTGCCGACGACGGCCTCTTCGGAGAGGTCGAAGCGGAGGGGGTCGGCGACAGCGGCGGAGATGGCCGCCACGCGCAGTCGGTCGGTCGGGCCGCTGTGCTCGGGCAGCGCCCCGACGGCCCTACGGGCCGCGGAGACCGTCTCCCTGGGGGCGGTGAACTCGATGCCCGGGCGCAGGACACCGGTCCACAGCCACTCGGCGACCTCTTCGTAGGAGTGGTCCAGCGCCAGCTGTACGGCGTCGACCCCGCGGAAGTAGTAGCGATCGCCGTCGATGAGCGTGATGCGGGTGCGTACGGAGAGCTGGTCGCCGGTGGCCGACGCCGCGGGCTCCCGCCGATTCCTGCGGGCCAGCGCCTCGACCTCTCCCGGATCGAACGTGCTGCCCCGGGATCCCGGACCGCGGCGGCTGCTCAGCTGGCCCCGGCTCACGTACGCGTACACGGTCTCGGGCTTCACGCCGAGCAGCTCGGCGGCCTCTTTGGTGCTCAGCCGCCGACCCTCGGGCGCGGTTCCTTGCTCCGTCATGGGCGCCACCGTATCCGCCGCAGCAGTATGTGGATGTACATATTGATCGAATCAATATTGACACAAGTTCAGTCAAGCATGGACAGTTGAATCAAGTCCAGGGAGGAAGTCGAGGAACAACATGCCGATCAATGGCTCCGCCGCCGTCCCCGCCGAGCCCATCGAGGTCCCACGAGGACTCGCGGGTGTCGTGGTCACCGAGACCCAGCTCGGAGACGTGCGGGGATATGAGGGCTTCTACCACTACCGCAAGTACTCGGCCGTCGAGCTCGCGCAGAAGCGAAGCTTCGAGGACGTATGGCACCTGATGTTCCACGGTGAGCTGCCGGACGCCGGGCAGAGCGCGGCCTTCGCCGCGCACACCGCGTCACTGCGGCACCTGCCCGCCGAGGTGCGCGAGGCGCTGCCCGCCGTCGCGCGCGCCGGCGTGCTCTCGGGGCCGCTCTCCGGACTGCGCACCGCCCTGTCGCTCTTCGGGGCGTCGAAGGGGCTGCGTCCGGTGTACGACATCGACGACGACCGCCGCCGCGCGGACGCCCTGGCCGCGTCCGCGGTGGTGCCGACGCTGCTCACCGCGCTGTACCGGCTCGGCCAGGGGCTCCAGCCCGTCGAACCACGCGAGGACCTGTCGTACGCCGCCAACTACCTCTACATGATGACCGGTTCCGAGCCGGACGCGGCCCGTGCGCGGGCGATCGAGCAGTACTTGATCTCAACCATTGATCATGGATTCAACGCATCGACGTTCACGGCTCGGGTCATCACCTCGACCGGTGCGGACGTGGCGGCCTGCCTGGTGGGTGCGGTCGGCGCGCTGTCCGGCCCCTTGCACGGAGGTGCGCCGAGCCGGGCTCTCGACACTCTTGACGCGATCGGCACCGCCGACCGTATTGACGGCTGGATCCGCGAACGGGTTCTCGCGGGCGACCGCATCATGGGCTTCGGGCACCCCGTCTACCGCACGGAGGACCCGCGTTCGCGCATGCTGCGGGGGATCGCGCGGCAGTTCGGCGGCGACCTGGTGGAGTTCGCCGTGGAGGTCGAGCACCAGGTCGAGGCGATCCTCGCCGAACTGAAGCCCGGGCGGGAGCTGCACACGAACGTGGAGTTCTACGCGGGCGTCGTCATGGAGCTGTGCGGGCTGCCACGGGAGATGTTCACGCCGACGTTCGCTTGTGCGCGGGTGGTGGGCTGGGGGGCCAACATCCTTGAGCAGGCGCGTGACCCGAAAATCATCCGCCCGGCGGCGCGGTACGTGGGGGAGGAGCCGCCGGTCGCGGTGCCGACGGCCGGGGGGCCGACAGATGGGGGGCCGACGGCCGGGGTGCCGCCGACTTCGGCGACGTAGGAATCACGTCGCCGGGCGGGCTTCGGCGTGCCCCGGAGTCAGCTGTCGGGGATATCGGCCTTCGCGCGCAGCAGTGTTTCCCTGGTGACGATGACGATGCGCTCGTAGTCGCCTCGGGAGGCGTCCGAGGGGAGTTCGGCATCGAGTTTCGCGGTGGCGTCTGTTCCGATCACCGCGAAATTTCCGTCGGACAATTCGAAGATATCCGGGCAGTTCTGTCCGGATACGCTGCCTCGCGCGCGTGGAGAAGCGCCGATCCGACGGATGATGTGGCTCACTGTTTTCCCTCTGGTCTCAAGCTGACGTGGTCTCAAGCCGACGGTCGCAAGGTGACGTCGTCTCAAACTGACGTGGTCGCAAGGTGACGCGCTGACACTGAGACTGACCGGGCGTCCTCGTGGGCATGCCGGCGGCGTGGGGCGTCGGTTTTGGCGGGGCGATGTCTTGCGCGGTCCGCTTCTTGCGCGGTCCGCGCAGTCAGCAGCCCAAGTTGGCATTTAGTGAACGATCGGTGCCCGTCCTGGTTTCTCCCCCGTCCGCGTGATGGCCGTGAACGGCGCGACGAGGGGCGCGGAAGCGGGCGGGGGCGCCGGGTGGCGCGAGGAGGCGGGGCAGCGTGCCGCAGCCTCGCGGGGCCTCGGCGAGCTGCGGCTTTCTGTCTCAGGGCTCCCTGCTCGGTGGCTCGCCGATGACCCACCATTCGTCGATGTCGGCCTCCTCCAGTTGCGTCAGGAGGTCGTCCACCAGGCGTCCGAGCCGGGCTTCGTCGGAGGCGTCCGCGATGGTGGCCCTGTGGTGTCTGCCCGCGTTCCAGTACTCCCTGACGATCGGGTTCTGGAAGATTCCGCGCACGAACCCGAAGAATTCGTCGCGGTCGATATTTCCCACGCGGTGGTAGAACAGCAGATTCGTGTACAGGGCATTGGCGAAGAGGTACTGGCGGTGTCGCTGCGGAGTGACGTCTTCCTCGTAGGTGTTCAGGACCTCGGCCAGATCCTGGTCGTCCATCGCCTTGCTCAACAGTTCCCAGTGCAGGCGTTGTTGCATCGCCAGGTTCATGTGGTGCTGGTTGTGTGCGGTCTGTTCCAGTCGTTCGAGCCGGATGCGCAGCGCCTCAATGGTGTGGCGCTGAGCGGTCAGGGCGCCGATGGCTCCCGCCACGAGGCCGACCCCGGCGGCGACGGCGGGCCGGAGACTTCCGGCGGCGATCCTTTTAGTGAGCATGTCAACCCCCGATTTAGGCGACCGTCCGCCGGTCGTCGGGGTGCGGTCGACAGGGAGCGGACCGGCGAGCGGTGGGCGGTGCGCTTGCCGTCTCCCAGGGTGCCGAGCGGCTCTGATCGGCGGGGAGGCGGAGAGGAGGCGCACGGAAGGAAGCGGTGGTCGCACATCCGGGCGCCGTGCCCAATGTGTGCCCCGCGAGCGCCGCTAACAATCGTTCACTTCGAGGCCCCTCCACGCGCACGTGGCGCCGCTTTTCCATGCGCATCCGTGTGGCTCCCGCACCGCGCATATCCTGGCCCAGTCTTATTCGTCGTACGGAATTCACCGACGCCCGTACGAGTGTCGGTGCGAGGGGCCCACGGTTGTGAACAAGCGGCAGATTCCCGTCGTCGTCCTCGCCGGGTTCCTCGGCTCCGGCAAGACCACCCTGCTCAACCATCTGCTGCACCGCAGCGGCGGCACCCGTATCGGGGCGATCGTCAACGACTTCGGGTCGATCGAGATCGACGCCATGTCGGTCGCCGGACAGCTCGGTGACTCCACGGTCTCGCTCGGCAACGGCTGCCTGTGCTGCGCCGTGGACGCCAGTGAGCTCGACGAGTACCTGGAGCGGCTCGCACGGCCCGCCGCCCGGATCGACGTCATCGTCATCGAGGCCAGCGGGCTCGCCGAGCCGCAGGAGCTCGTCAAGATGCTGCTCGCCAGTGAGAACCCGCACGTGGTGTACGGGGGTCTCGTCGAGGTCGTCGACGCCGCCGAGTTCGAAGCGACCCGCGAGCGGCATCCCGAGGTGAACCGGCATCTGGGCATCGCCGATCTCGTCGTCGTCAACAAGACCGACCGGGTGCCCGAGGCGGAGCGTGCGCGCGTACTCGACGTCGTCCGTGGTCTCGCCGGGCGCGCGGCCGTCGTCGCCGCCTCGTACGGGCGCGTCGACGTGGAGCTGTTCTTCGACCGGGCACCCGTGGGAGAGCGGGTCGGGCAGCTCTCCTTCGATGACCTGCGGGACGACGACGATGCGGCGGCCGTCCAGGACGGGGGCACCGAAGACGAGTGGTCCGCTGGGGGTGGCTGTTCCGCTGAAGGCGACTGTTCCGCTGAAGGGGACTGTCCTCACGACGCCCATGCCCACGCCCATGCCCATTGCCGCGCCCATGCCCATTCCTGCGCTCACGCTCATGGCCACGCCCGTCACCTGCACTCCGCCTACGAGAGCCTCTCCTTCACCTCGGAGGCGCCTCTCGGTCCGCGTCCCCTCATGGCTCTGCTCGACAGCAGGCCGGAAGGGCTCTACCGCATCAAGGGCTACGTGGATTTCGGCGCCTCCGATCCGCGGAACCGGTACGCCGTGCACGCGGTCGGCCGGTTCCTGCGGTTCTACCCGGAGCCCTGGGGCCCCGGCGAGCCGCGGCTGACGCAGCTCGTGCTCATCGGATCGGGCATCGACGTGGCAGGCCTGGAGAAGGGCCTCGACGCGTGTCGCGCGGACGCGCCACACGCCGCCGATGAGCAGGGCATGTGGGGCGTGCTGCGTTACGTGCAGGAGGCCGAGGAGGCCGAGGAGGCCGAGGGGGCGGCGGACGCCGATCCTGGGCGCGCATAGGTGCGAGTAGGCCCGGTGGGGTAGTCGCCCTCTTGCCGTGCTGATGCCCTGCTTTGCCCTGTCGGCCTGTTGCCGCGTTTGCCCTGTGGTCCACGTCACATGCGGTTCCTGTCAGCAATCGGGGCGCTGTTTCGCTCAATCCACCGAGGGAGCAAGCGAACAGACAGGAGCGGCACATGAAGCACCGCATCGTAGTCCTCGGAGCCGGCTATGCCGGGGCCCACACGGCCGGGAACCTGGCCCGCCGGCTGTCCCCGGCGGACACCGAGATCACCGTGGTCAACGCTGAGCCCGACTTCGTCCAGCGGCTGCGGCTGCACCAGCTCGCGGCCGGCCAGGAGATCGAGACCCCGAGGCTCGCCGATGTCTTCGCGGGCACGGGGATACGGCTGCGCCTGGCCCGTGTCACCGCCGTCGACCCCGAGCGCCGGGTCGTCACCGTGGCCGACGCCGAGGGCGGCGGCGAGCTCGGCTACGACACGCTGGTCTACGCGCTCGGCAGTCGCGTCGCCGACGGCGGCGTCACCGGGGTGGCCGAGCACGCCTCGGACGTCACCGGCCGACGCTCGGCGCTGCGTCTGCGTGACCGCCTGGACAGCCTCGACGAGCGGGGCGAAGGCGGGAACGTGGTGGTCGTCGGCGAAGGGCTGACCGGCATCGAGACCGCCACGGAGCTCGCCGAATCCCGGCCCGGTCTGTCGGTGACACTGGTGGCCCGTGGAGAGCTCGGCGCTCCGCTCTCCGCCGGAGCCGGCAGCCACCTGCGCCAGGCCTGCGACCGGCTGGGCATCACGGTCCTTGAGCACACTCGCGTCTCTTCCGTCGAAGCGACGCGGGTGCTGTGTGCCGACGGCACCGCTCTGGCGTCCGACGCGACCGTGTGGACGGCCGGGTTCGCGGTCAGTCCCATCGCCGCCGCCGGGGGCCTTGAAGTCACCGAGAACGGCCGGATCGTCGTCGATCGCACCATGCGGTCGGTGTCGCACCCGAACGTCTACGCCGTCGGCGACAGCGTTCACGCCATCGGTGACAACGGCAGGCCGCTGCCGATGTCCTGCGCTTCGGCCGGTTACACCAGCATGCAGGCGGTCGTTGCGATCGTGGCACGCCTGACCGGCCGCAAGGTCCCCCACACCAAGCTGGAGTACGTGGGCAACCACATCAGCCTCGGGCGGCGGGACGGAATTCTTCAGATGGTCGACGACGAAGCGCGGGCCAAGCCGAAGTACATGGGCGGCCGGAAGGCGGCGAGGGTCAAGGCGGGCATTCTCAGGACCTCGCTGTGGGCCACCTCGCATCCGACCTTCGGCCTGCCCAAGCGCAAGCGCCGCCTGGCCGCCGCCGCACCGGATGCGTCCGCGAACACGACTGCGAGTACGTCCACGACGACTGCGAGTACGTCCACGAGTACATCCGCCAAGAAGGCGGCCGCCTAGCCGCCTAGGATGCCGCGCGTGGACAGCACCACCACTGACCGCTTCGACACCAGTCGATTCGAGGCCGGCCGGAACCGGCTGGCCTCCCTGGCGTACCGGCTGCTTGGCTCCGCGGCCGACGCCGAAGACGCCGTACAGGACGCGTTCCTGCACTGGCAGGCCGCCGACCGACAGTTGATCAAGGTGCCGGAGGCGTGGCTGACCAAGGTCGTCACCAACCTGTGCCTGGACCGGCTCCGCTCGGCACAGGCCCGGCGCGAGCGCGCCGTCGGTGCCTGGCTGCCCGAACCGCTCCTCGACGGCGATCCGATGCTCGGCCCGGCCGACACGTTCGAGCAGCGTGAATCGGTCTCCCTGGCCGTGCTGACGGTCATGGAGCGCCTGTCGCCCGTCGAGCGGGCCGTCTACATCCTGCGCGAGGCGTTCTCGCACAGCCACGCCGAGATCGCCGAGATCCTCGACATCACCGAGTCCGCGAGCCAGCAGCACCTCCACCGGGCCCGGCGCCGCGTCACCGCCGCACGCCGCGGCAGCGGCGAAGTCGACCCGGTGGCCGCCCGCAGGATCGTCGAGGAATTCCTCGCCGCCGCTTCCTCGGGCCGCACCGAGCGACTGGTGGCGCTGCTCACCGACGACGCGACCGCGGTCTCCGACGGCGCCGGGCTGACCGAGAAACTGCTGCGGTACGACGCTCCGCAGCGCATCGCCGCCGTCGCACGGGCCGGCTTCAAACCCACCCCCGCGAAACGGCGATTCGCCGGCGGCACGCCCGCCATCCACTACGCGCTCGTCAACGGTGCCCCCGCCATCCTCTTCGTGGTCGATGACCACGTCATCGGCGCCGTGACCTTCGACATCGCCGACGGAAGGATCGCGACCGTGCGCGGCATCGCCGCCCCTGCCCGCCTCGCCCGCCTCATCGAAGTCTGGCGGCAGCACGAACCGGACCCGCCGCTCGTCGCCCAGTGGTGACGCGCCCGCGCACGCCACCGGTGAGCGGCGTTCGTGGAGCAGGAGTGCGACCCGCCAGGGAACCCCGCAGGACCGTGTCCGACTCGTTCACGGTCTCCGCGGGGCCCCCGGCACCTCAGCTGCTCACACCGGCCCCGCCACCGCCGCCACCGGCTTTGCCAGGGAGACGCCCGAGCCATCGCGGCGGGGGTCGATGTCGGGGAGCGTGGCCGGCGTGCCGTTGCGTTGCGCCGCGTGCGGGGGTGTCGGGCCGGCCCAGGCGAAGCTCAGGCAGTCCTCGCCCTTGAGGAACCGCTGGACGCGCACGCCGCCCGTGGCGCGGCCCTTGCGCGGATACTGGTCGAACGGTGTCAGCTTGGCCGTGGTCTGAACGGAGTCGTCGAGCGTGCCGCGCGAGCCCGCCACCGTGAAGACGACCGCGTCCACCGCCGGGTCGATCGCCGTGAAGGAGATGACCTTCGCCCCGGCAGCCAGCTTCACGCCCGTCATGCCGCCCGCGGGACGCCCCTGGGGGCGGACATGGGAGGCCTGGAAGCGCAGGAGCTGGGCGTCGTCCGTGACGAAGACCAGGTCCTCCTCGCCCGTGCGCAGCTCGGCCGCGCCGACGATCCGGTCACCCTCCTTGAGGGTGATGACCTCCAGCTCCTCCTTGTTCGAGGGATAGTCGGGCACCAACCGCTTGACCACGCCCTGCTCGGTGCCCAGGGCCAGGCCCGGCGAGGACTCGTCGAGGGTCATCAGGCAGATGAGCTTCTCGTCCTTCTCCAGGGGGAGCAGCTCCGAGACGGGCGCGCCTCCGGAGAGGTTGGGCGCGCCCATCGTCTCCGGGAGCTGCGGCAGGTCCACCACGGAGAGGCGCAGGAGCCGGCCCTCGGACGTGACGGCGCCGACCTCGCCGCGCGCTGTGGCGGGCACCGCGGAGACGATCACGTCGTGCTTGACGCGTTTGTTGCTGTCCTCGCTGAAGGGATCGCCGTTGGCCGTGCGGGCCAGCAGGCCCGTGGACGACAGGAGCACGCGGCAGGGGTCGTCGGCGACCTGGAGCGAGACCGTGGCGGCGGGGGAGCCCGCCGACTCCAGGAGCACCGTGCGCCGGTCCGTGCCGAACTTCTTGGCGACAGAGGCCAGTTCGGCGGAGACCAGCTTGCGCAGCTCCGCGTCCGAATCCAGGATTCCGGTCAGCTCGTCGATCTCGCCGTTGAGCTTGTCGCGCTCGGACTCCAGCTCGATGCGGTCGAACTTCGTCAGGCGGCGCAGGGGGGTGTCCAGGATGTACTGCGTCTGGATCTCGCTCAGCGAGAAGCGTCCGATCAGGCGCTCCTTGGCCTGCGCGGAGTTGTCGCTGGAACGGATGAGGCGGATGACCTCGTCGATGTCCAGGAGCGCGACGAGGAGGCCCTCGACCAGGTGCAGGCGGTCGCGCTTCTTGCCGCGGCGGAACTCGCTGCGCCGGCGCACCACGTTGAAGCGGTGGTCGAGGTAGACCTCGAGGAGTTCCTTGAGGCCGAGCGTGAGGGGCTGGCCGTCGACCAGCGCCACGTTGTTGATGCCGAAGGACTCCTCCATCGGCGTCAGTTTGTAGAGCTGCTCCAGGACGGCTTCCGGGACGAAGCCGTTCTTGATCTCGATGACCAGGCGCAGACCGTGCGCGCGGTCGGTGAGGTCCTTGACGTCGGCGATGCCCTGGAGCTTCTTCGAGCCGACCAGGTCCTTGATCTTGGCAATGACCTTCTCGGGCCCCACGGAGAAGGGCAGTTCGGTGACGACGAGGCCCTTGCGGCGCGCCGTCACGTTCTCCACGGCGACCGTGGCGCGGATCTTGAAGCTGCCGCGGCCCGCTTCGTACGCGTCCCTGATGCCGGTCAGGCCGACGATCTTGCCGCCCGTGGGCAGGTCGGGTCCAGGCACGTACTTCATCAGCGTCTCGAGGTCGGCCCCCGGGTGCTTGATCAGGTGGCGTGCCGCGGCGATGACCTCGCCGAGGTTGTGCGGCGGCATGTTCGTCGCCATGCCGACTGCGATGCCCGACGCGCCGTTGACCAGGAGGTTCGGGTACGCCGCGGGGAGGGCGGACGGCTCCCTCTCCTGGCCGTCGTAGTTCGGCTCGAAGTCGACCGTGTCCTCGTCGATCGACTCCGTCATCAGGGACGTGGCGTCGGCCATCCGGCACTCGGTGTACCGCATCGCGGCCGGCGGGTCGTCGTTCCCCAGCGAGCCGAAGTTCCCGTGGCCGTCCACCAGGGGCAGGCGCATCGAGAAGGGCTGGGCCATGCGCACCAGGGCGTCATAGATCGACGCGTCGCCATGGGGGTGCAACTTACCCATGACCTCGCCGACGACACGGGCACACTTCACATAGCCGCGGTCGGGGCGCAGGCCCATCTCGTTCATCTGATAGACGATCCTGCGGTGCACCGGCTTCATGCCGTCGCGGGCGTCCGGCAGGGCGCGGGAGTAGATGACCGAATACGCGTACTCGAGGAAGGAGCCCTGCATCTCGTCGACGACGTCGATGTCGAGGATCCTCTCCTCGAACGACTCGTCGGGCGGCGGGGTCTTCGTGCTGCGGCGGGCCATCGCTGCTGCGGCTCCTTCACCAAGCAAGTGCGGGTTCTGACGCCGACCATTGTGGACTGTCCCACTGACAACGCCGACCACGACCCGTGCACCGGGCGTCGTCGGCCGGGACTACGCCGTGAGCGGACCGGGAACTTCGTGAGGTGTCGGCACGCTGCATACAGTGGCGGGACTCGCAGTAATTCTGCAGATTTCAGCGATCGAAGGGACGTACATGCCCATGGGTCACACGGCCACAGCCGAGGCCGGCTCCGGCGGCCTGACAGCGACCGAGCACCGGCTGGCCAATGGCCTGCGCGTGGTGCTCTCCGAGGACCACCTGACCCCGGTCGCCGCGGTGTGCCTCTGGTACGACGTCGGCTCACGCCACGAGGTCAAGGGGCGAACCGGCCTCGCTCACCTTTTCGAGCACCTCATGTTCCAGGGTTCGAAGCAGGTTTCGAACAACGGACACTTCGAGCTGGTCCAGGGCGCCGGCGGCTCGCTCAACGGCACGACGAGCTTCGAGCGCACGAACTACTTCGAGACGATGCCCGCCCACCAGCTGGAGCTGGCCCTGTGGCTCGAGGCCGACCGGATGGGCTCGCTGCTCTCCGCGCTCGACGAGGAGTCGATGGAGAACCAGCGGGACGTCGTCAAGAACGAGCGCCGCCAGCGCTACGACAACGTTCCCTACGGCACCGCCTTCGAGAAGCTGACCGCCCTCTCGTACCCGGAGGGCCACCCGTACCACCACACGCCGATCGGCTCCATGGCCGACCTGGACGCGGCCACCCTGGAGGACGCGCGCCAGTTCTTCCGTACGTACTACGCGCCGAACAACGCGGTGCTCTCGGTCGTCGGCGACATCGACCCGGAGCGGACGCTCGCCTGGGTCGAGAAGTACTTCGGGTCCATCCCCTCGCACGACGGCAAGCAGCCGCCGCGCGACGGCTCCCTCCCCGAGCGCATCGGCAAGGAGCTCCGCGAGGTCGTCGAGGAGGACGTACCGGCCCGCGCCCTGATGGCCGCCTACCGGCTGCCGGAGGACGGCACACGCGCGTGCGACGCGGCCGACCTGGCGCTGACCGTCCTGGGCAGCGGTGAGTCCTCGCGGCTCTACAACCGGCTCGTGCGCCGGGACCGCAGCGCCGTCGCCGCCGGGTTCGGTCTGCTGCGGCTCGCCGGCGCGCCCTCGCTCGGCTGGCTCGACGTGAAGACGTCCGGTGACGTCGAGGTCCCGGTCATCGAGGCCGCCGTCGACGAGGAGCTCGCCCGCTTCGCCGCGGAGGGCCCCACCCCGGAGGAGATGGAACGCGCTCAGGCCCAGTTGGAGCGCGAGTGGCTCGACCGGCTCGGCACGGTCGCGGGACGCGCGGACGAACTGTGCAGGTACGCCGTCCTCTTCGGTGACCCGCAGCTCGCCCTCACCGCCGTCGGGCGTGTCCTCGACGTCACCGCCGAGGAGGTCCAGGAGGTCGCCAAGGCCCGCCTGCGGCCCGACAACCGCGCGGTGCTCGTGTACGAGCCCGTGGCCGCCGCCGAAGGGGCCGAGGAGACGGCCGCCGACGGGACCGAAGAGACCGCCGCCGGCCAGACCGAACAGGAAGAGGAGGCGGCGAAGTGACGGAGGCCGCGACCATGCAGTTCCACCCGCAGCCACAGCCCGGCACGGCCAAGCCGTGGGCCTTCCCCGCGCCCGAGCGCGGCGCCCTGCCCAACGGCCTGACGGTGCTGCGCTGCAACCGCCCCGGCCAGCAGGTCGTCGCGGTGGAGGTCCACCTGGAGGCCCCGCTGGAGGCCGAGCCGAAGGACCTCGACGGCGTCGCCACGATCATGGCGAGGGCCTTCAACGAGGGCACGGACAAGCACTCCGCGGAGGAGTTCGCCGCCGAGCTCGACCGCTGCGGCGCCACCATGGACGCGCACGCCGACCACCCCGGCGTCCGCGTCTCCCTCGAAGTGCCCGTCTCCCGCCTCCCGAAGGCGCTCGGGCTGCTCTCCGACGCCCTGCGCGCGCCCGCCTTCGCGGACAGCGAGATCGAGCGCCTCGTACGCAACCGGCTCGACGAGATCCCGCACGAGGCGGCCAACCCGGCGCGCCGCGCCGCCAAGGAGCTCTCCAAGCAGCTCTTCCCGGCCGGCTCGCGCATGTCGCGGCCGCGCCAGGGCACCGAGGAGACGGTCACCGCCATCGACTCGGCGGCGGTGCGCGCCTTCTACGAGAAGCACGTCCGTCCGGCGGCGGCCACCCTGGTGATCGTCGGCGACCTGGAGGGCACCGACCTGGACGCGATCCTCGCGGACACCGTCGGCACCTGGACGGGCAGCACGGCCGAGCCGCGCCCCGTACCGGCCGTGACCGCCGACGACACCGGCCGCGTGGTCATCGTCGACCGTCCCGGAGCGGTCCAGACGCAGCTCCTGATCGGCCGCATCGGCCCGGACCGGCACGACCGCGTCTGGCCTGCCCAGGTCCTCGGCACGTACTGCCTCGGCGGCACCCTCACCTCCCGCCTGGACCGCGTCCTGCGGGAGGAGAAGGGCTACACCTACGGAGTGCGCGCCTTCGGCCAGGTCCTGCGCTCCGCCCCGGACGGCACGGGCGCCGCGATGCTCGCCATCAGCGGATCGGTCGACACGGAGTCCACGGGCCCCGCGCTCGACGACCTCTGGAAGGTGCTGCGCACGCTCGCCGCGGAGGGCCTGACCGACGCCGAGCGCGACGTGGCGGTGCAGAACCTGGTGGGCGTCGCCCCGCTCAAGTACGAGATGGCGTCCTCCGTGGCGGCCACGCTCGCCGACCAGGTCGAGCAGAACCTCCCGGACGACTTCCAGGCGCGGCTCTACCGGCAGTTGGCCGCCACCGGCACCGTGGAGGCCACCGCGGCCGTCGTCAGCGCCTTCCCGGAGGACCATCTGGTGACGATCCTCGTGGGCGACGCCGCGCGCATCGAGGAGCCCGTCAGGGCCCTCGGCATCGGCGACGTGAGCGTCGTACCCGGCTGAGCGGCGTCCCCGGCTGAGCGACGGGCAGCGACGCGGCCAGCCAGCAGCCAGCAGCAAGTCAGGACATGTCAGGACCCCGGTGGCCGTTTGGGCTGCCGGGTTCCTCATATGTCCGAATTACTATGGAGGTTGCCTGTCTGCCGTGTGGCGTGCGCTACAAAAGAGGCGTTCTGTTTGTCGTTCGAAAGACGTCACGTTTAGCGTCGGTCCGGCTGTTCGTCACGCAGTACGCCGCAGCCGCGGCACCGGACAGTCATCGCCGAGTCCCCGTACGGCGCGAGCCAGGGGAGCCGGGGACCCACATGTCCCCTGGGGTGAATCGGGAACCTTGCCGCGAGGTGAGGGGCCCGTAGGAGACCTTCCTGCTCCGAACCCGTCAGCTAACCCGGTAGGCGAGAGGGAAGGAAAGGACCAGCCGCTTCATGGCGTTCACCCGTGCCACCGGGAAGCACCGTCGTCCGAGCCGCCTCACGCGCACCACGGCGAATGCCGCGGGCGTCGCCGCGCTCACCACCACCGGTGTCATCGGAGGCCTGGCAGCTCCCGCGCTCGCCGCCGCCGATGACGCGGCCATCGAGCACACCGGACTCACCCAGGCGATCTCCGTCGGCGACACGCTCGCCGAGAGCATCGACGCGCAGGCCGCCGCCCAGCACCAGGCCGCCGAGGAAGCCGCCGCCGCCAAGAAGGCCGAAGAGGCCGCCAAGAAGAAGGCCGCGGAGGAGAAGCGCAAGGCCGAGGCCGAGGCCAAGGCGAAGGCCAAGAAGGAGCGCGAGGAGAAGGAGCGCGCCGCCCGCGAGGCCGAGCGCAAGCGCCTGAACACCTACGTCTCCCCGATCTCCGGTTCCTACGTCTCCACGGGCTACCAGACCGGCGGGGCCATGTGGTCCTCCGGCAGCCACACCGGCGTCGACTTCCACGCCGCCTCCGGAACCCCGGTCCACGCGGTCGGCTCCGGCACCGTGGTCGAGGCCGGCTGGGGCGGTGCCTACGGCAACAACGTGGTCATCAAGATGAACGACGGCACGTACACCCAGTACGGCCACATGTCCTCCCTCGGCGTCACCGTCGGCCAGGCGGTCACCCCCGGACAGCAGATAGGCCTCTCCGGCTCCACGGGCAACTCCAGCGGCCCGCACCTGCACTTCGAGGCCCGCTCCGGCGAGGAGTACGGCTCGGACATCGACCCCGTCGCCTACCTCCGCGCGCACGGCGTCAACGTCTGACCGGCGTCGTCCACGTCGTACCCGACCGGCGCCCCGACGCCGTACCGAAAGCCCCGGCTCACGAAGAGCCGGGGCTTTCGGCGTCTGGCCAAAAGATATCCATGAATTCCGTCCCCCGTCGGAAAACGCGTCGTCCTGCAATAGAGTCACGGAAAGAGCGTCAATCGACCGCGTCGCGCGGGGATCAAGGCGGAGGTCCGGTCATGCGCATTCCCGCGCACTCTGTATGCACGGCGATACGGGACGACATCATTTCCGGCGTCCATGAAAGAGGCGGCCGGCTCACCGAAGACCTCCTCGCGCGCCGCTACGGCGTCTCCCGCGTCCCCGTGCGCGAGGCCCTGCGCACCCTGGAGGCCGAGGGGTTCGTCGTGACGCGCAGGCACGCGGGCGCGTGTGTCGCCGAGCCCACGGAGCAGGAGGCCGCCGACCTCCTGGAGCTTCGCCTGCTGCTCGAACCGCTGGCCGCGGCACGCGCGGCCCGGCGCCGCACCGACGCCCACCTCAAGGTCCTGCGCGGCCTCGTCAGGGTGGGCCAGGAGCGCCGCAGGAAGGGCCAGGGGGAGGATCTGGGCTCGCTGGGCGGCTGGTTCCACGAGACGCTCGCCCAGGCGTCCGGCAACCCGGGGCTGATCGCGCTGCTCACCCAGCTCCGGCAGAAGACCGCCTGGATGTACGTCGTCGAGCCCTCCGCCGCGCCGGACGAGGCCTGGGCCGAGCACGCGGCGATCGTCGACGCGGTCTCCCGCGGGGACGCGGAACGGGCCAGGGCGCTCACCGCGGCGCACGTGGAGCGCGCGACGTCCGCGCACAGGCCGCGGCCCGCCGGGCGCGCCCAGCGCGTGAGGGATCCGCAACGTGCCGTAAACACGGCGAGCCTTTTGAATTAACGCGGACGCCGTATACAGAAGTGGACGCGTATACAGAAGTCGTGCGCTTTGCCGAGCGCGCGCATTTCGCATCGCCCAGGGAATTCTGTACCCGGAACCGCGACTGCGAATCCCGGCACCCCGGATACGGCGGGACAAGCGAACGCCCGCCGTATCCGCATACGCCGAAGGGCCCACCCCGCATCAGGGTGGACCCTCCGGTCGGTGCTGCTCGGTTCAGACCGTCTCCGGGAGCTCCTCAAGGCCCTCGGCGACGAGCTTGGCCAGACGGTCGAGGGCGGCGTCCGCACCCTCGGCGTCGGAGGCGAGGGTGATCTCCTCGCCGCCCTGGGCGCCCAGGCCGAGCACCGCGAGCATGGAGCCGGCGTTCACCGGGTTGCCGTCGGCCTTGGCGATCGTCACGGGGACGCCGGCGGCCGTGGCCGCGCGGACGAAGATGGAGGCGGGTCGGGCGTGGAGGCCCTCGGCCCAGCCGACGTTGACGCGGCGCTCAGCCATGTGTTGCTGCCCTTCCAGGTGTTTCACACTTGTCTAGACCAGTGTCTCATGTCGACACGGGTGCTCTGCCGACCGTACGCCCTGGTCATCCGGCCGTGCGTCACCGGCCGCGCGTCACCGGTCGCCCGGGGCCCCCGCTCCGCCACGGTCCATACGGCCCCGCGCCCCGTACCCTGGCCCCATGCAGACCCCGTCGGATCAGCAGGAGCGGCACGACTACCCCGCGCACTGGGAAGCCGATGTGGTGCTGCGCGACGGAGGCACCGCCCGGATCAGGCCCATCACGGCCGAGGACGCGGACCGCCTGGTCAGCTTCTACGAGCAGGTCTCCGACCAGTCGAAGTACTACCGGTTCTTCGCGCCCTACCCCCGCCTCTCCGCCAAGGACGTGCACCGCTTCACCCACCACGACCAGGTGGACCGCGTGGGGCTCGCGGCGACGGTGGGCGGCGAGTTCATCGCCACCGTGCGCTACGACCGCATCGACGAGCGCGGCATGGCCGCCCGCGCGCCCGCCGACGAGGCCGAGGTCGCCTTCCTCGTGCAGGACGCCCACCAGGGCAGGGGAGTGGCCTCCACGCTCCTCGAACACATCGCGGCGGTCGCCAGGGAGCGCGGCATCAGGCGCTTCGCGGCCGAGGTGCTGCCCGACAACACTAAGATGATCAAGGTGTTCACGGACGCGGGCTACCAGCAGAAGCGCAGTTTCGAGGACGGCGTCGTGCGCCTGGAGTTCGACCTGGAGCCGACCGACCGCTCGCTCGCCGTGCAGCGCGCCCGTGAGCAGCGCGCCGAGGGCCGGTCCGTGCAGCGTCTGCTGACGCCGGGCTCGGTCGCGGTCATCGGCGTGGGCCGGGCCCCCGGCGGGGTCGGCCGCAGCGTCCTGAGCAACCTCCGCGACGCCGGGTTCGCCGGGCGCCTGTACGCGGTGAACAGCGCCTTCGAAGAGGGCACGCGGATCGAGGGCGTGCCCGCACACCCCTCCGTGACGTCCGTGGCCGAGCCCGTCGACCTCGCCGTGGTCACCGTGCCCGCCGACCGCGTGCCGCAGGTCGTCGCCGAGTGCGGCGAGCACGGCGTGCGCGGGCTCGTGGTGCTCTCCGCCGGGTACGCGGAGAGCGGCGCCGAAGGGCGCGAGCGGCAGCGCGAACTGGTGCGCCAGGCGCGCTCGTACGGAATGCGCATCGTCGGCCCGAACGCCTTCGGCGTCATCAACACGTCCCCCCAGGCGCGGCTCAACGCCTCGCTCGCCCCGCAGTCACCCGCGCGCGGGCGCATCGGCCTGTTCACGCAGTCCGGGGCCATCGGCATCGCGCTGCTCTCCGGGCTGCACCGCAGGGGCGCGGGCCTGTCCACGTTCATCGGCTCCGGCAACCGGGCCGACGTCTCAGGCAACGACGTCCTCCAGTACTGGTACGAGGACCCGGACACCGACGTCGCGCTGATGTACCTGGAGACCATCGGCAACCCGCGCAAGTTCACCCGCCTCGCCCGCAGGGCGGCGACCGCCAAGCCGCTCGTCGTGGTCCAGGGCGCCCGGCACAGCGGCATCGCGCCCACCGGGCACGCCGTGCAGGCCACGCGGCTGCCGTACGCCACGGTGTCGGCGCTGCTGCGTCAGGCGGGCGTCATCCGCGTGGACACCGTCACGGAGATGGTCGACGCCGGGCTGCTGCTCGCCGGGCAGCCGCTGCCGTCAGGGCCGCGGGTGGGCATCCTCGGCAACTCCGAGTCGCTCGGGCTCCTCACGTACGACGCCTGCATCGCCGAAGGGCTGCGACCGCTGCCGCCGCGCGACCTGACCACGGGGGCCACCCCTGCCGACTTCCGGGCCGCGCTCGCCGAGGCGCTGTCGGACGACGGGTGCGACGCGGTGATCGTCAACGCGATCCCCTGGGTACGGGAGGACAAGGTCGCCACCGACCCACAGACGCTGGCCGACGAGTTGAGCGCCGCCGCCGCGGGGTGCCCGGCGAAGCCCGTGGCCGTGGTCCACGTGGAGCTCGGCGGCCTCGCCGAAGCCCTGGCCGCCGCGGCCAGGACCCGGCCCGACGCCCCCGCTCCGGCCCCCGGCGGACAGACCGGCCGCCCCGCGCCCGCAGGCCACGCGCCCACGGAGACCCCCGCGGGCCCCGCCCCCGAAGCCGGCCCCGCCCCGGAGCACCCGCACCGCATCCCCGCCTACCCCGCCGCCGAGCGCGCCGTCCGTGCCCTCGCCGAAGCCGTCAAGTACGCCCAGTGGCGGCGCGAGGCGGCCGAGCCCGGCAGGGTGCACGAGTACGACGACATCGACGAGAGCGGGACCGCCGACCGCATCGCGGAGCTGCTCGCGGGAGAGGACGGCCACCGTGGCCTGACCCTCGCCACGGCCGACGCCGACGAACTGCTCGGGCGGTACGGCATCCCCGTACGCGAGGCACTGCCCGCGCCGGGCCCCGACGAGGCCGTGAAGGCCGCGCGCAAGCTCGGCTACCCCGTGGCCCTCAAGACCACCGCCCCGCATCTGCGGCACCGCGCCGACCTCGGCGGAGTACGGCTCGACCTTGCCGACGAGGAGCAACTGCGACGGGCCTATCAAGAGTTGATCGACCTGTTCGGAAAGCCGGCCGAGCTGCGGCCCGTCGTACAGGGCATGGTGCCGAGAGGCGTCGACACCGTCGTGCGCGCCGTCATCGACCCGGCGGCCGGAGCGGTGCTCTCCTTCGGCCTCGCGGGCGCCCCCTCCAAGCTGCTCGGCGACACCGCGCACCGCCTGATCCCGGTCACCGACCGTGAGGCGGCCTCTCTGGTCAGGTCCATCAGGACCGCCCCGCTCCTTTTCGGCTGGCGCGGCTCGGCCCCCGTCGACACCCCGGCGCTCCAGGAGCTGCTCCAGCGGGTCTCCCGGCTCGTCGACGACCATCCGGAAGTGGCCGGCGTCTCCCTCGAACCCGTGGTCGTGGCCCCGCGCGGCCTCTCCGTGCTCGGCGCTTCGGTCCGGCTCGCACCCCCGCCCGCCCGCGACGACCTGGGCCCGCGGACGCTCCCCGGCTACTGAGAACGCTTCCGGGCGCGGAGCCGCCCACGGGGGGCCGTGGGCCCCGCGCCGGGCCGTAGGATGGACGGCATGGCAAAGACCGGTACGACGACCCAGGGGCTGCGCGCGGCGATCGAGCGCAGTGGCTACTACCCGGCCCTCGTGGCCGAGGCCGTGGAGGCCGCCATCGGCGGCGAGGCCATCGGGTCGTACCTGGTCCACCAAGAGACGACGTTCGACGCCAACGAAGTGCGCAGGCACGTCACGGTCCTCGTGCTGACCGGCACCCGCTTCATCGTCAGCCACACCGACGAGCAGGCGGCGGACGGCACCTCTCCGACGCCGTACGCGACGACCTCCACGGAGTCGGTCAAGATCGGCCGGATCTCCTCGGTCGTCCTCAGCCGCGTCGTCGCCAACCCGGAGAAGTACGTCCCCGGCACACCGCCCCGCGAGGTCGTCCTGACCATCGGCTGGGGCGCGGTCTCCCGCATCGACCTGGAGCCCGCGGCCTGCGGCGACCCCAACTGCGAGGCCGACCACGGGTACACCGGCAGCTCCACCGCCGACGACCTCAGCCTGCGCGTCAGCGAGGCCGGTGACGGCCCCGACGCCGTGCGGCAGACGCTCACCTTCGCCCAGGCGCTGTCCGAGGCCACCGCGGAGACCGCACGCTGATGTCGCTGCCCGCCTGGGACGACGTGGAGCCGCTCGCCCTCGACACCGCCCCCGTGCCCGCGTACGGCTCGGGATCGCTCGCCGACCTGCTGCCCACGCTCGTCGCCCACCAGGGCGTGCCCGGCCACACGCCGGCCATCGCCGAGCTCGCCCCGGCCGACCGCAACTGCGTCTTCCTGATCGACGGCCTCGGCTGGGAGCAGCTCAAGGCGCACGCCGCCGAGGCGCCCTTCCTGAGCTCGCTGATGCCGGGTTCGCGGGGCGGTACGGGAGAGCCGATCACCGCCGGTTTCCCCGCCACCACGGCGACGTCGCTCGCCTCGGTCGGCACGGGCCTGCCGCCCGGCGTGCACGGCCTGCCGGGCTACACCGTGCGCGACCCCGCCACCGGCGAGCTGATGAACCAGCTCCGCTGGAACCCGTGGACCGACCCGCGCGCGTGGCAGCCGTACCCCACCGTCTTCCAGCAGGCCCACGAGGCGGGGGTGCACACCGCTCAGGTCTCCGCGCCGGCCTTCGAGAACACCCCGTTGACCAAGATCGCGCTCAGTGGCGGCACCTTCCGCGGCAAGCTCTCCGGCGAGGACCGCATGGACCTCGCCGCCGAGCAACTGGCCGCGGGCGACCGGTCGCTGATCTACACGTACTACGCGGAGGTCGACGGCAAGGGCCACCGCTTCGGCGTGGACTCCGACGCCTGGCGCGGCCAGCTCATGTACGTCGACCGGCTCGCCCAGCGCCTCGCCGAGCAGCTGCCGCCGCGCAGCGCCCTGTACGTCACCGCCGACCACGGCATGCTCGACATCCCCTTCGACGAGCGGTCCCGCATCGACTTCGACGAGGACTGGGAGCTGCGGGCCGGCGTCGCCCACCTCGGCGGCGAGGGCCGCGCCCGCCATGTCTACGCGGTGCCCGGCGCGCAGAGCGACGTCCTGACGGTCTGGCGCGAGGTGCTCGGCGAGCAGTTCTGGGTCGCCTCCCGCGACGAGGCGATCGCCGCGGGCTGGTTCGGTCCACACATTGATCAACGTGTGTACGAGCGCATCGGCGATGTCGTCGCCGCCGCGTACGACGATGCCGCGATCATCGCCACGCGACGTGAGCCCAACGAATCCGCACTGGTCGGCATGCACGGCTCCATGACCCCCGTCGAGCAGCTCGTCCCCCTCCTCGAAGTACGGTCGTAGCCGCACCTCCCGGCCCCACCCCGCAAGCCCCGAAAGGTCTTCAACCTCCCATGCCCGAGCTCGTGTTCTTCTCCGGAACGATGGACTGCGGAAAGAGCACTCTGGCTCTCCAGATCGGGCACAACCGGTCGGCTCGGGGGCTCCAGGGTGTGATCTTCACCCGGGACGACCGCGCGGGTGAGGGCAAGCTGTCCTCACGGCTGGGACTGGTGACGGAGGCCGTCGAGGCGAACGAGGGAATGGACCTGTACGCGTACCTGGTCGCTCAGCTGACCAAGGGCGGCAGGGTCGACTACGTGATCGTGGACGAGGCGCAGTTCCTGTCCCCGGACCAGATCGATCAGCTGGCCCACGTCGTGGACGACCTGGAGATGGACGTCTTCGCCTTCGGCATCACGACGGACTTCCGCACCAGGCTGTTTCCCGGTTCGCAGCGGCTGGTCGAGCTGGCGGACCGGATCGAGCAGCTCCAGGTCGAGGCTCTCTGCTGGTGCGGAGCCCGTGCCACGCACAACGCGCGGACCATGGACGGCGAGATGGTCGTCGAGGGGGCCCAGGTCGTGGTCGGTGACGTGAACCGGCCGATGGGGGAGACCGGTTACGAGGTTCTCTGCCGCCGTCACCACCGGCGCCGTATGACGGCCGCGTCCGCTCGCGTGGGCGCGCTGTCCCCGGACGTTCTGCCGGTGTCGTCCGCCTGACGCCGCGGCGGCCGTGGCCGCCACGGCCGCCCGCCGGTCCCGCACTGAGGCAGTATGGGCGCGTGAGGGCATCGCCCTGATCGCGAAGTCCTCGCGGCCCGACGGCACTTGTGCCGCGGGCCACGCGGCCGCGCTGCCGCCGGACGAGAAAGGCACGACGGTTGACTGAGGAGAGGACGGTCCCGGTCCCGTCGTCCTGGATGACGCTGTCCGGCGGGCTCGGACGCGCCGTCGCCCGGGCGTGCGACATCGGACTCGCGCTGGTGGTCCTGGTGGCGGCGGGGTACTACGACGCCGACTACGACATGCTCCTGGGCACGCTGATGGCGCTGTGCCTGCTGGCCCGCAGACGGTTCCCCGGCACGGTCATGGCGGCCGTCCTGGCGCTGAGCGTCGTCCAGTTCGTCCTGCACGGGCCGTCCGACTCTCCGTCGGCGTCGGCGCCCGCCTCGTACAACGTGGCCGTGCTGTTCGCCATGATGTCGGTCATCCACCACTCCCGGACCACCTGGATGCCGTATCTCGCGGGCGCCGTGGTGCTGCTGGCCACGGGGATCGGCATGGTGGGGGTGCCGGCTCTCGGCATCGAACCGTTCTCCGATCCCCAGACGCTCCTGACCTTCTGGGGACTGACGCTGACCGTCTGGCTGACGGCCTTCGCCCTGCACACGCGGCGCCTCTACGCCGAGAGCCAGGCGGCCCGCTCCCGGGCCGTCGAGCGGGAACAGGAGCAGCGGGTCCGGCTCGCCGCGGCCCGGGAGCGGGCCGAGATCGCCCGTGAACTGCACGATGTGGTGGCACACAGTCTGGCCGTGATGATCCTCCAGGCCGACGGCGCCGAGTGCGTGCTGCGGAAGTCGCCGGACATGGCGGAGTCCGCGCTGAAGGCGATCTCCGCCACGGGCCGGGACGCGATCGACGACATGCACCGCATCGTCCGGGTGCTGCGCGAGGGGAACCCGGACTCCGCCGACAGCAGCCCGCCACGGCGGCTGGTCAGCCTCGACGAGATCAAGGTCGTCGCCGAACGCGCACGGGCCGCAGGGCTGACCGTGGACGTGTCGGTCGAGGTCGGCGAAGGACGCCTGTCGTCGGCGGAGGAGATGACGGCCTTCCGCATCGTCCAGGAGTGCCTCACTAACGTGCTCCGCCACGCCGGATCAGGGGCCGGGGTCGACATCCGGCTCCATGAGGAGCAGGGCACACTGCTGATCAGCGTGGTCGACGACGGGGCGGGCACCCTCGCGGGCCGCGGCATCGGCGGACACTCCGGAGGGAACGGACTCGTGGGGATGCGGGAGCGGGTGGAGCTCGCCGGCGGAACCTTCGAGGCCGGCCCCCGGCTCGGCAGCGGATGGCACGTACGTGCCTCGATTCCGACAAGGACGAAGTGATGACGCAGGCAGACAGGCCGATACGGGTGGCCGTGGTGGACGACCAGCCGCTGATCCGGGCCGGCTTCTCCATGGTGCTTGCCGGTCAGGACGACATCGAGGTCGTCGGTGAGGCGGAGAACGGGGCGGACGCCCTCGAACTGCTGCGAAAGATCGAGGCGGACGTCGTCATCATGGACATCCGCATGCCCGTCATGGACGGCATCCAGGCCACGGAGCAGCTGATGCGCCTGGACGATCCGCCCGGCGTGCTGGTGCTGACCACCTTCGACAACGACGAGGACGCGTTCGCGGCGCTGCGCGCCGGAGCCGGCGGCTTCCTGCTGAAGAACGCCCCCGCCACGGAGGTCGTGAACGCCATCCGCGTCCTGGCCGCCGGGGAGTCGGTGGTGGCGCCGCGCATCACCCGGCTGCTCCTCGACCGGGTCTCGGACCGGCTGGCACCGGCGAACGGACAGGCCGAACGGCTGGACGGTCTCACCGCGCGAGAGCGGGACGTGCTCGCCCTGGTCGCCCGGGGACTGTCCAACGCCGAGATCGCGGCGGAGCTGTATGTCGCGGGGGCCACGGTGAAGACGCACCTGGGCAACCTCATGGCGAAACTGCACCTGCGCGACCGCGCCCAGGCCGTGGCGTTCGCCTATGAGTCCGGGCTGGTCCGTCCCTCCCCCTGAGGGTGCAGAAGCGCCCCCGGGTTCTGCACCTGGGGGTGCAGGAACCACCCCGACCGACGTGCCAGATCCGCCGCCCCCGATCTCGGATTCGTGGCCGATGCCCGGCGGGCCGCCGAACTCCAGACTTCTCACTGTCGCCGAACGCGGCCAAGAAGACACTGGAGAACTTGATGAACACCACGGCCACCCCGCAGACCCGCAAGCGGAACCGCCTCGTCATCGGCACGGCCACGGCCGTGATCGCCGCGGCCCTGGTCGCAGGGGCGGGCTACTGGTGGCAGGACCGCGATGAGCTCAGCCAGTCGTCCGCCGAGGACTGCCGACTGGCGCAGAGCATCATCACCGAGGCCGAGGAGATTTCCACCGGCCCCGCGCCGGAGGCGGAGAAGTGGTGGAAGGAGACCGGCGACGAGCGCCGCGCGAAGATGAAGGACGGCTACCTCGGGGCCAAGATCTCCCAGTACGAGGGCTGGGCGCTCGCGACCGCCGAGAAGTCCCCCGAGGCGCCGTCCGCGAAGGACGTGAAGAACCTCCAGGGCGAGGCGCGGGGACACTGCTCGGATTCCGGCGTCACCTTGTCCATGCCGCCGCTCGGCTCCTGACCCGGAATGCGAGAGCCGTCACCCATGGCTGTCCACACCGCCGCCCGCGGCCACACACCGGACGACGTCATCACCGCCACCGACCTGGTGAAGACCTACCGTCAGGGCACCGCCGAGGTGCGGGCCCTCGACGAGGTCTCCGTCGGTGTCCAGAGGGCACGGCTCACCGCCGTCGTCGGCCCCTCCGGGTCGGGGAAGTCGACACTGATGCACTGCGCCGCCGGACTCGACACCGTCACCTCCGGCAGCGTCGTCCTGGACGGAACGGAGCTCGCAGGGCTCTCCGACCGGCAGCTGACCCGGGTGCGCCGGGAGCGGATCGGGTTCGTCTTCCAGTCGTTCAACCTGCTGCCGCAGCTGACGGCGTACGAGAACATCGTGCTGCCCGTCACGATGTCCGGCGGGCGCCCCGACCGCGAACTGGCGGACCACCTCTGCGAAGTCCTTGGCATCGCCCACCGGGTGTCGCACCGCCCCGCCGAGCTGTCCGGGGGCCAGCAGCAGCGGGTCGCCGTGGCCCGGGCGCTGGTGGCCCGGCCGGCCGTGGTCTTCGCCGACGAACCCACCGGCAACCTCGACTCCCGGGCCGGGGCCGAAGTCCTCGCCATCCTGCGCCAGTCGGTCGACGACCTCGGCCAGTCGGTCGTGATGGTCACCCACGACCCGACGGCCGCGCGGTACGCGGACCGGGTGCTGACCCTCGCGGACGGCCGCGTCGTGAACGACGAGCACACCGACGGCCGCGTCGTGAACGACGAGCACACCGCACCGGCCGCCGCGCCGGTGACCGACGTCATGGGGAGGCGGCCGTGAGAACCCCGTGGCGCGCGACCGTCCTCGGCTCCCAGGTGGCGGAACTCCTGCGGCGGCCCGGACGGTTCACGGCCACCGGACTGTCGCTGCTGATCGCGGCATTCGTCGTCTTCGGGGCCGTCATGGCCCAGCAGATCATCACCGCGACCGTCGTCGAGAAGTTCCGCGGAACCCCCGAAGCGGTGTCGCTGGTGGTCACGCCCGGCGACGGGGAGGACATCGGCGAGGCCCGCCTCCGCGAGGTCCGCAAGACGCCCGGGGTCACCGAGGCCGTCGGCAGGATCACCGGCGGCAGCCCGCTGGACGGCAGCGCCGTCGAACGCTACCTCGATCTGTCCGCGGACCCGGGCACCGGCGCCCTGGCGGAAGTCCGGCTGCTCAACGGCACGTACCCCTCCGGCCCCGGCCGGCTCGCCGTCAACACGCGGGCCGCGCGGGATTACGGTCTCGCTCCGGGATCGTCGCTCACCCTGCTGCGGCCCGAACCCGACGGCGAAGGCAGCCGGCGGGTGACGGTCGAGGTCACCGGCATCGTCCGCGGCACCGCCACGAACGAGGCGGGGCCGACGGGCTACGCCCCCGGCCCCCAGCTCGCAAAGATGCTCGGCGTGTCGGGCTACTCCCGCATCGACGTCCGCACCGACACGGCGCATCCGGCGGAGCGGATCCGGCAGGCGATGCCCGGAGCGCGGGTGCGGTCCGGGGACGAGGTGCGGGACGAGGAAGCCCGCGAGGCGGTGGTGAAGGCGAAGGACGTCCTGGAGCTGGTCACCGTCTTCCTCGCCGTCGCCGTCGGCGCGGCCGTCCTCGTCGCGACCTCCACCTTCCGCATCGTCTTCGCACGGCGCGTACGCCAACTGGCGCTGCTGCGCGCCATCGGGGCGACTCGGCGAAGGCTCGCGACCGCGCTCGTCGTCGAAGGGGCGGTGGTCGGCCTGCTGGCCGGCGCGACCGGTGTGCTGGCGGCCTGGGGCTGCGGGCGACTCACCCCTCCGATCGCCCGGCGGTTCGGGCACGACCTGTTCGCCCCCTCCCAGGTCCCGCTGACGGAGGCCGCTCTCACCGTTCTCGGCGTCGGCCTCCTGGCGGTCCTCGCGGTCCTGGCCCCGTCGCTGACCGCCTCACGGATCTCCCCGATGCAGGCTCTGCGGAGCGCGGCCACCGGGGAGGGCGCGGCGAGCGGCATCGGACGGACGCTGCTGGGGCTGGTGTGCGCGGCGGGCGCCGCGCTTCTCGCCTGGCAGCAGTACGACGGGCTGCCCCAGCCGGGCGACACGGAGTACGACCGGTTCACGGCGCTGACCGTCGTGGTGGTCTCGGGCGCGCTGGCCTTCCTGGCCCTGATCGCCCTCGGCCCCCGTCTGGTCCGGCCGGTGCTCGCGGCCGTCGCCGTGCCCCTGCGCCGCACCGGTGCGGCCGGCCGGCTCGCGGTCGCGGGCGTCGGGGGCGCGCCGGGCAGGGCGGCCTCGGTCTCGGTCGTCGTGGCCCTCGGCGTCTGCCTGGTCGGCTCGACTCTGACCTGCCTCGCCTCCCTGCAAGCCTACGATCGGCACCAGCAGGCGGTGGAGGCACCGGCCGACTTCCACCTGCACGCCAGAGACAGCGACTCGCTGGACCGGTCGCTCGCCGCCGATCTGACCTCTCGCCCCGAACTGGCCGACGTGACCGCGTTCCGCACGGCGGAGGTCATCGAGAGCACCCGCAGCGCGACGGTCTCCGACCTCGACCTCGGCACCGTCCGCTCCGGCGTGGGCCTGACCGCCCGTACGGGCTCCCTCGACGACCTCGAACCCTCCGAGGTCGTCGTGGACGCCGAGAATGCCCACCGGCTCGGCGTCGCAGCGGGCGACCGCGTGACGCTGAAGGTCAAGGGCCGCACCGTCCGCCTCACCGTGGCGGGGACGCTGCCCGGAGAAGGCCCGTACGGAGGGAACTTCTTCGTCCCCGCCGAGGCTCTCACCCGTATGGGAGCGGGCGCGGCGCCCACCACGGTCACCGCCAACGCCTCGGAGGGCGGCGCTCAGGGGCGGAGGGACGCGCAGCGGGCCATCACCGACACGTTGACCGGCCCTCAGCGCGGCGACGGCCGCGTCATCGCCGAGGACTCGGCCGGACAGACCGGTTCGGACGACCTGCGGACGATGGCCACGACAGTGATCATGGTCCTGGGGCTGACCGTCCTGGTGGCGGTCGTCGGAGTCGCGACCACGGCGAGCCTCACCGTCGTCGAACGCAAGCGCGAGTTCGGGCTGTTGCGGGCCCTGGGGCTCAGCCGGGCGGCCGTGCACCGCATGGTCACCGCGGAATGCGCGCTCTACGGCGTACTGGGAGCGGTCCTCGGTCTTGCCCTCGGCCTGCCCTACTCCTGGCTGGTGGTCCGTGTCGCCCAGACGAACGCCCCGTTCAGCGTGCCGGCCGGGGAGCTGGCGGCGGTCTTCACCGCCCTCGTCCTGGTGACCGCCGCCGCGGGAATGGTGCCCGCCCTCAGCGCCTCGCGGACCTCGCCGACAGTCGCTGTGGCCCAGGCCGAGTAGGCCCAGTCGGCAGAGTAGGCCGAGCAGCCGGAAAGCGGGCGGGCATGCCCACCAGAGGGCCTGGTGGTGGGCATGCCGCGTCGTCGGTATACCGCAGCCGTCCGCGCCAGGGAGCGTGCGTCAGCTCTCGCGGTCGGAGCGTACGACGGTGAAGACCGCGCCCTCCGGGTCGGCGACGACCGCCATCCGTCCGTAGACGTCGTCCCACGCGGGCCGGACCACATGGCCGCCGAGCTCGACGACCCGGCTCGCCGCCTCATCGGCGTCGGCGACCTCGAAGTACGTCATCCAGTGCGGGCCCCGGTCGCGCGGCAGCGCGTCGCCGACGCCGTGCATGGACGCCACAGGGCGCCCGTCGACGCACAGCCTCACGTAGTCGAAGTCGGCCGAAACCACAGCTTCTTCGGTGAAGCCGAAGACGTTCCGGTAGAACGGGAAGACGCCGGAGGTCTCCCGGGTCAGCAGCTCGTACCAGGCGGGCGCGCCCGGCTCGCCGACCACCGCCGAGCCGAGGTGACGGGCGGCCTGCCAGAGCCCGAACACCGCGCCCGTGGGATCCAGCGCCACGGCCATGCGCCCGGCCCGGCCCGCCGTGATGGGCCCGACGCCCACCGTGCCACCGCAGTGCCGTACCGCCTCGGCCGTCGCGTCCGCGTCGTCCGTCGCCAGATACGGCGTCCAGGCGATGGGGAGCTGACGGCCGGGCGGGAGCTGGCCGATGCCGGCCACCTCGTGGCCGTCCAGCAGCGCCCGCACATAGGGGCCGAGCTGTTCGGGTCCCGGACGGAATTCCCAGCCGAAGAGCGCTCCGTAGAACTCCTGGGTCGCTTCCAGGCCGTGCGCCATCAGGCTCACCCAGCAGGGTGTGCCGGGTGTGCTCGGACCGGCTCCCGCGCCGTCACGCCGTCCGGCGGACGCCCGTGCCTCGGTCATCGTCACCTTCTCCTCGGCCTTCGTGTGGGCCGCTTCGTCTTCTCCGTCGCGCGGGTGTGCCTTCGACGCACGCCCGCTGTCGCGCGGTGTGCCCTCGACGCACGCCCGCGCACCGTGCAGATGCTCGCACCACCCGTCGCGCCGCGCGTTCCGGCCGCGCCGCGTCGGCGGCTTCCCGCCTCCCGCGGAGGATGCCCGTTTCGCGGTCATCAATCCGCTGACCGCGGCCATCGATCCGCCGACGCGATCTGCCCGGTCACTGTCCGCTTCCTGTACGGCGAGTGCCGGAACCCGTACACCCTGTGTCCGGGCGAGGTCCGGCCGAGCAGGCTAGCCCGACCTCGGCCGCGCGGCCACCCCATGCGCAAGGATGGGCCCATGAACGCCATCATCTCCGTGACCGAACTCGCGAGCGACCTGACGGGCGAGAATCCGCCGGTCCTCCTCGACGTCCGCTGGCAGCACCAGGGTTCGATGCGATCCGCGTACGAGGAGGGGCACATCCCCTCGGCCGTCTTCGTCGACCTGGACGCCGACCTGGCGGGACCTCCCGGACCGGAGGGCCGGCATCCGCTGCCCGACGTGGACCGTTTCGGGGCGGTGATGCGGGCGGCGGGGGTCTCGGCCGACCGGGACGTGGTGGTGTACGACGGTGGCCAGAACTGGGCGGCGGCGCGCCTGTGGTGGATGCTGCGCTGGACGGGGCACACGTCCGTCCGTGTCCTCGACGGCGGCATCGCCCTGTGGACGGGCCCTCTGGAGCAGGGCGCGGGGCAGACGCCGGCCGAAGGCTCCTTCGAGCCCGCCCCGAACAGCGCGGACTACCTGGACGCGGATTCCGCGGCGGCTCTCGCCCGTTCGGGCCTGCTCCTGGACGCCCGTGCGGCCGAGCGCTACCGCGGCGAGGTCGAGCCGATCGACAAGGTGGCGGGCCACATCCCGGGCGCGGTCTCGGCGCCCACCACGGAGAACGTCGAGGAGGACGGCCGCTTCAAGCCGGCCGCCGAACTGGCCGACCGCTTCGCGTCGCTCGGCGCGGACGGCGGCACGGAGGTCGGCGTCTACTGCGGCTCGGGCGTCTCGGGCGCCCATGAGGTGCTCGCCCTCGCGGTGGCGGGCATCCCGGCCGCGCTGTATGTCGGCTCGTGGTCGGAGTGGTCGGCGGACGGATCACGTCCGGTCGCCACGGGCGCGGACCCGAAGTAGCGACCGGGCACACGCGCGGCGGCCCCGCACCTCGAAGGTGCGGGGCCGCCGCGCGTACGACGTGACTCCGACTACTCCTGCTTCTTGCGGCGCGTGCCGAAGACGATCTCGTCCCAGCTCGGCACCGCCGCGCGGCGCCCCGGGCGCACGCCGTCGGCCTCGGCCTGACGGTCCGTGGAGCCGACGAGGCGGTCGCGGTGGCTGGCCACCGCGCGCGGCATGAGCACGTCCGCGTAGGCCGCACCGGCACCGGCCGAAGCCGCGGGAGGCTCCTCGGCGTCGGCCTCCTCCTCGGGCTCGTCCTGCCCGGGCACGGGCGGCAGTTCCGTGGTGGACGCGACCGAGGGGCGCTCGGGCACGACCATGTCACCGCGGAAGCTGGGCACGGCCTCCAGGAGGCTGGTCAGCGAGTCGCGCTCCTGTTCGGCCACCGCGGAGCCCGCGCCGACACCCTCCTCCGGCGGCTCGACGGGAGCCGGAGGGATGCTCGGGCGGTCCATCTGCCGGTCGAGGGCACGGTCGAGCGGCCGGTCGAGAGGCCGGTCCCTGGGCAGCCGGGCGATGCGCGGCACGAACGGGAAGCTGGGCTCGGGCGCCGCGATGTCGTCGGTCTCACCGATCAGCGAGCGCGCCTCGTCGTCCACGGCCTGGACGAGCCGCCGGGGCGGGTCGTACGTCCAGCTCGCGGAGTGCGGCTCGGTCGCGACGCGGTAGACGAGCAGGACCTCCCAGGTGCCGTCGTCGCGGCGCCAGGAGTCCCACTGGACGGTTTCCTTGTCGGCGCCGCGAAGGAGCAGCCGCTCCTGGACGGCCTCGCCGAGCTGGGGCCCCGTGTTCTCGCCGGGACGGCGGACGGGGGTCTTCCGTGCGCGCTCGGCCATGAAGGCGCGCTCCGCGAGGACGGGTCCCTCGAAGCGGCGGACGCGGTCGACGGGGATGCCGGCGAACTGGGCCACTTCTTCCGCACTGGCACCGGCACGTATCCGCGCCTGGATGTCACGGGGGCGGAGGTGGCTCTCCACCTCGATCTCGATCTGGCCGAGTCGGGGCCGGTCACCGCGGACGGCCGCGCGCAACCGCTCGTCGATCGGAAGCGTGTACTCCGTGCTGTCCGCAGCTTTCAGCACCAGCCGTGTGCCGTCGTTGCTGACGGCCACGACACGCAGTTCGGGCATGGGGACCTCCCGGGTGGTGCCTGCCGACGTCACGTGCGTCGCTGCTTCCGCTAGTCGAGTGTGGCCTGCCCGGGTGCAGCCTGCCACAACCTTGCCGAGTTGCCCGGCGTGTCGGGCATGGGCCCTGCAGCGCCGTTATGGCACGGTTACCCTTTCGCAACCCTAAGTGACGAACTTCGCCACCCTGTGCAGCGAGCCCCCCACCCGGCGGTCCTTGGAGGCCCCGGGCATCCTGGCGGGAGACCGGACCCAGGGCTCGCAACAGTACTCCATTCGGGCCACGCGGGTGGACCGCCGCGCCGCCGAACTTCTCGTAGGGGAACGGAGTTGAACGCCTTCCCCGTTCCCGTGTTCGCACACATGCGTGGCGCACTTCACGGAATCACCCGAAACGGAACTAATCACTTCGCCCATACGTCCCTTTCTCGTGCAGTCAGTCGAGAAAGGCGAGAAAGGCAGGCAAGGGGCGGAGATGCGAGAAAAGCCGGATTACGGCAAGGAGTCGAAGGACCAGGAGGAGCCGAAGGAGAAACGGCGCCTCGATCTCAGCGTGCCGCAGGTGGCGGGCAGCGCCATCGCCGCGGTCGTGGCGGCGAAGCTCGCCTCGAACCTCGGTGTCTACGGGACGATCCTCGGCGCCGGCGTCGTGAGCGGTGTGGCGACCTGCGGCGGCACCATATTCCAGCACTTCTTCAGGCGTACGGGTGAACAGATACGCGTCGTGGCCGTCCAGGCCAAGCCGAAGGCGCAGCAGGTTCCCGTGGCCCGGGCCTCGTCGGTGCCCGACACTTTCAAGCCACCGGAGGCGTCCAAGATCTCCGGGACGTCCGGGGCGTCCGGGGCGGCTGGGACCTCCGCGACGCCTGTGACGTTCCAGACGGCCGCGCGCGCCGGGGCCACTGCCGCCGGGCCCGTGACCACGACGTGGGGCAGACCCCGGACCGCCGAAGCCGAAGCCGAAGCGGATGCCGACGAGACGACGGTGCTGCCCGCCGCCGGGGACGCGGACGCGGACCCCACCACGGTGCTGCCCTCGCTCGCCGCGGCCGACGCCACGCGCGTGCTGCGCCTCCCGGCCGAGGAGCCGGCCGAGGAGTTCACCGAGGGGACGACGCACCGCGCGCGCATCCGCAGCTGGAAGCGGCCGTTGATCGCGGCGGCCGTGGTGTTCGGCGTCTCCATGGGCGGCATCACCACGTACGAGCTGGTGGCGGGCAAGGACTTCAGCGGCGGCGACGGCACCACCATCAGCAACCTCACGGGTAACAGGCACACCTCTCCGAAGGAGCCGTCCACGCCCGCCGACGAACCGACGGGGCAGCCCTCGGACAACGGCACCTCGGGCACGGACGAGGGCACCCGAAAGGATGACGGCGACGCCACTCAGGACCCGGAGGGGACCGGCGGCCAGACCCCCGGCACGGGCGACGGCACCGACTCGGGCTCCGGCTCCGGTTCCAAGGACGCCGACGGGAACTCCGGCGGCGACACCGACAAGGACACGGGCTCCGACTCCGGGAACGACGACTCCCGTACGGACCCGACGCCGACGACGCCCCCGACGCCCACCCCGTCCAGCGGCAACGGCAACGGCACCGGCACCGGCACGGACACCGACGGAGGCGCACAGCAGGGCGAGACCGCCGCCCCGTAGGCGGGTCAGGCGCCGAGGACCCGCCGCAGGTAGTCATTGCCGAACATGCGGTCGGGGTCGAGGCGGTCGCGCAGGGCCGTGAACTCGCCGAAGCGCGGGTACACCCCGGCGAAGTACTCCGCGTCACGCGTGTGCAGCTTGCCCCAGTGCGGCCGCCCCTCATGGGCGGTGAAGATCCGCTCGGCGGCCGTGAAGTAGGCCTGGTACGGCGTGCCCTTGTACATGTGGACGGCGATGTACGCGCTCTCCCGGCCCGAGGCCGTGGAGAGCGCGATGTCGTCCGCGGGCGCCGTGCGGACCTCCACGGGGAAGCTGATCCGCAGCCGTGAGCGCTCCACCATGGCCTTCAGTTCGCGCAGGGTCTCCACCAGGGCCTCGCGCGGGACGGCGTACTCCATCTCCGTGAAGCGCACCCGGCGCGGACTCGTGAAGACCTTGTACGGGATGTCCGTGTACGAACGCGCGGAGAGGGCCTTGCTGGAGATCTTGGCGATGCCCGGGATGGTCGCGGGCGCGGCCCTGCCGATGATGTTGACCACCTGGAAGAGGCCGTTGGAGAGGAGTTCGTCCTCCACGAAGGCGCTGATCCGGCCGGGCGGGGCGGCGGGGCCATGGCCGCGGTTGTTGCGCTTGGTGGTGCAGTTGCCGGTGTGCGGGAACCAGTAGAACTCGAAGTGCTCGTTCTCCGTGTAGAGCGCGTCGAAGTCGGCGGTGACCTTGTCGAAGGTCATCGGTTCCTCGCGGGCGGTGAGGTAGAAGACCGGCTCGATGGCGAAGGTGATCGCGGTGATGACGCCGAGGGCGCCGAGCCCGACGCGGGCGGCGGCGAAGACGTCGGGGTTCTCCTTCGCGGAGCAGGTGAGGACCGTGCCGTCGGCGGTGACCAGTTCGAGCGCGGTGATCTGGGCCGCGATCGACGCCGAGTCCCGGCCCGTGCCGTGCGTACCGGTGCTGACGGCCCCGGAGACCGTCTGCTCCATGATGTCGCCCATGTTCGTGAGGGACATGCCCTCGCGCGCGAGGGCCGTGTTCAGCCGCTTCAGCGGGGTGCCGGCCTCCACGGTGACCGTGCCGGCCTCGCGGTCGATCCGGCGGATGCCGGTGAGCAGGTCCGGGCGTATGAGGAGGCCGTCGGTCGCCGCGGCCGCGGTGAAGGAGTGTCCCGAGCCCACGGCCTTCGCCCTGAGGCCGTCCTCCTTCGCCCCGCGCAGCGCCTCGGCCAGCTCGTCCACCGAGGCGGGCGTGGCCACCCTGGCGGGCCGCGCGGTGACGTTGCCAGCCCAGTTACGCCACGTCGCTGTGCTCCTCGCGCTGCCCGTGCTCATGGGTCCCCCTCCGTTGCGGAACCGGCCGCTTCAGCCGGCGATACCCCAAGAACCCGACGACGGCCGCGGCGGCTCCGGAGACGCCCGGGACCGCGTACCCGGCGTCCGGGCCCGCGGCGTCGATCACCCAGCCGGCCGCGGAGGAGCCGAGCGCGACGCCGACCGCGAGCCCGGTGCTCACCCAGGTCATGCCCTCGGTCAGTTTCGCGCGTGGTACGTGCTGCTCGACGAGGGCCATCGTCGTGATCATCGTCGGCGCGATGAAGAGCCCCGCCACGAACAGCGCCACGGCCAGGAACAGCAGGTTCCCGACCACTTGCAGCGGGATCATACTCACGGCCATCGCACAGACGCCCAGCAGCCACCTGGCGGCCGGCGCACCCTTGAAGTGCAGCAGGCCGTAGGCCGCACCGGCGAGGCAGGAGCCGAGCGCGTAGACGGCGAGCACCAGGCTCGCCATGGACTTGTGCCCCTGGTCCTCGGCGTAGGCCACGGTGACCACGTCGATCGCGCCGAAGATCGCGCCGGTCGCCACGAAGGTGGCGACGAGCACCTGGAGGCCGCCGGAGCGCAACGCCGAGCCGCTGGTGTGGTGTTCGCGCGGGTGGGGGACGGGCTCGGTCTCCCGCTGGGCCGTCAGCCAGAAGACGCCCACGGCGAGGAAGGCCCCGGCGAGCAGCGGCCCCGCCTCGGGGAACCACACCGTGGAGAGCCCGATCGAGATGATCGGCCCGAAGATGAAGCAGACCTCGTCCACCACCGACTCGAAGGAGTACGCGGTGTGCAGCTGCGGGGTGTCGCGGTAGAGCACCGCCCAGCGCGCCCTGATCATCGAGCCGACGCTCGGCACGCAGCCGACCAGCGCGGCGAAGAGGAACAGCGTCCAGTCGGGCGCCTCGAACTTGGCGCAGAGCAGCAGCCCGGAGACCGCGGCCAGGGAGACCAGCGTCGCGGGCCGGAGCACCCGGCGCTGGCCGTGCCGGTCCACCAGGCGCGAGATCTGCGGCCCGATCGCGGCGGCGGACAGCGCGACGGTCGCCGAGAGCGCGCCCGCGAGGCCGTACCGCCCGGTCAGCTGGGACACCATGGTCACGATGCCGATGCCCATCATCGACAGCGGCATACGGCCGAGGAACCCGGCGGTGGAGAAGGCCTTCGTGCCGGGGGCGGCGAAGATGGCGCGGTAGGGGCTGGGCACGTGGACTCCACGGGAGCGCGGAGCGGCTCCTGGGGGGAGCGGCTCCGGTAAGGCGTAAAGGTGGCCCATACAGCTTACGGTTCCCGAGAGGAGTGCCGCACCGGGATTTCCGGGCCGGGACGCACGGGTTCCGGCCGGACGCGGAGTGCGCGGAGGCCTTGGTCCGGCGTACCCGGCGAGCCCCTTTCCACGGCTGTCAGTGGCGGGTGGCAGGATCGGTTTCATGTCCGATGCGCTCGACCCCACTCCCTACGACGCCCTGCTGCTGCTCTCGTTCGGCGGTCCAGAAGGCCCTGATGACGTCGTCCCGTTCCTGGAGAACGTGACGCGTGGACGCGGCATCCCCAAGGAGCGGCTCAAGGAGGTGGGGCAGCACTACTTCCTGTTCGGCGGGGTCAGCCCGATCAACGAACAGAACCGCGCCCTGCTCGACGCCCTGCGCAAGGACTTCACGGAGCACGGCCTCGACCTGCCGGTGTACTGGGGCAACCGCAACTGGGCGCCCTACCTCACCGACACCCTGCGCGAGATGGCCGGCGACGGCCGCCGCCGCATCCTGGTCCTGGCCACGAGTGCCTACGCCTCGTACTCGGGCTGCCGGCAGTACCGCGAGAATCTCGCGGACGCCCTGGCGACCCTGGAGGCAGAGGGCCTCGAGCTGCCGCGCGTCGACAAGCTGCGGCACTACTTCAACCACCCGGGGTTCGTGCGCCCCATGATCGACGGTGTCCTGAAGTCCCTCTCCGAGCTCCCCGATGACGTGCGGGACGGCGCGCACCTGGCCTTCACGACCCACTCCATCCCGGACTCCGCGGCCGACACCTCGGGCCCGGTCGAGCAGCACGGCGACGGCGGGGCGTACGTCAAGGAGCACCTGGACGTGGCCCGGCTGATCGCCGACGCGGTCCGCGAGGAGACCGGCACCGAGCACCCCTGGCAGCTCGTCTACCAGTCGCGCAGCGGCGCCCCGCACATCCCGTGGCTGGAGCCCGACATCTGCGACCACCTGGAGGAGCGGCACGGCGCCGGGGCCCCCGCGGTGGTCATGGTCCCCATCGGTTTCGTCTCGGACCACATGGAGGTCCTGTACGACCTCGACACCGAGGCCGAGGCCAAGGCGGCGGAGCTCGGCCTTCCGGTGCGCCGTTCGGCGACGGTCGGCGCCGACCCGCGGTTCGCCGCGGCGATCAGGGAGCTGGTCCTGGAGCGCGCCGCGCGCGAGAGCGGCACCGCGGTCGCCCCCTGCGCCCTGGGAGCCCTCGGCGCGAGCCACGACCTGTGCCCGGTGGGCTGCTGCCCGGCCCGTGCGCCCAGGCCGGCGGCCGCCGGCGCCGACAGCCCGTACGCGTGAACCGGAGCACGAGGAGCACCATGACGGACCCCCTGAAGGCGCTGAAGGCCGAACTGCTCGACGTCGCCCTGGAGGCAGCGCACCGGGCCGGGGCCTTCCTGCGCGACGGCCGCCCCGCCGACCTCGGCGTGGCCGCCACCAAGACCAGCGCCGTCGACGTCGTCACCGAGATGGACATCGCCTCCGAGAAGCTGATCACCGGCTTCCTCGGCGAGCGCAGGCCCGACGACGGCGTGCTCGGCGAGGAGGGCGCGAGCTCCGAGGGCAGCAGCGGCGTGCAGTGGGTCATCGACCCGATCGACGGCACGGTGAACTACCTTTACGGCCGCCCCGACTGGTCGGTGTCCATCGCCGCCCGCAAGGACGGCGAGACCCTCGTCGGCGTGGTGCACGCCCCGGTGCGCGGGGAGACCTGCCGCGCGGTCCTCGGCGAGGGCGCCTTCCTCAATGACGAGCCCACGCGCGTGCGCCCCGCGCCGCCGTTCGAGCAGGCCCTGGTCGGCACCGGCTTCGGGTACGTCGCCGAGCGCCGCGCCCAGCAGGCCGAGGTGGCCAGGCAGCTCATCCCGCGGGTGCGGGACATCAGGCGCGGCGGTTCGGCCGCGATCGACCTGTGCGACGTCGCGGCCGGCCGCCTCGACGCGTACTACGAGCGGGGACTCAACCCCTGGGACTTCGCCGCGGGCGACCTCATCGCCAGGGAAGCGGGCGCGCTGACCGGTGGCCGCCCCGGAGAGCGCCTCTCGGGCGAGCTGGCCGTCGCGGCACCGCCCGGCCTCTTCGAGGCGCTCCAGGGCCGCCTGGAGGATCTCGGCGCCTGGCACGACTGACCCCGCCCGGCCTCACGGCGGACACGCGAAAGCCCCGGCACCTGGTCCACAGGTACCGGGGCTTCGCGCGACGGATCAGGCGTGAGCGTTCACCTCGACGCCGTGCTCGGCGGCGAGGCGGTGGAGATCTTCCAGCTCCGCCTGCTCGACCTCGGCAAGGAAGTCGTCTCCCGTCTCACGGGCCATCGTGAGGTCGGACTCCGTGGCCTTTATGCGCTGCAGAAGCCCTGCGGTGAATGCGTCCATGGTTGCGCCCCCTCGGCTGGGTCGTGGGTCGATGGCACGGGGGTGTGCCCTCAAGAAGGGGCGATCACGTCTCGCGCCGCCCTGGAGTAAGCGGGTTCGTGGCACGCCACTGACAAAGCGTGATCGCGGGTGTAAGCCCGTCCTCCCCCCGCTCGGTCCCGCAGAAACCTGAACCCTCCGAGAAAGTCCGGCATTCCCGGGGGCCGAGACCGCCTTACAGCCGGTTTACGGCCGAAAGGGGCAGGATGGAGCCTTACCCCCAGACAGACCTGCCCGCAGGGGCACAGAGGAAGGACAGCGACGTGCGCGTACTCGTCGTCGAGGACGAGCAACTGCTCGCCGATGCGGTGGCAACCGGACTGCGCCGGGAGGCCATGGCCGTCGACGTCGTGTACGACGGGGCGGCCGCCCTGGAGCGCATCGGCGTCAACGACTACGACGTCGTGGTGCTCGACCGGGATCTCCCGCTCGTGCACGGCGACGACGTCTGCCGCAAGATCGTCGAGCTCGGCATGCCGACCCGCGTCCTGATGCTCACCGCGTCGGGCGACGTCAGCGACCGCGTCGAGGGCCTGGAGATCGGCGCCGACGACTATCTGCCCAAGCCCTTCGCGTTCAGCGAGCTGACGGCACGCGTGCGTGCCCTCGGCCGGCGTACGAGCGTGCCGCTCCCGCCGGTCCTGGAGCGCGCGGGGATCAAGCTCGACCCCAATCGCCGCGAGGTCTTCCGCGACGGCAGGGAGATCCAGCTCGCCCCCAAGGAGTTCGCCGTCCTGGAGGTGCTGCTGCGCAGCGAGGGAGCGGTCGTCTCCGCGGAGCAGCTCCTGGAGAAGGCGTGGGACGAGAACACCGACCCGTTCACGAATGTCGTCCGGGTGACCGTCATGACCCTGCGCCGCAAGCTCGGTGAGCCCGCCGTCATCGTGACGGTCCCGGGCTCGGGCTACCGGATCTGACCCCCGGTGGCCTCGACCCCGGCGCCACCGACAGCGCCACCGAAGCCGACGTGGGACCCGAGGAAGGTCGAACCGCCCTTCCCGTGGCTGCGGCCCACGATCCGTATACGCCTCACCCTGCTGTACGGCGGCATGTTCCTGATCGCGGGCATCCTGCTGCTCTCGATCATCTACCTGCTCGCCGCGCAGGCGCTGAACGTGGGCAGCGAGCTGCCGTTCAAGATCGTCGAGGGCCGGGTGGCCAGCACGGTCTGCAACCTGCCGCCCAAGCCGTCGGCCGACGACCTCAACCAGGCCCTGGGCGCCTGCGTCAACGAACAGCGCCAGCACGCCCTCGACAACCTCCTGAGCCGTTCGCTGCTCGCGCTCCTCGGCCTCGCCGTGATCGCCTTCGCCTTCGGGTACGCGATGGCGGGCCGGGTGCTCTCGCCGCTCGGCCGCATCACCCGTACCGCCCGCAGGGTGGCCGGCACGGACCTGTCCCGGCGCATCGAGCTGGACGGCCCCGACGACGAGCTGAAGGAGCTCTCGGACACCTTCGACGAGATGCTGGACCGTCTTGAGCGGGCCTTCACCGCCCAGCAGCGGTTCGTCGGCAACGCCTCGCACGAGCTGCGCACGCCCCTGGCGATCAACCGCACGCTCCTGGAGGTGCACCTGTCCGACCCCGGGGCGCCGCCCGAGCTCCACCAGCTCGGCAAGACGCTGCTCGCCACCAACGAGCGCAGTGAGCAGCTCGTGGAGGGCCTGCTGCTGCTCGCCCGCAGCGACAACCAGATCGTCGAGCGCAAGCCGGTCGACCTCGCCGAGGTCGCCGACCGCGCCGTCGACCAGGTGCTGGCCGAGGCCGACGCCAAGGGCGTGGAGATACGCGGTGAGCGCGGTGTGGCCGTCGTCCAGGGCAACGGCGTCCTCCTGGAGCGCATCGCCCTGAACCTCGTACAGAACGCCGTCAGGTACAACGTGCCGGAGGCCGGCTGGGTCGAGGTCACCACGGAGGCCCAGCACGGCCAGGCGGTCCTGGTGGTCTCCAACACGGGGCCCGTCGTGCCCGCGTACGAGATCGACAACCTCTTCGAGCCCTTCCGGAGGCTGCGGACCGAGCGCACGGGCAGTGACAAGGGCGTCGGGCTCGGCCTGTCGATCGCCCGGTCGGTCGCGCGGGCCCACGGTGGCCGTATCATCGCGGAGCCGCGCGAAGGGGGAGGGCTCGTGATGCGTGTCACCCTGCCCATCTGAGGAGGTGGCGCGGACGCGAGCGTCTGTTCGCTTTACGCGGAATTTCCGGGACCCGCTCCCGGGGAATCCATGTGCGATCGATCACAGATACGATTTTTTTACCATCTACTCTCCGTGATCATAAAAGTCGCCGGAAAGCCGGGAAAATCCGGGTTTTCAGGGGTCTTGATCACGGGAAGTACACGGGGTGGCGCCCGTGAAGCGCGACATTCGGACCGTGTACGGTCCCCATCGCCATCCAACCCATCGCCTCTTCCGGGGTGCGGTTGGGTGTCGATTGAGTAACAGACCTTGATGTGAGGCAAAATCTCCGCCTCGGGTCGGGCACAAGTCCGGCTCCTCACGCGTTACGTGCGCTGAGACACCGCAGACACCCAGAGGGGGAGAGCGACACATGGCAACGGACTACGACACCCCACGCAAGACCGACGATGATGTCAACGAGGACAGCATCGAGGAACTGAAGGCGCGGCGGAACGACAAGTCGACCTCGGCAGTGGACGTCGACGAATTCGAGGCCGCCGAAGGCCTCGAACTGCCCGGCGCGGACCTTTCCAACGAGGAGCTCGCCGTCCGCGTGCTCCCGAAGCAGCAGGACGAGTTCACCTGCATGAGCTGCTTCCTGGTCCACCACCGCAGCCAGCTGGCCCGCGAGAAGAACGGCCAGCCGATCTGCCGCGACTGCGACTGAGGCGGGGTCGGCCAATGACTGGCTCGACCCCGTCCCGGAAGCGCCGCTTCCGCAGGCGTGGAGCGGACGAAGCCGGCGCCACGGGCGACGGCGTGCGTGACGACGGGCGAGGCTCTTCCCCCACAGGATCAGCCTCGCTCGGACCGGCGGGCGCCCTCACCCCGGTGCCGGACGAGACGGCGGACGACAAGGAATCCGAGGTTGCCCGGAGAGCCGGGGCCAAGGGCCGTGTTGCCGCCGTCACGGGCGGGATGAGAGAAGGCGTGCGCAAGGGCGGGCGGGGCGCCAAGGCCGCCATCGGCCTGCTCGCCGACCGGATCATCGACATCGCCCCACGGGTCCCGGTCCGCGACCTGGCGACCCTCCGCAAGCAGTTCCCGGGCCTCGGTCCCGAGCAGCTCGCGGACAAACTGATCGCCGGAGCGGCCAACGCCTCGTCCACCGTGGGCGCGGGAGTGGGCGCCGCGGCGATGCTTCCGGTGCCGCCCGCGATGCCCGCCGAACTCGCGGCGGAGATCACCGGCGTCGCCGCCATCGAACTGAAACTGATCGCCGAGCTGCACGAGGTCTACGGACGACGGCCCGAGGGCACCCTCGCCCAGCGCAGCACGGCCTATCTGACCGCGTGGACGGAGGAGCGCGGCGTCGACGTGGGCAAGCCGTCGACGCTCAACGCGGCACTCGGCGGGCAGGTCAAGCGGGAGCTGCGCCAGCAGATCATGAAGCGCATGGTCCGGAACCTGCCGAACCTCATGCCCTTCATGGTGGGCGCCGCCGTCGGGGCGGTCATGAACCGCCGTGACACCAAGAAGCTGGCCTCGCGGGTCCGTGACGACCTGCGGAAGGCCCAGGTGCCGTGGGACTCCCTCCGGGAGCTGCCCTCTCTCGAAGCCCCTGCGAACGCGCTGCCGCCCGGGGAGTTCCCCAAGGAGCTCGGGTCCTGAGGGCCCTCACGAGGCGCTGTCCCGTACCGACTTCAGAGCCTCCGCCAGCGCCTCCGGGTGCCTCGTGGAGATGTAGGCGTACGGAGTCGGGTCCTGCGGGTCGGTGATGTTCACGCGCAGAGCCGTCGGGATGTAGGCGCGCAGCAGCATGAAGGCGCGCGGATCGGCCTTGTAGGTGCGCCACGCGCGCGTCTCCTCGCCCGTCAGGACCTCCGCGTCACCCAGCGCCGACACCGGGATCTTCGCGTCTCCCGCGACCAGCGAGCCCGCCACCACGCGGATTCGCACCGAGCCGTACGCACTGGTGACGACCGCCGCCACGGCCGTCCCGCCGACCAGGCCGCCGAGGAGCGGCAGCGTGCCGAACGGCAGCAGGACCAGAGCCATCGCGACACCCGCCAGGAGCGAGGCGAGCCACCAGGAGCGGGGTGCGGTCAGGCGTTCTTCGTAAGGCTGCATGCGACCAAGCTTGGCACGGTGCGCCGACCGGCTGACGCGGAGGTAAGGTCTGCGCCTGTGAGTGGTACATCTTCAGCTCTGACGCCCCCGGCCGAGGCCATAGCGCCCGTACGCCATCCCGACGCGCCCGCTCCCGGCGAGCTCATCGGTGCCCACTACGAACACTGTTTCGGCTGTGGGGGAGGGCAGGCGCACGGACTGCACCTGGCGGCGCGCGCCGGGGAGGGCGTGGCGATCACCGCCGAGTTCACCGTGCGCGAGGCGCACCAGGGCGCCCCGGGCCTCGCCCACGGCGGCGTCCTCGCCACCGCGCTCGACGAGACGCTCGGCTCGCTGAACTGGCTGCTGCGGGTGATCGCCGTGACCGGCCGCCTGGAGACCGACTTCGTACGGCCCGTGCCGCTGGGCACCGTGCTGTTCCTGGAGGCCGAGGTCACCGCGGTCGCCGGACGGAAGATCTACTCGACCGCCACCGGCCGGATCGGCGGCCCCGAGGGCCCCGTGGCGGTCCGCGCCGACGCCCTCTTCATAGAGGTGAAGGTCGACCACTTCATCGACAACGGCCGCCAGGAGGAGATCCGGGCGGCCATGAACGACCCGGACCAGGTCCGGCGCTCCCGCGCCTTCGAGGTGAACCCGTGACGTCCCTTGCCCCCGACGACGGCCCGACCGAGCTGAACGTGCTCATCAGGCGCGTCGACCCCGACGTCCCGCTGCCCGCGTACGCGCGGCCCGGTGACGCGGGTGCCGATCTGCGGACGACCGAGGCCCGCGAACTCGCGCCCGGCGAGCGCGCCGTCCTGCCCACCGGCGTGTCCATCGCGCTCCCCGAGGGGTACGCGGCCTTCGTGCACCCCCGTTCCGGGCTCGCCGCCCGCTGCGGTGTCGCTCTGGTGAACGCCCCGGGGACGGTGGATGCCGGGTACCGTGGAGAGATCAAGGTGATCGTGGTAAATCTCGATCCGCGCGACAGCGTGCGGTTCGAGCGCTTCGACCGGATTGCCCAACTGGTGGTCCAGCGGGTCGAGAAGGTGCGCTTCCAGGAGGTGGCGGAGCTTCCCGTATCGGCACGGGCCGAGGGGGGCTTCGGGTCCACCGGCGGCCATGCCGCCGTGGGCGCCGGCCCGGGCGAGCGCACGGGCGTGGACCCGAGCGCGAGCGCGGGCGAACAAACGGGTGGGAATCGATACGCATCGGTCGTATCCGATCGGGAAGGACAGTGACGTGTTCGGACGTCGCAAGAAGGACAGTGCCGCCGAGGACGCGGCGGGCGCGGACGAGCAGGTCGTCGACAGCGTGGCCGACGACTCGGCCGACGGCGCGCGCACGCGTGTGAGGCTTGAGCCGGAGCCCCGTCCCGACGGACCCTGGGACATCTCCGAGGTCCGCGAGCCCGGCGAGGGCCGGGTGGACCTCGGCGGGCTCTTCGTGCCGGGGGTCGAGGGCATGGAGCTGCGGGTGGAGGTCGCGGGCGACGCGATCGTCGCGGCCACCGTCGTCCTCCAGGACAGCGCCATCCAGCTCCAGGGCTTCGCCGCCCCGAAGAAGGAGGGCATCTGGGGCGAGGTCCGCGAGGAGATCGCCACCGGCATCACCCAGCAGGGCGGTGTCATCGACGAGGTCGAGGGTTCCCTCGGCTGGGAGCTGCGCGCCCAGGTCCCGGTGCAGCTGCCGGACGGCACGGGCGGTGTGCAGGTCGTGCGCTTCATCGGCGTCGACGGCCCGCGCTGGTTCCTGCGCGGTGTGATCTCCGGGCAGGGCGCGGTGCAGCCGCAGGCCGCAGGGCTCCTCGAACAGATCTTCCGGGACACCGTCGTCGTGCGCGGCGAGGGCCCGATGGCGCCGCGCGACCCGATCGTCCTGAAGCTGCCCGAGGACGCCCAGATGGTCGCCGAGGGCGTCAAGGAGGAGCAGCAGGAGGGCTCGCGCTTCTCCGGCGGCATGGGCCAGCTCCAGCGGGGCCCCGAGATCACCGAGGTGCGCTGACCTCCCTGCCCCCTGCCCCGTGCCCGCGCGGCACGGAGGCCGAAAGACACCTCGTACCTGCGTGGCGTGAGGACTGACGGCCGATCAACTCCCCTGTGGCCCGCGGCGGTTCCGGTGTGTCCGGAGCGTTGCGGGCCACAGACATGTCCGCCCATACTGTGCCGGTCACCGGGGGGAGACCGTGACGGTGAGGGGACGAGGCGTACCCGCCGCGGTGCGGGGGAGCCGGCGTCACGGGCTTGTCCTGGGGGCCGCCGGGCTCGCGGTGCTGCTCGCGGCCACCGTGCTGGCCGCCCTCGCGGCCCTCTCCGAGAAGTCCGTCGAAGGCGCGGTGCAGCGGCGGCTCGCCGCGGACCGGGACGCCGTCGTGGAGATCGCAGGACCCTACGCGGCGGACGGCGTACGGGAGCTGGACCGTGCCGCACGCGCCGCCCTCGCCCGCACCTACGGCGACGCGCCCCAGCACACCTGGTCGGCCCTGCGGGCCCCCGCCGCCCGCAACGACGAGCTCACCGTCACCGAGGCCGCCGGCCACCCGCGCAGGGACGCCACACTCTCCGTCGTCGCCCCGCAGGGCGTACGGCGGCACGCCTCACTCGTGGCGGGGCGGTGGCCGCGCTCCCGCGCCGGGGCGGTCGAGACCGCGCTGACCGGGACGGCCGCCGCCGAGCTGGCCGTACGGCCCGGAGCCCCGCTCGTCGTGCGGGGAGCGGGCGAGCGGCTCGTACGGCTGAGGGTCGTCGGACTGTACGCGGCCAAGGAGCGGGCGCCCGCCGTATGGGCCTCGCTGAGCAGTACGTTCGGGGTGCCCGACACGGTCGCGGTGGTGCCGCGCCGGGCGTTCGCCGCGCGGCCGGGCCTCGCGGGGGACGCGGCGGCGCTGTGGCTGGGCGTGCCCGACGTGGACGGGCTGCGGCTCGGGGACATCGAGGAGCTGCGCGAGCGGGCCGGACGGTTCGCGGGCAGTGACGCCGCGCTCTCGGTGCTCGCCGGGCGGGCCGTGGGCGACGGGGCGGACCGGGTCGACGGCAAGGACCTCACCGTGTCCGCGGGGCTGCGCGGGGCGCTCGGCCGGCTCACCGCACCGATCGCCGTGGCCCGCGCGGGGCTCTACGTGCCCGCGACGCTCCTGGCCGCGCTCGCCGTGGCCGTGCTCGTCCTCACCGCGCGGCAGCTCGCCGAACACCGGCGCCCGGAGCTCGCGCTGCTCGCCGCGCGCGGGGCGGGCGCCCGGCGGCTCGTCCTCGCCACGGCCGCGCTGTGGGCCTGCGCGGCCGTGCCCGCCGCGGTGGCCGCGCCGTTCCTCGCGGGGCCGCTCCTGCGCGGGCTCGCGGCGGCCGGACTCGTCGAGGGCGGGATACCGGGATCGGCGGCCACCGGCCTCGGGTGGGCGGCGGCGTCGGCCGCCCTCCTCGTGCACGGCGCCGCGGTGCTGCTGCCGACGGCCCGGGCGGTGCGCGACCGGCGGGCGGTGGCGCGGCTGCGGCTGCGGGTCGCGCGGTTCGCGGGGGCGCAGCGGTGGGGGGCCGATCTGGCGCTCGCCGCGGTCGCCGTCCTGGGCTGGCTCCAGCTGCGGCAGTACCGGTCGCCGGTGACCGGCGGCAACGGAGTCGACCCCGTCCTGGTGCTCGCCCCCGTCGTGATGACCGTGGCCGCGGCGCTGCTCGCCCTGCGGTTCCTGCCGCTCCTCGCCCGTGTCGTCGATCCCCTCGCGCGGCGGAGCAGGGGCCTCGCGCTGCCGCTCGGCGGCTGGCAGATCGCGCGGCGCGCGGCCCGGCACGCGGGGCCCGCGCTCGTGGTGACGCTCGCCCTCGCCGTCGCGGCGCTCAGCAGCACGGCGCTGGCGATCCTCGACCGGGGCGACCGGGACCAGGCCGCGTTCCAGGTCGGCGCCGACCTGCGGGTCGAGCCGGGCGAGGGGATACCGGCCGGGGAGCGCCGAACGCGGTACGAGGCGCTGCCGGGGGCCGAGGCCGTCACGCCCGTGATCACCTCCGAGGGGTACGTGGGGCAGGACGCGGTGGCCGTCACGGCCGTCAACACGGAGCGGGGCCCTGCGCCGGAGCTCCGCGGTGATCTCGCGGACGTACCCGTGAGCGAGCTGGTGGGGCGGCTCGGGCGGGGGGTTCCGGAGCATGGGCTTCCGGTGCGGTTACCGGTGCCGTCACGGGACGGCGGTGCCGAGCGGGAGGTGCCGTTGCGCGTGCGGATGACCGCCACCGGCCAGGGTGACGCGGTGCCCGTACGGCTCACCGTCTTCTACGAGGACGCGGACGGGCTCGGGCGGTCCGGCTCCGTGGTGATCGAGGAGGGCGGGGCCAGGGTCGTGCCGTTGCGGGTCGCGGCGCGCGGGACGTCCGTGCGGGTGCTTCAGATCGAGCTGAGCATGGTCGGTGAGCGCGTGCGGCGGACCTACCGGGTCACCGTCGACCAGGTGCCGGGGCTGCGGACGCCCGCGCGGTGGCGGGACCTGCGGGCCGACGCCCCTGACCGGGGCGTGGCCGGGTGTCCGGGGGTCGAGCGCAGGCCTCGGGGAGAGCGGGCCACCGAGGGCGACGCGCCCGGGCCCGTGCTCTGCCGGGACAGGGCCGCGGCCGGCACGCTCATCGATGCCGTGCTCCGGGGGCCCGACGGGCGGCTGGAATACCCGCCGTGGGCGGTGCGGCTCGGCACCGACCGGGCCGAGGGACGGCCCGCCGCGCCCGTCCTCGCGGATGACGTCCTGCTGCGCTCCGGGAGTGTGCGGGTCGGGGACACCGTGACCTTGTGGCGCAGTACGGGCGGGAGCGCGCGGGTCCGGGTCGTCGGGCGGATCGCCGGGGTGCCGGGGGTGCCGCGTGACCGGCCGCGGTTGCTCGCGGACTCCCGGTGGATGGCGGCGCAGTGGGCGTTCGGCGGGTCGTTGCCCGGGGCCGACGAGGCCTGGTGGGTCGGGGTCCGAGGCGACGACGCGCGTCCGGCGCTCGCGGCCGTGCGGGCGCAGCCGAGGCTCGGGCGAGCCGTTGACGTGCCGCAGGCGCGGGACGCCCTGGCGGCTGATCCGCTGCGGCGGGGGGCCCGGGGGGCGTTGACGCTGTGCCTCGTACTCGCGCCCGCCTTCGCGGTCATCGCGTTTGCCCTGCATACGGCGGTCTCGGCGCGCGACAGGGAACGGGAGTTCGCTCTGCTGCGGGCGCTGGGGGCGCGGCGGCGGGAGCCGGCCATCTGCCTCTGGGTGGAGCAGATCGGGCTCGCGGGCGTCGCGGCGGTGCTCGGCACCGTGCTCGGGGCGGGGCTCGCGGCCCTGGTCATGCCGGTGGTGACGGTGGACGCCGAGGGGCGAGCGGTCTTCCCTTCGCTGGTGGTGCGGGTGCCGTGGGAACGGGTGGCGGTCACGGGGGTGGTCACCGCGGCGGTGATCTGCGGGGTGGTGGCCGTGGCCGGGCGGGTCCTGGGCCGAGTGGACCTGGCTCGGGTGCTGCGGGCGGGTGACGGGAGGTGAGGGGGCCGGCGGCGTCCTGGGCCGTGGGGGTGCGGCGGGGCTTCTGGTGGCGCGGGAGCCACTGCGGCACGTCCCCTCGCGCCGGCTCGCGACCGTGGGGTGCCGTCATGCGTAGCTCGCGACGGGGGAGCGCCCGTCATGCGTGACTCGCGACGGTGGAGCGCCGTCATGCGTCAGTGGATGCGGGACGTGCCGCTCGCCCTGGGCTTTGCCGTGCTGGTCGCTGTGCTGGTGGCGGTCGGGGCCGGCGGGGGCGGGGCTCTGGAGCGGCTCGGGGGAGAGGCTCTGCGGGAGCGGCTGGCGCAGGTCCAGCGAGCCGCCCCCGGGGTGGTGCACAGCGCGCGCTTCGATCCGGAGGACCCCCGCTTCGGGGACACAGGGGACGACTTCGGGGAGGTCCTCGGCCGGTACGCGTCGGTCATCGAGAACGCCTCGCCCAAGGCTCTGGCGGGTGGGCTCGCGCATGACTCCACGCGGGTCGTCCTGCCCACCGTACGGGCGGACTTCGGTTCCGCCGGGGAGGCCGGTCTCTCCCTCGTGTACGCCTCCGATGCTCCGGGGCCCGCTCGTTACGTGGCCGGGCGGGCGCCTCGGGGGCGGGGGGACTGGGTCGAGCTCGCCGTGTCCACGCGTACGCGTGACGCGCTGGGGCTGCGGGTCGGGCAGCGGGTCCGGCTCGCGGGCGAGGCCCTGGAGAACATCGACTCCGTGGCGCGTATCGTGGGGGTCTTCCGGGCCGACGGCGAGCGGCGGCTGTGGTCCGAACAGCCCCTGGTCATGCGCCCGTTGCGTGCGGCGGGTGACGCGGACGCCGGGGCGCTGATCGCTCCCCGCGGTGTCGAGGTCCTTCAGCGGCAGGCGGGTGTCGAGCTGACCGTCGACTGGAACATGCGACTGGCGCTCGGGAGCGAGGCCGCCGGCCGGTTCGTGGGCGCGGGCGGGGAGCGGGAGTTCCAGCGGATCATGGCCCGCTATCCGCCCTCCGCGCGCGGGGCGTTCTGCCGTGTCGAAGGGGCGTACGGGGGCAAGCTGTGCGTTCTCGGGAACCATCGCGCCACGGAGTTGGAGACCGCCACGGAGCTGCCGGACGCCATGGCGGAGTTCTCCCGGCGGTGGATGCAGGCCCGTGTCGTGATCTCGTTCGCCTGGGCCTCGCTGCTCGGGGTGGGGCTCGCCGCCCTCGTCGTGACGTCCTTGCTGGTGGTGCGGCGGGCGCTCGCCGGGGACCGGTTGCGGCGGGCGCGCGGGGCCTCGGCCGCTGGGATCGCCCTGGGACGTGCCGTGTGGAGCACGCCCGCCGTCCTGGCCGGGTTCGGTGGTGGCTGCGCCCTCGCCGGGGCGGTGACGGGGAGTCAGCCTTCGTACGGAGGCGGGCTGGTCGTCGCCCTGCTGTGTTCGGTGCCGCTGCCCGTACTCACGTGGGGTGCCTTGCGGGATGCGGCCCTGACGCGTGGGCGCGCCGGGCACCGGGGCGGGCGGCGGCTGGTCGGTGAGGCCGTCGTGCTGGTGCTCGCCGTGGGCGGAGTGCTCGCGTTGCGGGCGCGTGGGACCGAGGGCAGCGCGGGGCCGGATCCGCTGGTCGCCGTCGTGCCCGTGCTGCTCGGAGTCGCCACCGTGGTCCTGCTGGTGCGGTGCTACCCCTGGCCGGTGCGGGCCGTGGCGCGGTGGTCGGCCGGGCGGCGGGGCGTCGTACCGCTCGTCGCGCTGTCCCGTGCGGCCAAGGAGGCTCCCGCGCGTGGGCTCGCGCTGCTCGTTCTCGTGGTGACGCTCGCCGGAGCCGTCTTCGGCGGGCTCGTCTCCGGGACGTTGGTGGAGGGGCGGCGGTCGGCCGCCGCCTGGCAGGCCGGTGCCGACGCGTCGTTCCTGGGGGCGGGGGACGAGCCCGCCATGGCGGAGCGGCTCGCACGCGCGCGTGGGGTGCGGGAAACGGTCGCGGTGCGGCAGTTGCGGGTCGATCCCCTGAGCGGGGCCGACGGGGGGCGGTACGGGATCTCCAGCCTGGTCGGGGTGGACACGAGCGCGTTGCGCGACGCGGACGCGGGTTCCGCCGCCGCCCGTGCGCTTCACGACGCCGGACTCGACGGGGGCGCCGAGGGCGGGGACATCCGGGTGCTGGCCTCCGAGGGGCGGGCCGGGGAGCTGCTGACCTTCACCCGGCACGGGAAGGAGATGCGGATACGCGTCGTGGGGGCGCTGCCCGACGGCGTGGCGCGTGACCCCGCCCTCGGTCCCGTACGCGGTGCCACCGAGGCCCGGCAGCATCTGCTGCTCGCCGACTCCAGCGACCTGGAGGGGTTCGCCGCCTCCGAGTCCGAGGAGAGCGTGCTGCTGCTCTACGGGGAGCGGCTCGACACCGCCGCGCTGCGTTCGCTCGTGCCACGCGCGGTGCCCGGAGCCGCCGGCGGTGAGCTGCGGGTCCTCGCGGAGGAGCGGGCCGAGGCGGCGGACGACGGGCTTGTCGCCGCCGTGGCCGCCGCCTACACCGGCTGTACCGCCCTCGCCGTCGTTCTCGCGCTGCTCGCCCTGGTCATCGATCTGTCGCTGTCGGCCCGGTCACGTGGGCGCGTCGCCTCGTATCTGCGGACGCTCGGGCTCGGCGGCCGTGCCGCCTCCGCGTTGCACCTGTTGCAGCTGCTGCCGATGGTGTGCGCGGCCGTCGTGGGCGGTGTCGCGCTCGGGCTCGGCCTGCCCTCGCTGCTCGGGCCCGTGGTCGACCTGCGGGAGTTCACCGGTGGGCCCGTCGTGCCGGAGCGGCACGTCGATGTGTTCTTCGTCGCCGCCCTCGGCGCGGGGCTCTGTGTTCTGGGCGCCGCGGCCGTCGCCGTGGAGAGCCGGATCGGGCGCCGGCGGCGGCTGGGCGCTGTCCTGCGGCTCGGGAGAAGTGATGACTGACGATGCTGTGAACGGTCTCGCGGACCTTGAGGCGCGGGCCCGCGCCAGGAGCTTGCCCGTGGCTGACGACGGGCTCGTCGTCTGCGACAACCTCGTGCGGATCTACCGGACCGACGAGGTCGAGGTGCAGGCGCTGCAAGGGCTCGACCTCGTCGTCGCGGACGGTGAGTGCGTCGCCCTGGTCGGCGCCTCGGGGTCGGGGAAGTCCACGCTCCTGTCGATCCTGTCCGGGCTCGACCTGCCCACCGCGGGCCGCGTACGGGTGGCCGGGCACGATCTGCTCGCCATGGGGCGCGGCGAGCGCCTGGAGTACCGGAGGCGGACCGTCGGCTTCGTGTGGCAGCAGACCGGGCGGAATCTCCTTCCCCATCTGACCGCGCTGGAGAACGTGGCGCTGCCGATGCGGTACGCGCGCGTGCCGCGCCGTCAGCGGGGCGAGAGGGCCTCCGAGCTGCTCGGTGTGCTCGGCGTCGCCCACTGCCGTGACCGGCGGCCCGGCGAGCTGTCCGGCGGCGAGCAGCAGCGCGTCGCCGTCGCGGTGGCCACCGCCAACTCCCCGCGCGTGCTGCTCGCCGACGAGCCGACCGGTGAGCTGGACACGGCCGGCGGCGAGGACGTCTTCGCGGCCCTGCGCCGCGCGAACGAGGAGCTCGGCGCGACCGTGCTCGTCGTCACCCATGACCCGCTCGTCTCCGGGCAGGTGCGGCGCACCGTGCGCATCCGCGACGGGCGCACCTCCGCCGAGACGCTGCGCGAGGAGGGCGGTGCGGGCGAGGAGTTCGCGGTCCTGGACCGGACGGGACGCCTGCAACTGCCGGGCGAACTGGTGGAGCGGTACGGGTTGCGGGGGCGGGTGCGGCTCACCGCGGAGACCGGCCATGTGGGGATATGGCCCGATACGCCATATCCCGATACGCAAGATGGGGTGTGATGCGGATGGCAGGGGCCATGGTCGTCGTCGAGGATCTCCACCGGACCTACGGCAGCGGCGCCGCCGCCGTGCACGCGCTGCGCGGCGTCTCCTTCGCGGTGCCCCGCGGCGAACTCGTGGCCCTCAAGGGGCGCTCGGGGTCCGGCAAGACGACGCTGCTCAATCTGGTCGGCGGGCTCGACACCCCGGACCGGGGGAGGGTCACCGTCGACGGCGTGGAGCTCACGGGGCTGGGGGAGAGGGGCCTGCTCGAACTGCGTCGTGACCGTCTGGGGTTCGTCTTCCAGTCCTTCGGCCTCATCCCCGTACTCACCGCCGCCGAGAACGCCGGCGTCCCCCTGCGGCTGCGCAGGACCGATCCACGCGCGCGTGAGGAACGCGTCGCCCTGCTGCTCGCCCTCGTCGGCCTCACCGACCACGCCGCCCAGCGGCCGGGCGAACTCTCCGGAGGCCAGCAGCAGCGCGTGGCGATCGCCCGCGCCCTCGCCAACGAACCCGCCCTGCTGATCGCCGACGAACCCACCGGCCAGCTCGACGCGGAGACCGGGCACGCCGTGATGGAGCTGCTGCGCGCGGTCGTGCGCAGCCAGGGCGTCACCGCCCTCGTCGCCACGCACGACGCGGCCCTGCTGGACCTGGCCGACCGGGTCCTGGAACTGCGCGACGGCGAGATCACCGGGCAGTGACCTGCCCCGCCGCGCCCCCGGACGCCGCGGGGGCGAGACGTATCAGGGTTGTGTCAAGGGTGGCCTTCCGGCGACCCTCCGTCCGTATTGCCGGGTTTGCTGGCCGTAAGGTCGGCCCTGCGTACACAGCGGTTCCAGGAAGACAATGAGGCCATGGCACGCGGCAAGCTTCGGATATACCTCGGTGCGGCACCGGGCGTCGGCAAGACGTACGCGATGCTCTCCGAGGCACACCGCCGTGTGGAGCGGGGCACCGACTGCGTGGTCGGCTTCGTGGAGCACCATGACCGGCCGCGCACCGAGGTGATGCTGCACGGCCTGGAGGAGGTGCCCCGCGCCACCCTGGAGTACCGCGGCACCGTCTTCACCGAGATGGACGTCGACGCCGTCCTGGAGCGTGCTCCCGCCGTCGCCCTGGTCGACGAGCTCGCCCACACCAACGTCCCGGGGTCTCGCAACGCCAAGCGCTGGCAGGACGTGGAGGAGCTGCTCGCCGCCGGCGTCGATGTCGTCTCCACCGTCAACATCCAGCATCTGGAGTCCCTCGGCGACGTCGTCGAGTCGATCACCGGTGTGCGCCAGCGCGAGACCGTGCCGGACGAGGTGGTGCGCCGCGCCGACCAGATCGAGCTGGTCGACATGTCGCCCCAGGCGCTGCGCCGCCGCATGGCGCACGGCAACATCTACAAGCCCGACCGGATCGACGCCTCACTCTCGAACTACTTCCGGCCCGGCAACCTGACGGCGCTGCGCGAGCTCGCGCTGCTCTGGGTCGCCGACCGCGTCGACGAGTACCTCCAGCAGTACCGGGGCGAGCACAACATCCGCTCCACCTGGCAGGCCCGCGAGCGCATCGTCGTCGGACTGACCGGCGGCCCCGAAGGCCGCACGCTGATCAGACGGGCGTCCCGGATGGCCGCCAAGGGCTCCGGCAGCGAGATCCTCGCCGTCTACATCGCCCGCAGCGACGGCCTGACGGCCGCGTCGCCCAAGGAGCTCGCCGTCCAGCGCACCCTGGTCGAGGACCTGGGCGGCACCTTCCACCACGTCATCGGGGACGACATACCGTCCGCGCTGCTCGACTTCGCGCGCGGCGTCAACGCCACCCAGATCGTTCTCGGCTCCTCGCGCCGCAAGACCTGGCAGTACGTCTTCGGGCCCGGCGTCGGCACGACCGTCGCGCGCGACTCGGGGCCCGACCTCGACGTGCACATCGTCACGCACGGCGAGGTCGCCAAGGGCCGCGGCCTGCCCGTCGCCCGCGGCGCGCGCCTCGGCAGGGCCCGGATCATCTCGGGCTGGCTGGTGGGCGTCGCGGGGCCGGTGCTCCTGACACTGCTGCTCACCCATGTCGACGCCGACCTCGGCCTCGCCAACGACATGCTGCTCTTCCTGACGCTGACGGTGGCCGCCGCGCTCCTCGGCGGGCTGTTCCCCGCGCTCGCGGCGGCGGCGGTCGGCTCGCTGCTCCTGAACTACTACTTCACGCAGCCGCTGCACCTGTGGACGGTCTCCGACAACAAGAACATCGTCGCCATCGCCGTCTTCGTGGGCGTCGCCGTGTCGGTCGCCTCCGTCGTGGACCTGGCGGCCCGGCGCACCCACCAGGCGGCCCGGCTGCGCGCCGAGTCGGAGATACTCTCCTTCCTCGCGGGCAGCGTCCTGCGCGGCGAGACCAGCCTGGACGCCCTCCTGGAGCGGGTCCGCGAGACCTTCGCCATGGACTCCGTCGCACTCCTGGAGCGGGCGGGCGACACCGATCCCTGGACCTGCGCGGGCAGCGCGGGCGACGGCCGCCCCTCCGCGCGCCCCGAGGACGCCGACGTGGACGTGCCGGTCGGCGACCACATGGCGCTCGCCCTGACCGGCCGGGTCCTGCCGGCGGCAGACCGCCGCGTCCTCGCCGCGTTCGCCGCGCAGGCGGCCGTCGTCCTGGACCGCCAGCGCCTCCAGTCCGAGGCCGACCGGGCCCACGCCCTCGCCGAGGGCAACCGCATCCGCACCGCGCTGCTCGCCGCCGTCAGCCATGACCTGCGTACGCCTCTCGCGGGCATCAAGGCGGCGGTGTCCTCGCTCCGCTCCGACGACGTCGAGTGGTCCGAGGAGGACGAGGCCGAGCTCCTGGCGGGCATCGAGGACGGCGCCGACCGCCTGGAGCACCTCGTGGGCAACCTGCTCGACATGTCGCGCCTCCAGACCGGCACCGTGACCCCGCTGATCAGGGAGATCGACCTGGACGAGGTCGTCCCGATGGCGCTCGGCGGCGTCCCCGCAGGCAGCGCGGAGCTGGACGTACCCGAGACGCTGCCGATGGTGGCCGTCGACAAGGGCCTGCTTGAGCGGGCGGTGGCGAACATCGTCGAGAACGCCGTCAAGTACGCCCCCGAGGGCAGGCCCGTCAAGGTCTCCGCCAGCGCCCTCGGCGAGCGGGTGGAGGTCCGCGTGGTGGACCGCGGCCCCGGGGTCCCCGACATCGCCAAGGACCGCATCTTCGCCCCCTTCCAGCGTTACGGTGACGCCCCCCGCGGCGCGGGCGTGGGCCTCGGCCTGGCCGTCGCCCGCGGCTTCGCCGAGGCCATGGGCGGCACCCTCACCGCCGAGGACACCCCCGGCGGCGGCCTCACCATGGTCCTCACCCTGCGGGCGGCGGCCGGCCGGCCACCCGCCCGCCCCGATCTCTCCGCGCAGGTCACCTCGTGACCCCGAACCGTCAGTACGAAAGGCAGGCCGGCATGACCCGGGTGCTCGTGGTCGACGACGAGCCGCAGATCGTCCGCGCGCTCGTGATCAACCTGAAGGCGCGCAAGTACGAGGTGGACTCGGCCCCCGACGGCGCCACGGCCCTCCAGGTGGCCGCCGCCCGCCACCCCGACGTCGTCGTGCTCGACCTCGGTCTGCCGGACATGGACGGCGTCGAGGTCATCAGGGGCCTGCGCGGCTGGACCCGGGTGCCGATCCTGGTCCTCTCCGCACGGCACAGCTCCGACGAGAAGGTCGAGGCGCTGGACGCGGGCGCCGACGACTACGTGACCAAGCCGTTCGGCATGGACGAGCTGCTCGCCCGGCTCCGCGCCGCCGTCCGCAGGGCCGAGCCCACCGGGCCCGGCGAGGACGACGTCCTCGTGGACACCGCGGACTTCTCCGTCGACCTGGCAGCCAAGAAGGTCAACAGGAACGGCCGCGACGTCCGCCTGACCCCCACGGAGTGGCACCTCCTGGAGGTCCTGGTGCGCAACACGGGCCGCCTGGTCAGCCAGAAGCAGCTCCTCCAGGAGGTGTGGGGCCCCTCCTACGGAACGGAGACCAACTATCTCCGCGTCTACATGGCGCAGCTCCGCCGCAAGCTGGAGGCCGACCCGGCGCACCCGCGCCACTTCATCACCGAGCCGGGGATGGGATATCGGTTCGAGAAGTGACCCGCCGGGTATTGAGCGGAGACAACCACAGATGAGCGCACCGCTTCATCCGGTGTCGGCGGCCCCCGGTACGCTTTCTGTATGAGTGCTGCCCCTGGTTCCGAAAAGCCGGCAGGCCGTTTCCGGCGCATGCTCGACCGGCTGTCCTCCTCCCAGGAGGATCTGGAGTCGGAGGAGCTGCGGGAGGACGCCGAGACCGCGGGCTGCGTCCGCATCGGCGACTGCCACGACCGCCAGATAGTCACCGTTACTGGTACCTTGCGCACGGTCACCCTGCGGCCGCGCGCCGGAGTCCCCGCGCTGGAGGCCGAGCTGTTCGACGGCTCGGCGGCGCTGGACGTGGTGTGGCTCGGCAGGCGCTCCATCGTGGGAATAGAGCCGGGGCGCAAGCTGATCGCGTCCGGCCGGATCTCGATGAGCCGGGGCCGCCGGGTGCTGTTCAACCCCAAGTACGAACTCAGACCGCTCGGACGGGAGTAGCCGGTGACGTCCCTCGACGACAAGCCGAAGGACCATGGGAACGACGACCGGGACGCGGATTCCAGGTCCGTGACCGAAGCAGCGCTCTTCGAGGCCTTCGGCGGCGTGCGGGGCATGGTGGAGACGGTCGTCCCCGGCCTGCTCTTCGTGACCATCTTCACGATCAACAAGGACCTGCACATGTCGGCCATCGCGGCCCTCGCGGTGTCCCTGGTGCTGGTCGTGGTCCGCCTGGTCATGAAGGACACCGTCAAGCACGCCTTCAGCGGCGTCTTCGGGGTCGCCTTCGGTGTGGTCTTCGCGATGATGACCGGCAACGCCAAGGACTTCTACCTGCCGGGCATGCTCTACACCCTCGGCCTCGCCCTGGCCTACATCATCACGACCATCGCGGGCGTGCCCCTGATCGGCCTCATCCTCGGCCCGGTCTTCAAGGAGAACCTCTCCTGGCGCACCCGCAACCCCGGCCGCAAGAAGGCGTACGCGAAGGCCAGCTATGCCTGGGGCCTCATCCTGCTCGCCAAGTGCGCGGTCCTCTTCCCGCTGTACTGGTGGGGCGACACCACGCAGTTCGGCTGGGTCCTCGTCACCCTGAAGATCCCGCCGTTCCTGCTCGCCGTCTACCTCACCTGGGTCTTCCTGGCGAAGGCCCCGCCGCCGATCGACGTCTTCGCCGAGATGGAGGCCGCCGAGAAGGCGGAGGAGGAGCGCAAGCGGGAGCACCGCGAGGCCTGAGGTTCCTTGCCCGTACGAGATGGGGGGCGCCCGGTATCCACCGGGCGCCCCCCAGCCACGTACAAGCCGGAGCGGCTAGCCCACCGCGTCCTCGCGGCGCACGGAGAGCAGGTCCTCGAGCTGCTCCTCGCGGGCCTGGGCCGCGACGAAGAGGAGCTCGTCGCCCGCCTCCAGGGAGTCGTCCGCGGTCGGCGCGAGGACGCGCGTACCGCGGATGATCGTCACGAGCGAGGTGTCCTCGGGCCACTGCACGTCGCCGACCTGCGTGCCCGCGAGGGCCGACTCGGGCGGCAGCGTCAGCTCGACGAGGTTCGCGTCGCCGTGGCTGAAGCGGAGCAGCCGGACGAGGTCGCCGACGCTCACCGCCTCCTCCACGAGCGCGGACATCAGACGCGGCGTGGAGACCGCGACGTCGACGCCCCAGGACTCGTTGAAGAGCCACTCGTTCTTGGGGTTGTTCACGCGGGCCACGACCCGCGGGACGCCGTACTCGGTCTTGGCGAGCAGCGAGACGACGAGGTTGACCTTGTCGTCGCCGGTCGCGGCGATCACCACGTTGCAGCGCTGGAGCGCGGCCTCGTCGAGGGAGGTGATCTCGCAGGCGTCGGCGAGCAGCCACTCGGCCTGCGGGACGCGCTCGACCGAGATGGCGGTCGGCGCCTTGTCGATGAGCAGAATCTCGTGCCCGTTCTCCAGGAGCTCACCGGCGATGGAACGGCCCACCGCGCCGGCTCCGGCAATGGCGACCCTCATCAGTGACCGCCCTCCTCGGGGCCTTCGGCGAACGCCGCTTCGACCTTGTCGACCTGGTCGGTACGCATCATCACGTGCACCAGGTCGCCTTCTTGCAGGACCGTCTGCGAGGTCGGCAGGACCGCCTCGCCCAGCCGGGTGAGGAAGGCCACGCGTACGCCGGTGTCCTCCTGGAGCCGGCTGATCTTGTGCCCGATCCAGGCGGGGGACGTGTGCACCTCGGCGAGCTGCACACCGCCGGTGGGGTCGCGCCAGAGCGGCTCGGCCCCGGAGGGGAGCAGCCGGCGCAGCATCTGGTCGGCGGTCCAGCGGACCGTGGCGACCGTGGGGATGCCGAGGCGCTGGTAGACCTCGGCGCGGCGCGGGTCGTAGATGCGGGCCGCGACGTTCTCGATGCCGAACATCTCGCGGGCGACGCGCGCGGCGATGATGTTCGAGTTGTCGCCGCTGCTGACGGCGGCGAAGGCGCCCGCCTCCTCGATGCCGGCCTCGCGCAGGGTGTCCTGGTCGAAGCCGACGCCGGTGACGCGGCGACCGCCGAAGCCGGAGCCCAGGCGGCGGAAGGCCGTGGGGTCCTGGTCGACGACTGCGACCGTATGCCCCTGTTGTTCCAGGGTCTGCGCGAGAGCTGAACCGACTCTCCCGCAGCCCATGATGACGATGTGCACGACCGTCCTTCCGGCTGTGTCAATACTCTGTGCTCGGGCTGAACGGTAAAAGCGTCTCAGACCGGAGCCCAAGCTACACACGCGCGGTCCGCGGACGGCACCCCCGTGCACATGCCGGACGGGTCGGCCCCGGCCTCAGTCCACGCTGCGCAGCAGTCCCTCGACGGTCCGCAGCCGGTGGCCGATCTCCACGAGCTGGAGACGGGTCGCCTCCTGCTCGGACCTGGCGCGTTCGACGACCGTGCGGTACTCGTGCATGGCATCGGCGTACTGCCGGTCGCGCTCGCGGTTGCGCTGCGTCTGGAAGTAGGCGACGGCGACGATCGCGCCGGCGAGTATCAGGAAGAATGCGACCGGGATGATCACGTCGTCCACTAGGGCGTCCCCTTTTCTGAGTGCTGTTCGTCGTCGCCGGTCCGGTCGGTCCGGTCCGTCGGATCCGTCGGGTCCGTCCCGTCAGGCTGGGCTTTCTGGGCCTGCCGGGCGGCAGCGGTGATCGTGTCCACGTTCAGACGCACGTCGAACGGCGCGAGTTCGAAGTACTTGAGCGCCTTGCCGTCGTCGGAGAGTTCCAGGCGGCCGACGACGATGCCCGCCTTCTCCATGCGTTCGAGGTGCATGTAGAGCAGGGGGCGGGATACCCCGAGCCGCCGGGCCAGTTCGCTGACGTAGAGCTGGCCGGACGAGAGCTCGTTGATGATCCGGATGCGCTGGGCGTGGCCGACCGCCGCGAGAAAAGCCAGCAGCTCCTCGCTGTCCATGGTCCGCCTTCGCGCTGGTCCCGAAACCTGTCAGCCAAGGCTTACGCATGACGGGAACGGCTGTCAAACCCACTCGTAGCACTACCTCTGACGGTTGACGGCTCGAACCTTCACCTGTCAGTGTCCTCTTACACATGAAGGCGTGAAGGACGAAGGGGCGGACGGGCATGGCAAGGGGCGGGATGAGCGGGAGCGGGACGAGCAGGGGCGGGCCACCGGTCACGGTGCGCGCCGCACGATGGAGTGCGCTGCACCCATGGCGGGCGATCATCGGCTGGCTGGTCTTCGTGGTGCTGTGCCTCGGCGGCGGCATCGCCGCCGGCATGAACAGCGCCACCACGGAGGACTACCGCGTCGGCGAGGCGGGCCGGGCCGAAACCCTGGCGGCCGAGGGCGGTGTCCAACTGCGGCCCACCGAGCAGGTGCTGATCCGCGCGGAGTCGGGGCGGCTCGACGAGGCGGCGGCCGGCGCGGCGGTGAAGGACGTCACCGCGCGGATGAAGGCGCTGCCCGAGGTCGCGTCGGTGGCGCCGCCGGTGCGCTCCGCCGACGGACGGGTCCTGCGCGTCCAGGTGGAGCTGCACGGACCCGAACAGGACGCCAAGAAGAACGTCATCCCGTTGCAGGACGAGACCGAGAAGATCAAGAAGGCCCACCCGGACCTGGTGATCGAGGAGACCGGCTCGGGCTCGGTGAGCAGGGGCGTCAACGACCAGCGCGGCAAGGACCTCGCCTTCTCCGAGACGATCACCCTGCCCATCACGCTCATCACGCTGGCCGTGGTCTTCGGCTCGGTGGTCATGGTCGGCGTACCGCTGCTGCTCGCCGTCACCTCGATCATGGCGACGATGGGCCTGGCGATGGCGGCCTCGCACCTGCTGCCCGACACCGGCGTGGGGATGAACATGATCCTGCTCATCGGCATGGCCGTGGGCGTCGACTACACGCTCTTCTACCTCAAGCGGGAACGCGAGGAACGGGCCCGCGCGGGTGGCCGCCTGACCTCCGAGGCGCTCGTCGAGGCCGCCGCCGCGACGGCGGGCCGCGCGATCGTGGTCTCGGGCCTCGCCGTGGTCGTCTCCACCGCCGCGCTCTACCTGGCCGGTGACGTCATCTTCGACTCGCTCGCCACCGGCACCATCCTGGTCGTCGCCGTCGCCGTGGTCAGCTCCGTGACGGTGCTGCCCGCGCTGCTCGTCAAGCTCGGCAAGCGCACGGAACGCCGTGCGGCCAAGCGCCTGGCACGGGGCAAGCCGGTACGCCCGTACGCGGAGGAGAAGCCCGGACGGATCTGGAACGCGCTGCTGACGCCCGCGCGCAAGCGGCCCGCGCTCACGCTCGGCCTGTCGGTCCTCGTCCTGCTCGGTCTGGCGCTGCCCGCCCTTGACATGAAGCTCAAGGACCCCGCCCGCGACAGCTTCTCGCGCGGGATCCCGGCGATGCAGGGGTACGACCGGCTGCTCGCCGCCTTCCCCGAGCAGCGCATAAGCCACCAGGTCGTGGTGCGTGCCGAGGCCTCGCGGGCCGACGAGGTCGAGGCGGCCCTCCGCCGGCTCGACCGCTTGGCGCAGGCCGATCCGCTCTTCTCGGACCACTCGACGGGCCGTGGCACGGGTGGTGACTCCTCGGGTGGTGACTCCTCGGGCGGTGACTCCTCAGGTGGTCCGCTCCTCCGCTCCTCAGAGGACCTGAGGACCACGACACTCGAACTCAACGCGCCGCACCCCACGTACTCCGACAAGGCCGTAACCTCCCTGGCCCACCTCCGCGACGACTACCTGCCCGCGACCGTCGGCAAGCTGTCCGGCGACGTCGAGAGCGCCGTCACCGGCGAGGTGCCGCGCGGCACCGACTACATCGAGCACCAGAACCAGAAGCTGCCGCTGGTCCTCGGCTTCCTGCTCCTGATGACGTTCGCGATGACGGTGTACGCGTTCCGCTCGGTCGTCCTCGGACTGCTCGGCGTCGGGCTCAACCTGCTCTCCGCCGCCTCCGCGCTCGGACTGCTCGTCCTCGTCTTCCAGGGCGACTGGGCCGAGGAACTGCTCTCCTTCGTCTCCCTCGGCGGGATCTCCTCGCGGGTGCCGCTCTTCCTCTTCGTGATCCTCTTCGGGCTCTCGATGGACTACCAGGTCTTCGTGGTCAGCAGGATCCGCGAGGCCGCCCTGAACGGCGTGCCCACCCGGGAGGCGGTCCTCGGCGGCATCGCGTCCTCCGCCAAGGTCGTGACCAGCGCCGCGATCGTCATGGTCACCGTCTTCGCGAGCTTCGTGATGCTGCACATCCTGGAGATGAAGCAGATGGGCTTCGTCCTCGCGGCGGCCGTCCTGCTCGACGCCTTCGTGATCCGCGTCATGATCCTGCCCTCCGCGCTGCTCCTGCTGGGGCGCGCCACCTGGTGGCCGTCCGGCGCGATCCGCCGCGCACAGGCGAGGGCGGCGCAGGATCGCACAGAGCGGTTCACCGGAGCAGATGGGGGTGGTGGGTGGGCGGCCACCCATTCGACCGCTTACGATCCTCTGCGTGTCCAAACTGACCGACGTGCCCAAACGGATTCTCATCGGGCGCGCACTGCGCAGTGACCGGCTCGGAGAAACGCTCCTGCCGAAGCGCATCGCACTCCCCGTCTTCGCGTCCGACCCGCTGTCCTCCGTGGCGTACGCGCCGGGAGAGGTCCTTCTCGTCCTCTCCATCGCGGGCGTCTCGGCGTACCACTTCAGCCCGTGGATCGCTGTGGCGGTCGTGGTCCTGATGTTCACCGTCGTCGCGTCGTACAGACAGAACGTGCATGCCTATCCGAGCGGTGGTGGCGACTACGAGGTCGCCACCACCAACCTCGGCCCCAAGGCAGGCCTCACCGTCGCGAGCGCCCTGCTCGTCGACTACGTCCTGACCGTCGCCGTCTCGATCTCCTCCGGCATCGAGAACCTCGGTTCGGCGGTCCCCTTCGTGGTCGAGCACAAGGTGCTCTGCGCCGTGGCCGTGATCCTTCTCCTCACGGTGATGAACCTGCGCGGCGTGAAGGAGTCGGGCAAGCTCTTCGCCATCCCGACCTACGTGTTCGTGACCGGCGTCTTCATCATGATCGCGTGGGGCGCCTTCCGGGGCATCGTCCTGGGCGACACCATGCGGGCGCCGACCGCCGACTACGAGATCAAGCCCGAGCACCAGGGCCTGGCCGGCTTCGCGCTGGTCTTCCTGCTCCTCCGCGCCTTCTCCTCCGGCTGCGCGGCGCTCACCGGCGTCGAGGCGATCAGCAACGGTGTCCCGGCCTTCCGCAAGCCGAAGAGCAAGAACGCGGCGAGCACCCTGACGCTGATGGGCGTCCTCGCCGTCACCATGTTCTGCGGCATCATCGCGCTGGCCATGACGACCAAGGTCCGCATGGCGGAGTACCCGGGCAAGGACCTCTTCCACAACGGAGTGGCGGTCGGCGCCGACTACGTCCAGAACCCGGTGATCTCCCAGGTGGCCGAGGCCGTCTTCGGCCACGGCAGCTTCCTCTTCATGATCCTCGCCGCCGCCACCGCGCTGGTCCTCTTCCTCGCGGCCAACACGGCGTACAACGGCTTCCCGCTGCTCGGCTCGATCCTCGCGCAGGACCGCTACCTGCCGCGCCAGCTCCACACCCGCGGCGACCGCCTGGCCTTCTCCAACGGCATCGTGCTCCTCGCCGGCGCCGCGGCCCTGCTGGTCTTCATCTACGGCGCGGACTCGACCCGCCTGATCCAGCTCTACATCGTCGGCGTCTTCGTCTCCTTCACGCTCAGCCAGATCGGCATGGTCCGGCACTGGAACCGTCACCTGGCGAGCGAGCGGGACCCGAACAAGCGCCGCCACATGATCCGCTCCCGCGCGATCAACACCTTCGGCGCGTTCTTCACCGGCCTCGTCCTGGTCGTCGTACTCGTCACCAAGTTCACGCACGGCGCCTGGGTCGCGCTGCTCGGCATGTGCATCTTCTACGTGACGATGACCGCGATCCGCCGCCACTACGACCGCGTGGCCGAGGAGATCGCCGCCCCGGAGACCCCCGACGACGACAGCATGCGCCCCTCCCGGGTCCACTCGATCGTCCTCGTCTCCAAGATTCACCGACCGACGCTGCGCGCCCTCGCGTACGCGAAGCTGATGCGCTCGAACACCCTTGAGGCGCTCAGCATCAACGTCGACCCGGCGGAGACCAAGGCCCTCAAGGAGGAGTGGGAGCGGCGCGGGATCACGGTCCCCCTGAAGGTCCTCGACTCGCCCTACCGCGAGATCACCCGGCCGATCATCGAGTACGTCAAGAACCTGCGCCGCGAGAGCCCGCGCGACGTGGTCAGCGTGGTCATCCCGGAGTACGTGGTGGGCCACTGGTACGAGCACCTCCTGCACAACCAGAGCGCGCTGCGCCTGAAGGGCCGCCTGCTCTTCACCCCCGGCGTCATGGTGACGTCCGTCCCCTACCAGCTCGACTCCTCCGAGGCCGCGAAGAAGCGGGCCCGCAGGCGCTCGGAGTGGAACGCGCCGGGTGCGGTGCGCCGGGGCCCGGTGGAGAAGCCGAGGCGGACGAAGGAGCCGACCAGCAAGAAGGGCTGAGGCCGCGGGCAGGGCTCGGGGCACGGCTTCGGGCAGGGCTCCGGGCACGGCTTCGACACTGCTTAGGCGGCTTAGGCACGGCTTCGACACTGCTTAGGCATGGCTTATGGCGAGCGGCCGGGCGACACCCACGTAGACTGGTGGGCTGTTGTCCGGCCGTACCCCTTTTTACGTTGTGGAGCCACCCGCCATGCAGGCAGAACCGAAGAAGACGCAGGCGGGGAACGCGGAGGACGCGAGGCCCGCGGCCACGTCGCTGATCGGCCAGGAGTACGAGGTGGAGATCGGCCCCGTCGCGCACGGCGGCCACTGCATCGCCCGTACCGCCGAGGGCCAGGTCCTCTTCGTACGGCACACGCTGCCGGGCGAGAAGGTCGTCGCACGCGTGACGGAGGGCGAGGAGGGGGCCCGTTACCTCCGCGCGGACGCGGTGCGGATCCTGTCGGCGTCCAAGGACCGCGTGGAGGCCCCCTGCCCCTACGCCGGCCCCGGCCGCTGCGGTGGCTGCGACTGGCAGCACGCGAAGCCGGGCGCGCAGCGCCGCCTCAAGGGCGAGGTCATCGCCGAGCAGCTGAAGCACCTGGCGGGCCTGACCCCCGAGGAGGCGGGCTGGGACGGCACGGTCATGCCGGCGGAGGGCGACAAGGTCCCTGCCGGGGAGGTCCCGTCCTGGCGTACGCGCGTGCAGTACGCGGTGGACGAGGACGGCAACGCGGGGCTTCGCCGCCACCGCTCGCACGAGATCGAGCCGATCGAGCACTGCATGATCGCGGCGGAGGGCGTCTCGGAGCTCGGCATCGAGAAGCGCGACTGGTCGGGCATGGCGTCGATCGAGGCGATCGCGGCGACGGGTTCCCAGGACCGTCAGGTGATCCTGGCCCCGAAGCCCGGCGCGCGCCTGCCGATCGTCGAGCTGGACAAGCCGGTGTCAGTGATGCGGATCGGCGAGAAGGACGGCGGAACGCACCGCGTGCACGGCCGCGCCTTCGTGCGCGAGCGGGCGGACGGCCGCACCTACCGCGTCGGCAGCGGCGGCTTCTGGCAGATCCACCCGAAGGCGGCGGACACGCTGATGCTCGCCGTGATGCAGGGCCTCACGCCCCGCAAGGGCGACACGGCCCTGGACCTCTACTGCGGCGTCGGCCTCTTCGCGGGCGCGCTGGCCGACCGCGTCGGCGAGAAGGGCGCGGTGCTCGGCATCGAGTCCAGCAAGCGCGCCGTGGAGGACGCCCGCCACAACCTGGCCGCCTTCGACCGCGTCCGCATCGAGCAGGGCAAGGTCGAATCCGTCCTCCCGCGCACGGGCATCACCGAAGCCGACCTGATCGTCCTGGACCCGCCGCGCGCGGGCGCGGGCAAGCAGACGGTCAAGCACTTGGCGAGCCTGACCCCACGCCGCATCGCCTACGTGGCCTGCGACCCGGCGGCCCTGGCCCGCGACCTGGGCTACTTCCAGACGAACGGCTACCGGGTGCGGTCGCTGCGGGCGTTCGATCTGTTTCCGATGACCCATCATGTCGAGTGCGTCGCGATCCTTGAGCCTGCCGCAAAGGGTGCCTGACCTGCGGTTTTGGCGAGTGTGCATTATGTGCGTTACGGGCGATATCTTGACGCATGAGTGACGCACGCGGAGCCCTCGTGACGCACGTTTGACGCACGTTCTGATGGGGCGTCAGGCGTGCGTCCTCGCAGATGGCAGGTGTCGGGCGTGAAGTTCTGGGGAGCGGCCTTTGCCGTTTCTTGGTGCGCCCCTGTCGGTTATGGCCTCATTTGCGAATGAGGGGAAGTGCGGTTTGCAAACGCCTGCTGGGCGAGGAGCGGTGCGAGATCCGCGCTGCTGGGGGTTGGCGGCATGGGCAGTGTCGGCGTCGTGGCGGTGTTGATGAGCTGTTGAAGGTGGGCTTCGGCGAACGTGAGCCACTCCTTGATTTCAGTGAGTTCGTGTCCGGGCGTTAGGGATGTGGCCCGTTCGCGTACCGCTGTGACGTACTCGGCCAGACGCTTGGCTTTGTGCCAGGTTCCTGTCTGTTCTTCGAGGCGCTTGACGCGGTAGGCGTGGGTGTACGCGGCGTGGGCGTTGCGCAGGGCGTCTTCCTGGTGCAGCAGTGCCGTTTCCTCGGCCTGCGCCTCTGCTCGGCGGTTGCGTTCGGCGGCTTCGCCGCGGAGGTCGATTTCTTGGATGATTTCGGGGAGTTGGTCTTCCAGCGGCCGGCTGTCGAGGTCGGCCCATTCGGTTCCGCGGTGTGGGGTGCCGCCTCCGAGGATGAATCGCAGTCTGTTGGCGGGGGTGTAGTCGAAGCGGGGGATGCGCATCCATGTGTGCTTTGCGGCGTCGGTGCGTTCTTTGTCGGTGGGGATGTGTTTGTGGTGGTCGAGTTCCTGGAGGATGAGGACGTCGAGGCGCTCACCCTGGGCGGTGATGGTGAAGTGCGGTGCTGCGTGCCGGCGGTGACGGGACGGGGGAGTGCTCGGTACAGGGCTTGGTGCTGTTGTGTGGCCGTGTGATTCGGTGGCTGTAACGAGCGCTTGGGTGATGCGCAGGGCTCGGTTGAATACGGCTTTGGTCAGTCCCATGTGGCGTGGGTGCTGTTGGAGTGCGGCGACCACGCGGTGGGGTCGGATGAGTTTGGCCGGGACGGTGATGGGGGTGAGATCGATGAGCTGCCAGGCGGGGATGTCGGTCAGCCTGATTTCGTAGCCGTAGTCAGTTTGCTTTCCGCGGAGCTGCTGCGTGTGGGGGATCTTGCCGGATTTACGTGCGGCGCTGACCCGCGATGCCCAATTCACCGGGCGTGGACCGGATTCGACTGGTTTGGCGAGGTAGTTGTTGTTGGCTCTCAGCTCTTCGAGGAGCTGGTCGGTGTAGTTCGTGCGGGCTTCAGGCGCGGCTCGGGGATGTGGTGGATTGTCGGCGAGCGCTCGCCGTCCCTTGTCGGTGAGCGCGGCGTTCCAATGCCCACGCCGTTTGGTGATTCTGATCAGTCCTCGGCTTTGCAGGGCCTGAGCGCTGACCTTGTGGGTGCTGCCTGGCCAGATTCCGTCGGGACAGCCCTGGCTAACCCAGCTGAGAACATGATGTTGTCGCTCGTTGAGGTCCCCGTGCATGCGGTCCTCCCGTGGCCCCGGGTGTGCTCCTCGGGAGGGACTTTCCCGCCGCTTCCGTAGTAATTCCGAACGCGGTGAGGGGACGTTCGTTCGGACGGGACGTACTGCACGGTCCATGTACGCAGACGGTGGCGCTTATCGGAAGCTCGCTCTGTCGACGTGTCAGTGACTCCCGGTATGAATCAGGGTGCATGTGGCTGCGTGCCGAGGCCACAGCTCACTGAAAGGGGCAGGGCGTGACGGATCAGCCGGTGTTCTTGCTGGGGCAAGGGCTACAGGCGCTGGAAGTCGCCGGGTTCGAGACAGAAGCAGAGTTCCAGAAGTTGCTGGCTCGGCATCCTCGGGTGCTGGACTTCGGCACGTTGGGGGACGGACGTCCGTTGCGTCTTGTGTTGGTGGCGCGGGAGATGGGAGTGGCCACGAGCGCGGACGGCGGTTCCGCGTACTGGCTGGACCACCTCTTCGTCGATGCCGAAGGCGTACCGACGCTCGTGGAAGTCAAACGAGCTACCGACACCCGGATCCGCCGCGAGGTGGTGGGGCAGATGCTCGACTACGCCGCCAACGGAGCCCGCTACTGGCCGGCGGCCCTGCTGCAGCACTCATTCGAAGAGACATGCAGGGCTGACGGCCGTGATCTGGCTGAGGCGTACGGGGAACTGCTGGATGAACGCTCCCCGCACGACTTCTGGGCACTGGTGGAGGAGAGGCTGGCAGCTGGACAAATGCGTCTGCTGTTCGTCGCCGACAGAATCCCGCTGGAGCTCCGCGCGATCGTGGAGTTCCTCAATCGACAGATGAGCCACACCGACGTATACGCAGTGGAACTGACCCAGTACCGCGGCGACGGCGAGCTGACGGTCCTGGTGCCCCGTGTCTACGGCGAAGTCGCTACAGCCGCGAAGTCCCCCTCGGGCCAGCAGCGCAATGCACCTCGCGCGCGTGAGGAACTGGAAGCCGCCCTCGACAGGCGCTGCACGCCCGAGGTGCGTCGTGTCGCCAACGCCTTGTTGGATCACGCACAGGAGCGGGGGCGACTCGTGGGAGGCACCGCCAGGTATCCGAGCATGAATCTCCACTACCAGGCTTCAGGTCAATGGGTGCCGGTCGGGACCTTGTCGCTGTACGACGGAGACGCGGCCGGAGAACTTGCCTTCAGCTTGGGCTCCATCACAAAGCGATTGGGGCGTGAAGCTGTGGCCGGATTCGCGGATGCGCTGCCGCCCGTGGGCGGGCTGGGGACGAAGCTGGCCGTGCAGCGGGAGTCGGGCTTCAAAGGCTGGCCAGGCGTCTCTCTGTCAGCCCTTGCGGCCGCCCCGGGCACGGTAGAGCACATCATCCAAGCGATTGAGCAGCTCCTGGACCAGTAGCCGACAAGACCACGATGCGCTGGTCGGGCAGTGTCTGCGCTGCGATTCGGTCCTTCTCCCGATGCGACGCCACAAAGATCACCAAGGGGGCAAGTTCCGCCCTTGAGGCGTGGATTCTGCTGGCGACGGGGCACACCACGCCGTACGGACGCTGGCCGATGTACACCGGCACGCCCATGGCGAACTCGGGTGCCGGGTCTTCATCGATGTAGGGGGCGGCGCCTGTCGCGCGGCGTATGAAGTCGTACACCGGTTTCTCCAGAGCTGCCTGGCGTCGCATCAACGCATCAATTGCTGCTTGGTGGTCATCGGACCGGCCCGTGCCGAAGCGTTGCCGATCGCGTTCTTGCGCGGCACGGAGGCGTTCGGTACGGCGCTGCTGCTCGGCGTCACGCCGGTGGCTCAACTGACGCTGCGCTGCTGCAAGATGCGCGTCTTCGTCCTGGACGTATCGGGGCGCGGTCCACACCGTGTGCCATTCGCGCAGGGGAGCGATCACGGGTGCTCGTCGGTGATGGGGAACGACCTGTCCGGTGAAGATCCATTTGAGGAATGTGGTTGCAGGGGTCTGAGGGCCGCTCTGCCAGGAGCCATTCGTGAACTTGGCCAGAGCGTCGGTGACGAGGAGACCGTGCTCGTCGTCGAGGGACACGCGTGCGCTCGGAACGTGGCCGAGCCAGGGTGGGCGTTGCCGGTCGGTGAACCAGATGGCGGACACGCTGTCGATACTCATCAACTCCGTCCGGGTGATGATGTCCTGACGGGTAATGGGGGAGAGCTGGGCCTCCAGAGCGATCTGCCAGTCCCCGGTGGGGTGGGTGGCCAGCACATCTGCCCGCCAGGTTCCTGCGGGACCGGGGACTTCGAGTTCTGCATGGGCGCCGGCGGCGCGGGCAGCGGTAGCGAGCTCGAGTTTGAGTAAGTGATGGCGGACGGTCTCCTCCGCGAGGGCGCAGTGGGGTGCCCCTGGAGCGTGGGCAAAGAAGTGCAGGCCGTGAGGCGAGGTCTTCGCGTACATCGTGTGTCCGCACTCGACGCAGGAGAGAGGGGCTGGTGGGCGGGCTCTCCAGATGGTGGCCCAGTCGTGCCCGCAACCGAGATCTGCCATGTGGGCAAAGATTGTTCCCCACTGTGCGTGCAGTGCCCTGAACGCCATCACTCCCCCTGCTGCCCTCAATGCCTTCCATGCGTAAGCCGTCGATGACACCGATCTCGGTGCAGAGGACGCCCCTCGGTCGCCGACTGGTCCGCCGCGGTGGTAGCGGGAGAACGTCCACCGCGGTTCGAGGTGGCCACGTACTGTGCCACCACCTAGCGCGCACGCCTTCGGCAGGCGGCGCAGGCGTGCACGGATCCCGGGCCGTAGCGGTGAATCGGTGTGCCGCAGCCCGCGCAGGGGCCAACATGCCAGATGCGGCAGCCGTAGCGTCGTGAGGCTTCGGCGCGCTGCTCAGGACTGATGTTGAGGCGCTGAGGTTGGCGGGGGATACGGAAGATCCGCTGAGGTACCTCGGGGAAGGTGTGCAGGCCGGATGCGTCAGCATGGTCGCGGCGCGGTCGCCGGTCGTCGAAGATCCGGGTGTCCTCACCGTAGCGACAGGTGGAGTCGAGATCTTCCTCGGTGAACGTCAGAGTCGCCTGCGCCGGTGGTTCCGCGTCGGGAAGCGCCTCGTCCTCGCCGATGATGTTGCGCCAGCGGTCCCTATCGGCTGCCGGGGCCCACAGCCGGGTCGAGGCCCGGGGGTTGTGCTGGGCAGGGATCTTCATGGGCACGTAGTCGCCTTCGGCGCTCGCTGCGACGAGGGCGTCGACCCCGGTGTGGGGCTTGGGTGGCAGGCAGAGCGCCGGCAAGCTCCAGGCGACGTGTAGCCCACCGCACGAACTGCCGTTGAGCGGGCAGGGTCTTTGGGCGGCCGGCGTGCAGGCCCAGTCCTGCAGATGTCGTACCCCGCCGCGTACGAGCATCGCGCGGTCGGAGGCGATGGCCCGCCAGGGCAGGTCATCCACGCGTACCCAGGGTGCACGGTCGATCAGTGCCGCTCGGTCATCGTTGGTCACCCATAAGGGCATGATCCCGTGGTTCGCAGCGGCAGTTGAACGCCGTCGCACGGTCGATGCGGTGATCGGCGAGTATTGGGCCTCCCAGCCGATATGGCCTGCGCTGCCCGACACCAGGACATCGTTGCGTATCTTGCCGTCCGTGCTGCGGGCCTCGATCTGCGCGGCGAGGCCGTGACGGTGCGCGGCACGCGCGATCCGCTCCTTGAGCGCCTTGTGCTTGTCGCTCTCATCGGCTGTCGGTTTGGTGCGTACCGGCAGATGCGCGGCCACCAGGGTCGTGACCCCGTCGACAGTGCGCCGCCGGATTGTCATCCACGGGGAACGGTCTTCTTCTTCGGCCCGGCAGATGCCGGTGCCGTGATGCTGCAGACACTGCAGCAACTCACGGTCGCGCTGTTCGATCGGCAGGGTGATCTCGTCGAGCAAGTCGGGACGGTCCGGGTGTCCGAGGTCCGCATGCGTTAACTCGATCTTGATGTGGTAGCCGGTGTGCCACACGCCGTTTGCCATAACTCAACAGGTCAGGAACGGCCGCTGACAATGCACCAGATCACGTAACGTCTACGGCCATCGTCCTGCTCGGATAGTAGGACACCATCGCGACGCGCTGGCGCTGGTTCGGTGTGCGCCATTTCGCGATCACCTGCGTGGTCGGCGAGGACCGGCCTTTGCTGCCCTGTCGGTTTGCCGGTGGGGCGGCAGAGGCTGTCTGCGCTGGTGAAGTCGGCCCCGCCCGTAGGCGGGTTGGGCCAGAATGCAGCCATGGTTGCGATCATCAGGTGCGAGAGCTTCGAGTACGAAGACGTCAGAGCTCTCGAGGAGATTTACCGGTCTCGTCGTCTTGAGTACGAGTGGACACTCATACGCCAGGAAGAGCTCTTCAAGGGACGACACTTGGCCTTGATCGCAGCTCAGGACAGATATGGGCGCTACGAGGTCAAGTACGTAGGCAAGTGCGTTCGCGGCCGCAAGGCGGCAGACTCGGTGAAGCAGCTGCGCGTCACCTATGTCCGTCCTCTGCAAGTGCCGGTCCCGCTGTCAGAGCTGCTCGAAGCTGTACCAGGTCATCTGCAGCGCCATCTTGCTACGGAAGGGCAGCAGACCAAGACCGCAGGATCCGAGCTGCGGCGCGTACTTCTGGAACGACGCCCCGAAGCACGCGGCGCTATCGATGAGATCGAAGGCGCCATCGCATCATGGGACTTCGGGACTTCGCGCGCTGGCCAAGCAGTCTCCCTGCATCGCGACGGTACCTTGATAGCCGCGCGTATGGCTGGCTTCCGAGCCCCAGATCTGGCCGAATGGGATCCTCCGGCGGAGGAGCTCTACGACGACAGGATGCCGCCGCTCTTCCTTGACTTGGTTGCGCAGCCATCAGCCTCAGAGAGCCGGAGGCAACCCGATCTTCAGGGCAGAACTCGCCGTCCGGACACGATGGCCGCTCAGCCTGCTCTTGAGGATCACCTCATCGCCCACGACACGCACACGATGCGGGGATTGCTGAGCGACGCCACTGATCACGTCGCGTGGCGAGAGTTCCGTGAGCACGGGCGAACGCTGCTCGTCGGGAACGCTAATCGGGCGACAGCGGAACGACTGCTGGGGTGCGACGTTATCTTCTACAACGTCTCGCGAAACAGCATGGTCCTTGTTCAGTACAAGAAACTCGATGCGGAGAAGGGCGGCTTCTACTATCCGAACAGCGACCGGAACCTTGCCAAGGAGCTCCAGCGTATGCGGGCCTTGGACCGGTATGCAGCGAGCGTGACCGACGGAAGCAGCGAGCAGCGTCTCGACGCGAACCCAAGCTGGATCAAGCTCTGTCACCCGAGGTCGGTGTTGCCGCACACCTCGGAGATGATTTACGGCATGTACTTCTCCCGTCGCCAGTTTGAGTCGCTGCGTCAGGATGCTCGGCTGAAGGACGGACGGCAGGGTGCGGTCCGGTTCGGTTACAAGAACGTGCCCGGATACCTGGACAACACGCTGTTCACGCGCTTGGTCGAGACGGGGCAGATCGGCACGACTGGAACCAGCAGCGATCTTGTCCGCCAGCAGGTCTTTCGCACCTTCCGCGGGCAGCGCGATCTGGTGCTGGCGGCGCTCTACGGTGATGAGCCACCGCAGGCGGAGAGGAACGCGAAACGGCGCCTGGGCAGGTAGGGGCGGCCGTAGCGGTCGAATTTCGGCCATGTTGAGAACAGTGCCCGTGGACGTAGGTGGACGTCCACGGACTGGTGCGAACACGGTGAGAACCACTGAGACAGAGGGGGACTGTCCTGGTTCGATCCCCGGAGAGCTACCTACTTCTCTCAGCGGGGCACACTGCATCCATGGCGAGCTTTCAGCAGCGGAAAGCGATAGGCGATGCGCACGAGCGATACGTCGCCGAGCAACTCATCGAACGAGGATGGACAGTGGATTTCTGGGGGCAGGGACTGTTGAGTAGAGCGCTTCAACGCGCACTCCGCAGGACGGACAGCTCCATTCGCTGGTTCCCGGACCTCATCGCGGCGAAGGCAGGGGACCTGGTGCTGATCGATTGCAAGGGCGGGATGACGAGCCAGCGAACAGGGCGTCATGCCATTGAACGCTCGGCAGTTCAGGCGCACTTGCAGCTCGTTGCCTGGACCGGCCTCCCGGTCTACTACGTGTTCGACGGACTCGACGTGTGGGCGCCACACGATGTCCTCATTGCAGGACAGAAAGGCCCGCACAGCGTGATCGGCTCCGGAGCCCCGTACTTCCTGATCGCTGCACAAGGGGCTCGTCGATTCGACGCCCTGTTCGGGGCGAGAGATTTCCCAGAGTTGGGCGTTGCTTCGTAGGCCCGAGTGAAGTCTGTTGCTTCGCCGTCTCTGCGCAGGCTGCAGCCCGCCGGCTACATGCCGGCGGGCTGCAGCATCCAGTGCCTCTACTGGGCGTCGTCCTCGGTCTGGTTCAGCTCTTCCGGCGGTGCTGAGCGCCGGTACTGAGGATGATCGAGATCGAGTTGCTTGGCCGCGTGGAGCGGCACGGGATAGCGCGAGCGGTCGGCCCAGGCGATGGTCTGGTGGCACAGCCGCGCGATGGTGCGCGCGAGCATCGTGGAGTCGATCCCGTCAGCGACAGAGACGGGATAGATCTCGGTGGCCGTCATTGCCCACCACGGGCTCTTGAGCTCATTGGTTTCCCGCTCGTCCTCGTCGCCGGCTTTGCCGGGGTCGGCATCCCAGCGAGTGATCTTGCTACCGAGGGAGCCACCCTTGGCCTGGTAGTTGCGAGGGACGTTGAACAGGACCCAGAACGGGTTGCCGAAGTCGACGCGGGCGCGGTGGAGCTTGGTGGAGGTGAAATCGATGTCTTCCTTCTCGTCTTCAGCGGCCACGTCGGTGACGACGGGGATGAGCTGCGGGACCTCTTCAGCGTTGATGTTCATGCGGATGACCCCGGCGGGTTTACGGCGCGGCGCGCCGCGGCCCTTACCGTGTCCGGGCAGCCAGGTGCGAGGGTCGGCGATGTCGGTGGCCTGGTAGCTCTGGTTCTCGTTGTGCAAGCCGGTCCACATTCGGCGGCAGGAGTGGCCGTCGAGGGTGATGACGTATTCGGTGCCAGGCTCCATTTCGTCGGAGACGAGGCTGGCCAGGGCTGCTTCGACGTCCTCCGCGGCCTCCGCCCACCGCTGCTTCTCCGTTTTGCCCTTGCCGTCTACGTGCAGGGCGAAGTCGCCGGCGTGGAAGTCGGTGATGGCCTGCCGGTAGGGCACCCATTGTCCGATCTGGGGCGTCCATGCCTTCATCGTCCAGACCCCGTCGGGATCCGCGGAGGGGAACAGGGCGGTCGCGACGATGACACGTCTGGTGTTCTTGCCGTCGGCTGTCTTGGCCTGTCGGCGTACGTGGATTCCGACATAGACAAGGCTTCGTGCGTCGCCGGCTCGGCGGTCCTTTCCGATGGCGCGGGCGAGCCGCTGATCGATGATGCCCAGGGAGCGGTTGAGGTCCAGGAGCGCCATATACGCGGCGTGGTCCTTGCCCGGCTTGGGCGGGCTGATCTCGCTGCTTGCTCGCCCGAACGTGCCCGGCTGCAGGCCCTTGGTGAACTGAATGACGATGCCCTTGGTGGCCAACAGGCGGCGTACCTGGAACTTCCCGTCGTAGCGTTCCGCGCGCAGCGCGAACTGTGCGGCTGTCTCGCCCGGTTGCCGCTTCAGTTCCGGAATCTCCGTCTCGCACCATGCGCCGACCAGCACGCCGGGTCCAGCCTTGGCGAAGTCGTCGGCGATGCCCTTCCATTCCAACTCACGGTCGATGTCCGTCCCGTGGGAGAGGAACCGCTCTGCCTTGCGGAAGACGACGTGGATGCCCTCCGCCAGGTGGATCTCATCGCCCTGTTTCGGGTCGGCAGTGAGCCCCTTGGACTCCGGGAAGGCGATCGACAAGGCGTTGATCATCCGCAGGCGGGTGGTGTGGCGATACCAGAGGCAGACGATCCGCAACTGCTCGAAGCCCTGGGCCCGGACGGAAGCCGAGATGTCCATGCTCGGAGGAAAGCCGATGCTATGGAGCAGCTCGCCAGCTTCCACGCGCAGCGCCCGCTCTTGCGGGCTCATCTTCTGCTTGTCGGTGGGCCGCCCTTCGAACGTCATCGGCTCGACGTCGTAGTGCACCCACCCGGCCTTCTTGCCGAGGACCTTCTTCACGTGCTCGGTAAGCAGCCGCAGATGAAGGGTGCCCGGTCCGGTGCCCACGGCAAAGTTGTCGTTCTTCGGGAGCAGCGGCCGGGTGATGCCGGGCTCTGGGGTGATGAAGGATGCGAAGACGTCCTCGGCTTCGGCCCGGTCGATGACAGCCTGCTCGTCGGCAGCCCGCCGGGCCAGCTCATCGAGCACCTCGAGGTTCATTGCGTCGCGGGCGAGGAGTTCCAGAGCACGCTGATTGACTTGGCGCACGGTGCCGTTGCGCACCAGCTCGGTGTGCAGGACCGGGAGTCCGTCACCGCCCTGGTAAACGTAGGAGGACTTGGCGAAGCGCATGTTGCTGTGGATGCGTGTCACGTGGGCGTCGAGCAGGATGACCGGGTCGGCGATGTTGGGCTGAGTCTTCATCGCGACGGAGATCCGCGACATCGCGTACTGCGCCTCGGATGCCGTATTGACCGTTGTGCCGTCGTCGCGGACGTTGTACTTACGTCCGAACGGATGGTCCCAGGCGAGCAGGCCGCCGCGGCTGTCCGGCACATAGGTGACGGCGCGCTTGTTGGGGTTGGCCTTCCAGCCGCTGGTGCGGTTCTTGTAGACCTGCTCACCGTGCTCGTCGAGCTTGGGGGAGCCGTCCTTCTCCTTGGCCGGGACTTTCGTGATGATGGGGAGCAGGTCGTAGAGGGTGAACGGCTCTTCGGCGAGCATCTTGGAGATCACCCACGGCACGGCCACGTACATCCAGTTCGGGCACTTGGGCTGCCGTCCCTCGCGCGGGGTGAGAAAGCGCGTCATCTCGATGGTCTGCTGCGGTGTAGCGGCGACGGCTTGGGCCAGCGGCGGCGGTTCGAGCAGTACGGCCTGGTCAGTGCTCAGCCCGGCTCCGTAGCCGATGATGCAGGTGAACACGTGCCGCAGGGTGTCGTCGCTGATGGGTTCCAGCGAGACCAGGTACTCCAGGTACTTGTCGAGGTAGACGTAGCCACCGGTCTTGAACTTCAGGTAAGTGACCGCGGTGGAGTACGGCAGGCTTTTGTTGTCGTCGCCAATGAGGTTGTACCAGGCGTCGCGTTCAGCCTTGGCGAAGATCCTCAGGTACACCTTCTGCCCTCCGAGCAGGGCGGGGGTGCAGCGCAGGGTGAGGGTGTTGGGCAGGTCGAGGGCGTTGTCGGTCAAGGCTGGGGCCTCTTTCGGAATGAGGGGGTCACGCAGCAGGAGCGAGGTCGACGCCGGCGTAGGAGAGGAAGGCGTTGACGGCTTCGCCGTACAGGTCGGCCATCTGTCGGCGCTCTTCGGGCGTCCAGCGCGATGCCATGCGGTGGATGATGCTGGCCAGGTCGGAACTCCAGGTCTCGTCCTGGAAGGAGTAGTCCACGAAGTGGAGTTCCATGTCGGTGCCGCCGCGGCGGGCGCGGCCGGCGAGTTGGATGAGGGAGACCAGCATTCCGGCCACCATCTGTTCTTGAAGGATGAGGTCCATCGTGGACAGTTGGGGTGAGGAGCGCAGGATGGTGGCGAGCTGCTCGCGGGAGGCGGTGCGCGCTTCCTGGATCGCCCGGGTTGGGTCTGAACTGCCCGCGGGCGTGAAGGTGTTGATGCCTGCTGCGTTGACGCTGCCGTACATCCAGGTCGGATCGTCGATGATCAGCGGGGGCCTGACGCAGATGTAGATCGAGTGGATCGCCGAGCGCAGGTTGACGACGATGTTGAGCCCGCGTGAGATGTTGGCGAGAGGGGCGATGAGGATGTCGCCGAGTTCGGGGAACTCTTCGACTTCCTCGACGGTGATGCGGCGGACCAGGTTGGGGTCGGGGAGGTAGCGGACGTTGCGGAAGCGGTCTTCCTCCCGTACCAGGACGCACACGCGGTGGGTGAGTCCGTGTGCCTTGACCAGGCCGGTGGCGAGGTGGCCGCACTGTTCGTAGCTGTTGGCGGTGAGAATCACCCGTGCGCGAGCGCGGGTGGTGTCGCTTTTGGCGAGGCGAGCCAGTCGCTTGGCGAGCTTGGTCTCGTACAGCTGCTGGGCGATCTCGCGCAGGGCATGGGGTTTGTCGGCCGGGAACTGGCCGGCGATGGAGATCTTCTCGCCGGCGTTCTTGTGGCCCTGGCCGAAGGCGACGGAGGAGGATTCCACCATGATGGAGTCCGGTTGGGCATCGGTCATCCACCAGGTGACGGGGGCGTGGATGTGCTCCTTGACGGCCTGGGGGAAGAAGGCGGTGGCGGACAGGCCCAGGATCGGGCGCTCCACCCTCGCCGTGCGCAGGGACACGATCCCGCCGAGTTCACTGACGTAGGTGTGCGGGTCGCCGGCCATGGTCTGGGTGGAGAGTTTGGCGTCCTTCTCCGGGTTCTTCATCCCTGAGACCCGGTAGCCGTTGATCGGCCGGCCGATGGTGCCGTGGGGGAGTACGTCGGTGATGCCGCCGCCTTGCAAGGTTTCGATGATGCGGTTGGCGGAGACCAGGCCGGTGTGTCGCAGCGATTGCGTGGTGGCGCGCAGTTCGGCCAGGGAGCGGTCCAGTTCTCCCATGAGGGCACGGATCACCAGGTGGTCGATGGTCTTGTTCCGGGTCCGAGCGTCGGTGACGATGCCGCTGAGGGCTTCATGCAGGCGGAGCTTGATGGCGTCGCGCTGGTTGATGCCGCGTGGGGCGACGAGGGACAGCAGCAGGGCGCGGACCCGCTCCCACTTCGGGTCCATCAGCGGGGCAGTGTCCTCCTCGGCGGCCTCGTCGCGTTCGGGCAGCGGCAAGAGTGCATCGAGGCGCTGCACGGCTTCTCGGGGCAGTGGTTCGCCTTGGCCGACCTGGTACTCCGGAAGCAGGGCGGAGATAAGCTCGCGGTCTTTGCTGCGCGGAAGACGCCAGCCCTCGTAGTCGTATTCGTGGCGCAAGCGGGCCACCTTGGCGTCATCGTGGTGGTTGAGCCGGAAGGCTTTGGTGCACAGCCCGGTCAGTAGGGCCTCGGCAGTGAGCCGGACGTGGCTGACCGGCTCGACGAGTTCGCTCTCCAGCCGCAGTGGAAGGTGCTTGGCCGCTTGGTCCAGGGCTTGTGGAGCGGCGGTCCACGGCTGGCGTGAGTGCAACGCGAGATCGTCAGCGCACCGGTCGACGGCCACGGCCTGGAAGGCGTCGATCTCGTCAATGATGACGAAGTCGGTGGCCCGCAGCACGAATTCGCGCACCGGCATGGAGCGCACCGGGCGGCCGTCGAGCTGGACGCCCAGTCGGGTGGTGCCCTGGATGAAGTTGTGGTGGTTGGTCACGATGACTGTTGCCTCGGCCGCCCTGTAAAGGGGGGTGAACTTCCCACAGGTGGGCGCCCACGGGCAGGCTAGGGTGTCGCTGCCGCTGCGCAGGCTGAAGCAGTTCTCTCTTCCGGGACGGTAGATGCCGGCGGTCTCGAGCCAGTGGCGTTGCGCGCAGCCGTAGGCGAGATGGTCCACGTCCCGAAGGCCGCGCTTGCCCCACTCGCCAGGAGTGTCCGGGTCCTCCTTGATCAACGAGGCGTGCTTGATGGCTCGCTCGTGTCGCGAGGCGGGGGACATCAGGGGCGCGCAGGTCGCCGGGTGTTCGATCATGCCGACCTGGTGCAGCAGATCGAGGTCGTGGCTGATGTCCCAGGCTGAGACAAGAGTTGCCTTGACGTCGGGAACCAGAAGGGCGACCCGGTAGCCATTGCATGCTGCCCACGAGCCCAGGAGGCGGACGAGGATGGACTTGCCGGTGCCGGTGGGCGCGTGAAAGATCTGCGTCAGCCCGGACAGCAGCTCCATCACATCGACGGTGTCGGTGTCCCGGGCCCGGACTTGGGCGAACAGCCCGTTGAGGACGTGGAGCAGCCATGGCCCGGATGGGGACTGCGCGTACTGCGTATCGAGGACGGTGGCGATGTCCTTGAGCGCCTGGACGGGAACAGGAATCGAGGACAACCCTGTCCGGGTGGTGAGGGCGGGCAGGGTCTCGTGACTGAGCGGTTCGAGGGACGAGGGGTAACGGGGGATCGTCAGACGGCCGTGGACGATCTCGTTGCCCTCGGTGCGCTCGCTCGTTTCATAAATCTGCCCGGGCGCGGCGAACTCCTGTGGTTTGCGCCGGTTACTGGGGCGCCGGAAGGGGGCCAAGAGGCTGTGCGTGTAGCCCAGGTAGTCGCCGCCGAGCTGCGGGTAGGCCGCATCGGCGGTGTAGGGATCTCCGGCCAGGTGAAACACCGTGGGTTCCGCCTCGTCCTCTTCGTCGCCGACGTTCAGGGCGCCCAGAGCGATCCGGGCCGCGGAGGCGAAGCGTGCGGGATCAGCAAGATCGGGGTTGCTGATCTTCATGACCTCGACCACCAGCAGCCGCTCGTCCGCGCTCAGGGACCGCCACCTGTCCCAGACTTGGGGTTTGCTGCTGGCGAAGAACGCGGCGTGATGGAACACGGCCAGGTCCCGTTCCTCCTCGTCCTTCTGGGGGAAGTAGTGCGCGCTCAAGGCGAGCGCGGCGTGAATGAATGCGGTTGGCACGGTGCGCTCGCTCATGCCCACGTCACCCCCGCGGTACGGCAGACGGTCTCGGCGAAGTCGGTCATGGTGGCGGCCTTCATGGCGTACTTGCTGCAGGTCACGGACAGCAGTGGGATCTGGTCTGCCCGGTGGTCGGGGACCACGAGCCAGCGGGCGCCGCCCTTGTCGCCTTCGTTGCGATCCAGGCTTTCGGCCAGGACGCGGGCGTGTGTGTAGTCCTTCACGTCCACGGTGAACACATGGATGTCGCCGCCTGCCCCGGTCACCTCGATACGGTGGTCGTACGCGTCTTGCATCGGCCACAGCGTGACGTGGGCCCGTCCCCGCTCTGCCAGGGCTCCCAGCCGTTTCGACAGCTCTTGGTGCAGGCGCAGTTCGTGGAGTCCGGGCACGCAGGTGTAGCGCCACACCCCACGCCGCAGCGCCAGGCTGTCCTCGACGGGTTGTGCCTCAGGAACCGTCGTGCTGCCGTCCAGGAACAGTGCCGCCTCGCGTGGTGACGGCTCGAAGGTGCTGTCGGGGTGAAGTTCGGGCGCGCTGCCCATCGTCGGACGGAAGACGAAACTTGCACCGATATCCGCATGCCGGTCATACAGGCAGGCGGCGCGGTAATACTCGCCGACGCCGCTCACCCGCTTGCTGATCTTCATGGGCCACTGGCAGACAGTGCAGGGAAACCACCATGTGCGGTAGGTGGAGTGATAGGGGATCGGTTCGTAGTACCGCAGTGCGTTGAGGGGCAGACCGCGTGTGCTGACAGTTTTCCGGTCCCCGGCCGGGCACTTGACCAGTGTCGTGCGATCGCGTACGTACTGCTCATCGCCGCGCCCCTTGAGCAGCTCGTACATCTGGTCCTGGTCGATCTCGTCCTGGAGCTGTTCGTCGGTGAAGCGCGTACGGCCGTTCCGCTTCAACCACCGCAGGATCCGGTGTAGTTGTGTGGTCTCCCACTGGAGGTCGAAGGCGCTGCTGGTGACGCAGCCATCGGCGTCGACCACGGCGAAGTCGAGGTTGTCGAATGCGGACCGGTCCAACCAGTCAGGGAGCAGACCGTCGACGGTGCCGAGAAGCTTGCGGCGGAACTCACCGAAGGGCAGGTGTACACCCGGCCCATACGCGGCAAGCAGGTCGCCGTAGTACCGCATGAGTTTCTCGGTCCGCTGATGCGGGCCCAGCTCAGGGGCAGTCAGTGCCTCACAGGCTTTGATGAACGTGAAGTTGATCAGCCGGAAGGCATCGAAGTGAGAGAACGTCGGGCTTTCATCGCCAGCTGTGGTCGTCACGGTGGAGAACCGTAGAGCGTGGCACTGACAATCGACCCCGGGAACAACCTAGTTCGAACGGAATTACGAATTTATGGGGTGGTGATGGTCGGATACAACCGTGCGTATTGCTCCCGGTATTCGTCGGCATGCCGTAGGCCGAGCGAGGTTGCGTGCCACCGGTATTCGGCAACGTGCGTGTCGCCGTCAGCCATCCATGGCCTCAGCTCGATGAAGCCGCGGCTGGGATGTGCGCCGCGTTGGGGTCGGTAGCCCACCGCCAGGAAGAACAACGACTTGCCGGTCAATGCGCTCTCATGCACGCCCTCGTCTCCGGTGGCGATCACGCGTGACAGCGTCCCCCAAAGCCACTCGGACAGGAGATGTGCCGGAGTCTTCGGCGCTGGCGGCTCGCCCCGGCCTGCACGGGCGCACGCCCGCCCGCGCCGGGTCATCTCCACGAGAGTCCGTTCGGCCGCACCGATACCGTCGACCTCCACGGAGTCCCTGCTGACGATGATCAGTCCGAGGCGCTCCAGTGAGCTGAGGGTGGCTCCCGCGCCCTGGTCATGAACGCTCTGGGCGCGCAGCCGTTGTTGTAGGCGCGTAAAGCCGAAAACCTCAACCGGTGCGTGTACAGAGAACGGCATCTTCCGCCACTGCCGGGCCGGCGGGACCCCACTGCCGTTCTGCTTGCGCATCCACATCTCGGCTTCGGTCATTTGATCGTCTCGAAGAAATTCATCGAGGTAGACGCGCTGACGGTCGTTGAGCTCCGCCCAGCGTGCAAGTGCCGACGCGGGCGGGCTGGGCTGCTGCTCGTCGGGCAGGGCCGGGGAGATATCGCCGGGTCGTGTCCGCATCCAGGCATCCAAGACCATGCGCACCGGGACGCCGTACACCGTGGCTAGCTCCTTCACGAGGCGACCGGTGCATTCGGGCTTGCGCCAGTTCCAGCCGGACACGTGACGGCCCCGCTCAAGACAGCGGATCTTATGGGCGTCGACGAACAACGCCCGGCCTGCCGACGTATCACGCAGCCGACTGGCGGCGTCTTCGGCCGTCAGCCCGCAGGAGAAACGCAGATGGGCCAGTGTTTCGGTCCCACTCACTGCCTCGGTCAGGTCAGCCATCGAGCAGCGCAGTGCATCGCAAAGGCGCCGCGCGTTCCGCGCCTCTGGGACACAGGTTCCGTCCTCCCAGTACATGACCATCCGGGTCGTCACACCAACGCGGTCCGCCAACTCCTGCACAGACATCCCCGCGTCTTGACGCAGAGACCTGATCTTCGCGCACTGCACCAACAGCAAGCGCCTCGCCATGCCCCCAGCGAAGCGCAAGGAAGTCTTCGTGGCAACTCATGCACAGATGCGTCGAGGCGGGGCGTCGCCGCTTCCGATCGTCCTCGCTTCGGAGGTCGAGGACAAGCTGCAGCATGCCGTTGGCCTGCGCTGGAGTTGCACGCCAAGGTCACAGCAGGTACGAGAAGCGCAGTGCCCCGCCCTCCTCGCGATAGCAGCCCCGGCCGCGCTTCCCGTAAGGGTTGGGGAGCATCTGGATGGCCACCTTGTGTGGGGTGAGGGCGTAGGTGACCACCAGGAGGCGCCAGCGGTCGTTGCCCGCGTGCTGGCGGGCCGCGCGGACCTCGCTCTCCCCCAGCTCGAAGCGGCCTCCTCCGCCCCCGGTCGCCTTCACCTCGTACAGCAAGGGACGGCTGCCGGAGCCGACCCGGAAGTCGAAGCCGAGGCCGTCGTCGCCCGACGGGCCGGGGAAGGCTTTGCGACGGTTGCCCGACACCCAGCCGGTCTCGTCCATGTGGTCCGGGTAGCGCGCGCACAGCCATTGGTACGCGTACCACTCGCCCACGTACCCGATGGCCTCCCGTTGGGCCGTGGTCAGCCCGCTGTCCATACCACCTCCGTACCGCCGCCCGCGCGCGCGGCCGGTGGCCCGGGTGCTCTCGGTCCGGGGGAGGGGGTCCGTGAAACGGAGCGGACCGGCGGCGGTGATGCCTGGCGTAGATCCGCTGTTCAGGACCCGGTCAAGTTCGTGGGTGAGGGCGGTGAAGTCGCCGGAGTGCACGTCGAATTCGCGGCCGCCGACGGAGATCGACCGCCGTTCGCGCTCCCGTTCGCGCCGCTCGTGTTCCGCCGCGTTGCGCACCCGGTCCAAGTCGGCCTCGGACAGCCCGTGGTGCCCGGGATCCGTCGTCACCGCCATCCCGTCGGGCCATTGGCCGAGGGCCGCCAGCCAGCCGACGATGTCGGACGGGGACAAGGGGCGGAAGTCCAGCGCGCCCGCGGCCTCAAGCCGCGCGGTGACCTCCTCGGCCGGCTCGGCTCCGGTCAGGGCCGCGGGCAACGGATGTCCGGCTGCCCCGACCAGGACCGCGAGGTCGGCGGCCAGGCCGGTGATCGTACGGAGATTCGCGCCGCGGACCTGGTCGAGTGCCGGTAGGCGTTCGCCCGACCGGGGCAGCGGGCGGCCCAGGCGCAGCGCCAACTGGTCCTCCACGTGCGCCTCTAGGCTCCCCGTGTCGGCCGTGTCCAATGTGTACGTCCATGCCTCCGGCGTGGTGATCCAGTCGAGGGCCCGGACCGGGGGCCAGTTGGGCATCGGACGGCGCGCGTCGAAGTCCTCCAGTACCGCCCAGCGCAGCCGGTTGACGAGCTCCTTCTTGCGCAGGTCTAGGTGGGCGCGGAGTGCCTCCTCGTGCTCCTCGGCGTGGCTGATCGGTTCCAGGGGCGGGCCAAGCGCGCGCAGGGTGTCGTTCAGCTCGGCGAAACCGATGCCCAGGTCGCGCCGCAGTTCGTCCGTACCGCGGGCCACGCGGGCCCTGGCGATGAACTCGGATACGGGGGCCGGGAGTTCGGCAGCGAACTCCTCAAGGTGCGCCTGGAACTCCCGGGTGTCGCCCGGCGGCGGCAGAAGCAGCGAGTTCGCTGCCTCCGTGCCGAGCAGGTGGATGAGGAAGGGCCGGCAGCGCTCCAGGACCACGCCGATGGCCCCGTCGATCCGGCGGCTCGTCTCATCGACTTGGTGGACTGTGACTTCCAGGGCGTCGGCGAGCTCCTCCTGGCCCGGGTCGCGCAGGTCGGCGTGGCGGGTAGCGAGCTGGTGGGCGGCGAGGCGCAGTCGGTCACCCAACTCCCGCCGTCCCAGCAGCTCGGCGACCGCCACCACGATGCGGGTGATCTCGGGCCAGCCCGGCTCGCCCGCCGGGGCGAGGACGAGCGGATGCTTCGGATCGGGCAGCGGCAGCACTCCACCGAGGCGGCCTGGCAACGTCACGGGCTGGCCGTCGAGCTCGATATTCCAGGAGCGGTAGCGGTGCAGACGTATGCTCCGGACTAGGGACGTCAGCTCGCTCAACTCGGCCTCGCTCGTCCGGGGGCCGCGCGCCAGGTGGTCGGAGAGGACGCCCACGGCCAGGGTAAGCCAGGGCAGTTGTTGGACCAGGGGCTCTCCCATGGCCGCGGGGTCCACCCGTGAGCCGTCCACGGTCACTGTGAACATCAGGTCGTCGGTGTGCCGGACGGCGGTGGGGTGTTCGGCCGTCAGCAACTCGGCGGCCTCCGCCGAGACACCGGGAAGGGTGAGCAGGGGGCGCGCCATCTCCCGTATCAGCAGGGGCGTCAAGCCCTCGCGTTCACCACTGATGTAGAGCACGGCCCCGGCATCACCAGCGCCATCGCTCTCCCCTCCGTCCAGGGCGGACAGCGGAACGCTGATCAGCCGGTCTCCGGACTCAGCGAGCAGACTGGTGCTCTCGGGCAGTGTGGGAAGGGGACGCTGTACGAGGTGCCTCCAGGCGCGTTCGTTCGCACGCTGCGCGGCGGGCCGGTCCTCGGCCCCCAGCGCGGCCTCCGCCGCAAGACGTCCGAGCGCGGCGATGAGGCGGGCGCAGTCCCGGGGATTGCCCCAGGTCGGCATCCGCATTTCCCGCAGGCGGTCGCCCGCCTTCCCGCGTTCCAGAAGGTGGCGCAGCCGATGGTCGACGGTCGGCGCGTACGAGGGCTCCTCTTCCAGCCCGGGCGGGCAGTGCCAGGCGTCGGCCGGCCGAACGAACCGGACGGCCCGGTCGCGACCCCGCACCGGGAGCCACGGCTGCTCCCGGACGAAGACGCCGAGTGGGGTTGGGATCCGTTCCCTGTCCGGGGAACTCTGGCTGCCGGCACTGGTCCAGACGCTGGCGAACCTCGCGTCCTCCCAGCTGGCCAGGCCATGCAGGACAAGCCGTGCGTATGCCAGCCGGGCCTCCTGCCCGAGGCGTTCGATGACGTCCTGGCCGGGGAGCCGCCAGGCGGGGGTTCCCCGGTACGGCGTCCTGGGGTAGTAGACACCGGGCCAGTGGACGTACGGTTCCCACTGCTCCTGCACCTTGGCAGACACCTTCGCCATGCGGACCAGCTGCCGAGTGCAGAGCTCCTGGCCTTGCTCTACCCGGCTCAAGGCGTCGGAGGACCTGACAGGGACCAGCCCGTCGGCCACCCCGGCCTCCAGTAGGAACGCCCGCCACTCCTCGGTCTCGCCCCGCTTGGCAAACTCCTCGGGCGCGGCAAGGAGGCGTCCAGTGATCGTCTTGAGGCTCTTCGACACGTCCTGCCCGGCGGCGACCACTGCCGCCAGGTCCTCACCGGCGGACGCGCGGCCCCAGCCCCGGCCGAAGACGGCGCCGCTCGCCCTGATCAGTCGGCCGTCCGCCGACGGTACGTACAGCCCGAGCGAGGAGATCTCCGTCCCGCCCAGCGAGCGCCGCAGCTGCCACAGCCGGAAGACGAACCGCAGAGTCTGGAGCCGCAGCCGGAGATCGGTGCTCGCGCTGAGCGCCTGCCGCACGTGGTCCAGCAAGCCCCTTGTGTCGTACGGCCGGACGAGCCCCTCCTGCTCGAGGAACGCGCGGGCGGCTCGCCCGCGCGTACGCTCGCCGCTGTCCTTCCAGACCAGCCCGGGGTGTAGGGAGAACAACCGCTTGCCGAGCAGGGCGGGGACGGACGGGGCCTCAGCCTGGTTCGCTTCCGTACGCACCGGTTGGAAGAACGCCTCACGGCGGACCCTCTGACTGCTCGGCTTGCCCTGGGTACTCATGCTTGTGCCCGTACCCGCTCTGCCGAGGGGACGGTTGGTGTGCCGCAGTGTGTGGTCGTCCGCGAGCAGCAACTGCCTGTCGTGCAGGACGTGCCCGTCGTCCTCGAAAACCGCGGCCAGGTCCTCGTACAGCGCGCTCCACTGCTCGGGGGGCTCACCGGGCCGGGGGAGGGGCAGGCCCGCGACAATCCATTCCACGTACTCGGCGAGCATCTCCGGGCCCGGCTCCCATGGACACGCAATGGCCTTGCACAGAGTTGCCAGCCGTTTCAGCCGGTCGCCGCCGATCTCGGGGTCGGCCACCACGATCCCGGCCTCGTGCGCGCGGTGGGCCGTGAGAACGGTCAGGTCGAGGTCCGGCCACAGGACCGCGCCCCGGGGCGGGGCCCAGCTCGTCTCCGGCAGGGCGCCGTCCGCGGCGAGGACAGGCACGAGCGGTACGTCGGCGAGTTCGCTCCTGTGCACACGCAGAGCCGCCGCGCGGAGCCGCCCCGCCGAGCCCTTCTCGCTCTCCCAGCTCACCAGGTCCACGGCCAGCTGCCGCATGGACGGCTCGGGCACGGTACGCAATACCGCGGCGGCTGCCAGACAGGTCTCGGCGACCGCGTCGAACAGCAGCACGTTGAGGGGGTTGTCGGAGGGAAGTCCGGTGCGGTCGAACTTGGTGAAGAAAGGGGCGTTCACGTGTCCTGGGAACGGCGCGGTCTGGTCCTCACCCATCGGCAGGAACGTGTAGATCTGCCCGCGTCGCGGTCGGCGCGGTGCGGGCAGAGGGAGCGCGACCTCGACGACGGCGGACCGCTTCCACGCTTGCCATGTGTCGTCGAGGAGCCCAGCACCCACGGCCTCGGCGAGGGTGCTGTTCAGCCGTTCCTTCTCCACGGTGCCCCGTACTACGAGAAAGGTGCCGGACGGCCCCAGATCCACGGTCGCGCAGGAGACGGGGAATCCGTGCCCGGTGCCGTCCTGCGCAACCGCGAAGCACTCCTCGGAGCGGGTCAGTTCATGCCGCTCGAGCGCCACGTGGCGGTCTGCCTCGCCACCGATGGCCCGCCGTTCCAGCGTCAGGCCAGCAAGCCGGTCGAGGTACAGCATCACCGGTACCTTCGCCTCCGCAAGCTCGCCCATCCGTAGCCGGACCTCGGCCCGGGCGGCCTCGCCCAGCAAGGGCAGCCGGACGATGGTTACGTACCCCCGGGCGGCGAGCTGCCGACAGGTCGCGGGCACACCGTCCAGCGGCAGGGGCGCCTGGAGCGGTGGATACTTGGCGGCCACCTCGTGGGCGTTGTTCTCACCGGCGAGGAACTCCTCCACGTCGACCTTCTGCGCGAAGCGGAAGCAGTACCCGTCCAATTCCGGGCCGAGCGGGCTGTCGGGGTCTGCGCTGTAGATCTCGGGTGCCTCGCTGATTAGCAAGATGCTGCGAAACCCGACCCCCTTGTTCCCGATGCCCTCACCGACCTCCTTCGAGCTCTGCGCGAGCTCGCAGATCCGCTCGACGTTCCGCCAGGTGAAGGGCGTCCCGCCGTTGGCAACGTACAACGTCCCCCACTCGCCCTCCGCCTCGTCCAGCAGTACGTGGATCCGTCCGTCACGGCGGTCCCTCGGATGCGCGTCGTAGCCGTTCTGCAGCAACTCGAAGAGCGAGCGGCCGGCGTACTCCCGCGCGCTCGTGTACGAGACGGAGTTCACCTGCCGCGCCATGCGCAGGACTTGCTCCGATCGGGCCCCCTCCAGCACGGACCGGCCATACTCGCGCAGCTGGTCGGCCCGGGCGTTCCTCGCCATGGTTCTCCCCTTACCTCAGCGTGACGAGGACGGTATCCCGCCCCACTGACATCAGGGGGCGAGGAACCACCCTATGGAGCGCTGCTCGGAGCTGACCCGTCCCAATACCCAACCGGGCTCAAGTCGTTGGCGGACATCCGTCGAGGCCAAGCCGTCCCGCTTCCGCGGCAAGATCGGCGTCTACGATCCGTCGAACGCGTACGGATACGCCAGCAACCAGGGCTACGCCAGCACGGTCCCCGACGGCTGGGACACCTTCAAGCGGCTGCTGCCCTTCGCCCGCGCCGACCACTCGTCCGGCGCGCTCGTCGAGAAGGTCGTCTCCGGCGAGTACGACGTCTCGATCAACCTCAGCGACGGTGTCGTGATCCCGACCGCCGAAGGCAGCGGCGGGCTGCTCGGTTGGAGCTACTCCGATGAGGGGACAGGAGCAAGGATGATCGCAGAGCTCGTCAGTCCGTGATGACGGCGTCACGGTGGATCCACTCCGGGGCGCGGGCCGCCTTGTAGAGGAAGTCGGCGACGTCCGCGCGGCTGATCGCCGGGTGGCCCTTCATCGGGAGGCGCTCGCCGACGCGGTACGTGCCCTTGGCGGGGTTCGCACCGGCCGCCCCCACCTCGACGACCGGGCTGTCGCGGTCCTGCGCGCCCTCGGCTCCGGAGCCACCGACGAGGCCGCCGCACGGGACCTGGGCATGTCGCTGCGTACCTACCGCCGCCGAGTCGCCGAACTGCTGAGCGTCCTCGACGCGGACTCACGTTTCCAGGCCGGAGTACGGGCGGGGGAACTGGGCCTGACCCGGGGCTAAACCTGTTCGGTCGTGATCCGAGCAGGCAGGAGGAAGGCAGCGGACTGCGATGGAGCCGACTGCTGCAGAGTGGTGGACGCCCTAGGTGCCGTGCGTCAGACTCGCGCACGTAATGCACGCAGCGCACACAACGCACACGGTCGATTTGTCCCAAACCGCCTGCGAGGGGCACTGACCTGCGACTCTTTCCACGCGTTTCTGTTCCACATGTTTCGCGATGACCCACCACGTGGAGTGTGTCGCCATCCTCGAACCGGCCGCGAAGGGCTCGTGACCTGCGGTTTTGCCCGTGCGCATTATGTGCGGTGTGGGCGTTATGGGCGATATCTTGACGCTGAAATGACGCTCGTGGCGCTCATTTGACGCTCGTTCTGATGGGGTGTCAGGCGTATCGCGTCGCTGGTCAGCTGGCCTGATGAGGAAGTCCGCGAGGCCGAGGTGCCGGAGAGTTCTGGTGTCAAACAGCCATGCTCAGCCATATCAGCAGAGCGCCCAGCGGGTTCTTCGTCTGCTGGTGGTACAGGCTCGATACTCCCCGTTGACCACGGGAAATGGGGGATCTTAAGGCCGGAGGAGCAGTGTCGGCCCGCGTATGGTCCGGATCTTGGGAGGGGCAGCAGATTGACGGGTCAGCTCCGCTGGTATGGCGGCAGCACGGTGAGTGGTGAGGGATTGCGGCTGAGCCAGTGGTGACGGTGGTGGCGAACATGGTTGTAGTCGATGTAGTGCCACCGGGGGCGTTTGAGTTTGGTGAGCAGGCGGTCCGCCAGGGTGTCGACGACCGTGAGGTCGTCGGTCAGGACGTAGGCTCCGGCGTCGAAGACGGCTGAGCTCCGCTCGCGCGGAGAGCACACCACGCCGTTCCACACGGCGACCGTCCAGGCCGGCTCACCTCCGCTCGAGCGGAGGCGCGACGGCTGGAGGGCTCACGGCGAAAGAATCCAACGTGTGTTGTATGAGGCGGAGACGAGAGCAATGTGCGGAAGGTGGAGCATGGGTCCGGGCAGTGCCGCGTGGTGGTCGGCCGCAGCCGCAGCCTCAGCGCTCAAAGACTCTTTGGAGCCCGAACTGGAGGAGGCTCGTGCGGTTTCCTCTGTAGGTCGTCTTGTCGAAGCCGGTGGGACGGCCGCCCCTGCTGCCCCGGCTCTGGCGGTGAGCGCGCTGATTCTTCGGCTCGGGGATGGTGTGCTTGATCTGGCGTCGCCGCAGGTAGCGGCGGTTGCGGCGGGACGAGTACGCCTCGTCGCCGCCGACATGGTCGGGTCGGGTGCGGGGGCGGCCACTATCGAGGCGACTGACCCGGATACGGTCCATGACGGGGATGAACTGTGGGGCGTCGCCCCACTGTCCGGGGGTGATCAGCAGGGCCAGTGGGCGCCGTCCGCCCTCCCCGGCGAGGTGGATCTTGCTGGTCAGGCCGCCCCGGGAGCGTCCGAGTCCCTCGTCGGGGCGGTGCTGCCGAGGCGTGCGTCTTTTCCCGGAACCCGCGGAGATCTCCGGCGCGCTCCGGCGGCGTGCTGGTGGGCCCGGCAGGAGGTCGAGTCCACGCTGACCATCGACCAGTCGATGCGGCCTTCTGTGTCGACGTCAGCCAGGACGGCGGCGAAGATTCTGTCCCAGGTGCCGTCCGCCGACCAGCGTCTGTGACGTTCGTGCATGGTCTTCCACTTGCCGAAACGTGCAGGCAGATCCCGCCATGGCATCCCCGTGCGGTTGCGATACAGGATCCCGTTGATGACCCTGCGATGGTTTACCCAACGGCCGCCCCGACTACCGGACTTCAGCATATGCGGCTTCAGCCGGGCCTATTCCGCGTTCGTGAGATCCCCTCGCCCCATGGGTATGCCAACGATCAAAGGGTGAGTCAGTCACATGATCCGTCGGACAGGCCCTAGTGATCACTGAGGCCGAGCTGACTCTAACTGACATGATCTGCCACCGGCCATGAAGGTAACGCCCAGTTGCGAAGGATCAGTGCGTAGCGGTCAGCTTGTGCCGTAGAGGGCGGCGGCTATCGCGGCTCGCATCTCGGTGGCACTGCCATATCGCTCCTGTGGATCACGCTCAAGGGCCCGCATGATGATCACCTCATACGCGGGCGGCAGCCCTGGGCGAATCTGCCCTGGGGGCGTTGCCACCTCGGACATCTGGCGCGACATCACTTCGAAGGCGCTGCTGGCAGGGAACGGCACCTGGCCAGTACACAGTTGGTAGAACACGACCCCTGCTCCGTAGATGTCGACGGAAGTCGTGGGGAGTTGGCCGCGGATGGTTTCGGGCGCCATGTAGTTGGCTGTACCCACAATGGTCCCGTTGCCCTGATGCAGCGGTCCTCGCCCTTCCTCCGCGATGACGTGAGAGATCCCGAAGTCGAGGATCTTGACCCTTCCATTCGGCGTCAGCATGATGTTGGCCGGCTTGACGTCGCAGTGAACTACCCCAGCTTGGTGGGCGGCCTCCAACCCGGATAGTGCGTCGTGAACGGCTTCTGCCGCTTCGTCGGGCGACAGCGGCCTGTCCTCATTGAGCGCGGTTGACAGGTCGATGCCCGGGACAAGCTCCATCACGAAGAACCGCCCGGTTTTGCCCTCGACCACGTCGTGGATCGCCGCCACGTTCGGGTGACTCAGTCCGGCCGCGACCCGCACTTCGTTCCAGAAGACCTGCCCTTCGACGGGTTCTTCTTGCCCATGTAGCTGGATCGATTTCAATGCGACCTGTCGGTCCAGGAGACGGTCATAAGCCACATGCACGGTTCCCATGCCTCCCCTCCCGATGGGGTGGAGCACCTCGTAGCGCTCGCCGACCGGGGTCGGCTCCACATAGCGTCGGGAAGCGGTTCCAGCGCTTCGGGCATCCGCCGACCGCAGGAGCAGTCGGTCGGCCAGCGCCTGTAGATGTGTCCCAGGAGCGGGTCGCGAGGCAGCTGCGGGGGTACGTGGCCTGCACCTGGGGTTGCGGGCGATGACCAGGGTGCCGGAGGTGTCGGTACCTGTGCGGTCAGGTGTGGGGCGGCCCTGTGCAGCCAGGGCTCTTTTGACATGGGCGTAGGCGGCGTCGATGCTGATTTCTGCAGGCCCGCCGGCGATGCCATGGGTGAGGACCTGGAGCAGCTCGCCGGTGAAGGCGGTGTAGGTTTCGCCGATCGGTGCGAGTGCGGGTAGGTCGTGGCGGGCGGAGCTGATGACCACTGCTCCCGTGGTCGCCACTTGCCCCCGTAGAGCGTCTGCAGCGTCAGCCATCAGCCCGTGGGCTTGCCCGCTGAAGCAGCTGTCGAGAATCACCACCCGGCGTTCCGCCCGGGTTTGGATCAGCACCGACTTCAGCCATGCGTATGGCAGGCAGGTCCACGGCTCATTTGGCCGCGAGCCGGTGACCGAGACCGAGTACCGCAGCTCGTCGTCGAGATGGCCGTGTCCGCTGTAGTAGACGAGCAGGGTGTCGGTGGCATCGGCGGACGCCCGTCGCACGGGGTCGATGAATTCGGATGACTGGCTGGGGTCGGTGACGACGGTGCAGTGCTCCGACGGCAGGCCCCAGCCTGGTGCTGAGGTGAAGAAGTCGGCGAGTGCTCCAAGGTTGTTCCGGACAGCCGGGAGAGACGGCAGGTGGTCGTAGTCCGCGACACCGATGAGGACCACCCGCGAGGTTTCCGGGCGGGGGAGTGGCATCGGCGACTACTCGCTCTCCAGTGCCCGGACGATCCGGGCAACGTCGGCTGGGTCACCGGAATCCACCGTCACCCGTACGTCGTCGCGCTCGATGGTAACGACCGGCGTCGACGGCCGGGTCCGGCGCCAGGAAGAAATTGCCAGCGCCAGGCTGGCCGTCGAAAAACCGGACTGAGTGACCAACGCGATGACTTCGAGGGCCCCTCCCATCTGGTCCTCGGCAGGCTGCGCAGACTGGAGGACGATGGTTGCCCCAGTCCTAGTCGCCGTGTCCTGGCGGAGCCACTGCGTGAGTTGACGCAAGTCCCGTCCAGGTGAGACCCCATCCACGGAAATGCGGTACTCCGGCATACCCAGGCCCCTCCCCCTCAGTCCCCGTCCGTTACGGGTGCGGACTGGCAATCCATGATAGAGCTGGCCGGACTTGGGGCTGAGGCGGGGCATGGTGCAGCTGCGCCTGGAGCGTCGTGACCAGCATCGGTTACCACCGCAAATGGACTGCTCAGGTCCGCTCAGAGTAGGGCGGCGTCGAGGACGAGTTCGGTGCGCGGGGCCTCCTGGGGAGTCCTGCGTCCTGCGATGAGCAGGCGGCGGGCCTGCTCTCGGAGATCTTCGGGGAGTTACGTGGAAACTGCGCGAGCCCAGTGGGCGCCGACTCGTCGTCCCTCACGCGAGGGCTGGGCTAGCAGCAGTGTCCACAGCCTGTGTCCGCTGGGCCGGCTTCGACACCGGCGTCGTGGACGATCGCGCATGCCGTTGCCGCTCGCGGTCTCCTCCACGTCAATGCCATCGGCAGCCATGATCTGAGGATGGCGTCCCAGCTGCTCGGTGTAGGCGGCCCTTGTTGGATCTCTGCCGCGTCCGCGTCGACGGGCGAAGGCGGCTTCGTCCTGGGCGGATGGATTTTGCGTCGTGACACTCATTTGACACGTGGCGCCTTCATGGAGGGAGATGAGCCGAAAAAGTGTCTCTGACTTGGGGTTTTCCCTGGCCTGTTCAGGCCGACATCTCTCCGATGACTTCGCACGTGGAGTGCGTGGCGATTCTGGAGCCGGTCAAGAAGGGCGACTGACCTGAGGGTTCCTGTTCAGGGGCAGTTTCTCGGCCTGTTTCACCGTCCAGCAGGTCGGGTTCCTCGCCACGGCAAGCCCGAGGACGTATGCCCTCGACGTGACGGCTCGTTCGAAGGCTCCGCTGCTGGTGGTCGATGAGTTGCCGTAGGGGCCTGAGGTCTTGTGGCGGCTCCTGGCGCGGCGGTCGACGTCGTGACGTGCCGGGTCACGGCAGTGACGTGCCGGGTCACGGCAGGAAGCCTTCCACTTCCACACCGAGGCCCTGGGTCCGGGCGGCGTCGAGGACGGCGTCGGCCAGGGCGATGTCCAGCACGCCCAGTCCGAACGGCGCGTAGACGATCGTGCGGCCCCGTTCGGGGGTGAACGCGCTCCCGGAGCCCTCGCCCTCGTCCAGGAGCAGTCGGCCGATTTCCGGGTCGATGAAGTCCCGATGCCCCGCGGCCTGCACGGCGAGGGCGAGGGAGGTGCGCTCGCGCAGCGCGTGATCGACGTCGTCGACGATGTTGTGCGCGTCGAGCAGCGACTCGGGCAGCAGATCGCGCAGAGAGATGTGCAGCACCACCGTGCCGGGCCGGGCTGCCTTCAGGTCCAGGTGCGGTTCGATGGCGGACGTGGCGACGGAGACCAGTCCGTGCGTGGCGAGCGCCCGCTCCGCGCTGTCGAGCGTGACCACCTCGGCTCCGGGTGCCATCGCGGCTGCCCGCGCGGCGAACTCGGCGGCCCGCCGCGGCGAACTGTCGTACAGCGAGAGCGTCTTCAGGCCGGGCAGGGCCGCCTGCACATGGCGCAGGATCTCCAGGTTGATCACACCGCAGCCGATCAGGGCCAGGCCGTCCGGGCGGCGGTCGCGGGTGAGCAGCTCGGCCGCGAGCGCGGCGCTCGCGGCGGTGCGCGTGGCGGAGATCAGGGAGCCCTCGATCAGGGCCTCCGGCCGGCCGGTCTCCAGCGAGTTGAGAATGATCGCCGCGCTGGCCCGCTCGATGCCTCTCTCGATGTTGTCGGGGAAGGAGGCGATCCACTTCATGCCCGCGGCCGGCTTGTCTCCGCCCCGGTAGGCCGGCAGGCCGATGACGCGGTTGCGCGGCTGCCCGGGGAAGCGCAAGAAGACGGAGTGCGGCACGCTGGTGTCGCCCTGTGCGTGAATGCGGTAGGCGTCGGCCACGGTTCGGATGTTGTCGAGTTCACGGCCGTCGAGGATCCGCGAGACCTCGGAGTGTCGCACGATGAGCATGACGAGATTCAGTCCTTCCACAGATACGCGACGGCCCGGGAACACAGCCGGCGCCGACCCGCCGGAACACGGGCGGGCGCCGGATCAGGCGCGGCGGGCGAGCAGTACGCGGTGCATGGGGGTGTCCAGCAGGGCGACGCGGTGCAGCTCGGAATCGGCCAGCCACTGGTCGTAGTCGTGCAGGGTGAACGCGTTGCCGCCGCCGGTGGCGAGCATCGAGGCGGCGAACAGCCGGGAGAACTTGTTCTGGACGGACGCGGGACCTCCGTCGTCGTCGATGATGTGGTCGGCGATGGCGACGAGGCCACCCTGGGTGAGGCTCTTGGAGGACTTCAGCAGCAGCTCACGGGCGGACTCCGGGGTCTGCAGATGGAAGATGTTCACGAAGAGGGCCAGATCGATGTCCGTGCCCCAGTCGTCGTTCCAGAAGTCCTTGACGACCACCTCGAACCGGTCGGCCACGTCCAGCTCCTGTGCCTGCCGCGACGCGATCGCGGTGATCCGCCCGGTGTCTAGGCCGCTCGCCGTCAGCGCGGGGAACTCGCGCAGCAGCAGCTGGCTGTAGATGCCGGTGCCGCAGCCCACGTCCAGGACCCGCGCCGACTCCCCGGTGGACCAGCCCAGGTCACGCAGCGCGGCGGTGAGCGTGCGGACGATCGGCGGCGCCCAGAAGTTGATGCCGCGGACCAGCGCGGTGTAGTCCTCCTCCGATATCTGGTTCACCCGCTCCCCGCCGGTGGCGTCGCGGGCGCCGGTGCGCACGTTCTCGGCGAGGTTGCGCCAGGCGTTCCAGGCCACCTTGCGGTCATGGCTGATCTTCCCGACGAGGCTGTACAGACCGTGCGGCGAGAACACGGCGTGTAGCTCGGGCGGCAGGGTGTAGAGGGCCCGCCCGTCGGCGTTGTGGCTTCGCCGGACCACGTCGTAGGCGTAGAGACCTTCCATGAGCACCCGGGTCGCGCGCAGATCGGTGCCGAGGGTCTCGGCGAGCTGCACGGCGGTGGCAGGACCGCGGGCCAGCGCGGAGAAGGCACCGAGGTCCTGCGCGGCTTCGATGACGCCGGGTGCCCACAGGCCGATCAGGTGCTCATAGAGGTGGTGCGCGGCCTGCGACTCGGCTTCGACGCCGGTCAGGCGGGCAGTGTCGACGAGCGGCGTGAAGCCGGCCGACGCGCCGGCGGTGGTCTCGCCCGGTGCAGTCACGGTGTGCTTCTCCTAGGGGTGACCTTCTGGCGGCAGTCGGTGGGAGGACAGGCGACCACCTGGGCCGCGTACGAGAGGCCCGCGCCGAAGCCCAGGAGGAGCACGGGGGCTCCGCCGGGAATCTCCCCGCGCTCCACGAGCTTCGACAGGGCGAGGGGGATGCTGGCGGCGGAGGTGTTGCCGGAGTCGACGACATCGCGTGCGACGATCGCCTCGGTGGCGCCGAGCTGCTTGGCGACGGCCTCGATGATCCGCAGGTTGGCCTGATGGGTGATTACGGCCGCCAGGTCCGACACGGCGACGTCGGCGCGCTCGCAGGCCTGGCGGGCGACCTGCGCGAGTGAGGTCAGCGCCCAGCGGTAGACCGTCTGTCCTTCCTGCTGGAACACCGCGGGCGGCCCTGCCGGACCGGAGGTCTCCAGAGTGATGGCCGAGCCGTCCTGCGGCCGCGAGCCCCACACCACGGGACCGATACCGTCCGGTTCGGTCCCCTCGGTGGCCGCGATCACCGCCGCGCCCGCGCCGTCGCCGAAGATGATGCAGGTGGAGCGGTCCTGCCAGTCGAGGAAGTCACTCATCTTGTCCACGCCCACGACCAGCGCGATACGGCTGCCGCCGCCCTGTACGGCGAGGGCGGCCGTGGCGAGCGCGTAACTGAAGCCCGCGCAAGCGGCGTTGAGGTCGAAGACGGCGGCGGCGGGGATCCCCAGACGGTGGGCGACACGGGCGGCGATGCTGGGCATGCGGTCCACGGCGGTGCAGGTCGCGACGGTGACCAGGCCGATGTCGGCGGCGTCCACACCCGCCAGGGCGACCGCCTTGGCCGCGGCGTCGGCCGCCATGTCGGCGACACTCTCGTCCGCGGCGGCTATGTGGCGGGTCGCGATGCCGACGCGGGATCTGATCCATGCGTCGGAGGTGTCGACCATGGTGGCGAGCTCGTCGTTGGTGAGTACCCGGCTCGGCTGGTAGTGGGAGATCGACAGGATCCGGCTGCCCGAAACGATCGCGGTCATCGCCTCGTGCTCTTCCTGGGCGACCATGGATTGCGCATGTGTGCTCCTCCTTCGGTCCACAGTGGTGCGCCACGGGCTCCGGCGGTGGCGGTCGTCGCGCGGTCAGCCGAGCACGGGGCCGTCGCCCGACCGGTCCGCGCGGCTGCGCCGGTTGTCCAGATGCGCGTACACCCGCTCCATCCAGCGATCGTTTCCGTCGTACCGCGGGGTGAAGGAGGTCCGTCCGTGCACCGTCACGCGGTTGTCCACCACCGCCAGGTCGCCCACCTGAAGGCGGTGCGCCGACATCGTCGCGACGAACGCGTCGCGCAGCGCGGCCATCGCGACCTTGGCCGTGTCGTCCTGCGGATGCGTGGCGGCGAAGTCGACCACGGCATTGGGGTCGGCCAGGGCCCCCTGAAGAATCGGATGCACCGAGAGGGCGCCGTCCTGAGTGCCGAAGGACGGCGGAGGATCGGTCCGGAACCGCGGCTCGGCGAGCACCTGGATCACGCTCGCTTCGAGGAGCGGCAGCGCCTGGCGGATCGACGACGTGCACAGCTTCGCGTCGCCGGTCGGGTCCTCCCGCAGGGACAACAGGCCCACGTAGTCGGGGCGGTTGTCGTGAAACGCGTTCTCGATGTGCAGTTCGAGGAGCACGGATCCGGCATTGCTCTGCGATATTTCATGACCCGGAACCGGCACCACGTTCTGTACGAGATGGCCGCCCTTCTCGTTGCGGAACGCGATGACCTCGCCCAATTGCAGCATCACCGTTGCGATGACGGCGGCGGCGGTCGTGGGCACACGCTCCACCGAATTCGGAACTCCCGGAGTCGGCGGGAGCTGCTCGCCGGCCGCCGTCACCGGCAGTCCGCGGAGCAGCAGGGTGCCTTGGGGACCCGGATCGTGCCGGAACGCTCGCAGCGCGCGCAGCAGTGTACGGGGGAGCAGCGCGGAGGCGTCCAGTGCGGCCGACGGCCATTCCGGGGTGTCGATGAGCGGGTGGCGGGGGCCGGTGAGTGTCCCGGCGAGTGCGGCGATCTCGGCCCGTTCCTCCGCGGTGATCTCATGAACGACCACCGATTCAAGGGCGGCGCTCGTGTCCGGCGCGACAAATTCAGGCAGCTGGATCTGATGCATAAGGCGACATTCCCCAAGTCCCAGGTCGGCGGCGAGCGTTAAGGCACTGTGGGAAGCCGGTCTATCACCGATCTATTCTCGCTGGACAGCGTCTATCGGACCTGCTGCCGCATCCTGCCCCGCGCCGGTCCGCCGAGGTCGGTGCCAGGCCCCGCCAGTAGGGTTTCTCCCCTGGTCCCGGTCTTCCCGAGTAGCTCAGATATAGATGAAATATTGAATCTGTCTGAACACTTCAGCCGTCCGATCGAATGGGACACCCGGCTGGACGCGGCGAGAGGGAGCCTGTGAAAGGGAAGGTTCACGCGGGGATTCTTGACGCAATCGGAGATACCCCACTCTTTGAATTCGAGAGAATCTTCTCAGGTGCGCCTTTCCGGGTCCTCGCGAAGATGGAGAGCTTCAACCCCGGTGGCAGCATCAAGGACAGAACCGCACTGAACATGCTGCTGCACAAAATCCGTAACGGAGAGCTCGACCCCGCGCGTTCGGTGGTCGTGGAATCGAGTTCGGGAAATCTGGGCGTGGGTCTTGCCCAGATCTGCCGGTACTTCGGGCTGCGTTTCATCTGTGTCGTCGACGGCCGCACCACGGCCCGCAACATCGCGGTGCTGCGCGCCCTCCAGTGCGAGGTCGAGATCGTCGAGCAGCCCGACGCGGTCACCGGCGAGTACCTGCCGGCCCGCCTCGCGCGCGTCCGTGAGCTGCTCGCGACCGTCCCGAACGCCTACTGGCCCAACCAGTACGGCAACCTGCTGAATCCGGGCGCTCACCAACAGACCATGCGGGAGATCGCCCAGGCCCTCGACGGGAGGGTCGACTATCTCTTCTGCGCCGTCGGGACGTTCGGCACCCTCCGTGGCTGTGCCGAATACGTTCGTGAGCACGACCTGGGGACGACCATCGTGGGCGTGGACGCCGTCGGCAGCGTCATTTTCGGAGGTCCGTCCGCGCCGCGTCTCATACCCGGTCATGGTGCTTCGATACGTCCGGAACTCCTCGACACCGCATTGGTGGACGCGGTGGTCCATATCACCGACCTGGAATCCGTGGCGGCCTGTCGCCGGATCGTCGCCAAAGAGGCGGTTCTCGTCGGCGGTTCCTCCGGCGCCGTGCTGGCGGCACTGAACAAGATGACCGACACGATCGAGCCAGGATCGAACTGTGTGCTGATCTTCCCGGACGGCGGCGACAGATATCTCGACACCGTCTACTCCGACGCCTGGGTCACGGCGAATTTCGGTGAAGTGACGCACCTGTGGAAGTAGCTCGAAAAAAACGGCAAGTGCAACAACAGATCCCTGTGACTGAAGGAGAAGTGTCCGATGCCCGAAGAGCAGACTGAAGGACCCGTGTACTGCGTCGTCCTGAACGACGAAGAGCAGTACTCCATCTGGTGGGCCGACCGAGAACTGCCGGCCGGCTGGCGCACGGACGGCACCAAGGGATCCCGCGAGGAATGCCTGAAGCACATCGGCGAGATCTGGACCGACATGCGGCCGCTCAGTCTGCGCAGGCGCATGGAGCAAGAAGCGGCGAAGTAGCTGGAGGCGGCGCCGAGCGACAGGCACCGCCTTTGTCACCGAGACACATCCGGACGGGAAAGCAGATATGGGCGTTGAGGCACGATCGACCGATACAGCCGACGCATACGTCCCCCTGCACGTACGAGTCGAGCGTCAGGCCACGCTGACGCCGTCGGCCGTGGCTGTGGTTGACGGGGCCGAGACATGCACCTACGCGGAACTCGAGTCCCGCGCGGCGCTGTTGGCTCACCGGCTCCGCGAACTGGGAGCCGCGCCGGAGGCGGCGATCGGGGTCTGCCTGCCGCGAGGCATCGATCTCGTCGTGTCGCTGCTCGCGGTCTGGAAGTCCGGCGCGGCCTATGTGCCCCTGGACCCCGAACACCCCTGGGAGCGGTCCGCGTGGGTGCTCAAGGACACCGGAGCGGACCTCGTCGTCGTCGACGACGCGCTGTCCGCCCAGGTGTCGGGCACCGGAGCGCGACCCGTCGCGCCCACCTGTGCTGCGGGCCCGGAATCCCCTGCCGGGCCCGCTTCGGACGTACCCGGCGAGCAGGCTGCGTACATCCTCTACACCTCGGGCTCCACGGGCCGCCCCAAGGGCGTGGTCGTCAGCCATGCCGGAATCGCCAACAGGGTCTCCTGGGTGGTGCGCAGGCAGGGGCTCGGCCCGGCGGACCGTGTGCTGCACAAGACGACGCTCACCTTCGACGCGGCCTGCTGGGAGGTGTTCGCCCCGCTGGTGTCCGGAGGAACGGTCGTCCTCGCGCCGCGGGGAGCGGAGGCCGACGCCGCCACGCTGCTGCGCGCGGTCGCCGCCCACGAGGTGACCGTGCTTCAGGTCGTGCCGTCCATGCTGCGCGTCCTGGCGGACGAACCGGGCTGGGCGGACTGCACCGCACTGCGTCTCCTGTTCTCCGCCGGGGAACCCCTCCACGCGGAACTGGTCCAACGCGTCCTGGCCTGGCGGGACGTGGAGGTCTGGAACACGTACGGCCCGACGGAGTGCTCGATCGACATCACGGCCCACCGGTTCGATCCCGCGCAGCAGCACGGCTCCGTGCCGATCGGCAGGCCCATCCCGGGCATGCGCGTGCTCGTCGCGGACTCCGAGGGGCGCCCCGTCTCGGTGGGCACCCGAGGCGAGCTGTACGCGGGCGGTGTCGGGGTCGCCCGAGGCTATCTGGGGCAGCCTGAGCGCACGGCCGAGAGCTTCGTCCCCGATCCCTTCGCGGCCGACGGGTCCCGTCTGTACCGCACCGGCGACCTGGTCCGCTGGACCCCCGAGGGGACCCTCGAGTATCTGGGCCGCGCCGACGGCCAGGTCAAGGTCAACGGGGTACGTGTCGAACCCGGGGAGGTGGAGGCCGCCCTGGTGGCGCACCCCGATGTGCGGGGAGCCGTCGTCAAGGCCTTCACCCGTGACGGCGCCACCCGCCTGGTGGGATACGTGCAGCGCAGGGATGCCCGGGAAGGGCAGCGTGCCGACGCCGACCTGCGGGGCTTCCTGCGCACCCGGCTGCCCGGCAGCCATGTGCCCGCCGTCGTCGTCGAGCTCGACGCGTTCCCGCTGACCCCCAACGGCAAGGTGGATCGCCTCGCCCTGCCCGAACCGGCTCCCGACGCCGGCCAGGACGTCACGGCCCCGCGCACCGAGGCCGAGCGTCTCGTGGCGAGCGTCTGGCAGGACCTGCTCGGCGACGAGGACATCGGGGTGAACTCCGACTTCTTCCGGCAGGGCGGCACCTCGCTCCAGCTCACGCGCCTCGCCAATCGGCTGCGCTCGGCGTCCGGCAGGGAAGTCCGGCTCCGGGAACTGCTCACGGCGACGACCGTCGAGGCCCAGGCCCTGCTCATCGAGGGGTATGCCGAGGACGCGACCTCGCTGCCCAAGGTCCCGCGTCCCACCGGTGGTTCGGGCGGTCTTCAGGTCTCGTACGGACAGCGCCGCCTGTGGTTCCTCGACCGGATGAACCCCGGCAGCCCGGAATGGGTCTCCGTCCTGCCGCTGCGGGTCCCCGCCGACGCGAGCGACGACTCGGTCCGGCGCGCTCTGGACGCCCTGGTCGCCCGCCACGAGGCGCTGCGCACCCGGTTCGCCGTGGTGGACGGCGAGCCGACGCAGTTCGTGATGGAGCCGGGCGCCCAGGAGCTGACGGTGGTGGAGACGGACCAGGACCAGCTCCCTCAGGTCCTCGCTGCGACCGCCGAACGCGGCTTCGACCTGGAGAAGGGACCCGTGCTGCGGGCCCTGCTGGCCAGGGTGCCCGCCCCGCAGGGGGAGTCCGTCCTCTCCCTGGCGATCCATCACATCGCCTGCGACGGCTGGTCATCGGCGATCCTCGACCGCGAGTTCCATGAGCTCCTGGCCTCCGAGATGAGCGGCCGCCCCGCCCGCCTGGCGCCGCCGCGCCGCCAGTACGCCGACTACGCCGCATGGCAGCGGAGCGCCGAGGACCAGGCGTCCACCGAACGCGAGATCCAGCACTGGGCGTCCGTCCTCGACGGCGTCGAGCCCCTGCCGCTGCCCACCGACCGGCCCCGCCCGCCGGTGCGCGACGGGCGCGGCGGCATCGTCGCCTTCACCCTGCCCGCCCCCCTCACGGCGGCGCTCGAAGAGCTGGGCCGACAGCACGGCGCCACACCGTACGAGACCCTGCTGACCGCGTTCGCCACGCTGCTCGCCCGCTACACCGGCCAGTGGGACACCCCCATCGGCACCCCGGTGGCCGGCCGGGACCGCGAGGAGACCGAGGAGATCGTCGGCTTCTTCCTGAACAGCCTCGTCATCCGCTGCCGCCCGCGGGCCGGCCTCGGCTTCGCCCGGGCCCTCGACGACGTACGAGGCGTCTTCCGCGAGGCGCTCGCCCATCAGACGCTGCCCTTCGAACGCCTCGTCGCGGCACTCGACGCCGAGGGCGACCTCGCCCGCACACCGCTCTACCAGGTGGCCTTCGACCTCCACGACGAGGAGCTCACCGGATCGGCGGCGCTCGACGACTTCCACTCCCTGGAAGACGCCTGGAACGTGGCCAAGACCGACCTCAGCCTCTTCATGCGGCGGGCCGCCGACGGAAGCATGATCGGCGGCCTCGAGTACGCCACCGCGCTGTTCGACCGCACGACCGTCGAACGCCTCGCCCAGCACTTCGTCCGCGTCGTCGAAGCCGTCACCGCCCGCCCCGAACTGCCCCTGGGCCGGCTTCCGCTCCTGTCCCCGCAAGAGAGCGACCGACTCTCCGAATGGAGCCGAAACCCGGGCACGCGGCCCGACGCGTGCTCCTACGAGGTGTTCGAGCGGTGGGCCGCCGCCACACCGGACGCGATCGCCGTGACCGGCGACGGCACCGACCTCACGTACCGCGCACTCGACGAGCGCGCGAACGTCCTCGCGCACCGGCTGCGGGCGCTCGGGGTGGGCCCCGAGGACGTGGTCGGCGTGCTCCTCGACCGCGGCCCCGAGCTGCTGGCGGCACTCCTCGCCGTGTGGAAGGCAGGCGGCGCCTATCTGCCGCTCGACCCGTCGTACCCCGCGGCACGCATGGAGGCCGTGCTCGCCGACGCGGGCGCCCGCGTCCTGGTGCTCGACTCGGCAGGCCGCGACCGGATCGGGCGGCCGCCCGGCACGCGCCTGCTGCTCACCGAAGCGGCCACCGAGCCCGCCGTGACCACCGCGCCCGACCGCACCCCCGATCCGGACGGCCTCGCCTACGTCATCTACACCTCCGGTTCCACAGGACGCCCCAAAGGAGTGCAGGTCACCCACGCCGGACTGGCCAACCACCTCGTCTGGGCCGCCGCGGAACTCGCGGGACGGGGCGAAGGCGGCGCCCCGGTCTTCTCGTCCATCGCCTTCGACCTGGTCGTACCGAACCTGTGGGCTCCCCTCATGGCCGGCCGGACCGTCACCCTGCTGCCGCAGGACCTCGACCTCAGCACCCTGGGCCGGCAGTTGACGGAGGCCGGCCCCTTCGCCTTCGTCAAGATGACCCCGGCCCACCTGGAGATCCTCTCCGAGCAGCTCTCCGCCGAGCAGGTACGCGCCCTGGCGACGGTGTACGTGGTGGCGGGCGAGGCCCTGCCCGGCCGGCTCGTCGACCGCTGGGCCGCACCGGTGATCAACGAGTACGGCCCCACCGAGGCGTCCGTCGGAACCTGCGTCTTCCCGGCACCCGACCAGGGCAACCGGGAGATCGTGCCCATCGGACGCCCGCTGCCGAACGTGACGATGCGGGTGCTCGACCCGTACCTTCAGCCGGTGCCCGTGGGCGTGACGGGGGAGCTGTACGTCGGCGGCGCGGGCGTGGCCCGTGGCTACGCGGGCCGGCCCGCACAGACCGCCGCGGCCTTCCTGCCCGACCCCTTCGGCGCGCCCGGCGACCGGATGTACCGCACCGGCGACCTGGTCCGGCTGCTGCCCGGTGGCGACGTCGACTTCCTCGGACGCATCGATCACCAGGTGAAGATCCGCGGCCACCGCATCGAGACCACGGAGATCCAGCTGGTCCTCGCCGACCACCCGCAGGTGCGTGAGGCGGTCGTCACGGTCCGGGAGACCGGCCCCGGGGACCGCGGCCTCGTCGCCCACTATGTGGCCGCGGGCGACGCACTCCCCACCCATGACGACCTCGTCGACCACTGCGCGGACCGCCTGCCCCCCTACATGGTGCCGTCGGCGTTCACGGCACTGCAGGCCCTCCCGCTCAACGCCAACGGCAAGGTGGACCGGGCCGCTCTCGCCTCACTCGAACCCCAGGGAGAGCCGGACGTCGTGGCGCCGCGCACCGTCGTGGAGGAGCGCATCGCCGAGATCTGGACCGACCTCCTGGGCCGGGACGTCGGAGTGCTCGGCCACTTCTTCCACACGGGCGGCAATTCCATCCTCGCGATCCGTCTGGTCGCGAGCGTTCAGGACGCTTTCGAGATCGAGCTGCCGATGAGGGCCGTCTTCGAGGCGCCGACCGTCGCCGAACTCGCCACGACCGTCGAGGAACTGATCCGGGCCGAGGTCGAGGCGCTGACGGACGACGAACTCATCGCTCAATCACAGCCGTCCGGGGAGTAGAACACACATGAGTACCGAGGACTACACGCAGCACAGCTCGGACGCCGTCCGTGACGAGCTTCTCCGCCGGCGACTCAGCGGCCGCGGCGGCCGCCGGCGTTCCGGGATCGGGCGCGCCGACCGAACCGGGCCCCTGGTGCTTTCCCATGGCCAGCAGCAGATGTGGTTCCTGAACCGCCTCGACCCGGACAGCACCGAATACCTGGTCCCCCTCGCCTTCCGGCTGCGCGGCCGACTGGACACCACGGCTCTCCAGCGGGCCTGGTGGGCCCTCCTCGCCCGCCACGAGATCCTGCGCACCCGCTATGCCATGGCCGACGGGCGGCCCGTGCAGGTCATCGACGGGCCCGTGGACGTCCCGCTGGTGCCGCAGGACCTCACGGACCTGCCCGCCGACGAGCGGGAGGCGCACACCGCCGCGCTCGTTGCCCGGTACCTGGACGAGCCCTTCCAGCTGGAGCACGACTGGCCGGTGCGGGCCCGGCTCCTGCGCCTCGCCCAAGACGATCACGTGCTCACCGTCGTCTTCCACCACATCGCCTGTGACGCGTGGTCCAACCGTATGTTCGCCACCGAACTGAGCGCCCTCTACACGGCCTTCGCCGACGGCACCGACGCCACGCTGCCCTCGCTCGCGGTGCAGTACGCCGACTACGCGCAATGGCAGCGCCAGGAGGTGTCGGGCGCGGCCCTCGAGCGCCAGCTGAGCTACTGGCGCGACCAGCTCACGGGCGTCCGCCCCCTCGACCTGCCGACCGACCGGCCGCGGCCCGCAGTGCGCGGACACGACGGCTCCGAGGTCACGTTCCCGCTGCCTGACGGGGTCGCGGCGCGCGTCCGGGACCTGGCGGCCCGGCATGACACCACGCCCTTCGTGGTCTTCCTGACGGCACTTCAGACGCTCGTCTCGTACTACACCGGCGACAACGACGTCGTCGTGGGCACCGTCGCCAGCGGTCGCACCCGCCCCGAGCTCCAGAACGTCTTCGGTTACTGCATCAACACCCTCGCCATGCGCGCCACCTGGGACGACACCACCTCCTTCGGTGAACTCGTCGACAAGGGCCGGCAGTCACTCATCGACGCCTACGACCATCAGTCGGTGCCGTTCGCCCAGCTCGTGGACGAACTGCAGCCGGAGCGCGACCTGTCCCGCACCCCCCTCTATCAGGTCGCCTTCACCCACCACGAGGCCGGCCGCGAGGGCTTCATCCTGCCCGGGGTGGACGTCACGCCCTACGCGGCGTCCGGCAGCGTCGCCAAGTGCGATCTCGAACTGCGGGTCGGCGAGAACGCCGACGGCTCGTACGAGACCCGGCTCACCTACGCCACCGCACTCTTCGACGAGACCACCGTGCGACGCATGGCTTCCCACTTCGTACGCCTCCTCGACCAGGCGACCCGCGACCCCGACGCCGCCGCCACCGCATTCGACCTCCTCGACACCGACGAGCTGGCGGTCGTGCTGGGCGAGGGTCCGGCTCCGGTGGTCGGTTCGCCGGGTCGGTGCCTGCATGAGGTGTTCGAGGAGCGGGCGCGGCGGACGCCGCAGGCCGTGGCGGTCGTCGCGGACGACGTGGAGCTGTCGTACGGCGAAGTGAACGAGCGGGCGAATCGTCTCGCGCATGTGCTGCGGGACGCCGGGGTCGGCGCGGAGTCGCTGGTGGGCGTGTGCCTGGAGCGTGGCGCGGACCTCGTGCCTTCGCTGCTGGGTGTGCTGAAGGCCGGCGGTGGCTATGTGCCGTTGGATCCGGTGAATCCGGTGGAGCGGTTGCGGTTTGTGCTGGCGGACGCCGGGGTGTCGGTCCTGGTGACGTCGGCCGGGCTCGCCCGGACGGTGGAGTTCGCGGGCCGGGTCGTCGTGCTGGACGGCGCGGACGCGGACGTGATCGCGCAGGCGCCGGCCGGGGACCTGGCCCCGGTGTCGGAGGCATCGAACACGGCGTACGTGATCTACACGTCGGGATCTACGGGACGTCCGAAGGGCGTGGTGGTGCCGCACTCGAACGTGGTGCGGCTGGTGGGGACGGCGCACGAGCACTTTGCGTTCGATGCGTCGGATGTCTTCTCGCTGTTCCACTCCTTCGCGTTCGACGTCTCGGTCTTCGAGATGTGGGGAGCGCTGCTCTTCGGCGGCAGCATCGTCGTGGTCGAGCGTGAGGTGACCCGTTCTCCGGAGGACTTCCTCGACCTGCTGGTGGAGCGCGGGGTGACGGTGCTGAGTCAGACGCCGTCCGCCTTCCGGTCGCTGGTGGTGGCCGCCGGTGCGGGGGACGAGCGGGTCGACAGGCTCTCCCTGCGCGCGGTGGTGTTCGCCGGTGAAAAGCTGGAGATGCCCGAACTCAAGCCCTGGGCCGACCGTTTGGGTCTTGACCGGCCGGCCCTGGTGAACATGTACGGGATCACCGAGACGACCGTGCATACGACGTTCCACCGGGTGGCGCAGGCCGATCTGGAGCCTGCCGGCGGCAACCCGGTGGGGCGGCCGTTGGCTGATCTGCGGGTGTACTTGCTGGACCGGTTGGGCCGGTTGGTTCCGGTGGGTGTGCCGGGAGAGATCCACGTCGCGGGTCCGGGTGTGGCCCGGGGGTACTTGAACCGGCCTGAACTGACGGCGGAGCGGTTCCTGCCCGATCCGTTCGGCGGGACCGGTGCCCGGTCGTATCGCAGCGGGGACCTCGCGGTGCGTCGTCCGGACGGGAGTCTGGACTTCCTGGGCCGGATCGACGACCAGGTGAAGATCCGGGGCTTCCGGATCGAGCTGGGCGAGATCGAGGTCGCGCTTGCCGGGCAGGACGGCGTGAGCGAGGCGGTCGTCGTCACCAGTGACAGCGCTTCGGGGGACCGGTCTCTGGTGGGGTACGTGGTGCCGCAGGCCGGTGCCACGGTGGACGTGGCGGCGGTGCGGACCGGGTTGGGCCGTCTGCTGCCCGAGTACATGGTCCCGTCGGCGGTCGTGGTGCTGGACGCCCTGCCCTTGACGGTGAACGGGAAGCTCGACAAGCGGGCGCTGCCCGCGCCGGACGAGGACGCGTTCGCGCACGCGGAGTTCGTGGCGCCGCGCACACCGGCCGAGGAGCGGATCGCCGGGGTCTGGCGTGACGTACTGGGCGTGGAGAAGGTCGGCGTACAGGACTCGTTCTTCGACCTGGGCGGCGACTCCATTCGCGCGGTCGCCCTCGTCGGTGATATGCGCGCCCAGGGCATCGACGTCGCGGTGCGTGACGTGTTCGCACAGCGGACCGTCGCCGGCCTGGCCGAACTCGTCGGCGGCCGGGACGCGTTGGATGCCTCCGCACAGCGTTACGTCGCGCCGTTCGAGCTGATCGACGACGAGACGCGCGCCCTGCTGCCGGACGGCGTCGTCGACGCCTACCCCCTCACGCAGATCCAGGCCGGGATGGTCGTGGAGATGCTGGCCGACACAGGTCAGAACAACTACCACAACGTCAGTTCCTTCCGGATCCGGGACACCGGGACCTTCCTCCCGGACGCCTTCCGCGCGGCGGTCGAGCGGGTCGTCGCCCGGCACGAGGTGCTGCGCACCTCCATCCACCTCACCGACCTCCCCGTGCCGCTCCAGATGGTCCACGCGTCCGCCGAACTGCCGGTCGCCGTGGCCGACGTGTCGGAGCTGGCGCCGGAGGGCCGGGAAGCGGCCCTGCGCGCCTACATCGCCGGGGAACGGGCGAAGCCCTTCGACCTCGGCACCCCCTCACTGATGCGCTTCGGCGTCCACCTCACCGGTGACGGCGGATGGTGGCTCTCCGTCACCGAGTGCCACCCGATCCTGGAGGGCTGGAGCCACCACTCGCTCCTGATGGAGGTCCTGACCTGCTATCGGCAGTACGCCGACGGCACGGAACTCGACCCCTACGACCTCCCCGACGTGCGCTTCGCGGACACCGTCGCCGCCGAACTCGCCTCTCTGGCCTCCGAGGAGGACCGTGCCTACTGGCGGGGCGTGGTCGGCGGCGGCGAGAAGGTGTCCCTGCCGGCCGGCTGGGGCGACGAGCCGACCGGGCCCCGCACGAAGCATCAGGTGGGCATCGGCTGGGGCGACCTGGAGGACGGCCTGCGCGCGCTCGCGACCCGCGCCGGGGCGTCCCTGAAGAGCGTCATGATGTCGGCCCACGTGAAGGTCATGAGCCAGCTGACCGACGCGGAGACCTTCCACACCGGTCTGGTCTACGACGTCCGTCCCGAGGTCCTCGGCGCGGACCGGGTCCACGGCATGTACCTCAACACCCTGCCGTTCCCGGCCGACCGCACGGCAGGCACCTGGTTGGAACTGGTCCGCCAGGTGTTCGCCCGCGAGGTGGAGACGTGGTCGCACCGCCGGTACCCGCTGCCCGCCATCCAGCGTGACTCCGGTGGCACGCAGCGACTCATCGACGTCTTCTTCAACTACCAGGACTTCCGCCAGGTCGACGCCGACCTGGTCGACGGCACCGTCGGATTCGACGACAGCCCCACCGAGTTCCCGCTGACCATCTCCTCACGCAACCAGCACGTCTACCTGACCGCCGACTCGTGGATACTCAGCCGGGCCAACGCCGAACGCGTCGCGGACATGTACCGTGCCGTCCTCGCGGCAATGGCGCACGACGCCGACGGCGACGCCCGAGCCACCTACCTGCCCGAGGGCGAGCGCCACGCGCTGACCGGTGCGTGGGCGGCCAACCCCGGCCCGCTGCCCTGGCGTACGGTCCGCGAGGCGTTCGAGACGCAGGCCGACGCGACCCCCGACGCCACGGCCGTGTCCGTCGACGGCACCACCATCAGCTACGCGGAACTCGACGCGCGCGCCAACCGGTACGCACAGCACCTGCGCTCCCTGGGCGTCGGCCCCGAGTCCGTCGTCGCCGTGCTCCTCGACCGGGGGCCCGAACTCCTCGCCGTACTGCTGGGTGTCTGGAAGGCCGGTGGCGCCTACCTGCCGCTCGACGCGGTGTTCCCGGACGAGCGGATCGGGCACATGCTCGCCGACGCGGGGGCCGTGGTGACCGTCACCCAGGAGACGCATGCCGAGCGCGTCTCGAAGGTGTCCGACCGGCCGACCGTGCTGGTGGACCGCGACCGGCACCTCGTCGACGCGAGCCCGGCGGAGCGCCCGGAGGCGCCGGCCGGTCCCGGCGCCCTGGACACCCTCGCCTACATGATCTACACGTCCGGCTCCACCGGTCTGTCCAAGGGCGTCCTGGTGACCCACGGCGGTCTGGCGAACCACGTCGAGTGGGCCGTCGGCGAACTCGCCGCCCGTGGCAACGGCGGCGCGCCGCTGTTCTCGTCGATCGCCTTCGACCTGGTCGTCCCCAACCTCTGGGTACCGCTCGTCGTCGGCCAGACCGTGCACCTGCTCCCGCACGACGTGGACCTGGCCGAGCTCGGCCGGCACGTCGCCGCGGCCGGCCCCTACAGCTTCATCAAGCTCACTCCGGCGCACCTCGACATCCTGAACCAGCAGCTCACCGCCGAGCAGGCCGCAGCCCTCACGTCCGTCCTCGTCGTCGCGGGCGAGGCCCTCACCCGGCGGGTGGTCCAGGGGTGGCGCGACCTGGCCCCCGACACGCCCCTGATCAACGAGTACGGTCCGACGGAAGCCTCCGTCGGCACCTGCGTCCACCCGGTCGAAGGCCCCCTGCACGCCGACGTGGTACCGATCGGCAGCCCCTTGCCGAACGTACGGATGCATGTCCTCGACCCGCACCGCGAGCCCGTCCCGGTCGGTGTCCCGGGTGAGCTGTACGTCGGAGGCACCGGCGTCGCCCGCGGCTACGCGGGCCGGCCCGAGCTGACCGCCGACAAGTTCGTGCCCGATCCCTTCGGGGAGCCCGGCGCCAGGCTCTACCGGACCGGTGACCTGGTACGGGTGCTGTCGGGCGGCGTCGTGGACTTCATCGGACGCACCGACGGCCAGGTGAAGATCCGCGGGTACCGGGTCGAACTCGGCGAGATAGAGGCCGCTCTCACCCAGCTCCCGGAGGTCGACGAGGCTCGCGTCCTGCTGCGTGAGGACACCCCGGGGGAGCGGCAGCTCGTTGCCTACCTGGTGCCCGTCGCGGACGGCATCCCCGAGCCCGGCACACTCCGTGCGGTCCTGTCCCGCACGCTTCCCGACTACATGGTGCCGTACGCCTTCGTGGCCGTGGACACCATGCCGCTCAACGCCAACGGGAAGCTCGACGCGCCCGCTCTGCCCGCACCCGGCACGGACGCCTTCGCGCAGGTGCGCCACATCGCCCCGCGCACCCCCTTGGAGGAACGGGTGGCCGCGGTGTGGCGCGACGCCCTGCCGTCCGCGGCCGCGGGCGTGGAGGACGACTTCTTCGAGGCCGGCGGCGACTCGATCCGCGCCGTCGCCCTGGTCGGCAAGCTCCGTGCCGACGGCTTCGACATCGCCGTACGGGACGTCTTCGACCGGCGCACCATCGCGGGAGTCTGCGAACTCATCAGCGGACGCGGAGAGCTGGAAGCCGGCCGGACCGGCGGCGTGGCGCCCTTCGCGATGATCTGTGACGAGGACCGGGCGCGCCTGCCGGAGAGCGTCGTCGACGCCTATCCGCTGTCCCTGAACCAGACCGGCATGCTGGTGGAGACCCTGGTCGACGGCGGCCAGAACAACTACCACAACGTCAACGTCTACCGGGTGCACGACGACCGGCCCTTCGTCTTCTCCCTGTTCCGGCAGGCGGTCCGGGCGGTCACCGCCCGCCACGACGTGCTGCGCACCTCCGTCCACCTGAACGGCTTCTCCGAGCCGATGCAGCTCGTGCACGCCGACGCCGACGTCAGCTGCACCAGCCAGGACCTCAGAGACCTGGACGAGCAGGCGCGGGACGAGGCCCTGAAGGCGTACGTCACCGCTGAACGCATGGACCCCTTCGACCTCAGTGTCGCCTTCCCCCTGCTGCGGGTCGCCGCACACATCGCGGACGACGCCACCTGGTACTGCGCGTTCACCCAGAGCCACGCGGTCCTGGACGGCTGGAGCAACCAGCTGCTCCTCAAGGACATCGTGCAGACCTATCGGGCCCTGCGGGACGGTACGGACCCCGCGCCGCACGCCGCACCGCTGGTCAGGCTCGCCGACTCCGTGGCCGCCGAGCGTGCGGCTCTCGCCTCCGACGAGGATCGCGCGTACTGGCGCGACATCGTCGCGGATTACGCCAAGACGGCCGTACCGGTCACGTGGCACGGCGACCTGTCCGCGCCCGCCGAGGTCGTCCACGCGGTGGTCGACTACCGGGACCTGGACGAGGCACTGCGCGAGGCCGCAGCCGCGGCGAGGGTCTCACCCAAGAGCGTGCTCGTCGCCGCGCACGTGAAGGTGATGAGCCAGCTCACCGACGAACCGGCCTTCCACACCGGCCTGGTGACCCACAGCCGCCCCGAGGCCGCCGGAGCCGACCAGATCCTCGGCACGTTCCTCAACACGCTGCCGTTCCCCGCCGAGCGGCCGACCGGCACCTGGCGCGAGCTGGTGCGCCAGGTCTCCGACCGGGAGATCGAGACCTGGCCGCACCGGCACTTCCCCATGCCCGCCATCCCCAGGGAGCCGGGCTCCGGGCGGCTGGTGGACATCTTCTTCAGCTACCTCGACTTCCACCGGCTCGACAGCGTCGACGCCGAGGAGGGCGCGGGCCTCAACGACAGCCCCACCGAGTTCGGCCTCAGCGTCAGCGCCCTGGGCGGACTGATCACCCTGCGCAGCAACACCCATGTCCTCAGTCGCGCGAATGGTGAGCGTCTGGTGGCGATGTATCGGGGTGTGCTTGAGGCGATGGCTGATGACTTCGATGGGGATGCGGGGGCGGTGTTCCTGCCTGCGGGTGAGGGGGCGTGGCTGCTGGATGCGGGTCGGGGTGAATCGGTGCGGGTTCCGCTGCGTTCGGTCCTGGACCGTTTCGAGGAGCAGGTTGGTCGTACGCCTGATGCCGCGGCGGTTGTTCATGGTGGCGATGTCGTGTCGTATGCGGCTCTTGATGTCCGGGCGAATCGCATCGCGCATCGGTTGCGGGAGCTGGGTGTGGGTGCCGAGTCGGCTGTGGGTGTGCTGTTGGACCGTTGCACTGATTTGCCGGCCGTGTTGTTGGGTGTGTGGAAGGCGGGTGGGGCTTATGTGCCGGTGGATCCGAAGGCGCCCGATGAGCGGACCCGGTATGCGTTGAGTGATGCCGCGGTGAGTGTTCTGGTCACTGACAGCTCGCTCGTGGAGTCGGTTGCCGATGCGGTCGATGCGCCGTGTCTGCTGCTGGACCGTGAGTCGGAGGGTGTCGACGCGTTGCCGGGGACGGCTCCGGCGCGGGTCACCGACCTGGACCAGCTGGCGTATGTGATCTATACGTCGGGTTCCACCGGGCGTCCCAAGGGCGTGCAGACGACGCAGCGGGGTCTGGCCAACTATCTGGACTGGTCCGTGGCGGGTTATCTGTCGGAGGGGGGTGGTGGGGCGCCGCTGTTCTCGTCGGTTGCTTTTGATGTGGTGGTCACGACGCTGTATGCGCCGTTGATCACGGGTCGCCCGTTGCACATTCTGCCTGCGGATGCGGATCTGGCTGAGTTGGGTGAGCTTCTGAGGGCTCAGGGGCCTTATGACTTCATCAAGCTCACGCCAAGTCACCTGGAACTGTTGCTGCCCCAGTTGGCGGGCGCGGGGCAGGACGCGGGGGAGGGCGTGGTTCCGCTGGCCAGGACGTTGATTCCTGGTGGTGATGCGCTCTCGCGGGAGAGTGCGTCGCGGTGGAGCACGCTGTTCGGTGGGGCACGTGTGATCAATGAGTACGGGCCGACGGAGATCACGGTCGGCAACAGTTTCTTCCCTGCGTCGGAGCCGTTCGAGGGGGAGATCCTGCCGATCGGCCGGCCGATTCCCGGGACGAGCATGTATGTGCTCGATGCGGAGATGCGGTTGGTGCCGGTGGGTGTCACCGGTGAGGTGTGTGTCGGTGGTGAGTGTCTGGCGCGGGGGTATGCGGGCCGGCCGGACCTGACGGCGGATCGGTTCGTGCCGGATCCGTACGGGGCTCCGGGTGCGCGGCTGTACCGGACCGGCGACCTGGCGCGTGTGTTGCCGGACGGCAATCTCGAGTTCCGGGGCCGGGTCGACGACCAGGTGAAGATCCGCGGGTTCCGGGTCGAACTCGGCGACATCGAGGTCGCCCTGGCCGGACAGGACGGCGTACGCGAGGCAGTCATGGTCGCCCGCGAGAACCAGACCCTGGTGGGGTACGTCGTGCCGCAGGCCGGTGTCACGGTGGATGTGGCGGAAGTACGGGCCAGGCTGGGGCGGGTCCTGCCGGAGTACATGGTGCCGTCGGCCATCGTGGTCCTGGACGCGATGCCGCTGACCGCGAACGGGAAGCCGGACAAGCGGGCGCTGCCCGCGCCGGACGACGACGCGTTCACCCACGCGGAGTTCGTGGCGCCGCGGACACCTGCGGAGGAGCGGATCGCGGAGGTCTGGCGTGAGGTCCTTGGCGTGGAGCGGGTCGGAGTGCATGACTCGTTCTTCGACCTCGGCGGCGACTCCATCCGCGCAGTCACCCTCGTCGGCGCCCTGCGCGCCCAAGGCATCGACGTCGCAGTCCGGGACGTGTTCGCGCAACGCACCGTGGAGGCCCTGGGCGAACTCGTCGCCCGGCGCGGAGAGCTGAGTGAGGAAGCTCAGCGATCCGTCGCGCCGTTCGAGCTGGTCGACGCCGAGACGCGCGCCCAGTTGCCGGACGATGTCGTGGACGCCTACCCCCTCACCCAGATCCAGACCGGCATGGTCGTCGAGATGCTCACCGACAAGGGCCTCAACCGCTACCACAGTTGCGCCATGCACCGGGTCCCCGACGACCGGCCCTTCGACGAGGCCGCCCTCCGCGAAGCCCTCCGCACCATCGCGAGCCGCCAAGACGTGCTGCGCACGTCCATCGACCTGACCTCGTACTCCGTGCCGATGCAACTGGTCCACGCCGACGTGCGGATTCCGCTCGCGGTACGTGACCTGCGCGGGCTGGGTGACGAGGAGCACCGCCAAACCCTGAACGACTTCTTCGAGGCCGAACGCGCCGATGTCTTCGACCTGACCGTCGCCCCGCTCCTGCGGGTGACCGTCCTGCTGGAGGAGGACGGCTGGCGCCTCGCCTTCACCCAGTTCCACGCCATCACCGAGGGCTGGGGACACCATGTCTTCCTGATGGAACTCCTCACCACTTACGGTCTCTTGGCGGACGGTACGTCCCCCGCCGCCCATGAGGCTCCGGCAGTGCGCTTCGCCGACACCGTCGCCGGGGAGCTCGCCTCCCTCACCTCGCCGGAGGACCGGGCCTACTGGACCGCGCTCGTCGAGGACCGGACGCCCGTCGCTCTGCCCGCCGGTTGGGGGGCGGACGACGTACCCGAGCAAAACCTCACTCTCCGCGTCCAGCTCGACGACCTGGAAAAACCACTGCGCGCACTGGCCTCGCAGGCGAAGGCCTCCGTCAAGGCCGTGCTTCTCGCCGCCCATCTCAAGGTGATGAGCGGGCTCACCGAGGCACGGCACTTCCACGCGGGCCTGGTGTGCGACGTGCGGCCGGAGGCCCTGGGCGCGGACCGCGTCTACGGCATGTTCCTCAACACCGTGCCCTTCCCCGCCGAGCGGCCCATCGGCCGTACGTGGCGTGAGCTGGTCGAACGCGTCCACGAGCAGGAAGTCGACCTGTGGGCGCACCGTCGGTTCCCGCTGCCGGAGATCACTCGCGCGGTGGATGCGGGGCAACGGCTGGTCAACGTGGTGTTCAACTACCAGAACTACCACGTCGTCGACCGGTCGTTGATCGACGTCGGCATGAGCGCCGGCGGCGGAGCCACCGAGTTCGACCTGAACGTCATCGCCATGGCCCACGGCATCAGCCTGAAGACCACTACCCGCGTCCTCAGTCGCGCGAATGGTGAGCGTCTGGTCGGGATGTATCGGGGTGTGCTTGAGGCGATGGCTGCTGATTTTGACGGGGATGCGGGAGCGGCTTTCCTGCCCGCGGGGGAGCGGGACTGGCTTTTGGGTGTGGGCCGGGGTGATGGGGTGGCGAGGCCGCTGCGTTCGGTTCTCGACCGTTTTGAGGAGCAGGTTCGTCGTACGCCTGATGCTGTGGCTGTCGTGCATGGTGGCGATGTTGTTTCGTACGCCGCTTTGGATGTCCGGGCGAATCGCATCGCGCATCGGCTGCGGGAGCTGGGTGTGGGTGCCGAGTCGGCTGTGGGTGTGCTGTTGGACCGTTGCACTGATTTGCCGGCCGTGTTGCTGGGTGTGTGGAAGGCGGGTGGGGCTTATGTGCCGGTGGATCCGAAGGCGCCCGATGAGCGGACCCGGTATGCGTTGAGTGATGCCGCGGTGAGTGTTCTGGTCACTGACAGCTCGCTCGTGGAGTCGGTTGCCGGTGCGGTCGATGCGCCGTGTCTGCTGCTGGACCGTGAGGCGGGCGGGCTCGATGCGTTTCCGGGGACGGCTCCGGAGCGTGTCACTGATCTGGATGGGCTGGCGTATGTGATTTATACGTCGGGTTCCACTGGGCGGCCCAAGGGTGTGCTGACCACGCAGCGGGGTCTGGCCAATTATGTGGACTGGTCTGTGGCCGGGTATTTGTCGGAGGGCGGTGGCGGGGCGCCGCTCTTTTCGTCGGTTGCTTTTGATGTCGTTGTCACGACGTTGTATGCGCCGTTGGTCACGGGTCGGCCGTTGCATATTCTGCCCGCGGGTGCGGACCTGGGGGAGTTGGGCGGTCTTCTCAGGGCGCAGGGCCCCTTCGATTTCATCAAGTTGACGCCCAGTCATTTGGATGTGTTGTTGCCGCAGCTCGCGGATGTGGGGGAGGGGTCGGTTCCGCTGGCCAGGACGTTGATTCCCGGTGGTGATGCGCTTTCGCGGGAGAGTGCGTCGCGGTGGAGCACGCTGTTCGGTGGGGCGCGGGTGATCAATGAGTACGGGCCGACGGAGATTACGGTCGGCAACAGTTTCTTCCCTGCGTCGGAGCCGTTCGAGGGGGAGATTCTGCCGATCGGGCGTCCGATTCCCGGGACGAGCATGTATGTGCTCGATGCGGAGATGCGGCTGGTGCCGCTGGGTGTGACCGGTGAGGTGTGTGTAGGTGGTGAGTGTCTGGCGCGGGGGTATGCGGGCCGGCCGGATGTGACGGCGGATCGGTTCGTGCCGGATCCGTACGGGGCTCCGGGTGCGCGGCTGTACCGGACCGGCGACCTGGCGCGTGTGTTGCCGGACGGCAATCTCGAGTTCCGGGGCCGGGTCGACGACCAGGTGAAGATCCGTGGGTTCCGGGTCGAACTCGGCGACATCGAGGTCGCCCTGGCCGGACAGGACGGCGTACGCGAAGCCGTCGTCGTCACGCGCGAGGCCGCTTCGGGGGACCGGTCGCTGGTGGGGTACGTGGTGCCGGAGCCGGAAGGCATCGTGGATGTGGCGGAGGTACGGGCCGGCCTCGGCCGGCTGCTGCCGGAGTACATGGTGCCGTCGGCCATCGTGGTCCTGGACGCGATGCCGCTGACCGTGAACGGGAAGCCGGACAAGCGGGCGCTGCCCGCGCCGGACGACGACGCGTTCGCCCACGCGGAGTTCATGGCACCGCGGACACCTGCGGAGGAGCGGATCGCGGAGGTCTGGCGTGAGGTCCTTGGCGTGGAGCGGGTCGGAGTGCATGACTCGTTCTTCGACCTCGGCGGCGACTCGATCCGCGCGGTCACCCTCGTCGGCGCCCTGCGCGCCCAAGGCATCGACATAGGTGTCCAGGAGGTCTTCCTGAGCCGCACCGTGGCGGCTCTGGGTGAACTGGTCGGTGAGCGCGGCGAGGTCGCCGCCCCCGAGCAGCGCTTCACCGCGCCGTTCGAGCTGGTCGACGCCGAGACGCGCGCGCAGTTGCCGGACGATGTCGTGGACGCCTACCCCCTCACTCAGAACCAGGTGGGGATGCTGGTTGAGTCGCTGGCCGGTGACGGGCGCGGGAGCTACCACAACGTCGAGGCTTTCCACGTACGGGACGAGCGGCCTTTCGACTTCGGTGTTTTCGAAGAGGCTGTCCGTGTGGTCGTGGCGCGGCACGAGGTGTTGCGGTCGTCGGTGAGTCTGACGGATTACGCGGTGCCGCTGCAGTTGGTGCGTGAGGGCGTCGAGGTTCCGTGCGGGTGGCGCGATGTCAGTGGCCTGAGCGAGGAGGCGGTGCGGGCGGAAGTGCTGTCGTTCGTCGACGCCGAGCGGGCGGATGCCTTCGATCTGGCGGCCTCCGGTTCGTTGTTGCGGGTGTTCGCCCATGCGGGGGCCGCGGACGGCTGGATCTGCACGTTGACGCAGCACCACGCGATTTTGGAGGGCTGGAGCTTCTACGCCCTGTCGATGGAGATCGTGGAGTGCTACCGGCGATTGCGCGATGACGCGGGTTCCGATGCGTATGAGGCTCCGCGGGTGCGTTTTGCGGACGCGGTGGCGGCGGAGTCGCGGGCTCTTGAGTCGGTGGAGGACCGGGAGTTCTGGTCGGGTGTGGTGGCCGGGCGCGAGCGGTTCGTGGTGCCGGCCGGCTTTGGCGATCCGGGCATGGCCGAACCGGCGGGGCCGGTGGAGCCGGTGCGTGTGCGGGTGGAGCTGGCAGGCGTCCGGGAGAGACTGCTGACGTTGGCGGCGGCTGAGGATGTGCAGGTCAAGAGCGTGTTGTTGGCCGCACATGTGAAGGTGCTCGCGCAGTTGTCGCAGGAGGAGGAGTTCTTCACCGGGCTCGTGGGGCACTGCCGACCGGAGGTGGTGGGTGCGGAGCGGGTGTACGGGATGTTCCTGAACACCATGCCGTTCCCGGTCGACCGTACGGCGCGTACGTGGCGTGAGCTGGTGCGTCAGGTGTTCGCGCGGGAAGTCGAGGCGTGGCCGCACCGGCATTACCCGATGCCGCAGGTCCAGCGTGATGCCGGTCGTGGCGGCGAGCGGCTGATCGATGTCCTCTTCAATTACATCGACTTTCAGCAGGGCGCCGAGCCCGGGCCCGTGAGCACCGTCGTCAGCGAGGGGCCCAACGAGTTCGGCCTGGGCGTGCACGCCCGCGGTTGCGACCACTTGGCACTCAGCACGACATCCCGCGTCATGACCCGGAGCAATGCGGAACGCCTGGCAGCGATGTATCGCACGGTGCTGGAGGCCATGGCGACCGACCCCGACGGAGACGCACGCACCATCCGTCTACCTGCTGAGGAGCGCGAAACCATCATGGGAGGAAGCGTCGTGGGTTCCGGTGTGTCGTCTTCGGGCAGTGTGCACGAGTTGTTCGAGGAGCGGGTGCGCCTGTCGCCGGAGGCGGTGGCGGTGATCGCCGGTGGGGTGGAGCTGTCGTACGGGGAGGTGAATGAGCGGGCGAACCGGTTGGCGCATGTGTTGCGGGACGCGGGGGTGGGCGCGGAGTCGCTGGTGGGGGTCTGCCTGGAACGCGGGGCGGATTTGCTGCCGTCCCTGCTGGGCGTGATGAAGGCGGGCGGTGGCTATGTGCCGCTGGACCCGGCCAACCCGGTGGAGCGGTTGCGGTTCATGCTGGCGGACTCCGGCGCGTCGGTCCTGGTGACCACCGCCGAGCTCGCCGGGACGGTGGGCTTCGCGGGGCGGGTCGTCGTGCTGGACGGCGCGGACGCGGACGTGATCGCGCAGGCGCCGGCCGGGGACCTGGTCCCGGTGTCGGAGGCATCGAACACGGCGTACGTGATCTACACGTCGGGATCGACCGGGCGCCCCAAGGGCGTCGTCGTCCCGCACTCGAATGTGATGCGGCTGCTTGAGACGACGTACGAGCACTTCGCGTTCGACGAGTCGGACGTCTTCTCGCTGTTCCACTCCTTCGCGTTCGACGTCTCGGTCTTCGAGATGTGGGGAGCCCTGCTCTTCGGCGGCAGCGTGGTCGTGATCGAGCGCGAGGTGGCGCGTTCACCGGAGGACTTCCTCGACCTGCTGGTGGAGCGTGAGGTGACGGTGCTGTGCCAGACGCCGTCCGCGTTCCGGTCCCTGACAGCCGCAGCGGCCGCGGGGGACAAACGGATTCGGCAACTGTCGTTGCGGTCCGTGGTGTTCGCCGGTGAGAAGCTCGAAGTTCCCGAACTGGCTCCGTGGGTCGAGCGACTGGGTCTCGGTCGCACGGCTCTGGTGAACATGTTCGGGCCGACGGAGACCACGGTCTATGTCACCTACCACCGCATCGTCAGGCGCGACCTGGAGCCCGGTTCGGGCAATCCGATCGGACGCCCGCTCAACGACCTCCGCATCCACCTCCTTGACCCGTCCGGAAGTCTCGTTCCGATGGGTGTTCCGGGCGAGATGCATGTCGCGGGCCCGGGTGTGGCCCGGGGCTATCTGAACCGGCCGGGGCTGACGGCGGAACGGTTCGTGCCGGACCCGTTCGGCGGTCCGGGGGGACGGTTGTACCGCACCGGGGACCTGGCGGTACGACGTCCGGACGGGAGGCTGGAGTTCCTGGGCCGGATCGACGACCAGGTGAAGATCCGGGGATTCAGGGTCGAGCTGGGCGAGATCGAGGTCGCGCTGGCCGCGCAGGAAAGCGTGCGTGAGGCCGTAGTGGTCGCCCGGGAGAACCAGAGACTGGTGGGGTACGTCGTGCCGCGGGCCGGTGCCACCGTGGAGGTGGCGGCGGTACGGGCCGGGGTGGGGCGTGTACTGCCGGACTACATGGTCCCGTCAGCGCTGGTGGTGCTGGATGCTCTGCCGTTGACCCCGAACGGCAAGCTCGACAAGAGAGCGCTGCCGGCGCCGGATGAGGACGCGTTCGCGCGGGCCGCGTTCATCGCCCCGCGCTCCCCCCTGGAAGACCGGATCGCCGGGGTGTGGCGCGATGTCCTCGGCGTGGAGAGGGTCGGCGTACAGGACTCGTTCTTCGACCTCGGCGGCGACTCGATCCGGGCGGTCACGCTGGTCGGTGCCCTGAGGGCGCACGGCGTCGATATTGCCGTACGCGATGTCCTGGCTCGACGCACAGTGGCGGGCCTTGCCGAAATCGCCGACGACCGAGCCCCGCTCGTCGACCGCACCTACCGTTCCGTCGCCCCGTTCGAGCTGATCGACGCCGAGACGCGCGCCCAGTTGCCGGACGATGTGGTGGACGCCTATCCCCTCACTCAGACGCAGGTGGGGATGCTGGTTGAGTCGCTGGCCGGTGACGGGCGCGGGAGCTACCACAATGTGATGGCTTTCCACGTACGGGACGAGCGGCCTTTCGACTTCGGTGTTTTCGAAGAGGCCGTCCGTGTGGTCGTGGCGCGGCACGAGGTGTTGCGTTCGTCGGTGAGTCTGACGGACTACGCGGTGCCGCTGCAGTTGGTGCGTGAGGGCGTCGAGGTTCCGTGCGGGTGGCGCGATGTCAGTGGCCTGAGCGAGGAGGCGGTGCGGGCGGAAGTGCTGTCGTTCGTCGACGCCGAGCGGGCGGATGTCTTCGATCTGGCGGGCTGCGGATCGTTGTTGCGTGTGTTCGCCCATGCGGGGGCCGCGGACGGCTGGATCTGCACGTTGACGCAGCATCACGCGATCCTCGAAGGCTGGAGTTACCACGCACTCTTGATGGAGGTCGTGGGTTGCTATCGGCGTTTGCGTGACGCCGGGGGGCTGGAGGAGTACGAGGCTCCGCCGGTGCGTTTCGCGGACGCGGTGGCGGCGGAGTTGCGGGCTCTTGAGTCGGTGGAGGACCGGGAGTTCTGGTCGGGTGTGGTGGCCGGGCGCGGGCGGTTCGTGCTGCCGACCGGTTTCGGTGGGTCAGGGCCCGTGGAGTCGATGCGTGTGGGAGTGGAGCTGGCAGGCGTCCGGGAGAGACTGCTGGCGTTGGCGGCGGCTGAGGACGTGCCGGTCAAGAGCGTGTTGTTGGCCGCGCACGTGAAGGTGCTCGCGCAGTTGTCGCAGGAGGAGGAGTTCTTCACCGGGCTGGTGGGGCACTGCCGGCCGGAGGTGGTGGGTGCGGAGCGGGTGTACGGGATGTTCCTGAACACCATGCCGTTCCCGGTCGACCGTACGGCGCGTACGTGGCGTGAGCTGGTGCGTCAGGTGTTCGCGCGGGAAGTCGAGGCGTGGGAGCACCGGCACTATCCGATGCCGCAGGTCCAGCGAGACGCCGGCGGTGACGGCGAGCGGCTGATCGACATCCTGTTCAGCTACACCGACTTCCACCAGGTCGACTCCGGAGTCCTCACCCAGGCGGCGACCAGCGACCCGACGGAGTTCGCTCTGTCCGTACACGCCCTGGGCTCGCGGCAGATGGCGCTCACCACGAACACCCGGGTGATGACCCGAGCCAATGCTGAGCGGCTGGCCGCGATGTACCGCGGGGTGCTTGAGGCCATGGCCGCTGACCCCGATGGGGACACGGGGACGGTCTTCTTGCCGCCGGGGGAGCGGTCGTGGCTGGTGGACACCGGCCGGGGAGAGCCCGTTGAGGCCCCGCCTCACCCGGTGCTCGACCGCTTCGAGGAGCAGGTTCGCCTCACTCCAGAGGCCACGGCTGTGGTCCACGGTCCGGAGTCCATTTCTTATGCCGAGCTCGATGCGCGAGCGAACCGGATCGCGCATCGGCTGCGCGGGCTGGGTGTGGGCTGTGAGTCGGTCGTCGGTGTTCTGCTCGAACGGTGTGTCGATCTGCCGGTTGCGCTGCTGGGTGTCTGGAAGGCCGGTGGTGCCTACGTTCCGGTGGATCCGCAGGCTCCGGAGGAGCGCATCCGGTATGCGCTGGCCGATGCCCGAGTGAATGCCCTGGTCACCGACAGTGCGCACGCGGGGCCGGTTTCCGGTGCCGTGGAGGGGCCGTGTCTGCTTCTGGACCGGGAGCCGGAGAGCGTCGACGCGCTCCCGGATTCCGCGCCGCCCCGCGTCACGGATCCCGATCTGCTTGCCTACGTGATCTACACCTCGGGTTCCACCGGTCGCCCCAAGGGGGTGCAGACCACGCACCGGGGCCTCGCCAACTACCTTCGCTGGGCTGTGGCCGGATACGTGGGTGAGGGCAGTGGCGGGGCGCCGCTGTTCTCCTCCGTCGCCTTCGACGTGGTCGTCACGACACTGTTCGCCCCCTTGGTCTCCGGCCAGCCTGTGCACGTGTTGCCTGCTGACGCCGATCTGGCGCAGCTGGGAGATCTCCTGAGGGCTCAGGGCCCGTACGACTTCATCAAGCTCACGCCCGCCCACCTGGATCTGCTGCGGCCCCAACTGGAGGACGCGGCACAGGACACAGGCCCCCTGGCGTCGACGCTGATAGTCGGGGGCGACGCACTGTCCCGGACCAACGCCGAGCGGGGGCGCACGCTCCTCGGCGGAGCACGGGTCATCAATGAGTACGGGCCCACCGAGATCACGGTCGGCAACAGCGTCTTCCCTGCGTCCGAGTCGTTCGAGGGTGAGATCCTGCCCATCGGCCGGCCGATCCCGGGAACCAGCATGTATGTGCTCGACGCGAAGATGCGGCTGGTTCCGGTCGGTGTCACCGGCGAGGTCTGTGTCGGCGGCGAGTGCCTGGCGCGCGGCTATGCCGGCCGTCCCGAACTGACCGCGGAGCGCTTCTTGCCGGATCCGTACGGAACGCCGGGCGCGCGGTTGTACCGGACCGGTGACCTGGCTCGGGTTCTCCCGGACGGCAACCTCGAATTCCGCGGCCGGATCGATGACCAGGTGAAGATCCGGTCGTTCCGGGTCGAACCGGGGGAGGTCGAGGTCGCGCTGGCCGGTCAGGACGGGGTAGGCGAGGCGGTCGTGGTCACGCGCGAGGCCGCGTCCGGGGACCCGATTCTGGTGGGGTACGTGGTGCCCCTGGCCGGGGCCACCGTGGACGTGGCGGCGATCCGGACCGCGTTGGGCCGAGAACTGCCGGAGTACATGGTTCCCTCGGCAGTGGTGGCGCTGGAGGCAATGCCGTTGACGGCGAACGGGAAGCCGGACAGGCGGGCGCTTCCCGCGCCGGACGAGGAGGCCTATGCGCGGGCGGTGTTCGTGGCGCCGCGCACGGCGGCGGAGGAGCACATCGCCGGGGCGTGGCGCGAGGTGCTCGGCCTGGAGCGGATCGGCGTGCTGGACTCGTTCTTCGACCTGGGCGGCGACTCCATCCGCGTGGTCACCCTGGTCGGCGCCCTCCGCGCCCAGGGCATCGACGTAGGTGTCCAGGAAATCTTCCGGCATCGCACCGTGGCCGCACTGACCGAACTGGTCGACGGCCGTGCCGCCCTGGGCGACCAGGCCTACCGTCCCGTCCAGCCGTTCGAGCTGTTGGACGACGAGATCCGGGCCCAGCTGCCCGACGATGTCGTCGACGCCTACCCCCTCACCCAGAACCAGACCGGCATGCTGGTCGAGTCGCTCGCCAGCGGCGGCCGGAACTACCACCTGGTCAACTCCGCGCGCATCCGGGATGACCGCCCCTTCTCGGCCGACGCCCTGGTACAGGCAGTCGGCGCCCTGGTCGCGCGGCACGAGGCTCTGCGCACCTCCGTCGACCTGGAAGGCCACCCCGTCCCGATCCAGCGGGTGCACGCGACAGCCGATCTGCCCATCGGCGTGGTGGACCTGCGACCGCTGGACGCCCGGGAGCAGGAGCTGGCCCTGCGGCAGTTCATGCGGGCGGAGAGCGCCACGCCGTGCTCGCACGACAGCGCGCCGATGATGCGGATCGCGGTACACCTCTGCGGCGACGGCAGCTGGCAGTTCACGATCAGCCAGTCGCACGTCATTCTGGAGGGCTGGAGCTCCCACGTGCTGATGGCCGAACTGATGACGCTCTACCGGGCGCACCGGGACGGCACGACACCAGAGCCGTACGAGCAGGCGCCCATACGGTTCGCGGACGCCGTGGCCGCCGAGCTGCGAGCTCTGGAATCCGAGGACGACCGTGCGTTCTGGCGCGAGGTGGTCACCGGCCGCGCGAAGTACGAGCTCCCGCCCGGCTGGGGCAGCGCGAGCGACGTGCCGCACGAGTCGTACAGCGTTCGCGTTCCCCTCCGCGACCTCGACGCCCGGCTGCGCGCGTTCGCCTCCGGCGCCGAAGTGCCCCTGAAGAGCGTGATGCTTGCCGCGTTCCTCAAGGCCATGGGCGCCTTCACCAGCGATTCGTCGTTCTTCGTCGGCCTCACCACCCACGTCCGCCCGGAGGCGGCCGGGGCGGAACGGGTGCACGGCATGCACCTCAACACGCTGCCGTTCCCCGTTGACCTGAACTCGCCGACCTGGCGTGCTCTGGTCCAGCAGGTCTTCACCCGTGAGACGACGGCCTGGCCGCACCGGCACTATCCGATGCCGGCCATCCAACGTGAGCTGGGGGACGGGCGACGGCTCATCGACGTCTACTTCAGCTATCAGGACTTTGAGCGGTTCGACGGCGGTCTGGCCGATCAATCCGCGAGCTACGGATTCAGTACGAACGAGTTCCCGTTCTCGGTCGCCACCGGCGACGGCTTCCTCAGCCTGCGGTCCAACACCCGGGCGGTCAGTCGCGAGAACATGGAACGGATGGCCGAGGTCTTCCGGGCCGTCCTCGTCTCGATGGCCGACGACCCGGACGGGGACGCCCTCGCGACCGCGCTGCCGGCCGCGGACCGCGTCCTGGCCGACAGCGCTCACCGGCTGAGGGACGAACCGCTGCCGCCGAGAGACCTGTGCTCCCTGATCGAGGAGCAGGCCGCGCGCACGCCGCACGCGACCGCGGTGATCGACGGTGCCCGCGTTCTGTCGTACGCCGAACTCGACGCCCGTGCTGAGCGGCTGGCCGGCCGGCTGCGTTCCGTCGGCATCGCGGAGCGTCCCGCCGAGGAAGCGGTCGTCGGCGTCCTCCTCGAGCGAAGCACGGAACTCGTGGTCTCCCTGCTCGCGGTCTGGAAAGCCGGCGCCGCGTATCTGCCCATCGACCCCTCGTCTCCCCGGCCGCGTGTCATCGGCACACTGCGCGATGCGGGCGTCTCGGTCGTGGTCACGGATGACGCCCTGCGCGAGCGGCTGCCCGACGACCTCGGTGACGGAGTCGTCATCGCCGGCGCCGACGTCCGGGATCCGGCCCCCGCGCCGGCCGTCGTCACGGACCGGGTCAGAGACCTGGACCGCACGGCGTACGTGATCTACACATCAGGTTCCACGGGCCGGCCCAAGGGCGTGCAGGTCACCCATCGCGGCCTGCTCAACCACGTCCGCTGGGCCGTGGACGAGCTGGCGGCCCGGGGCACCGGAGGCGCGCCGCTGTTCTCGTCGGTCGCCTTCGACCTGGTCGTCCCCAACCTGTGGGCCCCGCTGGTGGCCGGGCAGCCGGTGACGGTGTTCCCCGGCACGCTGCCCCTGGACGAGCTGGGGAGCCACCTCGCCGACGCGGCGCCTTTCAGCTTCGTCAAGCTCACCCCCGCCCACCTGGAGCTCCTCAGTGCCCAGTTGACGGCGGAACAGGCGAACGCGCTCGCATCGGTCGTGGTCGTGGCAGGTGAGGCCCTGACCCGCCGGGTGGTCGACTCCTGGCGCAAGCTCGCGCCCCAGGTCGAGCTGGTCAACGAGTACGGGCCGACGGAGACGACCGTGGGGGCCTGCACCTTCACCCTGGGCGACTCCTCACCGGCGGACGTGGTGCCCATCGGCCACGCCCTCCCGGACGTACGCATGTACGTCCTGGACGCATGGGGCGAGCGCGTCCCGGTCGGTGTGCCGGGAGAGCTCTGCGTCGGCGGTGCGGGCGTCGCCCGTGGCTACGTCGAGCGCCCCGGGCTGACGGCTGAGCGATTCCTGCCCGACCCGTACGGCGTGCCCGGAAGCCGCATGTACCGCACAGGCGACCGGGTGCGCATGCTGGCCGACGGCGCCATCGACTTCCTCGGGCGGATGGACGACCAGGTCAAGATCCGCGGCTACCGCGTCGAACCGGCGGAGGTCCGTGCCGCGCTCGCCGCGCACGAGGCGGTCCGTGAGGCGTTCGTCCTCGTCGACGAACCCGCCCTCGGCGAACGCCGGCTGGTGGCCTACGTCGTACCGGAGCAGTCGGACGAGGCCGCGGCGCCGACCGAGACCGAGCTGCGCGCGCACTGCACGGCGCACCTGCCGGAGTACATGGTGCCCTCGGCATTCGTCCTGCTGGAGCGGCTGCCGCTGAACCCCAACGGCAAGATCGACCGGACCGCCCTGCCGGACCCGGACCGGCAGCTACCGGACACGGGGCGTGAGTACCTGGCCCCCGTGGGCTCCACCGAACGGGCCCTGGCCGACATCTGGTCCACGGTGCTCGGCCGGGACCGCATCTCCCTCGACGACAACTTCTTCGACCTGGGCGGCCACTCGATCCTGGTCATCCACGCCGTCGCCATGGCCCACCAGGCCGGGCTGCCGCTCTCGCTGTTCCTCCTCTACCAGCACCCGACGCTGGGCGAACTGGCGGCGGCGTTGGACGCCTCGGCCCCGCAGCCGGCGCACCCGCCCGTCGTGGAGCCGGCGACCGAGCTGGTGCCCGGGGCGGCAGAGGCGCTGGCCCGCGGCAATGTGCCCGGTGCCGCGGTCGCCGTGCTGCGCGGCGGGGAACTGGTGGCCGTGGAGACCTTCGGTACGGCGACCGCGGGGGGCTCGGACGCCGTCAGGCCCGACACGCTCTTCCCGGTCGGTTCCATGAGCAAGCACGTCACCTCGTTCGCCGTGCTGCGCATGGCAGACGAAGGCGCTCTGGATCTCGACGCGGACGTCAATGAGTACCTGTCCGGCTGGCGGATACCCGGCGGCTCCGACGAGCCCCCCGTCACCCTGCGGCACTTGCTGGGTCACATGTCCGGGCTGTCCTTGCTCCAGAGCAAGGGCTTCCCGCGCGGTCAGGAGCCCGCCACCCTGCTCGACCTGTTGCAGGGGCGGCCGCCGGCGACCAACCCGCCGGTCACGCGGGAACTGCCGCCGGGCAGTATGTTCCGCAAGGCCAACGCCAACTTCTCCGTCGTACAGCAGGTGCTCACCGACCTCACCGGGGAACCGTTCCCCGACCTCATGCGGACGCTCGTCTTCGACCCGCTCGGCATGCGCGACAGCAGCTTCGACCAGTACTACCCGGAGACCTCCGGGCGGCCCGTGGCCCTCGGGCACACCGCGGACGGGGCACCGCTCGCGGACGGCTGGCTCGTGCGTCCCGACATGGCGGCCGCCGGCCTGTGGAGCACCGCCGTCGACATGGCACGACTGGCCCTCGCCGTGCGTGGCTCTCGGCTGGGCAGGCCGCTCGCACCGCTCTCCGTCCGGCGCGCCGAGGAGATGCTGACACCCCATCGGGCCAGTTCCTACGGGCTCGGCACGGTGATCGACAGCACGGGCAGCGAGGTGCACTTCGGCCACGGCGGCGAAGCCGTCGGATACCGCGGCCTGACACTGTGCGGCCTGCACGCCGGAACCGGCTGGGTCGTCCTGACGAACGGCCCGGGCGGCCACCACCTGATCAGGGCCCTGGACACGACCGACCGGAGGAAGTGACCCATGTACACCCCCGTGCGCAGTCTCATATCGATCGACGACCTGACGGACGACGAACTGCGGGCGCTCGTCGGCCGCGGAGTCGAGTACAGCACCGGCCGGGCCGGACACCCGTCGCCCCTGGACCGCCAGGTCGCCGGGATCTACTTCCGCATGACCTCCACCCGTACCCGTACCGCCTTCTCCTCGGGCGCCCTGCGTCTGGGCGGAAGGCTGATCACCTACGGCCCCGACGATCTCCAGACCAACACGGGCGAGAGCAGCGAGGACACGGGCCGCGTCTTCTCACGGATGCTCGACGTCCTGGTGGCGAGGACCGGCGGCCCGTCGGCGGAGCTGCGGGCGTGGGCCGCCCAGGACCGGATGTCCGTGGTCAACGCGATGAGTGCCGAGGAGCACCCGACGCAGGCGCTCACCGATCTGACCACCCTGCACGCGCACTTCGGGCGGATCAAGGGCCTGCGGGTCCTGTACCTCGGCGAGGGCAACAACACGGCCGCCGCCCTCGCCCTGGCCCTGTCCCGCTACCCGGAGGTCGAGTTCGATCTGCGCACCCCACCGGGGTACGGCCTGACCGACGACATCCTTCGCTCCGCCAAGGCCCACGCCGCCCGCAGCGGCGCCGGCCTGACCGAGCGGCACGACATGGACGGTCCCCTGGGCACGTACGACGTCATCTACACCACGCGCTGGCGCACCACGGGAACCAGCAAGGCCGACGACGACTGGCAGCGGATCTTCGCGCCCTTCCAGGTGACGCAGGCGCTGTGGGAACACAGCCCGTCCGCGGTCTTCATGCACGACCTGCCCGCCCACCGGGGCGAGGAGGTCACGGCACAGGTGCTCGACGGCCCGGCCAGCATCGCCTTCGACCAGGCGGAGAACAAGATGCACAGCGCCATGGCCGTCCTGGAGTGGTGCCGACAGGGTGGCCGCCTCGATACCGGGCCCCTTGAATGACCCTCTCCTCCGACACCGCGGCGCAACAGGTTCCGCCCAGCGGCCCGCTGCGCCGCAACCGGGACTTCCTGCTGCTGTGGAGCGGGGCCGGCCTGTCCATGCTCGGCTACCGGATGAGCACCGTCACCTACCCCTTGCTGGCGATCTGGTATCTGGACTCGACAGTGGCCGCGGGCCTGATCGGCTTTGCCTCCCTGCTGCCCATGCTGCTCGTGCAGCTGCCGGCCGGGGTGCTCGTCGACCGGTACGACCGGCGCCGCGTGATGATCGGATGCGACATCGTCGGGTGCGTGGCCATGGCCAGCCTCGTGGTGTCGCTCCTCGCGCACCAACTCTGGCTGGGACATCTCATGGCGGTGGCCTTCGTCGAGGGCAGCGCGGCGATCGTCTACCGGCTCGCGGAGCGGGCCGCCGTACGCAACGTGGTCCATCCGCAGCACCTGCCCGCGGCGTTGTCGCAGAACGAGGCCCGTGCGCAGGCCGCCGGGCTGATCGGGCAGCCCGCAGGCAGCTCCCTGTTCACGTTCGCGCGCTGGACCCCGTTCCTGAGCACGGCGGTCGGCCACGTGCTGTCCCTGATCGGCCTCCTGTTCATCAAGGCGGAGTTCCAGACCGAGCGACGCGAGGGGCCGAGAAAGCTGCGCGGCGAACTCCTGGAAGGCATCACCTGGTTGCGCGGCCAGCGCTTCCTGCGCGCGGCCGTCTTCCTGGTCGCCGGAAGCAATCTGCTGTTCCAGATCTCGGGCCTCGCCATCATCCTCGTGGTCAAGGAGAACGGCGGTTCACCGACCGCGATCGGGGTGATCGGAGCGGTGTCGGGCGTCGGGGGCGTCCTGGGGTCCCTGTTCGCCTCCCGGCTCCTCAAGCATCTGCCGCCCCGGACCATCCTGGTGGGCGCGCTGTCCGCGTGGGCGGCCGTCACCTCGTGCCTGGCCTTCACCAGCGGTCTGTACACGATCGGCGGGCTGATGGCGCTCATCAGCTTCGTCGGGGCCTCGATGAACGTCTCGGCCGGCGTCTATCAGGTGCAGACGACCCCCGACGGCCTCCAGGGCCGGGTCACCAGCGTCGCCATGCTGGTGTCCTCCGGGTCCAATTCCATCGGCTCGATCGCCGGGGGAGTGCTGCTGAGCATCGCCAGTACCACCCACACGATCGCCGGCGTCGCCGCGGTGATGTTCCTGCTCGCTGTCTCGGCCGTGCTCAGCCCGGCCGTCCGAAGCGCCGGTGACAGCCCCTTGCTGTCCAAGGGACAGGGCGGTGGACCACCCGCACAGCGGACGGGCGAGGTTTCGAGAGAGGAATGACGATGGGTGAGCGGGACATGACCACCTCGCAGGACGAAGCCCGGGCCGAGTACCTCAGACTCAGACTGGCGGGCAGGAAACACGGCCGCCGGACCGCCCTGCCGCACGCGGACCGCTCGGCCCCGCTGCCGCTCTCCTCGGGGCAGCAGCAGATGTGGTTCCTCAATCAGCTGGACCCCGAAAGCCCCGAGTACCTCGTGCCGATGGCGCTGCGGTTCACGGGGCCGCTCGACGCCGACGCGCTGCTGCACGCCTGGACGCAGGTGCTCGATCGGCACGAGATCCTGCGCACCCGTTACGCCATGGGCGACGAAGGACCCGTCCAGACCATCCACCCGGACGGGCCGCGCGACCTCCCCCGCATCGATCTGTCGACGCTGCGGGACGAGGCCCGGGAGGCGGAGGTCCTGCGGATCCTCACCGAGCAGTCGTCGGCGCGGCTGGACCTCGCACACGACTGGCCGGTGCGCGGCGGGCTGATCCACTGCGCGCCCGACGACCATGTGCTCGTGCTGGTGGCGCACCACATCGTCTGCGACGCCTGGTCGACCCGGCTGTTCGCCCAAGAGATGGGGGCGCTCTACCGGGCCGCGGTGACCGGCGCCTCGCCCGGTCTCCCGCCCCTGGAGATCCAGTACGCGGACTACGCGGCCTGGGAGCAGCAGCACATCTCCGGCCCAGCAGGGCAGCGCCATCTCGCCTACTGGCGAGCGCACCTCGCCGACCTGCCCGTCCTCGACCTGCCCACGGACCGGCGGCGCCCCGCCCGCCGTGACCACACCGCCGACGCGGTCAGGTCCGAACTGCCGACGGCACTCACCGACCGGGTGCGGGCGCTGGCAGGACGGTACGACACCACGCCTTTCGTCGTCCTGCTCACCGCTTTCCAGACGCTGCTCGCCCGCCACACCGGCAGCACGGACCTGGCCGTGGGCACCGTCGTGTCAGGACGTACCCGGCCCGAGGTCCAGCATCTGATCGGCTACGGCATCAACAGCCTGGTCCTGCGCGCCCGTTGGCGGGGGAACCCGTCCTTCGGCACGCTGCTGCGGCAGGCCCGGCAAACCGTGCTCGACGCCTTCGATCACCAGGAGGCGCCGTTCCCCGTGCTGGCGCGCGAGCTGGCACCGGAGCGGGACATGTCCCGTACGCCCCTGTTCCAGAGCATGTTCATGATGCGCGAGACGGCGACAGAGGACTACGGGTTCCCGGGCGTCGACACCGAAGCGCTGAACGTGTTCGCGCCTCGCGCCCGCTTCGATCTCGGCCTGACGGTCGAGGAGGGCCCGGACGGCACCCTGACCTCCCGGCTCGAATACGCCACCGCGCTGTTCGACCGGACCACCGCGGAGCGGCTCCTGCGCCAGTACCACCGGCTGTTGCGGCACGCGGTCGACGAGCCAGGTACTGCGCTCTCCCACCTCGACGTGTCCGACGAAGGCGCCGTCACACGCGCACCCGGACCGCAGGCCCAGGAGGCTCCCCGCTGTCTGCACTCCCTCTTCGAGGAGCAGGCGCGGCGCACCCCTGACGCCGTCGCCGTCGTGGCCGCGGGCACCTCCCTGACCTACGGTGAGCTCGACGCCCGCGCCAACCGCGTGGCGCATCGGCTGCGCGGTCTGGGGGCCGGGCCCGAAAGCCTGGTGGGCGTCTGCCTCACCCGGGGCGCCGAACTCGTACCCGCCCTGCTCGGTGTGCTCAAGGCAGGCGCGGCCTACTTGCCCCTCGATCCCTCGCACCCGCGCGAGCGGCTGCGGTTCGCGCTGCGGGACGCCGGAGCCTCGGTGGTGCTCGCCCAGTCCTCGACCACCGGCCTGCTGAACGGCACCGGCACCGAGACCGTCGTCCTCGACGACGACCAGGATCCGGTGCACACATCCCCGGCGGACGCCCCCGTGACCGGCTGCGTCCCCGACAACCTCGTCTACGCGATCTACACCTCTGGATCCACCGGCCTCCCCAAGGGCGTGGCCCTCACCCACACCAACGTCCACCGCCTGCTGACCAACGCACGCCGGCACCTCGCCTTCGGGGAGGGCGACGTCTGGTCGATGACCCACTCCTACGCCTTCGACGTCGCCGTCTTCGAGATGTGGGGCGCACTCCTGCACGGCGGTCGGCTCGTCGTCGTACCGCACGAGATCAGCAGTACGCCGCAGGAGCTCATCGACCTGCTCGCCGGGGAAGGCGTCACCGTGCTCAGCCAGACCCCGTCGGCGTTCCGCGGCCTGGTGGCCGCGGCCGAGGCGGAGGAACCCCGGCTCGGCCGGCTCGCCCTGCGAACGGTGATCTTCGCGGGCGAACGCCTCGACATCTCCGGTCTGCGGCCCTGGACCGACCGGTTCGGCCTGGACGGTCCTGCCCTGGTCAACATGTATGGGATCACCGAGACGACCGTGCACACCACCTTCCACCGGGTCACCCGCGACGACCTGGACCCTCTCGCCGCCAATGCCGTCGGGCTGCCGCTGGACGACCTCACCGTTCATCTGCTCGACGACCACGGTTGCCCCGTGCCGGACGGCGGGCGAGGCGAGATCCATGTCGGTGGTCCCGGTGTGGCCCGCGGCTATCTGGGCCGGCCTGAGCTCACCGCCGAGCGGTTCGTGCCCGACCCCTTCGGGCCGCCCGGCGCCCGCCTGTACCGCAGCGGCGACCTCGCCCGCCGGGGCCCCGAAGGGCGGCTCCAGTTCCTCGGCCGGACGGACGACCAGGTCAAGGTGCGCGGCTACCGGGTCGAACCCGGCGAGATCGCGACCGTCCTGCGGGAGCACCCGGCCGTCGGCCAGGCAGTCGTGGTCGTCGACGGCACGGCCACCGGCGACCACCGGCTGATCGGCTATGTGGTGCCCCAGGGCGACAGCACGGTCAAGGCCGGGGTGCTGGCCGCACACTGCGCGGCACGGCTCCCTCCGTACATGGTCCCCGTGGCCTTCGTGCCGCTGGACGCGCTGCCGCTGAACGCCAACGGCAAGCTCGACCGCGACCGCCTGCCCCGGCCGGACCGCTCCACTCTCCTCCCGGAAGCCGTGTACGTGGGGCCGCGTTCGGGGTTGGAGGAGCGGGTGGCGGGTGTGTGGGGGGAGGTGCTGGGTGTGGAGCGGGTCGGGGTCTTCGACGGGTTCTTCGATCTGGGCGGGGATTCGATCCGTGCGGTGGCGTTGGTGGGTGCGTTGCGGGCCGCGGGTCTTTCGGTGTCGGTGCGGGATGTGTTCGGTCTGCGGACGGTGGCGGGTCTGTGCGAGGTGCTGGCGGATCGGCCCGCGGCGGAGTCGCAGGAGTCGGTGGCGCCGTTCGCGTTGGTGGACGCGCGGGACCGTGAGCTGGTGCCGGACGGCGTCGTCGACGCGTACCCCATGGCGTCGGCACAGATCGGCATGGTCGTGGACATGCTGACCCGCGACCGGTTCAGCAACTACCACAACGTCGCCACGACCCGGATGCGCGACGACCGGGAGTTCTCCGTGTCGGCACTGCGCGAGGCGGCGCAGGTCGTCGTCGGCCGGCACGAGGTGCTGCGCACCTCCTTCGACCTGCACACCTTCTCCGTACCGATGCAGCTGGTCCATCCGACGGCGACGGTGCCCGTGGTGGTGCGCGACCGCCGGGGCCTGGACGCGGCGGCGCTGCGCGCCGACTTCGACACGTTCCACGACACGGAACGGGCCCACTTCTTCGACCTGGCCGAGCCGCCCATGATGCGGCTGACCGCCCATGTGAGCGACGACGGATGGTGGCTGTCGATCACGGAGTTCCACGCCATCGTCGAGGGGTGGAGCTACCACTCCCTGATGCGCGAACTGATCGACTGCTACCTGCGGATCAGGGACGGCCGGGCCGTGGCACCGAGGCCGCCCGTCGCGGTGCGCTACGCCGACTCGATCGCCGGTGAACTGCGGGCACTCGCCTCGCCCGAGGACCGCGCGTACTGGACGAGGACCGTCGAGACGCACCCCAGGTTCAGCCTCCCGGCCGAGTGGGGGGACCCCCGGGAGCCGGTGCGGACGTACTGGGAGTCCGTCCCCTTCGACGACCTGGAGGACGGCCTGCGGGCCCTCGCCGCGTCGGCGAACGCCTCCCTGAAGAGCGTGCTGGTGGCCGCGTACGGCAAGGTCCTCGGTTCGCTCACGGATCAGCGGCGGTTCAGCGCGGGAGTCGTCGTCCACACCCGACCGGAAGCGCTCGGCGCCGACCACATCTACGGCATGCACCTCAATACCGTCCCGTTCGCCTTCGAGCGTGCGGGTGGTACGTGGCGGGAGTGGGTGCGGCAGGTCTTCGACCGGGAGATGGAGCTGTGGCCGCACCGGCGTTTCCCGATGCCGGAGATCCAGCGCATGGCGGGCGGAGGGCGGCTCGTCAACGTCCTGATCAACCACGTGGACTTCGACCGCCTCGATGACGGAGTCGCCGATCTCGGCACCGCCATGGCGCCCGGCACGACCGAGTTCGACCTCGCCGTCACCACGCTCTCCCGACGCATCAGCCTCAAGAGCCACACCGGAGTACTGAGCCGTGCGAACGCGGCGCGGGTGGCGGCGATGTTCCGTGCGGTCCTTGAGGCGATGGTGGCCGACGGTGACGGGGATGCCGGGGAGGTGTTCCTGCCGTCGGGGGAGCGGGAGGTACTGGCGGGGCTGCGGGCCGCTGAGTTGGGTGGGCCCGAGGTGCTGGTGCCGGAGTTGCTTGCCGAGCGGGTGCGGCTGACGCCGGGGGCGGTGGCCGTGTCGGCCGGTGGTGTGGAGTTGTCGTACGGGGAGGTGGCGGAGCGGGCGAACCGCCTCGCGCAGGTGCTGCGGGGCGCGGGAGTCGGCGCGGAGACGCTGGTGGGGGTGTGCCTGGAGCGTGGGGTGGACCTGGTGGTGGCGCTGTGGGCCGTATGGAAAGCCGGTGGCGCCTACGTGCCCATGGACCCGGCCTTCCCCCTGCCCCGGCTGCGCTCGGTGGTGCGGGAAGCCGGCATCCGGACCGTGCTGACCGGCGGCTCCGTCGCCTCAGCCGTGGAGGGGGCCCTGGGGTCGGCGGCCTGCGTCCGCGTCGACGAGGTGGAGGCGGCACGGACGAGTGCCTCGGAAATGGTGGGCAGCGTCCCGTTCGACCCGCAACCGCTGGACGCACCGCTCGATCCGAACCAGTTGGCCTACGTGATCCACACCTCTGGATCGACGGGGCGGCCCAAGGGCGTCCAGGTCACCCACCGCGGCCTCGCCCACCATGTGCGCTGGGCCGCGCAAACCCTGACCTCCCACGGCGAGGGCGGATCCGCGCTGTTCTCGTCGGTGGCCTTCGATCTCGTCGTACCCAACCTCTGGGCAACGCTGGTCAGCGGACAGCGTCTGTGGATGTGGCCCGAGGACGGTGACCTCGCGGATCTGGCGGACGACTTGTGCGCAGCCGGCCCCTTCAGCTTCCTGAAGCTGACTCCCAGCCATTTGGAGGTACTGGCGAGCCGATTGGACGGGAAGCGCGCGAGGGCGCTGGCCGAGACCGTGCTGTCGGCGGGGGAGACCCTGACCGGATCCGCGGCCGATCGCTGGCTGGGGTGGCTGGGCCCGGGGCGGCTGATCAACGAGTACGGCCCGACCGAGACGACCGTGGGTGCGTCCGTCATGCCGGTGAACATCTCGCCTGCCCCCGACCGGGTCCCGATCGGACGTCCCTTGCCGGGTGTCTCCCTGCACACGGTCGATGAGGGCCTGCGCTCGGTGCCGGTGGGCGTGGTGGGCGAGTTGTGTGTGGGTGGTGTCGGTGTGGCCCGCGGTTATCTGGGCCGGCCTGAGCTCACCGCCGAGCGGTTTGTCCCCGATCCCTTCGGGCCGCCCGGTGCGCGCCTGTACCGCACCGGTGACCTGGCCCGGGTCCTGTTCGACGGCACCGTGGAGTTCGTCGGCCGCACCGACGACCAGGTGAAGATTCGCGGCCACCGCGTCGAGCCCGGTGAGGCCGAGGCCGCCCTCGTCACGCTGCCAGGGGTCGCGGAAGCCTGCGTCGTGGTCTCCACCCTGGGCCGCGGGCCCGCCCTCGTCGCCTACGTGGTGCCCGCCGAAGGCGCCACCCCCGACGGCGCGGAGCTGCGCGCCGCTCTCGAACGGACCTTGCCCTCCCACCTCGTGCCCGCGGCTTTCGTGCCGCTGGACGAGCTGCCGCTGAACGCCAACGGCAAGCTCGACCGCGCCGCTCTGCCCGCTCCCGACGGCGAATCCCTGAGCACCGCCCAGGTGGGGCCGCGTTCGGGGTTGGAGGAGCGGGTGGCGGGTGTGTGGGGGGAGGTGCTGGGTGTGGAGCGGGTCGGGGTCTTCGACGGGTTCTTCGATCTGGGCGGGGATTCGATCCGTGCGGTGGCGTTGGTGGGTGCGTTGCGGGCCGCGGGTCTTTCGGTGTCGGTGCGGGATGTGTTCGGCCTGCGGACGGTGGCGGGTCTGTGTGAGGTGCTGGTGGATCGGCCCGCGGCGGAGTCGCAGGAGTCGGTGGCGCCGTTCGCGTTGGTGGACGCGCGGGACCGTGAGCTGGTGCCGGACGGCGTCGTCGACGCGTACCCCATGGCCCAGACGCAGATCGGCATGGTCGTGGAAATGCTCTCCGACGACTCCCTGCATCCGTACCACAGCGTCTCCTCCTTCCGGATACGTGACGAACACTCCGTCTCCCCGGAGGCGTTGCGCCGTGCGGCGCAGACAGTGGTGGAACGGCACGAAGCCCTGCGCACGTCGTTCGACCTGCACACCTTCTCCGTACCGATGCAGCTGGTGCATCCCGCCGCCGAAGTCCCGGTACGCCTGCGGGACCTGGGCGGTCTGACCGCCGAACAGATCAAGAACTCTCTCGACGAATACCAGGCCCAGGAGCGGGACCGCCCCTTCGACCTGGCATCACCGCCTCTGCTGCGGCTGTGCGCGCACCAGGAGGGCGACGGAGCCTGGTGGCTGACCGTCGTCCGCTGCCACGCGATCTCCGAGGGATGGAGCCACTACAACCTGCTGGTGGAGCTCCTCGGCTGCTACGAGGAGGTCAGGAACGGGACGACGCCCACGAGCCCGCCGCCCGCGGCGGTGCGTTACGCGGACTTCATCGCAGGCGAACTGGAGGCGCTCGCCTCGCCCGACGACCGCTCCTACTGGAGCGGGGTGATCGAGAGATATCGCCGGTTCACGCTGCCCGCGGACTGGGGCACTCCCGGAGCCGCCCGCGAACGCGTCCGGCTCCGCGTCCCCGTCGACGACCTCGCGGACGGACTGAGGGCCTTCGCGAGCCGGTCGGGCGTCTCGCTCAAGAGCGTGCTGCTCGCGGCCCATCTGAAGGTGCTCGGCTCGCTCACCGAGGAGGAGACCTTCTGTACCGGCCTCGTCTGTGACGCCCGGCCTGAGGCGCTCGGCGCCGACCGCGTCTACGGCATGTACCTCAACACGGTCCCGTTCGCCTCCGGCCGTGCGGGTGGTACGTGGCGGGAGTGGGTGCGGCAGGTCTTCGACCGGGAGGTGGAGCTGTGGCCGCACCGGCGTTTCCCGATGCCGGAGATCCAGCGCATGGCCGGCGAAGGGCGGCTCGTCGACGTCTCCTTCAACTACCTCGACTTCAGCAGTATCGACACCGGCCGGATCGACGTGAATCCCACGCTCACCGCCGGGGCGACGGAGTTCGACCTGGCGGTGACCGCACAGGCCGGCCACATCGGGCTCAGCACGCATACCGGGGTGCTGAGCCGTGCGAACGCGGCGCGGGTGGCGGCGATGTTCCGTGCGGTCCTTGAGGCGATGGTGGCCGACGGTGACGGGGATGCCGGGGAGGTGTTCCTGCCGTCGGGGGAGCGGGAGGTATTGGCGGGGCTGCGGGCCGCTGAGTTGGGTGGGCCCGAGGTGCTGGTGCCGGAGTTGCTTGCCGAGCGGGTGCGGCTGACGCCGGGGGCGGTGGCCGTGTCGGCCGGTGGTGTGGAGTTGTCGTACGGGGAGGTGGTGGAGCGGGTGAACCGCCTCGCGCATGTGCTGCGGGGCGCGGGAGTCGGCGTAGAGACGCTGGTGGGGGTGTGCCTGGAGCGTGGGGTGGACCTGGTGGTGGCGCTGTGGGCCGTCTGGAAAGCCGGTGGCGCCTACGTCCCCGTCGACCCCGACGGTCCTCCGGCACGGCTGCGCCACACGATGGCCGACTCGGGAGCCTCGGTGCTCGTGACGTCGGGCGCGTTCGCAGGAAGCCCGGGCGCCGCCTTCACCGGTCGCGTGCTCGTGCTCGACGGCGCGGACGCGGCCCGGGTCGCGACGGCACCGGCGACGGAACCGGACCCCGTACCGGCGCACTCCGGGGCGCACCTCGCCTATCTGATGTACACCTCGGGATCGACGGGGCGGCCCAAGGGCGTCCAGGTCACCCACCGCGGCCTCGCCAACCGTGTCCGGTGGGCCGTCGAAGCGATCGGCCTGCGCGCGGATGACCGTACGCTGCACAAGACCGCACCGAGCTTCGACGCCGCCGTGTGGGAGATCTTCGCTCCCCTGGTGAGCGGCGGAACGCTGGTCCTCGCCCCGCCCGGCGCCGAACGCGACCCCGGGACGATGAACCGCGCGCTGGCCGACGAGCGGGTGACCGTGCTCCAGGCGGTCCCCACCGTGCTGCGGACGCTCGTGGAGTCCCCGCGATGGGCGGACGGTACGGCACTGCGACTCGTCTTCTCCGCCGGAGAGCCGCTCGACGCCGACCTCGCCAGGCGCATCGTGGGCGGACGACCGCTCGCCCTGTGGAACACGTACGGCCCCACCGAGTGCACCATCGACGCCACGGCGCACCGTTACGACCCCGGGCAGGAGACGGGCCCGGTACCCATCGGGCGCCCGCTGCCCGGTGTCTCGTCGCAGGTGCTTGACGGGAATCTGCGCTCGGTGCCGGTGGGTGTGGTGGGCGAGTTGTGTGTGGGTGGTGTCGGTGTGGCCCGCGGTTATCTGGGCCGGCCTGAGCTCACCGCCGAGCGGTTTGTGCCCGATCCCTTCGGGCCGCCCGGTGCGCGCCTGTACCGCACCGGTGACCTGGCCCGGGTCCTGTTCGACGGCACCGTGGAGTTCATCGGCCGTGCCGACGACCAGGTGAAGATCAACGGCGTCCGCGTGGAACCCGGCGAGGTGGCCGTCGCGCTGCGTGCGCTGCCCGGCGTCGCCGATGCCGCGGTCGTGCCGCGGGACGACGAACACGGCAACCGGAGACTGGTCGCGTACACCGTGCCGTCCGGACCCGACGCCCCGGACGGCACCGCTCTGCGCCGCGCCCTCACCGAGTCACTGCCGGCGGCTCTGGTGCCCGCGGTCTTCGTGGGCGTCGAGCGCATACCGCTCACCGCGTCGGGCAAAACGGACCATCGCGCCCTGCCCGCGCTGCCGAACGGCCCGCGGAAAGACCACGTCGAGCCCCGCACAGCGACCGAGCGGGCGCTCGCCGACATCTGGTCCAGGGTGCTGCGCCTCGAACGGGTGGGCGCGCACGACCGGTTCTTCGAGAACGGCGGCGACTCCCTGCGCATCACCAGAGTGATCGCCGCGGCCCACCGGCAGGGCATGCCCCTGACCCTTCGGATGCTCTACGAACACGATGTCCTCAGCGATCTGGCCGCAGTGATCGACTCCCTTGTGGAAGGGCGAGACACGACCATGGTTTCCGACCTCACCCCCGCTACCGACACGGCCCCCGTCCCGTCCACGGGACGCTCCCGCCCAGACACCGCGCCCTCGGTCCCCGAGGACGCCGTACTCGCCGCGATGGACCGCCACGCCGTACCGGGCGTGGGCCTCGCCCTGCTGCGCGGCGGCGAGGTGACCACCCTCGCGGGGTACGGCGTCACCGCGGCGGACCGCCCCGCACCCGTCACCGCGAGCACGCCGTTCCAGGTCGCCTCGATCAGCAAGCACGTCACCGTGCTCGGCGTCCTGCGGCTCGTGGCCGACAAGGTCCTCAACCTGGACGAGGACATCGACCACTACCTGACGTCCTGGCAGGTCCCGCGGAGCACGGGCATCACCCTGCGGGAGCTCCTCAGCCACCAGGCCGGTCTGAGTCACGTGCCGCCCACCAACCATCTGCCCGGCGCCACCATGCCGACGATCCTCGAGGTCCTGCGCGGAGCCCCGCCCGCGGCCAATGAGCCCGTCCGCGCGGAACACCGTGCGGGGCAGGTGTTCAAGAAGACCAACATCAACTTCTCCGTGCTCGAACAGCTCCTCGAGGACGTCACCGGTGAACGGTTCGGCCCGCTGATGCAGCGCCTCGTCCTGGATCCGTTGAAGATGGCGGACAGCAGCTTCGACCAGGCCCACCCGGACAAGTCGCCGGTGCCGGTGGCCATCGGCCACGACGCGAACGGAGCCCCGATCGCGGGCCGTTGGCGGGTGCGCAACGAAGTGGCAGCAGGCGGCCTGTGGGCCAGCGCCCGGGATCTCGCCAAGGTGGCCCTCGAAATCCGCCGGGCCCACAACGACGACGACGGCGTGCTGCTGACCCGCCCCCTGGCCCGTCAGATGGTGATGGTCTGGCACCCCGGCAGCTACTACGGTCTCGGCTCCGTGGTCGACGACTCCGGCGGCGACCACGAATTCGGCCACGGAGGCCGCACGGTCGGCTACCGCAACGGCACCTTCACCCAACTCGGCACCGGCGACGGCCTCGTGATTCTCACGAACGGTGAGTCCGGCAAGCACATCCAGACCTTCGTGGCCGACCACATCAGAGCACCGAAGGCCGGTCTGGGCACCGGCCGGGGCAGCGATGGCTGGGCGAACGCCGTGGACGAACCGGTAGAAGGCCCCCGTCGCGCCCGAAGCGGCGGCGCGAGATGACGCATGATGCCGTGCACGACGTGATCGGGCGGCGCCCGGACACGGAGGCGAGCGCCTTCCTGGTCAGGCTGACCGGACCCGACGGCACCAGCACCTTCGGCTCGGGGGCCGCGGACCTCGACACCGGCGCCCCGCTCCACGCCGGCCAGCACTTCCGCATCGGCGGGGTCACCAAGACGTTCCTCGCCGTGGCCGTGCTGAGCCTCGTCGCCGAGGGGCGGATCGAGCTCGACGAGCCGGTGGAACGCCGGCTGCCCGGCCTGCTGCCCGCGACCGTCACCGTACGCAGCCTGCTGGACCACACCAGCGGCCTCGTGGACGAGAGCGACGTCCGCTACAACGACACCGCCTGGTTCCTGCGCCATCGCTTCGACACCTTCACCCCGGACCAGCTCATCGCCCGAGCCCGGAGCCGCCCGCTCGCCTTCCCGACCGGCACCCGGCAGCAGATCACCCGGGCCAACTACGTCGCGCTCGGCATGCTCGTCGAACAGGTCACCGGGCGCCCCTACGCCGAGGTGACCCGGGACCGGGTGCTTCGCCCACTGGGCCTCGACCACACGCACCTCCCCGGCGACGACCCCGACCTGCCCGTACCTTTCGTCCGCGGATACGACGAGGGCGTGGACGTGACCCGGCACAGCCCCTCGCTGCACGGCGCGGCCGGCGAGATGGTGTCCACGGTGGCCGACCTCGACCGCTTCCTGGACGCCCTCACCGCGGGTGACCTGCTGCCCCCCGACATCGCGCGGGAGATGTACCGCGTACCCGACGTGCCGTACGCGAAGGGCGGTCGCGCGTTCTGCGGAGCGGGTCTCGACAGCGTGACGCTGCCCGGAGACGTGACCGTGTGGGGGATGGTCGGCATCGTGCACGGCTATCTCGCCGGCATCGTGACCGGCGCGACCCCCGAACGCCGGCTCGTCTACCTCATCTGCCCTACACGCCGGGGCGAGTTGCGGGCGCCGCCGATCGTCGCCCGCCTGCTGCACTCCGCCTTCTGCGGTACCTCGAGTAGCCCCATTAGCTAAGAAATATAGGTCCGCGCCGGAGATTGGATGCGGACGACGAAAGGAGCAACAGGGTGCACGACAACCCGATGTGGGCACCGTTCGAGGTCACTCCGGAAGAGACCGGCGCCACGGCCGATGCCGGTGGACTCGTGGCATACCTCCAGGACAAGGAGCGGCTCGACGCGGCTCTGGTCGAGCGGAAGGCCCTCACGTTCCGCGGGTTCGGGGTCGAGACGTCCGAGCTCGAAGCGGTCATGGACGTGCTGGTGCCGCACCGGCTCGCCTATGTGCACGGCAACTCGCCGCGTACCAAGGTCGGCCAGAACGTCTACACGTCGACGGAGTACCCGCCTCAGTACACCATCTCCATGCACAATGAGATGTCGTACGCCCATCAGTGGCCGGCCCGGCTGCTCTTCTACTGCGAGAGGGCACCGCTGAGCGGCGGCGCGACGCCTGTGGTCGACGGCGTCCGCTGGCTCGCCGCACTCGACCCGGAGGTCCGCGAGGCCTTCGCGGGAGGTGTGCGCTACACGCAGAACCTGCACGGCGGCATGGGACTCGGACGGAGCTGGCAGCAGACCTTCGAGACGGAGGACCGTGACGAGGTCGAGCGCTTCCTGGACAAGGGGCAGTCCGAGTGGGAGTGGCGCCCCGACGGCGGTCTCCGGGTGAGCCAGATCCGGAATTCCACCACACGCCATCCGGTCTCCGGGGCCGAGGTCTGGTTCAACCAAGCCGACCAGTGGCACGCCTCGGGCCTGGGCGACCAGACCGCGGCCGCCCTCGCCCAGATCATGCCCGAGGAGGAGATGCCGCAGTCGGTCACCTTCGCAGACGGCACTCCCATTCCCGCCGAGTACATCGCACAGATCCAGGAGCGCGGCCTGGCGTCCGCCGTGGACGTCGACTGGCGGGTCGGCGACCTCCTGCTCATCGACAACGTTCTCGTGGGGCACGGCCGCCGCCCCTTCGAAGGGCCCCGCCGCGTGCTCGTCGCCATGTCCGACTGAGCAGCCGCCCGACCGCCGCTTCACGTTCTGTCCTTTCACACCGCTCGGAGGCACGTACTCATGACTGCGCACGGGGGCCGGGAGCCGGCGTTGCCCCTCACCGTGGAAGGCGATCGGGACGCCCCGGACGTCAGCGGCTACATACGCGACAACCAGGACGCCCTGCGTTCGCAGTTGTCGCAGCACGGCGCCGTGCTGCTGCGGGGGTTCCGCATCGGAGGCGTACCGGGCTTCGAGCAGGCCGTGCGCACCATGTCGGGGGAGCCGCTCGCCTACGCCGAACGCTCTTCACCGAGAAGCTCCATCAAGGGCAACGTCTACACGTCCACGGACTACCCGCCGGATGAGGAGATCTTCCTCCACAACGAGAACTCCTACCAGGCGTCCTGGCCCCGCCTGCTGTTCTTCTACTGCGACCGGCCGCCCGCCACCCGCGGCGCCACGCCGCTCGCCGACACGCGGCGCCTGAACAAGATGATCGACCCCGCGGTCCGCGAGGAGTTCGCCCGCCGCGGCTGGATGGTCGTCCGCAACTTCCACGAGGAGTTCGGGGCGTCATGGCGTTACATCTTCAACACCGACGACCGTGACGAGGCAGAGCGGTACTGCCGCACAAGAGACGTCGACTTCGAGTGGACGGGCGAGGACGTACTGCGCACCCGGGCCGTGCGGCGCGCGATCCACCTCCACCCGGAGACCGCCGAGCAGGTGTGGTTCAACCACATCACCTTCTTCCACCACACGACCCTCCCCGAGGAGGTGAGCGAGGGCCTCCTGAGCCTCTTCGGCGAGGAGAGCCTGCCGAGCAACACGTACTACGGCGACGGCGCGCCCATCCCCAACGACGTGGTCGCCCACCTCAGGGACTGCTACCGCTCCTGCTCCACGCGGTTCGACTGGCAGCAGGACGACCTGCTCGTCGTGGACAACATGCTCGCCTCGCACGGGCGCGAGCCGTTCACCGGCGACCGGCGCATCGCGGTGGCCATGGCCGAGGCGTTCACCCCGCCCGCGGCCCCGGACACCACCGGCCCCGCGGACCTCACGGCCCACTCGGCCCAGCGGGTGGGCTGAGACGTGGCCACTTCCTGGAACACCTGGCTGCGTGTCTCCACACCACGCCCCCGCGCCCGCATCCGGCTCGTCTGCTTCCCGCACGCCGGAGGCGCCGCGAGCGCCTTCCGCGACTGGGGTGCCCTGCTGCCCGCCGCGATCGAGGTCGCCGTCGTGCAGTACCCCGGCAGGCAGGACCGCTTGGGCGACCCCCTGCCGCGGGACGTCGCCGAACTCGCCGCGTGGACCGCGGCCGCCGTCGGGGAACGGCTCGACCGGCCGACGGCGTTCTTCGGCCACAGCATGGGCGCCACCGTGGCCTTCGAGGCGGCGCGGCTGCTCCAGCCCCGGTTCCCCACCCCGCTGGTGCGCCTCTTCGCCTCGGCCCGCAAAGCCCCCGCCCACTGCCGCCCCAACGGGCTGCGCCTGGACGACGCCGCGGTCAAGGCGTTCGTACGCAGACTGGGCGGCGAGGGCGCGGCCCTGCTGGAGAACGAGGAGCTGTCCCGCCTCGTCCTGCCCGTCCTGCGCCACGACCTGAGCATGGTGGAGAGCTACCGGCATGTCCCCGGCGCCCCTTTGACCTGTCCGATCACCGCGATCATCGGCAAGGACGACCCGTCCGTCACCCAGGCCGACGCCGAACGCTGGGGCGCCTGCACCATGGCCGCCTGCCAGGTGCGCGAACTGGACGGCGGCCACTTCTACTTCGAGAAGTCACCGCGCGACGTCATGGATCTGCTCGTGAAGGGCCTGCTGACGGCGGAGGCGGCGCATGTCTGAGGCACGGACGCGGCGCTTCCCCCTGACCGCCGTCCAGGCGGGCGTCTGGTACGGCCACCAGGCCGACTCCTCGGGCCACCAGTACAACGTCAGTCAGTACGTGGACTTCCGTGGGCGCCTCGACACGGCCCTCCTGGCCGAGGCCTGGCGCCGGCTGCGGCAGGAGACCGAGGTCATGCGGATCAGCGCCGTCATCGAGGACGACGGGCTGTATCAGGTCGTCGGTGAAGGCGACGCCGAGCTGCCGCTGCTCGACCTCACCCGGGAGGCCGACCCCGAGGCGGCCGCCCTGGAGTGGATGCGGACCCAGGCGCTGCGGCCCATCGACCTGACCGCGGCGCCCTCGGCCTACGCGCTGCTTCAGCTGGCCACGGACCGGTTCTTCTACTACCACTGCTTCCACCACATCCTCATCGACGCCTACGGCGAGTCGCTGCTGCTGCGCAGGCTCGCGCAGCTCTACACCGCACTGGTCGCGAACCGGCCCGCCCCCGCGGCGGAGTTCACGACACTGGACGAGCTGGCGGAGGAGGAAGCCGCCTACCACGCGTCCCGCGCGTTCGCCCGCGACCGGGCGTACTGGGTCGAGCGTTTCGCGGACCGGCCCACCCCCACCCGGTTGGTGGAGGACCGCGCGCAGGGCGCACGGAGCCGCGGCACCGACGTGCCGACCCTCAACCGGACCAGCGCCTTGAGCGAGGAGACCGAGCGGCGGCTCAGGGAGATCGCCCGAGCCGCCGGAGCCGAATGGCCGGCGACGCTCATCGCCACCATGGCCGCTTACACCGCCCGGACCACGAGGCAGCGCGAAGTCGTGCTGACGTTGCCGCTCACGGCCCGAATGACCCCCGCCATGATGCGGGCCCCGTTCCTGACCGCCAACGCGATGCCGCTGCGGCTGCCGGTGAGCGACGACGACTCGCTCTCCAGCCTGCTGCCGACCGTGGCGCGGGAGATCCGCGTCGTGCTCAAGCACCAGCGCTACCTGCACGAGGACCTCCGCAGGGAGCTGGGCCTGGCGGCGGACGGCCAGGGCCTGCTCGGCGTGATGATCAACGTGATGTCCTTCGACCTCCGGCTCGACTTCGACGGCATCCCGGCCGCGCTCCGCAGCCTGCTGCCCGCGACGACCGGCGACCTGGCGCTCCACGTCTTCGACCGCCGCGACGGGCACGCGCCGCAGCTCGTGTTCGACGCCGACGCCACGCAGTGCGACGCCGTGACGCTCGACGGGCACCGGGCGCGCTTCCTGCGCTTCCTGGAAGCGGCGGTCGCCCGACCGGACACTCCGGTCGGTGAGCTGCCCCTGCTGAGCGAGGCGGAGGAGCGGGAGCTCACTGAGGGCGCCGACGATCCGCGTACGCGTGTCCCGGACACGACCCTTCCGGAGCTGTTCGAGGACCAGGTGCGCCGGACCCCGGACGCGGTGGCGCTCGCCACGCTGGACGAGACCCTTACGTACGCCCAGCTCAACCGCCGGGCGAACAGGTTCGCGCGCACACTCATCGCGCACGGTGCCGGTCCCGAACGCTTCGTCGCACTCGGGCTGCCCCGCTCGACGGACTTCTTCGTCGCCCTGCTGGCAGTGGTCAAGGCGGGCGCGGCCTACGTGCCGATCGACGTCGCCTACCCGGCCGAGCGGGTGTCCCGCATGCTCGACGACTGCGCCCCGGTCTGTGTGGTGACCGCCCAGGACTCCGGCTTCGTCGTGCCGGCCGGTGTGCCATGCCTGGCCGTCGACGCACAGGGCCGGCGCGAGGAGGCCGATCACGATGTGACTCAGGAGGAGCGGGCAGGACGGCTCGGCGCGGCGAACGCCGCCTACACGATCTACACGTCAGGTTCGACGGGCCTGCCCAAGGGCGTGGTGATCAGCCAAGGCAGCGTCGTGAGTTTCGCGGGCGTCTACGCCCGCGTACTCCGTGCCGAACCCCACCACCGGGTGCTCCAGTTCCTCTCCCTGAGCTTCGACGCGTCCGGCGCGGACTTCTGGCCGGCCTGGAAGGCGGGGGCGCGGGTGGTCCTGACGCCGCCGCACGCGTCCCTGCCGGGCCCGGAGCTGACCGAGTTCATGCGCGAGCAGCGGATCACCCACGCCGGCTGGACGCCGACCATGGCGGAGACCATTCCCGACGACGATCTCCCGGACCTCGTCAACCTCATGATCGGCGGCTCAGCTCCCAGCCCGGGCGTCATCGGGCGCTGGTCGGCACGGTGCCGGGTGGCCAATGTGTACGGCCCGACCGAGAACACGGTCGCCGCCACCGCCAGCGCCCCGCTCGTCGGCGAGCAGCACGCACCGATCGGCTTCCCACTGTCCAACACCCGGGCGTTCATCCTCGACGACGAGCTGCGCCCGGTCCCGCCGGGCACCACGGGCGAGCTGTACGTGTCCGGAGCCGGACTGGCCCGCGGCTACTGGCGGCTGCCCGCCGTGACCGCCGAGGGGTTCGTGCCCTGCCCCTTCGGGCCGCCCGGCGCCCGGATGTACCGCACCGGCGACCTGGTGCGCCGCCGAGCGGACGGACCGCTGGACTACATCGGACGCACCGACGGACAAGTGAAGATCCGCGGCTACCGGATCGAGCCGGGTGAGGTGCAGGCCGTGCTCACCGACCATGCCGAGGTGGCTTCCGCGGAGGTCCTCGTCCGGGAGGACGAGCGGGGCGAGCGCAGGCTCGTCGGGTACGTCGCACCCCTCGCCGGAGCGCGTCCGCACGCCGCGGACATCCGCGCCTGGGCCCGCACCAGGCTGCCGGACTTCATGGTGCCGGCGGCGGTGGTGGTTCTCGAAGGACGGGAGTGGCCGCTGACCGCCAACGGAAAGGTGGACACCGGCCGGCTGCCCGCACCCGACTTCTCCGCGCTCACCTCCAGCCGCGAGCCCCGTACCCAGCGCGAGAAGGTGCTGTGCGGGCTCATGGCGGAGGCCCTCGGCCTGGAAAGGGTGGGCGCGGACGACTTCTTCTTCGACCTGGGCGGCGACAGCATCATCGCCACCCGTCTGGCGTCGGCGGCATGCCGCGAGGGCGTGGCGATCACCGTCCGCGACATCTTCCAGCACCGCACGGTCGAGAGCCTCGCCGCCGCTGCCGGCCCCGGCGACCCGGGCGGCGACCGCGCGGGCCCGGACCCCGTGCTGCTGCCCGACGAGGACGAGGTGCTCGCCCGGCTGCGGCGGACGAATCCCGGCGTCAGCGAGGTGCTGCCGCTGTCCCCGCTCCAGGAGGGCTTCCTCTTTCACGAGTTGCTCCATGAAGGGGACGCCGACGTCTACGCGGCCCAGCTCCAGATGGACCTCCGCGGTGAGCTCGATGTGACGGCACTGCACACAGCGGCCCAACAGGTGATCGACCGGCACGGCAATCTGCGTGCCGCATTCGTGCACGACGTGGGCGACCGGGCGGTCCAGGCGATCCACGCCTCGCTCCCCGTGCCCTGGGACACGGCCGACCTGTCCGAGCTGACCCCCGGGCAAAGGGAGGAGCGGGCGACGCGGCTGGCCGCCGATGACCGCACCCGGCCCTTCGACCTCGCCCGTCCGCCGCTCCTGCGGTTCCGGCTGCTCGCCCTGGCGCCAGGACTGCACCGGCTGGTGATCACCGGACAGCACATCCTTGTGGACGCCTGGTCGACGCCGGTCCTGCTGCGTGAACTGTTCGCCCTCTACGCGGGACCCGAACAGGCCGGCCCGCTGCCGGCGGTGGCCCCCTACCGCGCCTACCTGTCCTGGGTCGCAGCCCAGGACGGTGCCGCGGCCGACCGTGCCTGGACCGCCGCACTGGCCGGCCTGGCCGGGCCCACCCTGGTGGCGCCCGGCGCGGCCGAGTCCGCGCGTCTCGAACAGCGCACCCTGTCCGCGCGGTTGACTCACGTGGACACCGCCCGCCTGGTCGCCTGGTGCCGTCACCACGGGGTCACGCTCAACACCGCGGTGCAAGGAGTCTGGGCCCTGCAACTGTTCCGGTGGACCGGTTCGGACGATGTCGTGTTCGGCACGTCCGTCTCCGGCAGGCCACCGGAGGTGCCTGGGATGGAGCGGATGGTGGGCCTGTTCACCAACACCCTGCCGGTACGGGTCAGGCTGCGGCCGGGCGTGAAGTTGTCCGACATGCTCGTGCAACTCCAGGAGCAGCAGGCGCAGGTGATGGATCACCACCACGTGGGCCTCTCCCGTATCCAGCAACTGACCGGACACAGCGCACTGTTCGACACCACCACGGTCTTCCTCGACGCCTCGATGAACGCCAAGGACCTCGACATCACGGCAGGCGGACTGCGGGTGTCCACCCATGCGCTCGTCGAAGGAACTCCGTACCCGCTGCGACTGGCGGCCGTCCGCGGCGACTGCCTGGAACTGGCACTGAACTACCGGCCCGACGTCATCACCGCGGACGCGGCGGACGACTTGCTCGACCGGTGCTCGGGCCTCCTGGCCTCCCTGGCCGAGGCCCCCGAGCAACTGGTCTCCGAAGCGGGAGCGCCGAGCGAGGCGGAACAGGCCCGCATGCTGACCGAATGGGGTGGATACGGAGCATGAGCACCGACACCGTCGATCTCACTCGGCTCACCGACCCGCTGAACCGAGCCGATCCCTACCCCGTCCTGCGGGAGCTGGCGCTCGCGTCGCCGTCCCGGCCCGCCGAAGGGCTCATGCTCATCGGCCGGCACGCGGACTGCTCCGCCGTGCTGCGCCACCCGGCCATGAGCAGCGAACGCGAACGCGCGCGCCTCTCCCCGAACGCCAGGGGGCCAAGGACCCGGAACTTCCTGCACCTGGACCCGCCGGATCACACCCGGCTCCGCAGGCTGGTGGTCAAGGCGTTCACCCCGCGCGTGGTCGCCGCCCTGGAGCCGCGTATCCGGCAGGCCGCCGAGGCACTCTTCGCCGAAGCGGCCGCGAAAGGGCGGTTCGAGGTCGTCGCGGACCTCGCCTATCCACTGCCGCTGCGGATCATGTGCGAACTGCTCGGGGTGCCCTTCGCGGACCGGTACCTGATCCAGGACTGGTCGGGCAAGCTGTCCGAGGCCCTCGAACCGCCGCTGCCCGGCCTCGTCGCCCCGCGCGCCACGGCCCAAGCGGCGCAGGCGCGCTCCGAGTTCATCCAGTACTTCCGCGATCTCATCGCCCGGCGGCGCGCCGACCCGCGTGACGACCTCGTCTCCCATCTCGTACAGGTGGAGGAGTCCGGCGACCGCCTCGACGAGCACGAACTGCTCGCCACCTGCATCCTGCTCATCAACGCGGGCCACGAGACGACGGTCAACCTGATCAGCAACGGCGTCCTGGCCCTGCTGCGCAACCCCGACCAGCTGGAACTGCTGCGCGGCCGACCCGAGTTGTCGGGCAGCGCGGTGGAGGAGGTGCTGCGCTACGACGCCCCCGTGCACGTGACCTCACGCGTGGCGCGCGAGCCGGTGGCCCTCTCCGGCTCACACGCTCAGGAGGGCGATTTCCTCGTGCTGCTCCTGGGCGCGGCGAACCGGGACCCTGACGTGTTCCCGGACCCGGACCGCTTCGACATCCTGCGCTCACCCGGCGCACCGCACCTGTCGTTCTCGGCCGGCCCGCACTTCTGCCTCGGCGCGGGCCTCGCACGCCTCGAGGTGCGCATCGCCTTCGAACTCTTCGCCTCGCGCATGGTCAACCCGCGCCTCGCGGCAGCGGGCCTTTCGTACAAGCCCAACCTCAGCCTGCGCGGCCCCGACCGGCTCGAAGTGGCCTACGAGGGCATTCGACCGGCGGAAACGGAATGAGGAGTGGATTCGTGGATGAGCTGACCACGGCGACGAGTGTTGCGGCGCTTCTGCGGCGGCGCGTCCGTGAGAACCGTGAGGAGCGGGCAGTCGCCCATGTCGCACACCTCGACGGCCCCGACGGCGTCAGTTCATGGACGTACGGCAAGCTGGACGAGGAGGCTCGTGCGGTGGCCGCTCGGCTGCGACACCGGAACAGCCCGGGTGACCGGGTCCTGTTGCTGTACCCGGTGGGGCTGTCGTTCGTAGCCGCCTTCATCGGCTGCCTGTACGCGGGTGTCATCGCCGTACCCGCACCGGAGCCCGGACAGTACCGCCAGCAGCGGCGCCGTCTCAGAGCCATCGCGACAGACGCCGACGTACGGACCGTGCTGACTGATTCGTCAGCTTACGAGGCGGTACTGGACTGGCGCGCCGAGGAGGGTCTCGACCAGCTCCGAGTGGTGGCGACGGACGTCGCGGATCAGGGCTCCGGAGTCCTGGAAGCCGGTGACGCGGTGGAGACGGACCACGGCACGGTCGTGCTCCTCCAATACACCTCGGGGTCCACCGGCGACGCCAAGGGCGTCATGATCACCAACGGCAACATGCTGCACAACGGCGCGTCCTACCTGCGGGGCATGGGACAGCGGCCCGGCTACCGCTCCGGCGGCTGGCTCCCCCTGTACCACGACATGGGACTGAGCGCACAGCTGCTGCCCGCGCTCATGGCCGGTGGCAGCTCCTACCTGATGCAACCGATGACGTTCGTGCGGCGGCCCCACCTCTGGCTGCGCATGATCGACACCTTCGGCATCCAGGTGTCCCATGCGCCCAACTTCGCCTACGACCTGTGTCAGCGCAAGATCACGGACAAGCAGGTGGAGGGCCTCGACCTTTCGCGCTGGGAGTACGCGGGCAACGGCTCGGAGCCGATACAGGCGTCGGTCCTCACGGCCTTCGCGAAACGCTTCGCCGACCACGGCTTCCAGGAGACGTCGTTGGGCCCGAGCTACGGCATGGCCGAAACCGTGGTCTATGTGAGCGGCGTCTCCGGCCGGCGGCCCGTCGTGCGCAGTGTCGACGCGGAGCTGCTCGAACAGGGCGAGTTCGCGCCGGCCCGGCTGGGACGTCCGGCGCGCAACCTGGTCGGGTGCGGCCCCGCGGAGAGCTACGAGGTGCGCGTCGTCGATCCGGTCACGAGGCGGACGGCGCCCCCGGACGGCCTCGGCGAGATCTGGCTGCGGGGCCCCAGCGTCTCGCCGGGGTACTGGGGGCGGAAGGAAGCGTCCCGGGCGACGTTCGACGCCGCCCTCGCGGACGGTGACGGAGGGTGGCTGCGCACCGGTGATCTCGGGATCGTCGTGGACCGGGACGTCTTTGTGAGCGGGCGCATCAAGGACCTGCTCATCGTGCGCGGCCGCAATCTGTACCCCCATGACATCGAGCACGAACTTCGCACCCAGCACCCTGAACTCGGCCAGGTCGGCGCGGCCTTCGGGGTGTCCCCCTCGGAAGCCGAACCGGGGGACGAGCACGTGGTCGTGGCGCACGAGGTGCGCGGGAGCGACGGCGACCTGCTCCAGGCGCTGGGCACGGCGATGAAGCTGACCGTCGCCCGCGAGTTCGGCACGGAGAGCACCGTCATCCTGCTCAGACCCGGTTCCGTCGCCCGCACCACCAGCGGAAAGGTGCGGCGCGGTGAGATGCGCCGCCGCTATCTGGCCGGTGAGCTGGCCCCGGTCTGGCAAGGCTGATGGCCGCCGCCGAGCGGCAGCTACGCCGACCCGTCCGACAATTCGAGGAGACGAAATGACCGCCCCCGCCGACCGCCTGGCACGAGAGACACTGGCTGCCTGGCTGGCCGAGTGCGTCGCCGCCCATGTGCGCATGGCACCCGAGGACATCAAGCCGGCCGAGCCGATGTCGTCGTACGGCCTTGATTCCATCGGTGCCACCTCTTTGCTCGTTCAAATCGAAGAACGAGTCGGTCATGAGCTGGACGCCAATGTCCCCTGGGAATACCCCACCATCGATGCGCTCACAGATTTTGTGTTGCAACTGGAGTCGCAGGATTCCGCTTCGGGCCGGATAGGGGCCGTCTGAGATGCCGGCCGCTGCCGAATTCGCCGTCGCACAGGACGCTCCGGCCCTCGCCAAGATCATTTCGCATGTCGTCGATCTGTGGCCCGAGCACGAGAAATTTCTGACGGGCAGCCTGGCGGGCCTCGACTCGCGTTCGCTGCGCGACACGGAGGAGATCGCGAGCCTCGTATGGAAGCTGGTGGAGCCGGAGATAGCCGCCGTAGTGGCCAGTTATCGCTGGGTGTGCCGAAGGCTTCTCGACGAGGAGCTGTACTTTCGCAGACACGGTTGCTATCGCCACGCATCGGTCCGTGAAGTGGAGGAGTCGGGGTTCTACGATTCCGACGACATCCAGCACTATCACCGGGGCCTTTTGCTTTCCCAGGTCCTGTGGCGCAACCATGCCGACGTCTCCCGGATGTACGTACGCGATTTCCTGTCCCGCTGCGATTCGGGGAGCCGGATCCTGGAGGTCGGCCCGGGGCATGGCCTGTTTCTGGCCCTTGCCGCCCGGCATGCCACTCAGGCGCTCACCGGCTGGGACATCAGCCCCGGGAGCCTCCAGTACACGCGGAGGAACCTCGCCGAAATGGGCGTGAGCGGCGTAGATCTCGCGTTGCACGACATTCAGGACGGAGTGCTCGGGAACGACGGGTTCGACCGTGTCGTGGCCAGCGAACTGCTGGAGCACGTGGACAATCCGGGAGAGGTGCTGCGCTCCCTTGCCGGCGTCATGCGGCCGGGGGCCGAGATCTTCATCAATGTTCCTGTGAATAGTCCGGCTCCGGATCACATCTACCTGTGGAACACCCCGGACGACTTCTTCAAATTTGTCTCTTCGAACGGGATTATTCTGATGAAGACGCATGCGTTCCCTATGTCCGGATATACCGAGCAGCGTGCGCTCGAAGACCGTGTCACGATCTCATGCGTGGCCATCGGAAGGGTGGGGTGAAAGGGGCCGCCACCTTGGTAGTTTGAATTTGTTTTGTGTTGACGGTGTGGTCTGGGCGCCGTTACACTTTGGATGTTCGGTGTTCGATTTGAAGCGAGAGTTTGGGCGGATATCGTCGAACGTCTCGTAGGTTTTTGGCAAAGCCGGAAGCGCGGGGGATTCGTACACACCGCTGGTGGGGCTTTTCGATGGTTCCTCGACGGCGTGTTCTCAAGCTACGCCGATCGTATCGGTCGGTGTGCTGTCCGGACCGGGAGTGGGCGAGTCGTGATGATGCCGACGCCCAAACCCTTCATGCCTGCGACCCACGCCAAGCCCCGAGGCGCGCCATTGATCTCAGGGAGAGAAAGTGGAATTCCAGCTCCTCGGTCCAGTGCAGGCGAGCGGTCGTGACTGCGAAGTGATCATTTCCGGATCGAAGATCTCCACCGTCCTTGCGTCGCTCCTCCTCGCCAGGGAGAGGCTTGTCGGGAGTGACCGCATGAGCTACTTACTGTGGGGTGCGCAGCCTCCGGCCACCCGAAGCGCCCAGATCTACACGTACATCTCCAGGCTGCGGAAAGCGCTCGGCCACGATGTTCAAGTGGAGCGGAAGGGGTCGGGGTACCTGCTCAGAATGAACGGGTCCCGGCTGGACGTCGTGGAGTTCGAGGAACTCTGCCGGATCGGCCAGGGCGAACTGGCCCGCGGAGACTATGCGTCGGCTGCCGAGTCCCTGCGGCGCGCCCTCAGTCTGTGGCGAGGGTCCGCGCTCACCAACGTGACGAGCTACCTCGAGGATGCCGAGAGACCCAGGCTCGACGAGCTCAGGAACGCGGCTCACGAGAGCAGGATCGAGGCTGACCTCGGCCTCGGCCGGCATCGGAGCATCATCCCGGAACTGACGGCCCTCGTTTCGGAGTACCCGACCCGCGAGAAGCTCCGTTCCCAGCTCATGATCTCCCTCTACCGCTGTGACCGGCAGAGCGAGGCGATCGACATGTTCCACGCGGCTCGCCGCTACCTCGCCGACGAACTGGGCGTGGCTCCCGGGGACACACTCAACAACACCTACCTTGCTGTGCTCAGAGGAAATGTCGATCTCCTGATGCCCGCACCATCTGTGCCTTGACGATCCCGGCCGGCCGGGGCAGGGCGGCGAACTCGCACACGTCGTGCCGCGTGCCGCGTCGCCGTACCATCCGGTGGATGGCCGCGCCGCTGATCGCCACCACAGGAACCAGCAGCGTGACGAACGGCATCCAGGGTGCCGCGCGCTCGGAGGAGGCCCGGGCCGCGGCACCCAGCCCGGTGTAGAGGGTGGACCAGAGCAGCGAGCTCGCCACCGACCAGCTGAGGAACCACCGGAACGACTTGCCGGATGCGCCGGCCGCCAGTGGTGCCAGCGTGTGTGCCACCGGGACGAACCGGATCCACACGAGCGCTTGCCATCGCCGCCCTTCGCCGATGAATGCCTTGGCCCGCTGCCAGTGCCGCGGCTTCGAGATCCGGCTGCAGAGGGAATCCGAGAGGCGTCGACCGAGACGTCGGCCGATTCCGTAGCCGGCCGCCTCGCCGATGACCGACCCGAGGGTGGCCGCCGCCACGACGTACAGGAAACTGCCTGGATCCGTCGAGAGGGTGCCGGACAGCACGGTGAGAGAGTCGCCCGGCACCATGAGTCCTACGAAGATCAACGTCTCCGCGACCATGGCAGCGCACAGCAGCAGCGCCAGGAGCCCCACAGGCTGTGCGGCCAGGTGGTCGTGGAGGGTCGCGACGGAAAAGCCCACTGATGCCTCCCTCGCTGTTCAGCCGTGGCGGCTGAGATCGTAGAAGAATCCCGGAATGGTCGTCAGGTCCGGTCGCGCTGGGTCCTGGTCGTCGACGAACTTCGCCGACACCAGGCCCAGTGCGCCAGGCCGGACGGTGAGAAGACAACAGATGGTTCCTCAGGGGAGCCGCTGCCCCGCCCGGCACGTCGTCAGGGCCGGCGTACTCATGGACGCGTCCCCACCGAGCCGCCCACGATCGAGGGCTCCTCGGGCTCGGGAGCGCGGATCTTCTCCGGGGCCGCCGCTGCTTCCTTGCCGCCCGGGATCCAGTGCAGCCACCGCGGCAGGGCCCAGGTCTTCTGGCCCAGCAGGGCCATGATCGCGGGAAGCAGCACACCCCGCACGATGGTGGCATCGATGATGATCGCCATTGACATGCCGACGCCGAGCATCTTGTACTCGATGGCCGACAGCGTGACGAAGATGCTGAAGACGGCGACCATGATGACAGCCGCGCTGCTCACCACGCCGGCGCTGGTGGCGATACCGCTGACGACGGCAGCCGTTGGCTCCTCGCCTGCCCGCCGCCGTTCACGGATCCGGCTCAGGATGAAGATGTGGTAGTCCATGCTCAGGCCGAAGAGCAGCACGAACATGAACAGTGGCAGCCAGCTGGTCACTCCGCCGTACGGGGTGAAGTCCAGGAGCGAAGTGAAGTGACCGTCCTGGAAGACCCAGGTGACGGCACCGTAGGCGGCAGTGATCGACAGCAGGTTGAGGACGATCGAGATGATCGGAACGGCCAGCGACCGGAAGGAGACGAGCAGGAGGATGAAGGCCACGGCGAGCACGAACGTGAAGACGATGGGCGTGGTGTCCCTCAGCGTCTTGGTGAAGTCGTACGGCTGGGCCGTCTGACCGTTCACCGCGTACTCGATGCCGTCGACCTTGCCCAGCGTCGCCGGCAGGAGGTCTTGGCGGAGGGTTTCCAGAGCGGCGTTCGAGGTCTCGTCGGTCCCCGAACCGGCCAGCGGTACCTTGACCACGAGTGCGTCACCGACCGCGGCGCTCGTGATGGAGGTGCTGATTTGCCCGTCGGTGTCGGCCGCCCGCTCGCGCAGTGAGTCGACGGCCTGGCGCACGGCCGAGTCGCCCACGTTGTCGCCCCAGACGACGAGCCGAGCCGGAGACGGATCACCGGGGAAGGCCTTGTCCATACGGGCCACCGTCTCGACGGCGACATTGGAGTGCGGCAGGCTGTCCGTGACGGACGGGTCCTGGAGGCGCATGTCCAGCGCGGGGAGCGCGACCGCCAGCAGCGCGAGCAACGCGGCGCCGCCCCACGCCAACGGACGACGTACCACGGCTCGGGCCACTGTGCCCCACACCCGTGACTCCGCTGCGGCAGTCCGCCGGCGGCCCAGCCAGGGGATCCGGCCCTTGTCCACGCGGTGGCCCAGTACGGACAGGAGAGCCGGGAGCACGGTCATGGAGCCGATCACCGTCAGGCCGACGACGATGCTGGTGCCGACGGCAAGCCCGCGGAAGACGTCCATGCCGGTCAGATACAGGCCGGAAAGACAGAGCATCACGGTGACGCCGGAGAGAACGACGGCGTGTCCGGAGGTGCGAGAGGTGACCTTGAGAGCTTCCTGGAAGCTGCGGCCCCGCTGCCTCTCCTCACGCTCGCGGCGCAGGTAGAACAGGGAGTAGTCGATGCCGACGGCCATGCCGATCAGGAGCACCACGGAGGAGACGGTGCTGTTGATGGGGATCACGTGGCCGAGTGCCTGGAGGAAGCCGAGGGCGGAGAGCACCGCAGTGATCGAGAGCAGCAGCGGGACACTCGCCGCGATCAGCGCGCCGAACACGATGAGCAGGATGATCAGCGTCAGCGGCAGCGAAATGACTTCGGAACGCTGGAAATCGTCGTCGTAGGCGTTGTCCACCGCGGTCCGCGTACTCATGTCGCCGGCCTCGCCGACCCAGACGTTCTCGTGGCGATCCTGGACGGCGTTGATGGCTTTCCACGCCGTTTCGGAGTGCAGGCCCAACTCCTCGTCAGGACCGGAGACCTCGAAGGTCACGAGTCCGGAGCGGCCGTCTTCGGAGAGGAGGCTGTCGTTGCCTTTGTCCAGAGGCGAGCGAACGTCGGCGACCGACTCGGACTCGCGTTTCAACGTCTGCACCATGTCGGTGACCGCTGCCTGGATCTCGGCCGAGGAGAACCGGGTCCGGCTGTCGCTCTCGCGCGGCTGGATCAACACGTTCTCTTGGACGGGCTCGTCGGTCTGCTGCGATCGCAGCACTTCCTGGGCCCGTCCCGATTCCCCTGGGTCGCTCGTCAGGGCTTCGGGGCCCGATACCATGCCGCCGGCCAGTATCGCGGCAAGGACCAGCGCGAACCAGCCCGCGATAGCCGTCTTGCGATGTCGTACTGACCATGCGTTGATGCGTTCGACGAAGGTGCCCCGGGGGCCGTCGACCGCCTCGTCGGGACGCGGCTTGCCAATGCCCGGCATGACGTGTTGTCCTTCCTCAGAGGGTGTTTACCTGCGAGAACTCGCCTACTGGCGAGATGGAGCGCCTTCCATACCTGGGCCGACGAGTTGCCGCTCGTCGGCCCGGGGTCGTTCTGCGGTGGTGCGTCGAGGTCTATTCGGTCTCTTTGAGGATGCGTTCAACCCCGTCCAGGCGGTTCTGCATGTCCTCCAGCCGTGCATTGACGGTCTCCAGTTGGCGCAGCACCGTCTGCTGCGTCTTCGCGCCTTCCTCGGACAGGTCCCGGTAGTCCGACTCGCGGGACAGGAGCGCCTTGGCCCGGGCAGTCGTCGTGCGCATCCATATGAGGACCACGATCACGGACGTGACCAGGATGAAGACGCCGATGATCGCGGCTACGGCCTGCCACTGATACTCGTCATCCATCGGATGACTCCTTTCGTCCGGACTGTGATCCATCACGAGGCAGCGTGAGGGTCTGGGCGGCGTCCGCGATGGTCTCCGGGCTGAGGAGGACCGCGAATCGGGTCACCTCGTAGTACTTCATTGCTTTCCCGTCCTCCGAAAGCTGTAGTTCAGCCGTAACCAGTTCAGCCGCCTCCAACTTGCGGAGGTGCACCTGTAGCAGGGCGCGGCTGATGCCGAGCTCGCGGGCCAACTCGCTCACGTAGCTGCGCTTGCCTGAGAGTGCCGCGACGACACGCATCCGGTGCGGATTGGCGAGCGCCGAGGCAGCCCGCAGCATGTGGTCGCCATTCATCCTCCGCATACCAGCTCCTTGCTCGTGCTAAGGAATACTTGCAGGTGCCTAGAGATGGTGCAACCCCCGGCGTCCGCAGATCCGAACGTCACCTCGGAATTCGAACGAGGGGTGAGGGCGCGGTAGTTGCCGTGGCGGCACGAAGGAGCGGGTATCTGGAAGGCACCTGTTCGGTGCCTCGTTGATGTAGCGCAACGGGAGTGCGCGGGGATTTCGGAGCCGGCCGTGGAGGGCGCCTGAGGGCTTCTGCCTCAGCTCGCCGCCCCGCCGTCCGCCCCGTCCGGGCGCCACGTGGCTGTCACCGTCAAGTGGGCCTGGCCGCTGCCGTTCACGATGCCCAGTTTGAGGTCCTGGCCGACCTGGACGCCGAAGGTGACGGTGATCTCGGTGGGGGGCGTCGACGCGGTGTTCACCGCGGCGTGCACCTCCTGTACGAGCGGGCCGAGCGGCTTGAGCGTGGCGCGCAGCGTGTCGGCGGCGAGCGCGGGGACGTTCCGTGCGCGGGAGACGGGTACGGCGGGGCCCAAGCCGTTGGTGACGGGGGTCGCCTCCTCCGTCAGGACGAACCGGACCGTGGTCCCGTCGTCCAGGGTGAGTCGCGGCTGCTGCGGGTCGGTCAAGACGGCTCCTCAATGTGTTGCGTGGGTGTGTGCCTGGTCGTCACGGACATGGCGGCTCCTCGGGTGTGCCCTCAGGCAACAGCCTGCGTTCCGCGCCGGTGTAGTCGCGCCCGGCGGCGTCGCAGAGCGCACGGAATTGCTCCTCGGGCCGCAGGTCGATGTTCTGTCGCACGGCCCCCGTGTCCACCACCAACCGCTCCCCGTCGACGTGGAACAAGCCCTTCATCAACGGGACCGAGAAGTCGCCTCCGCCTCTGCCGGGGTCGACGAAATGGAGTCGACCGTCACGGAAGACCATCACATGACCGTCCGTCGTGAGGCCGACGAGACCGTCCCTGTCGTCCGCCCACGGGATGCCGCGCGTGAACTGCTTCCTCTTCGGTACGTCCCAGACCCGCGCCTGGGCATCGTCGTTGACGACTGCGAGATACGTGCCCGTCGGATCGAAGGCGAGCAGCGCTTCGTAGGGGGCACTGGCCGAGCCGTAGCTGATGGAGGGACCGTGCAACGCGTCGACGCGCCTCGGCGCCCGTAGGTCCCACAACAAGGTCTCGCCGCGCCTGTCGCTGACCGCGACCTGACCGGGGTGCTCCGGCCTTGCCACGAGCTGATCCCCGATGTAGCCGCCGTCGTCCGGACTCTCGCCCGCGCCCCGGTAGACGGAGAAGGGGCGCGTCGTCACCCTTCCGTCCGCGGCGTCGATCCGCGCCAGCCGGCCCCGGGAAAGCAACGCGATCTCACTGCCGCCGACATCGACCACACCCTGGATACGGTCGAAGCCCGGCAGCGCGTCGTCCAGAGCCACGGGAGGGGAACTGAGGTCGTCCGCCGCGTACGACCGGTTGAGGCCGAGCCCTTCGTCCCACACCACGAGCCGTCGGGAGTCGGCGGTCCACGTGACGGCCCACCTCACCGGCTCGTCGCCCTTTGGGCCGGGAACCCGAATCGACCGCAGCTCCCTGCGCGAGGCGTCCAGGATCGCGAGCCGGCCCTTCGAGGAGACCTGGGCGAGGAGCTGTCCGTTCGGGGACAACGCCTCCGTGTCCACATCCAGGAAGCCGAACGGGGACCGCTTGCCGCCGACCGGGTCGGCCCGTGCCTCCACCAGGGTCGAACCGACGGCAGCCAGGACCGTGAGTCCGTCTCCCTCTCCCGGGAAGGCCGCGACAGCGGTCGCCACCACGGACGCGTCGCCCGAATCCGGGACCCGGGTGTGGAAGGCGCGGCCGGTGCGCACATCCGTCAGAGTGTGTTCCGCGTAGTCGTGCGTCTCGCTCGCGGGATCGCGCGACCGAGCGGTTTTGATCTCGTAGCGGGTGGTGGCGTCGGTGACGCTGAATCCGCCGGCGGCGGGTATCCGATACGAGCGTCCGGGCGCGCGGCCGAGTTCCAGCGCCCGCCCGTCGTCCTGGACGGCGATCTCTCCGCCTGCCCGCAGCGAGGCCGGCGTGGCCATGCGTGTGGAGTGCAGCCGGCGCCCCGACGGCAGGTCCCGCACATCGACGACGTCCCTGGTCGCCGCGGAGGAGCGGAGTGTCGCCACCGCGTCCGCGTCGGCCGTGAACGCGACGTCGTCCAGGCCGGCCGGCAGCGCGATCCGGTCGATCACCTTCCCCGGGCGCCCGGAGTCGGTGGCCCACACGTCCATGAAGGCCGAACCGCACTTCCGCGCCTCGGCCGCGCACCCTTCGTAGGGATGGAACAGCAGCAGACGCTCGCCGTCGCCGCTGAAGTCGAGGACCCTCCGCGGATCCTTCTTCTCCCCGTCGAGTCTGTGGGGGCCGGTCTCCAGGGTCACCGGGCGCTTCGGGCCGCCTCCGCCCGTCCGCCACAGAAGAACGTCTCCCTGTCCGGCGGCGGCCGCGACATGACGCCCGTCGGGGCTCACCACAGTGACCAGATTGCCCTCGGGAACGCCGCTGAGTTCCCGCGCGCGGGGCTTCCCGTCGCGGGCGCCGGTGACCACGGTGACCGTCGACCGTCGGCCGCCCGAGGGCTTCGATTCCACCACCAGTACCCGGCCGTCCTCGCTCGCGGTCAGCTCGTCGACGTTGCCGCGCCACAGGGACGGATGGGTGCCCGTGACGAACTGCCCCCGCACGTACTGGTTCATCAGCGCCTGCCGGGCACGTGAGGTGGGTTCCGTGTGCCATGCGGCGAGGGCCAACTGGAGTGCGGTGGCCGGGTCGTTCGGCGGGCGCTCCTCCGCCACCTGGGCGAGGGTTCCCGCTGCCTGGGTGCGGAGCTGGTGCTCGGTCCGCCGGAGGCTCTGGTAGGTGGTGAACGCCAGGATGACCGCGAGGACGGTCAGCACGCCGAGCACCGCTACGGCGGCCCGCCGCAGCCGGGAGCCGCGCCGTGCGTGGTTCCTGCTGAGGTGGATGTACTCCCGTTCGGCCGACGAGATGTCGTCCGGGTCGGGATGCGCGTTCAGCCGGCACTCCGCCTCGGTGAGGTCCGTGCCGCTGAGCAGCCGGGCGGACTCGCGCTGTTGGGACTGCCAGCGGTGCAGGTCGGTGCGCACCTGTTCCTGCCAGAGGCGGAAGTCGCGGGAATCGATCAGCCATTGCCGCAGGAGAGGCCAGTGGGTCGTCAGCGCCTCGTGCGCCAGGTCGACGATCTCCTCGTGCTCGTCGCCGCCCGGTGCGTGGGAGAGGACGACGAGCTTGCCCGGTGCGAGCCGGCGTGCGAGCGCGACGAGTTCCGGTGCGAGACCGCTCGTGCGGGTGGGTCTACGGGTGAAGGTGTCACCGTCACCCGGGCGGGCGAGCTGGACGAGGAGCCGCTGGGCGAGGACCTGATCGGCCGTGGACAGCTTCTTGTGGGCGAGGTCGGCGTAGCCGACGAGCGCGCCCGCGACTCCGCCCAGGTCGTCGTAGGCCGCGTGCGTGAGCATGGCGCGGCTGCGCCGCTGCCACAGCTCGGTCAGCGCGAACTGGACCAGCGGCATACGACCGGGCTCGTCGCCCGCGTCCGCGACGATCCGCTCCGGCAGGCCCGCTTCGAACCACAGCCCGGGGACGGTGTCGACCGGTGCCGTCACCGCCTGCCGGAGGTTCTCGGCGGCGAGCGGCGCGAGGAACTGGACGGCATCGCTGATGAGGTCGGAGGTGTCGGCCGTGATCAGGACGTTGAGCGAGTCGGGGCGTGCCGTCGCGACGATCCGCAGGTCCTCGCCCGCCAGGTCGGCCAGCAGGCCGAAGAGCGTACGGGCGGCGGCCGGTTCACCGGCCACGTACTCCTCCAGCTGATCCACGAAAAGGACGCGTCCGGAGTCTCCGCTCCGGCCCAGCAGCCGGGCGCGCAGCTCGGAGGCGATGCCGTGGCCCGCGTCGAGCAGACCGGCCAGCTCCCGCGCTTTGGCGAGACGGTCGACCTCGCCCAGGCCCGGTTCCAGCACCTCGGCCAGCGCCCGCGCGACGACGTCGGCGGGAGGCACGCCCAGCAGCGGCCGCAGTTCCGTCACGTCGGCCCCGGCCGCCCGCAGCCGGGGTAGCACCCCGGCACGCACCAGTGACGACTTGCCGCACCCCGACGGCCCGGCCACGAGCGTCACGGCACGCGTGCGGACAGCGGCGAGCAGCCGTTCGGTGTCGGCGTCCCTGCCGTGGAAGAACTCGGCGTCGTCCTCGGTGAACGCGGCCAGGCCCTGGAACGGGCACCGCGACTCCAGCGTGGCCTCGTCGATCAGATGGGCCGAAGGCAGCAGGTACGCGGTGCGCTCGCCCAGGTGGGCGGCCACCGTCATCCCGACGACGCCGTCCTGCGTGTGGTCCCAGACCGGCGCCCCGCTGAAACCCTCCGCGACGCGGGGGCCGGGCTCGTCCGCCTCCATCTGCACCCAGCCGGCCCCCTGCCCGGCGCGCAGCGTCCCGTACGCCCAGACTCCCTGACCGGCGCCTGCCGGAAAGCCCATCGTCCGGAAGGTGTGCCCCCACACGCCCGTCCCGTCGACCAGGGGCGCGGGCCGGGCTCCCTCGACCGGCGCGTCGAGCCTCAGCAGCGCCACATCGGCGTCGCCCGTACGCCAGGACTCCACCGTCGCGCGCGCCCGGGGACGGCCGGCAAGCAAGGGAAAGTCGATGTCGACGGCGCCGTCCGGAGCCTCGTCGGCCCCGGTCTCCGACCCCAGGGACAGTGACGGTGCCAGTGCTCTGACGACGACGTGCGCGCATGTGCACACCACGTCCTCGGTGACCAGGAACCCGGCCCCGACGACCTCTCCGTCACTCGCGAGCACCCGTACCTGCGACGTCTCCAGGACGTCGCTTCCCCGTACAGCGGCCATGGTCAGCCCTCAAATCCCCTGCGCCCTGAGGACATGTCAACAACTGGCGGCGCAGCCCTTCACCGGTGTCACTTTACGCACAACACCCGTGTGCAACAGGGGCTTTGGGGTCACTCCTTGGTCATGTCGACGGGGCTGTCGATGGGGGCGGTCGCCCGGGAGAGCAGGTGGAGTGCGGCCTGTGACGGGGAGCCCGGTTCGGCGATGGCGAGCACGATGTGGCGTTCCTCGTCCTGCGGGGCACGCAGGCTCTGCTGCGTCACGGTGAGGCTGCCGACCAGCGGGTGGTGCATCTCGTACTCCGCGGAGTCGCAGGGGCTGACCCGGTGGTCGGCCCACATGGCGGCGAACTCCGGGCTCTTCATGGTCAGTTCGCCGACGAGCGAGGTGAGCAGCGCGTCGTCGGGGTGCCGTCCTGCCGTCATGCGGAGGTTCTCCACGACCGCCCTCGCCTTGCTCGGCCAGTCGGCGTACAGCGCGCGGGTGTGGGGGTCCAGGAAGACCAGCCGGGCCAGGTTGGGGCGGTTGCCGGGATCAGCCGTGCCGGCCGGGTCGACGTGGGAGGCGAACAGCGCGTGGCCCATGCGGTTCCAGGCCAGTACGTCACTGCGCCGCCCGCTGACGAGGGCCGGAACGTCGCCGAAGGCCTCCAGCAGGTTGAAGATCGCCGCGTCGACGTGTTCCGGCGGCGGGCGGTGGGCGACCGCGCGCCGCTTCACGCTGCCCGCCAGATCGTGCAGGTGCCGCTGCTCGGCCCCGTCCAGGTGCAGCGCCCGGCCGATGGCGTCGAGTACCTCCGGTGAGGCGCCCACGGACTGGCCCTGTTCCAGGCGTGTGTAGTACGAGGAACTCACGCCGGCCAGCAGCGCCAGTTCCTCCCGGCGCAAGCCGGGCACCCGGCGCCGGTCCCCGTAGTCCCGGAGCCCGACGTCCTCGGGACGCAGCTGGGCGCGCCGAGTCTGCAGGAAGTTCCCGAGTTCTCGCTGTCCGCTCATGAGGCCCAGTATGTGGGCCCCGCCGACCGCGAACCTGACCCGGTCAGGGATAGGCACGGCCCGGTCTGGCTCGGCCGCCGCGATGCCGCTGACATGGGTCCCGCACCGTTCGTCCGCCGCGACGGCGGCACTTCCGTGCGGTGCGCGTCTCGCCACCGGCCGCCGATCACCGGCCGACCTGACCCGATTCGATCCGAGCCCGGAGCTTCCCTTGCACACCACCACACACCAGGCCGACGCCGTGCCTGCCCACGTACCCGTGCCCGTGCCCGTACCCGTGCCCGAGGCGGCCGAGTACACGTTCACCCGCAGCGCATGGGTCCACGCCTCTCCGGAGGCGCTGTACGAGGTGATCAGCGATGTCTCGATGATCAGCACCTGGAGCCCCAGCGCTCATGACGTCGCCTACGACGACGGCGACGGGCCCTGGCCCGGCGCCCACTTCGAGGGGCGCAACCGCAGGGGCGAGCGCGAGTGGAGCAGCCGCTCCGAGGTCGTCGAGAGCCGGCCCGGCAGCGTCTTCGCCTTCGTCGTCGAAGGCATCGTCCTATGGCGTTGGACCCTCCGCGCCGACGGCACCGGAACCGTCGTCGAGCAGTCCTGGCAGCTCCTGCGCCTTGACCCGGTGCTCGGCAGCACCCGCGGCGACCTCGACGCCCTGCGTGACCACATGGCCACCAGCGTCGAGCACACCCTCCGCGCCCTGGCGCGCTGGATCGCCGAGCGCGGCGGCACCACCACCAGCCCCTGACCTCCTGACCCCCTCACCCCCGGAGACCGAACGTGAACACCATCACCCTGGGTGACGTCACAGTCACCCGCATCCGCGAGTATTACGGACCTGTGGACATGACTCCCGAGACGTTCTTCCCCGACAGCCCCGCCAAGGCATGGGAAGAACACCGCGCCATGCTGGTCCCGGAGTTCCTGGACGATGACACCCGGATCGTCAACTCGGCCATCCAGAGCTGGCTGTTGCGCAGCGAGGGCAAAACCATCCTCGTCGACACCGGCGTGGGCAATCACAAGGAGCGCCCGTACGCCCCTGTGTGGAGCCGGATGAACACCGGGTTCCTCGACAACCTCGCCCGCGCGGGAGTCCGCCCCGAGGATGTGGACATCGTGATCAATACGCATCTCCACATTGATCACGTCGGCTGGAACACGTATCTCGACGGGCGTACCTGGGTTCCCACCTTTCCCAACGCCACCTACCTGATGCCGAAGGACGACTTCGACTTCTGGAACCCGGAGAACGGCCACAAGACCGTGCTCGGGCGCGGCAACCAGAACGTGTTCGAGGACAGCGTCCTGCCGGTGCACCAGGCAGGACGGACGCTGCTGTGGGAGGGCAGCCACCGGATCGACGCCGGTCTGCGCCTGGAGGCCGCCCCGGGGCACACCCCCGGTTCCTCCGTACTGACGCTCGCCTCCGGGACGGACCGCGCGGTCTTCGTCGGTGACCTGCTGCACAACCCGGTGCAGATCCTCGAACCGGACTGCAACAGCTGCTTCTGCGAGGACCCCGCGCAGGCACGCGCCACCCGGCACAAGGTCCTTGGCCGGGCGGCCGACGACAACGCCCTCGTCATTCCCGCGCACCTGGGCGGCCACGGCGCCGCACACGTGGTGCGCGACGGCAGCAGGTTCGCCGTCAAGGGCTGGGCGCCCTTCTCCCCGTACGACGCACAGGGCTGAACCCTGCGGAAAGGCACTCCAAGTGAACCAGCACACCGGCCCCGGCCCCGTCGTGGCCACCACGCGGGGAACCGTCCGCGGCCTGCGCCAGGGCGGCGTCCACACCTTCCTGAACATTCCCTACGCCGCTCCGCCCCGCGGCGCCGACCGGTTCGCGGGGCCCCGCCCGCACGAACCGTGGGACGGCGTACGGGACGCCACGAGGCCGGGGCCCAACGCCCCGCAGTCCGAACGGAAACTCGGCCGCGTGGACATGTCCCCGTACTTCGGGACCGGTTGGAGCCGTGGCGATGACTACCTCACGGTCAACGTCTGGGCGCCCGCCGACGCGGACGGCGACCTGCCCGTCATGGTGTTCGTCCACGGCGGTGGGTTCGTCGCGGGGTCGACGCGGTCCGCGCTCTACGACGGCTCCGCCTTCGCCCGCGACGGCGTCGTCCTCGTCACCCTCAACTACCGGCTCGGCATCGGGGGATTCCTCGACGTCCCCGGAGCGCCCGCCAACCGCGGCCTGCTCGACGTCGTGGCCGCGCTGCGCTGGGTACGGGACAACATCGCCGCCTTCGGCGGTGCCCCGCACAAGGTCACCCTCTTCGGCCAGTCGGCGGGAGCGACCGTCGTCGGGGGAGTCCTGGCCACTCCCGAGGCCGCGGGACTGTTCCGCCGGGCGATCGTCCAGAGCGGCAGCGGCCTGGGCGCGTTCACGGCCGAGCAGGCCGCCCGCGTCACCGGTGCGGCGGCCCGGGCCCTGGGCATCGAGCCGCACGTCGATGCCTTCGCGCGTATCCCGGACGCCCGCCTGGTGGAGGCGGCGTCCGCGGTCACCGGCACGGACCTGCGGACGGCCACACACCACGACCCGCTGATCGGGCTCAGCCCCTTCAGCCTGGTCCTGGACACCCAGCCGGCCGCCGGCGTCGCCGCGGGCCTCGCCGCCGACGTCGACCTGCTCGTCGGAACCAACACGGAGGAGGGGAACCTCTACCTGGTCCCTGTGGACGCGTACGCCACCTCGACCCGCGCGGACGTCGACGCCGTCGCGGCACGTGCGCACTCCGATCCCGGCCGGCTCGTGGCCACGTACCGCGAGACCCGCCCGGGGGCGACCTTCGGCGAGCTGCGGTCCGCCATCATGGGCGACGCCCTGTTCGGCGCGGGCAGCCGGGCCCTGGCCGACGCACATGCCGACGCCCACGCCGAAGCACGTGTCGGCCGGTCCGGGGGCGCCACCTACCGCTACGAGTTCGCGTGGCGCTCCCAAGCCCTGGGCGGGGAACTCGGCGCCACCCACGCGATGGAGCTGCCGTTCGTCTTCGACCTCACGCGGCTGCCCCAGTTGTACGGTCCCCACGCCATGCTCGGCCCCGACAGGCCCCCGGCCGATCTCGCCCCCCGGGTGCACGAGGCGTGGATACGGTTCGCCGCGACGGGCGATCCCGGCTGGGATACGTACGACTCCGAGCGCAGGGCCACGATGCGTGTCGACGCCGACTGGGCCCTGGTCGACGACCCTCGCGGCCGGGAACGCCAGGTGTGGACCTGACCCGGCGCTCCCTTTGCCCCCGACACACGGTGCTAGGACACGGTCAGCTCGCGTACGTCTCGAACTCGGCGATCCTCGGGGTGCCGGTCGAGCCGGTGATCTCGAAGGTGACCTTCTTCAGGGATGTCCGGGGGAAGGTGATGACGCCCGCGCCGCTGCCGGAGGTCAGGACCGCGCCGGTGTCACCGTTGACCACGCGCCAGGCGCCGACGCGGCCCGTGGCATCCGCCGACTCGCGGATGCTGACCTTGGACACGGCGGTGGCGGTGCCCCACTTGATCGAGACGGAGCCGGTCGATCCGGAGGGCGACCAGTAGGTGTTCAGGTCACCGTCGCGCACATTGCCGTAGCTCGTACCGGAGGCCTTGCCGGAGCCGTCCGCGCCGGCGCCGATGCTGAGGTTGGTCCCGGTGGGCGGCGTGGGGTCGGTGGGGTCCGGCGTGGGGTCGGTGGGGTCCGGGGTGGGGGTCTGCGGGGTGCAGCTGCCGTCGGAGACCTTCATGCCCTTGCCGGCGCCCGCCGTCTGGGCCACGACGGACGGTACGCAGGAGGCCGCGTCGAGCGCGAAGGAGTACGGGACGGAGACCGTGGTGGTGGACTTCATGTCGGGGCCGGCCGGGTTGGTGTCGGTGCCCGGGGGCGACCAGGTCACGTTGTCCAGGATGTTGCCGCTGACCTGCCAGTAGCCCTTGGCATCGGTGTAGAAGGTGCCGAGGACGTCCTTGGAGTCCTCGAAGTAGTTGTTGTCCACCTTGGCCTTGGCTCCGGCGCGGGAGTTGATCCCGGAGTCGTTGAGCCGTGAATAGTGGTTGTTGTACATGTGCGCGATGCCGCCGCGCAGCAGCGGGGCGCGGGAGTCGATGTTCTCGTACAGGTTGTGGTGGAAGGTGACGAACCCGTTGGAGAGTTCGGTCTCGCTGGAACCGATGAGACCGCCGCGCCCGGAGTTGCGCAGGGTGCTGTACGACAACGTCACGTACTGGGTGTTGTTCTTCATGTCGAAGAGGCCGTCGTAGCCCTCGGACTCGCCGCCCGACGCCTCCAGGGAGGAGTGGTCGACCCAGACGTTGCGCACGTCGCTCTCCATGCCGATGGCGTCACCGCCGTTGGACGTGGGAGAACCGGACTTCTTGACGTTCTTGACGGTCACGTTCTGGATGATGATGTTGCTCGACTCGCGGATGTGGATGCCGAGTTGATCGAACACGGCGCCGCCGCCCACGCCCACGATCGTGACGTTGCTGATCTGCTTGAGCTCGATCACCCCGGCCGCCGTGCTGCAACTGCTGCCGGACACCTTGGTGGTGTTGCCGTGGTTGATGGTGCCCTCGACCTCAATGATGATCGGGGTGCTGCTGCTGGCGCGCCCGCACAGCGCGGCGTGGATGGCGGTGCCCGTGGTGGCCTTCACCGTCCGGCCGCCGGTGCCGCCGGTGGTGCCGCCGTTCTGGGAGGCGTAGCCGGTGGCGCTGCCGACGACGCCGGCGGGCGCCGCCGATGCCTCGTCGGACATCGTCAGGGCGGCGGTGGTGGCGCCGGCCAAGGCCATCACGGCCACGGCCGCGGAGAGCCGCAGGGCGACTGGTCTTCTCATGTTCGTATCCCTCTTCGTCGGTGACGGGCCCTGTTCCGGCTCGGCTTCCCGGCCCCGGCCGGACCTCTCGCCGGACAGGTGGCGGCTACCGCGCGAGGGCATGACAGAGTCATGACAAGCGCTGCCGCCGGGAAGTGGAGCCGATGGAGCCGCGGTAAGGGGAAAGCGCTTTCTGCCGCGAGAATAGGGGGGTCGTGAGGAGGCTGACAAGGCTTGTGCAAGGGCCGAAATGCTCCCGGCGCGGCCCGCCTGCGACGCCGCCCGCGTCACGGCCGCACCGCGGCATCCTCCTACGGTGTTCCGCCCGTACTCTGTGTCGGATGCACGGTTGTGTGCACGCGTTCGAGCTTGGTCCAGCCCGTCCAGCCGCGCTCCTTCAGCAGCTCGATCAGCCGACGGGCCGGCGGCAGGGTGTCGAACACATGGATGTCCAGCAGCTCGGCGAACGGTGGATCGAGGGCGGTGTCGTCGACGTAGAAGTCGCCCTGCTCGTCGGCCACCTGCGTGATGTAGGCGGCCAGCCCGTCGGCCAGTTCCACCAGCCGTGGGTCGTCGTCGGTGCGGTCGAGGGCTTCGCTCAGGGTGAGATAGAAGTCGACGATCCGCGGGTCGGCGATCTGGTCCCGCTTGCGTGCCATCCACTCCGGGACGCGCTCGGGGGAGTGCGCGGCCAGCGGGATCCAGCCGTCGCGTTCGACCTGGACGATCCGTTCGTCGACCCCGAGCGCCCGCAGCCGGTCCAGGAAGCTGACCACCTCCTGCGGCAGTGCCAGGCTGTCCCCGGCGGTGAGGCGGGCGATCCGCTCGCGGTGCCGCTGCCGCTCCCGGATCTCCGCCCGCAGCCGCTCGTCGATGTCCGCGACCGCCGCGGCGAACTCCTCCTCGCCGGCCCGCAGCAGCTCCCGTACGCGCGCCAGCGGGACCCCGGCTTCGGCGAGCGTCCGGATCCTGACCAACTCGACCACGGCGGCGGCGTCGTACCTCCGATAGCCGGAGTGGTCCCGCTCCGGCTCGGGCAGCAGCCCCTTGGCGTGATAGTGCCGCACCGCGCGCACCGTCACTCCGGCATACGACGCCAGCTCGCCGATGGTCAGCATCAGAGCAGTCTCCTAGTTCGCGGCCCGGGTGCGGTAGAGACGCCGCGCCCAGAGGTGACCGACCAGCCCGATCACCACACACCAGCCGATGGCCCCCAGCACGTCCGAACCATCGGGCGACCCGGCCAGCAGACCGCGGAAGGCGTCGATGACCGGCGTGTACGGCTGGTGTTCGGCGAACCACCGCAGCCCGGCCGGCATCGATTCGACCGGCACGAACCCGCTGCCCACGAACGGCAGCATGATGAAGATCATCGGCCAGTTGCTCGCGGCCTCCGGGTTCGGGCTGAACAGCCCCAGCGCCACGGCGAACCAGGTCATCGCGTACGACAGCAGCGCGAGCAGACCGACCAGGGCCAGCCACTGCGGCGCCGAGGCCGCGGTCTCCAGGCCGAGCGCGAACGCCAGGCCGAGGACCGTCGCGAGTGCCAGCGCGGTCTGGATCATCGCCCCGAGCACATGGCCGGTGAGCACCGAGACCCGGGCGATGGCCATGGTCCGGAACCGGTCGATGATTCCGCCCGTCATGTCGGCGGCGACCGAGACCGCGGTGCTGATGGACACGCTCGCCACCGCCATCACCAAGATGCCGGGAACGATGAACGTCAGGTAGTCGCCGCGGCCACCCGCCCGGGCGCCGGGCAGACCGGCGCCCATGGTGCCGCCGAAGACGTGGACGAACAGCAGCAGGAACAGCAGCGGCAGACCGATCAGCATCAGCGTCTGCGACGGGTACCGGGCCATGTGCTTCAGGTTGCGGCGCAGCATGGTCACCGAGTCGCGGACGGCATACGTCGCGCTGCTCATGCCCGTACCGCCTGGGGAGTCTCGTCGGTGGCGGGGCGGTCCGTGAGAGCCAGGAACACGTCGTCCAGGTCGGCGGTGTGCACGGCGAGTCCGGTGACCGCGTCGTCATCGATCCCGGCCAGCAGACGTCGCAGGGTGGTGAGGCTGCCGTCGTGCGGCAGGGACAGGGTGAGCGCGGCGGCGTTCAGGCCCGCCTCGGGGAACTCGCGTGCCAGCTCGGCCAGTTGCCCGCCGTCGGCGGCCTGGAGCTCGATGCGGCCGCCGGGTACCAGCCGCTTGAGCTCGGCCGCGGTACCCTCGGCGACGAGCCTGCCCTTGTCGAGCACACCGATCCGGTCGGCGAGCTGGTCGGCCTCCTCCAGGTACTGGGTGGTGAGGAAGACGGTGGCCCCGTCCGCCACCAGCTCCCGCACGATGCCCCACAGGGCGCGGCGGCTGCGCGGGTCGAGACCGGTGGTGGGCTCGTCGAGGAAGATCAGCCGGGGCCCGGACACCAGGGTCATCGCCAGGTCCAGCCGCCGCTTCATGCCGCCGGAGTACGTCGCCGCGCGCCGGTCGGCGGCGTCGACCAGGTCGAACCGTCCGAGCAGTTGCTCGACCACTCTCGGCGCGCGGTCGTGGTGGCGGTCGTGGTGGCGGTCGAGGTGGCCGAGGTCCGCCATCAGGCGCAGGTTCTCCCGCCCGGTCAGAAACTCGTCCACGGCGGAGAACTGTCCGGTCACCCCGATCGACGCGCGCACCTGGTCCGCCTCGCGGCGTACGTCGTATCCGGCGACGCGAGCCTCACCGGCGTCGGCGGGCAGCAACGTGGACAGGATGCGGACCATGGTGGTCTTACCGGCCCCGTTGGGCCCGAGCAGGGCGTAGACGGTGCCTGTGGGGACGGTCAGGTCGACTCCGGCTATCACCTCGTGGTCGCCGTTGTCGTTGCCGTACGACTTGCGTAGACCGGCGACCTCGATCGCGTTGGTTTTCGTCGTCATGCCCGCCATGCTGAGAGGTTGCCCCTGCGTCAGGGTCAACTGTCGCGGCTACTGACTTCGTTGGTCGTCTCCTTCGTGTCCGTGTCCGTGGCCGTGTCCGTGGCCATGTCTGTGGCCGTGGCGTGGGTGCGGCGGCGTCCCAGCAAGGTGGTGCCCGCGATCACCAGGCCGATGGCGGTGACCTTGGCCGCCCCGAGGTAACCGGTCGGCGACCCCTCCGGAACGCCGGGCAGTCCGAGGAAGACCCACGCTGCCGCGAGGCCGCCGAAGACGATCAGCCCGACCGCCCCCCACGTTCCGATCCCCGCCCACCAGGGCTCCAGGGCGTGGGGCTGCTCGTCGCTCTGCTCGACGCCTTTGTCTTGCACGCTCTGTTCTCCCTGTGGGTGTGGTGACGGTCGTAGGGGAAGACGCAGGTCAGGTGTGGGTGGTTCGCCGGGGACACGGCTGCGGGTGACGGTGCCTGACGGTGGCGGTCTGCCGCGACCTATTGTTGAGCAGACGTGAGGTGGCGCGACGGGGGGGGGCTCGGGCGTGGGGAGTGGAGTCGGCGCGGGGTGTCAGCCCGGTGGGCGTGTGACCGGCGGTCGTCCGGCGCCCGCGGTGCTGCCTCCGCCGCTGCGCGCGTGGCTCGGGCTGATCGCGGCTCTCGCCGCGCTGGTGGTCGTCGCGCTCGGGGTCATGTACGCGGGGCACGGCCGGCCGGGCACGGTGGACAGGTGGTTCGTGGACCCGACGGCGGACAGCGTGCGGCCGCCGTGGCGGCACGCCGCTCTGGCCGTGGACTTCCTGGGGGAGCCCGTCGGAGCGGCGGTGCTGGTGGTGGCCGCCGTGGCGGGCTGCCTGCTGCGTCGGCGGCTCCGCGCGGCGGTGTTCATCGTTGTCGGCGTCTGCGTGGCCGTGGGGGCGACGACGCTGCTCAAGCCGCTGGTGGGACGCACCATCCACGGGGACGGCAACTTGGCCTATCCGAGCGGGCACACGGCCTTCCTGACCGCGCTCGCCCTCATGGTGGCGCTGCTCGCGGCCGGCCGGCTCGGCCTGGGCAGGGCGGCCGGTACGTCGCTCGTGCTCGCCGCGGCGCTGGCCGCCGGCGCCGCCATGGGCTGGGCGGAGGTCGCCCTGAGCGCGCACTACCCGACCGACGTCCTCGGCGGCTGGTGCACCGCGCTGGCGGTGATACCGGTGACGGCACGCCTGGTCGACCGGGCGGCCGAGCGGCTCGTCGAGCGTAGGGGTGAGCAGGGGGCGGAGCGGAGGGCTGAGCCGGGGGCTGATCGGCTGGAGGGGCGGGGGGCTGAGCCGAGGGTGGTCCCGCTGGATGGGCGGGGGGCCGACGCCCCCGGTCGGCGGGAGCGGCGCTGACGTTAGGTCACCTTGCTTCCACGGTCGGTGTGGGCGCTGACGTGACGTCGCCTCGCGCCTCCGGCTCACCTCATGCCCTGTGCGGGCCGGGGCCGATGCCCCGGCGCCGGGAGCGTCGCCGATGTCCCGTCATTTCACGCTACGGCTCGGCGGGAAGCGCGTTGACGTCGCGTCATATCGCGCCCCCCCTCACCTCACGCCGCCCCCGACTCGCCCCCCCCGGGGGCCCCCTCGCCTCACGCCAAGCGGCGGAATACCGGCTTCACTGGGCGGCCGCCCAGCCAGGGGGTGGGGTCCGTGGTGTCCAGGGCCTTTCGGTATACCGCGCATGCTTGCGCCACCACCTCGACGGTTCGGTCGATGTCGGCGTCGCTGAGTGCGCTGCTCACCACGAACGACGGGGCGAGCACCCCGCCCGCGAGGAGCCGGCGCAGGAACAGGGTGCGGTACCGCTGTGACGGCCGGCCGTTCTCGTCGAGCGTGGCGAAGACCAGGTTGCTGGCCCGGCCCCGGACCACGACGTGGTCGCCGACGCCCATGCCCGCCGCGACTTCGCGGACCCCGGCCGCCAACCGCTCCCCGAGCGCGTGCAGTTGGGCGGTGACGCCCTCCTCCGCGTACGTCGTCTGCACGGCCATCGCGGCCGCCAGGGAGTGGGTCTCCGCGCCGTGCGTGGTGGACAGCAGGAACACCCGGTCGCCGGAGTGGCGCAGTCCGCCCCGCTCCATCAGCTCGCGGCGTCCCGCAAGCGCGGAGACGGCGAATCCGTTGCCCAGCGCCTTGCCGAACGTGGAGAGGTCGGGGACCACGCCGTACAGGCCCTGGGCGCCCGCCTCGGACCAGCGGAAGCCAGTGATCATCTCGTCGAAGATCAGTACGCAGCCGTGCCGGTCGGCCAGTTCGCGCAGGCCCGCGAGGTAGCCGGGCGGAGGCTCGGTGTGACCCGCGGGTTCGAGGATCAGGCAGGCGACCTCGTCCTGGTACCGGGTGAGCAGCTCCTCCGTGGCGGCCAGATCCCCGTAGGGGAACGACACCGTGAGGTCGGTGGTCGCCGCCGGAATGCCGGCGGGCATCGGCGTCGTACCGATGAACCAGTCGTCGACGGAGAAGAACGGATGGTCGCCGCAGATGGCCACCCGCGGGCGGCCGGTGACGGCGCGGGCGAGGCGTACCGCGGCGGTGGTGGCGTCGGAGCCGTTCTTCGCGAACTTCACCATCTCGGCGGTCGGCACGGTGGCCAGGAAGCGTTCCGCGGCCTCGACCTCCACGACGGACGGCCGGACGAAGTTGCTGCCGCGGTCGATCTCGCGGCGTACCGCCTCGTTCACGCGGGGGTGGGCGTGGCCGAGGCTGACCGACCGCAGGCCGGAGCCGTACTCGATGTAGCGGTTGCCGTCGACGTCCCACACGTGGGCGCCGCGGCCGTGGCTGATGACCGGGGCCAGGTCCTCGGGGTACTGGTCGTCGCCCTTGGCGTAGGTGTGCGCGCCCCCGGGGATCATGGCGTGCAGTCGCTCGTTCGCCTGCCGCGACCGGGGGAGACGGAACTCTTCGGTGCCTTCGGTGTCCGCGCCCACGTCACTCTTCCTTCTGCTTCAGGGCCTCCGCGAGGCTCGGCGCCTGCCGGTCCCGCTGGGACATCAAGGTGACCGGCAGCGGCCACGGAATGGCCAGCTCCGGGTCGTCGAAGGCGATCGTCACGTCCTCGGCCGGGTCGTGCGGGCGGTCGATCCGGTAGGAGATGTCGGCGGTCTCGGTCAGCGCCTGGAAGCCGTGGGCGCACCCCGCCGGGATGTAGAGGGTCCTCTGCGTCTCGTCGGACAGTTCGAAGAAGGCCCGGTTGCGGTACGTCGGCGAGTCGGCCCGCAGGTCCACGACGACGTCGAAGATCTTCCCGTACGAGCAGCGCACCAGCTTGGCCTCGCCGGCTCCGGAGCGCAGGTGCATGCCACGCAGCACGCCCCGGGCCGAGCGGGACACGCTGTCCTGGATGAACGTCTCCGGGGCGAGGCCCACCGAGCGGACCACGTCGGCGTCGAACGTGCGGCAGAAGAAGCCGCGTTCGTCGGCGTACGGTGTCGGCTCGAAGAGGAACGCGCCCGCGATATCCGGGACTTCGGTCGCTTTCATGACACCTCTCGCGTGGCAGGGGTGGGGTCGGGGGTGTGGCCGGCCGCGGGGAACAGGGCCGTGGTCAAGGCGGTGAACTGGTCCGCGAGTTGCCCCGTCGCGATACGGTTCCGCTCGGTGAGCGTCTCCCGCAGTTCCGTCGAGCGCCGCTCCAACTCCCGGAACTGCTTGAGCAGCCGGTCGGCGTCGACCTCACGCGCCGGGTGGCAGTACGCGGCGAGGCCCATCCGTTCCATGAGCGCGTCGCTCTTCGCCGCGTAGCTGAGGGCGAGCGTCGGTGTGCCGGCCTTCAACGCGCAGACCAGGTTGTGGTAGCGGGTCGCCACCACGGCGTCGGCGGCCGCCGTCTCCCTCATCAGGTCGGCGAGCGAGGACGCCTCGGCGGCGGTGACCAGCGGAGAGTCGACCGCGTCGATGATCGCGGCGACCACCGGACGGTCGACGTCGTCGCCGGTGAGCAGCCGGACCGGCCTGCCGTCATCGACCAGTGCGCGGACGAAACGGGTCGTCCCGTCGAGGTAGCGCCCGTAGATCTCCTCGGCCCGGCCGCGGTCGTCGTCGCCGCCGCGGAAGGCCATGACGCCGACACAGACCGTGCCGGCCACAGCGGCAGCCGGCCCCGGCACACCCGCCCCCGGCGTAGGCAACGCGAACGCCAGGTCCGGGTAGACCTCGTCGCGCGTGGTGTCCACGCCCATCGCCCGCATCGCGTCACGGGAGGGGACGTCCCGGTACGACCGGTACGTGGCGAGCCGTGCCGACCAGCGCATCAGGGCCCTGGTCGGCCGGTAGCCGATCGGGGCGGCGCCCACGCCGACCAGGGCGATCCGGGTGCCGGTCAGGCGGCCGGACGCGCAGAGCAGGAACAGTGAGTACGGGAAGCCCCACGGCCGCAGCGGCAGCGTGGCCTCAAGGACGCCCGTGCCGGGCACGATCACCACGTCGTGCCCGCGCACCCAGGCGGCCGTGCGGAACACGTCGACGGCTTTGCCGAGGCCCTTGGCCGCGATCGAGCCCGCACGTGAGGCGGTCCGGTACTCGCCGCGGTACCAGTGCAGTCGTGTGGCGGGGATCCGGTACCGCGACGACACGGCCTCGGGGCCGCCGCACAGTGCGTCCACGACCGCCTCCGGGTGCTCGGCGCGGAGGTAGCCGAGCAGGGCCTCCAGCGACCCGTCGTTGCCGGTGTTGCCGGAGCCGAACAGGCCGAACAGCCCTACGCGGGGGGCGGTCACGGCTGCCTCCCCCGGCGGTCCTCACGGCCGGCGACGAGGTCGTCGAGGGAGACGGTGAGCATGGCAGGGTCGGCCGGGGCGCGGTCCTCGACGCGCTCGCCGGCGCCCGGCCGGGCCCTGCTGGCCATCCACGCGGCCAGGTGGGCGTAGCACGCGCGCCGGTCGGCGGCGGACAGCGGCGCCCGCCGGATCGCCGCGACGAAGCCCCACACGTACTCGGCGAGCAGCCGGGGCGTGGGGTGCAGCGGTCCTGCCCGGCGCGGGTCCAGGTTGACGCACCGGGAGCGCTTGGAGGGGTTGGCCCGCTCGGCGCGGGTGGGGTGGTCGCGGCGGAAGTACAGCAGCTCCGGAACCTGGTGGAAGGGCCCGTGCAGGCCGATCTCGCTGACGAACGTGCGGTCCGCGTGGTGGTAGCTGTCGTGCGGCTTGACCCGGCGCAGCACGTCGGCGCGCATCACCCCGTAGAAGTCGTCGCCGCCCGGCTCGAACAGCATGCTGCGGAAGCGCTCCGGCGCGCGCGGCGAGTCGGTGGCGAGCGTGTACTCGTAGGGGACCTTCACCTGTCCTTCGCTGTCGATGACCGCCTGGTCGGAGTGGGCGAGGACCACCTCGGGGTGTTCGTCCAGCGCGTCGACGCAGCGCCGCAGCAGGTCGCGGGCGTACAGGTCGTCGTGCGAGGCCCACTTGAACAGCTCGCCGCGGCACTGGGTGAACACGTAGTTGTGGTTCGGCGCGGCGCCGATGTTCCTGAGCAGCCGGACGTACCGGATGCGCGAGTCCGCCGCGGCGTACTTGCGGCAGATGTCCTCGGTCGCGTCGGTCGACGCGTTGTCGGTGATGACCAGCTCGAAGTCTTCGTAGGTCTGGCCGAGCAGGGCGTCGAGCGACTCGGCGAGGTACTCCTCGCCGTTGTACACGGGCAGGCCGATGCTCAACCGGGGGTGGGCGGTCATGATGTCCCTTCTTCACGGATGGAGTTGTGGGGGAGTTCGCGCAGGGCGGACCGCAGGTGCAGCCACCACACGGCCGAGCCGCAGACGGTCGCCGCGGCCACGCCCCAGGCCGAGCCGACCGTCCCGGCCACGACCGCCCCGCCGAGCCCGCCGCCGACGTAACAGGCGGAGGCGAACAACTGGCTGCGCAGACTGCGCCGGGCCGCGCCGAGCGCCCGGAGCCCGGCCGCCGCGCCGGTACCGAGCCCCGAGCCCGCGACGCCCAGCGTGACCGGCACGATGAGCGCCGCGGCCGAGCTCCAGACGCTGCCGAGTACCAGCTCGCCGAGCCGGTCGGGTACGAGCAGCAGCGCCGCGCCCCAGCTCAGCGCGGCGACGGCCTGGGCGCCGCCGAGCAGGAGGCAGAATCTGCCGAGGCGGTGCGGGGCGCTCCGCAGCACCCGTGCCGCCTCCGCGACGGTGACCAGGGACAGGCCCATCAGCACGGCCATGAACGGGCCGAGCAGGAGCTCGGCGCCGCGGACCACGCCCACCGCGCCGACACCGACGATCGCGCCGAGCCCGTACGCCCGCAACTGGGCGGCGCCGCTGTTGCTGACGTTCTCGACCAGGTACCGGGAGCCGAGGTCGCGGTGGTCGCGAAGCCACTCGCCCACCCCCGCGGCCCGGGGCCGGATGCCGGACTGGAAGCAGCCGTACACCGCGGCCACCGCGGCGGACCCGCCCCAGGCGAGCACGAAGGCGGCCACGCTGCCGACGCGGGCCGCCACCACCAGGGCGGGGAGGAGCGCGACGGCCCACACGACGTCGTTGACGAACGCCTTGCGCCCGGCTCCGGCGGCGAAGAAGGAGAACCGCCACGCGTCCTGCGCCAGCAGCCCCGGCAGGACGACGCCGAGGCAGGCGAACGCGGTCCCCATCCGGCCGCCGAGGGCGAGCCCGGCCACCACGGAGACCGCGCCGAGGGCGGCACCGACGCCGAGCGCGGTGCCCGACGCGCGGGCCACCGCCCCGCGCCAGGCCGCCTCCGGCACACCGCTGAAGCGCACCATGAGCGGGTCGGTGGCAAGGCCGCGGGAGACGTTGAGCACCAGGCCGTACGTCACCCAGGCCAGGGTGAACACGCCGAACGCGGTCACCCCGAGGGACCGGGCCACGTAGACGCCCACCGCGAAGTTGGACAGGCTGGAGGCCGCCTGGTCCGCGAGCCCCCAGGACAGCCGGCCGGCCAGGGCCCGTTTGGCGGACCGGGCCGGTGGCGTCGTCTTCTCCTTCTCGGTGGTCACCGGCTTCACGCCTTGATCAGCCCGGCGCCGTGCAGGGCGTCGGCCGCGGCGGCGACGGTGTCGAACGGCAGCCCGGACCGCTCGGCGACGTCCAGCAGACCGTGCTCGCCGTCGGAGAGGCTGAGCACCCAGAGCATGGCCATCTGGGCCTGCTTCGCGTCGCTCCGGCCGCCGAGCGAGTCGTACAGCCCGCGCCGGCCCAACTGCGGTTCTCCGTAGGGGCTGAGGTTGACGTACCGCCGGTTGCGGTCGAGCACGGCGAACGCCTCGTGGCACACGGCGAGCGTGTCCGCCAGCGCCCGCGGGGTGACGAAGTCCGGGTTGTCCGCCGAGGTGTGATATTCGGGGTAACCGGCGTACGGGGTGCGGCTGAGCGAGCCCACGCCGAGATCGAACCCGGGCGAGCAGTACTGCCGCTCGTCGTAGCCGTACGGGCTGAACTCCCGTATCTCATGCGGGCGTTCGGAAGCATTCAGCACGTGCCGCATCACCCGGTCGATTTCCGCGTCGCCGCGCCTGCTCTGCTTGTACGTGAGCTGGCCCCTGTCACCCGCGCACGCCAGCACGAGGCCGTGCTTGACCTGTTCGATCCGCTCCTTGTTGCGGGCCAGCCAGGTGATCGCCCCGATGGTGCCGGGCGCGAAGATGAACCGGTAGGTGTAGTACGGCGTCTCCTCCGCCAGCGCCCTGGCAAGGAACGTCGCCACCGCGATGCCCGCCAGGTTGTCGTTGGCCAGCGACGGGTGGCAGACGTGGCAGGAGACGATCACCTCGTCGGGGACCTGCCCGGGGACGACGTGCTCGGCGTAGGTGAGATGGCCGTCGGCGAGAGTGGAGTCGACGCGCACCTCGTACTCGCCGTCCGGCAGCGCGTCCAGGGTTTCCTGGGCCAGGCAGAAGCCCCACTCCGGCGTGTAGTAGCTGGTGCGGTACGGCACCCACGCCGGGTGGTCCGGCAGGGTGTGCAGGTGCGCGCGGAGTTCGGAGAGCGGCATGGTCGCCGACACCGGCACGCTGTAGCCGAGCACGTGCAGGCTGGACGCGGCGAAGTCAACGACGCGGTTGCCCGCGGCGTCGGCGATGTAGGCGTCCCGGATGTTCCACTCCTGCGGCACCGTCCAGTCGAGCACCTGCGTCCCGGTCGGCACCTCGTGCACCGTCAGCGGAACGTACTCGTCGACGATCTCCAGGGTGGCGCGCACCCCGTCGCCGGTGATGCTCCGGCACAGCGGATACAGCCGCTCCACCAGCGCGTGCATCCGCTCGCCCGCCTCGGTCATCGGCGCCACCGCAGGGTGTCGTCGACGGTGCCGGCCTCGGACGCCGCGCGCAGCACGGCGAGACGGGTGAAGCGCCGCTCGAAGCCCTCCCGGGTCAGCCCGTGCTCGCGGTAGGCGTCGGCGAGTTCGAGCGCGCCCTGCTTCACCGTCCACTCGCAGTCGAAGCCGGGTATCGCGGCGCGGAACCGGGAGAAGTCCACCCGGTAGGACCGGGGGTCGGCACCGGTCTCCCCGGTGATGACCACCTTGGAGCCGGACACCGCCTCGGCGACCTGCCCGGCGATCTCGGCGACCGTGACGTTGTTGACCTCGCTGCCGATGTTGAACGCCCGGTCGTGCACGGCCTCCCGCGGTGCGTCAAGGGCGGCCACGAAGGCCCGTGCGATGTCGGCGGCGTGCACCAGCGGACGCCAGGGCGTGCCGTCGGACATCACGAGCACCTCGCCGGACAGCAGCGCGTGGCCCACCAGGTTGTTCAGCACGATGTCGGCGCGCAGCCGCGGGGAGTACCCGAAGGCGGTGGCGTTGCGCATGAACACCGGGCTGAAGTCGCCGTCCGCCAGGGCGTGCAGGTCGTCCTCCACCCGCACCTTGGACTCCGCGTACGGCGTCACCGGGTGCAGCGGGGCGTCCTCGCCGACCAGGTCACCGCCGCCGGCGGCCCCGTAGACCGAGCAGGTCGACGCGTACAGGAAGCGCCGCACCCCGGCGTCGCGGGCCAGCCGGGCGAGGCGTACGGACGCGTGGTGGTTGATGTCGTAGGTGAGGTCGGGTGCCAGCGCTCCCAGCGGGTCGTTGGACAGCGCGGCCAGGTGGATCACGGCGTCCACCCCCGCCACATGTTCGGTGGTGACGTCGCGCAGGTCCACCCGGTGGCCCTGCGGGTCCGCGGGCGGCGGGCCGAGGACGCAGTCGGCGAACAGGCCCGCGTCAAGACCGACGACTTCGTGTCCGGCGGCCACGAGCACCGGGGCCATGACGGTGCCCAGATAGCCCTGGTGTCCGGTGAGCAGTACGCGCAAGGTTCATTCCCCCAGGTCGAAAGTGCCGAGATCGAGAGTGAGTTTGGTGACGGCGAACGCCTCGGCGTAACGCGCGTGGCTTTCGATGCCGCGGATACGCGCGAGACCCAGGAAGGCCTCGCGGTCGTACCAGGGCCGGTGCCGCTGCGAGGGGTAGTGCTCCTGCAACAGCCGCACCTTCTGTTCGGCGATCTCCGGCGCCAGCGGCTGGTACGCCGCCATGCGGCCGAGATCGCCGTCCCACTTGACGATCTCGTAGCCGAGTACGAGATGGTCGCGGAACGCGGTGGTCATGAGCTTCGCCAGGCCGCGGTGGTCCTGGTGGGCGTCATCGGTGCGAGGGGCGAGCACCAGGTCGGGATCGGTCTGCCCGCGCAGCTCCTCGACGGCGGCCTTGGCCTCCTCCCACTGCGCGGGCAGCCGGCCGTCCGCCAGTTTGAGCACGGTCAGGCGCAGGTCGGCGCCGGGGCAGAAGGCGGCGAGCGCGGCCTGCTCCTCCTGCTCCCGCTCACCGCCACCGCCGGTGAGCACCAGCGCGTCCACGCGGATGCCCGGCCGCGCGCGGCACAGCGTGAGGAGCGTGCCGCCGGCGCCGATGGCGATGTCGTCGCAGTGCGCGCCCACCGCCGCGATCCGGTCCAGCCGTCCGGTCCCGAGCCGTATCACGCCCCCACCTCCGCGCCGTCCCGCTCCCACACGGCCCACGGGCGGTCGCCGCGGGTGTAGGCGTCGTCGAGCGCGGCCCGCTCCTTCACGGTGTCGGTCGGCTTCCAGAAGCCGCGGTGCTGGTACGCCACCGCCCGGCCTCGCTTGGCCAGTTGGGCGCAGCCGTCGGCGACCAGGTCACCGTTCTCCGGGATGTGGTCGAAGACCTCCTGGCGGAGCACGAAGTAGCCGCCGTTCTCCCACAGCGGCAGTTCGCTCACCGCGGTGATGCCTCCCACCAGGCCGTCCTCGCCCAGGTCCACGCAGTGGAACGAGGACTGCGGCGGCACCACCATCATCGACGCGCCGGCGTCGCGCCGGGCGAACTGGTCGATCATCCGGGGCAGCGGGGCGTCGGTGAGCACGTCGGCGTAGTTGGCGAGGAACATCTCGTCGCCGTCCAGGTGGTGCCGCACCCGGCGCAGCCGCTCACCGATGGGTGACTCGATGCCGGTCTGCGCGAACGTGATCGTCCAGTCGGCTATGTCGGTGGACAGCAGCTCGGCCCGGCCGCCGCGCAGCACGAAGTCGTTGGACGTCGTCTCCTCGTAGTTGAGGAAGAAGTCCTTGATGTGGTGGGCGCCGTAGCCGAGGCACAGGATGAACTCGGTGTGCCCGAAGTGCGCGTAGTAGCGCATGACGTGCCAGATCAGGGGCCGTGGGCCGACCATCGCCATCGGCTTGGGTACGTCGTCGGCGGCGCCGCTGCGCATCCGCATTCCGTAACCGCCGCAGAACAGTACGACCTTCATGCTGCGACCTCTTTCATGACGTGGCATCGACAATGCTCAGTTCCGGGATGGGGAAGACGAGACGGCCGCCCCAGGAGTGCACGAAGGACAGTTGCTCGACCAGCTCGGCCCGCAGGTTCCAGGGCAGGACCAGTACGTAGTCCGGCCGGTCGGCGGCGATCCGCTCGGGCGGCAGGATCGGGATGCGGGTGCCCGGGGTGAACCTGCCGTGCTTGTAGGGATTGCGGTCGACCGTGTACGAGAGCAGGTCGGGCCGGATGCCGCAGTGGTTGAGCAGGGTGTTGCCCTTGCCGGGGGCGCCGTAGCCGACGACCGTCTCGCCGCGCTCGGCCGCTGTGATGAGGAACTTCAGGAGGTCCCGGCGCACCTTGGCCACCCGGTCGGAGAACTCGGTGTACCCGGACAGCTCCTGGAGCCCGGCGGCCTTCTCCCGGTCCAGGACGTCGGCCACCCGCTGCGAGGGCTCACCGGCCACCTCGGCCGGCCGGGCGAGGAGCCGGATGGAGCCGCCGTGCGTGGGCAGCAACTCCACGTCCACCAGGGTCAGTCCGCCGCTCGCCAGCGCCCGGATCGCGGACGCCACCGTGTAGTACTGGAAGTGCTCGTGGTAGATCGTGTCGTACTGGTTCTGCTCGATCAGGGTCAGCAGGTGCTGCACCTCGATGGAGACCCAGCCGTCGTCGGCGACCAGGGCGCGCAGCCCCTGGGTGAACCCGACCACGTCGGGGATGTGCGCGTACACGTTGTTGGCCACGACCAGGTCCGCCGGGCCGTGCTCGGCGCGGACGGCCGAGCCGGTGTCCGGGCTCAGGAACTCCGTGAGCGTGGGCACGCCCGCCTCCCGCGCCGCCGCGCCGACGTTCACCGACGGCTCGATGCCCAGGCAGCGGATTCCCCGGTCCACCATGTGCTTCAGCAAGTACCCGTCGTTGCTCGCGACCTCGACCACGAAGGCGTCGGGTCCGAGGTCCAGGCGCCGCACGGCGTCGGCGACGAACGTGCGCGCGTGCTCCACCCAGGAGGTCGAGAAGGAGGAGAAGTACGCGTACTCGCTGAACGTCTCCTCCGGCGTGATCAGCGGCGGGATCTGCGCCAGCCAGCAGTCGGTGCAGACCCGCAGGTGCAGCGGGTACGCGGGCTCCGCCCTGTCCAGTTGGTCCGCGGCGAGGAAGCTCTCGCACGGCGGCGTCGCTCCGAGGTCGACGACGCTCGCCATCGCTTCCGAGCCGCAGAGTCGGCATTGAGTCATCTGCTGTTCCCATTCCCCTTGCCCGCGCGGGTGTCCCCGCCGCGAGCCAGTGCTGACCGACCCGCGATCGCGGTTCGGTATCCCTCCACCAGGCGCTCAAGACCCACGGCCGGGCTGAAACCCTGTTCGTAACGGCGCCGGGCCGCCAGGCCCATCGCCCGGTTGAGGTCCGGATCGGCCGTGATCCGGCGTATGCGGGACGCGAGCGAGGCGGAGTCGCCCGGCCGGTGGAGCAGCCCGGTCACGCCGTCCTCGACGAGTTCCACGAAGGAGCCGTGACTCGCGGCGACGGACGGAACCCCGGCCGCCATCGCCTCCGCGACCACCAGGCCGAACGTCTCCATGGCCTCCGACGGAGTCACCATGGCGACCGACCGCGAGATGGCCTCCCTGCACTGCTCCGGGTCGTACAGGCCGAGGTAGCGCACGTCGTCCCGGCCCGCCGCCCAGGCGGTCACCTCGTCCGCCAGTGGCCCCGCGCCGACGAACACGAGCGGCACGCCCACTCCGCCGCTCGCCGCGATCTCGTCCCACGCGGTCATGAGCAGCCGCACGCCCTTGGCCTCCGCGAGCCGGCCGAGGAAGAGCAGGTGCTCACCGGCGCCCGTGCGGCGGGTGCCCGTGTCGGGCACGAAGTTGTGCTTCACCGCGAGACGTCCGGGCGGCATGCCCGACCGCACCAGGATGTCGCGCTGCGCCGCGGAGATGCAGAAGAACCGCTCCACGCCGGACCACCAACGCCGCCGGTTGACCGACAAGCTGACCGCGAGCGGCACCGTCGCGAGGCGGGAGTCGCGGTAGCAGCCGTGCCGCACGGCGGGCAGCGACATCTTCGAACCGACGCACTCGGTGCACGGCCTGCCGTCCCGGTGCAGGGTGCCGGGCGGGCAGACCTGGGTGTAGTTGTGCAGCGTGGCGACGACGGGCACATCGGCGTCGGCGCAGGCGGCGATGACCGAGGGGGACAGGAGTGGGAAGACGTTGTGGACGTGCACCACGTCGGGCCGTTCGGCGCGGAGCCGGGCCGCGAGTTCTGTGCGGACCGCCGGGTTCCACGGCACGAGGAGCGGCACCGCGACCTTGGCGAGCAGCGACCGGGCGGCTATGTCGTCGCTGCGTCGCTCGAACACCTCGACCCGGTGGCCGGCCGCGCGCAGCAGCCCCACCTCCTCGTCGACGACTCGGTTCTCCCCGCTCGGCTGCGCCGAGGAGTAGCGGTTGTGCACCACGAGGACGTGCATGGTCAGGTCACCTTCCGGTCCCGGGCCCAGCTCGGGACACGTCGTCGAGGGGCGGGCGGCACCGGCAGGGGCGTGGCCGCGGCGGGTGCCGCGAGCAGGGCGGCGGCCAGGGCCAGGTGCAGCAGATAGGGCGAGGCGTCGCCGAGACCGGCCTCGGTGTACGAGGAGATCCCGCAGTAGCTGATGAGGAAGATCGCGCAGGCCCGCTGCAACGACGGTGGCCGCAGCAGCGCGACGGCGCCGAGCACGGCGACGAGCGTCGCCACGATGGTGATGCCGATCAGACCCTGCTCGTGGTAGACGGCCAGCCAGCTGTTGTCGATCGGCAGCCCGCCGAACGACTTGTCGCCAAGGCCCATGCCGAACCACTTCTCCGCGGTCGTCCGGTCCTCCGCGAGCAGGGCGTCCCAGACCTTGGCGCGACCGGTGAGGTTGGAGAGGTTCTCCTGGTCCTGCCCGCGCAGGAACCACGCCCGCAGCGCCGAACTGAACACCACCGCGGCCACCGTGGCGCTCAGCACCGCCCAGGTGAAGAACCGGCGGGCGGCCGCACTGGTCAGGATGAGCGAACCGACCGCCAGCGTCAGCGCGATGATCAGGCCGATCGTGGCCGTGCGGGTGTGGGTGAGCGCGAGCAGCACGAGTGAGGACACGATGATGACCGCCGCACCGGCCTTGTCGGTGCGACGGCCCAGCAGGAGCAGCACGGTGAGACCGATGATCACTGCGGCGTACTGTCCGATCTGCGGCGGGGTGAGCGGCCACAACGCGCCGACGAGCCGCCCGCCGTAGTACTCGGGCAGGGCCGTTCCCGGTGAGATGACCAGGCCGACGGCCACCGAGCCGAGCACCGCGAAGTACATCCGGATGTGGTGGCGCACGAAGGTCAGGCCGCCGTCCCACCAGCGGCTGAGCAGCCACAGCGTGCCGACGAAGAGAGCGAGCCGGGCGCAGCGGAACAGCGCGCCGAAGCCGACCTCCAGGTTCGCGCTGGAGATCACGCTCGGCACGAGCAGCAGGGTCAGCAGGAACACGAAGGCGCCGGCCCGGACGCGCAGCCGGAGATTGAGCGCGAGCGCCAGCGTGAACGCCGCGACCAGCGCCCCCATGGTGGCCATCTGGATGAGGGAGCGGGGCAGCGGGACGATGGTCTTCGCCCCGGCGGAGCCGAGCGTGTTGAGGCCAAGCAGCACCCAGACCATGCCGACGGCCTTCGGCGTGCCGCCGCGCGCCGTGTAGCCGCCCATCTCAATCACCGGCCCGTGAGGTGAACGTGCTGCCCGCGTCCTGCCGGTACGGCGTCTCCTGCCACTGCCCTGAGTCGAGCTTCTGGCTCGTGTCCTTGGCGACGAAGCTCCACGGCCCGCGGTAGACGTTGTCGTGCCAGCGGTTGTGCTGCTTGTGGGTGATCGCCTCGGCCACCCGCTTGCCCTTGTACGGCGACCACTTCGGGTAGGTGCCGTAGTTGGCGAGCACCGCCATGCGGCCGCACTCCACCGAGCACTTGACGACGGACGTGTCCAGCAAGAAACGGTTGTCGTGGATGTCCACCCGCTGGGTCTTCCACCGGCAGTCGGCGTACAGGGGCGCGGTGGTGATCTTCGGCCGCGCGCAGCGGTCGGTGTCCTTCACCAGCAACGTGCAGTAGCCGGTCGAGGTGTTGGCCGGGCTGTTGCAGAACCGGTCGGCGTTCTCCCACAGGGTGATCCCGGACCAGTTGTCCTCCAGCACGTTGCGGTAGATCTCGATCTTGTCCGTGCGGGCCCGGACCCGTGGCTCGCCGCCGGCCTCGGACACGTAGATGGTCGCGTACGGGAAGTCGTCGCCGCGCTCGGCGTACTTGCGGCCCTCGACCCAGTTGTTCCGCCGGATCGTGTTGTTCCGGATGACCGCGTTGTAGCTGGTCTCATACATCAGCGCGGCGCCGTCGTTGGCTTCGAGGACGTTGTCCTCGATGCGGAAGTCGTTGTTGTTGTTGTCCGCCCACAACCCGGCCCCGCGGTTGTCGTGCACCCAGTTGCCGCGGATGTCGGCGCCGTCGACGGCCCAGAACTTGACGCCTCCGGTGCAGCCGCAGCCCTCCTGCCGCCGCTCCCAGTCGTCGGTGTTGTTGCCCACGATCTCGTTGCCCTCGACCACGAGACCCTTGATGGAGTCGCCGGTCTTGTACGCGTTCATTCCGTACTGCCCGTTGTCGCGCAGGCAGCTGGCGCGGACCTGCTGGCGGGCGCCGGCCATCAGCCCGGCGCCGGAGTTGTACTGGATCTTCGCGTGCTCGATCACCCACCCGTCGGCCATGTCGTGGTTGACCACGCCTTCGTCGTGCGGTGCGACGAAACGCTCCACGGTCAGGTGGCGGATGGTGACGCCGGGGGCGGTGCCGCTGAACGCGTACTGGTTCTTCTTCCGGCCGTCGAGCACCGCGCCCGGCGCGCCGATGTAGCGGTTCCCCTTCTTGGTCATGACCTGCGCGTACCGCTCCGGCTTGAGCCTGTGCTTGCCCGGCCGGAGCCAGAACGTGGTGTTCGGGGGGCTGCTCTCGGTCTTCGCCGCCAGGTCACCGACGACCGACGGGTCGACCGTCACCGCGCCCTTCGGCGCCTTCGCGGGCCCGGCCGCGGGCTTGGCGCACATCCGGGCCACGGACGTGGCGGGCGCCCCGGACGCGGAGGGCCTGCCGGTCGGCTCCGCCGGGGCGTCCGACGTGCCCGTACACCCCGTCGCCACCAGCAGGACCACCGCCAGCGGTGCCGCGGGCAAGGCCCAATGCCGCCTGATCACCACGCGTCCCCCTAGCCCCGGAACCTCAGTACGGTGGTGAACCCCTCCGTGCCGTCGGCGAAGCCGGTGCCTATCAGCGCCGTGGCGGGTTCCTTGCGCCCGAAGCCGGGGGAGTACCAGCCCAGCGGCGGATCGGTCTCGCCGCGGTGCGCCCGCCAGCTCAGCTGTCCCGGCAGGTCGAGCACCGCCGAGCGGTTCTCGCCGTCCCGGGTCCAGGTGAGCACCGCCCGGTTCCCCACCAGGTCCGCGGTGATCGCGGGGCCGAGGTGGAAGGCCAGGCGCGCGGCCCTGCCCTGGCCGCGCACCTCGTCGATCACGCGCAGCTCCCGGCTCGCGGCGGTCAGCTCCACCCGGCGGCGGTGCACGGAGCGCTCGTAGCCGTCGTGCTCGGCGGACCAGCGGGCCACGCCGTCGCCGGACGGGTCCGCGACCAGGACGCGGCTGCGGGCATGCCGGGTCCACAGGAACGGGCCGCCGGAGACGGACTGGTCGGCGCCGTCCAGTTGCAGCGTGTTGTGGCCGAGGGTCGAGCGGAAGTACTGCCGCCACTGGGGCTGCCCGTGGTAGCAGAACGTCCCCGGGTCGGCGAGCACGTCGACCCCGTCGTGGCGGACCTCCACGGACAGCGCGTCGGCGTGGGCGTGCGCGGCGATGGACAGGAAGCCGTGCGGACCGCCGTCGCAGCGGCACCAGATCTCCCCCGGACCGCGCAGGATGGTCATGCCCGCGTCGGCGAAGTGGTCCGGCCGGCGCGCCGGGCGGGCCACGGCCGGCGCGGTCTCCTGCTTCCCGTACGGCCGGACGAGCGCGGCGAGGAGCGCGGTGCGCACATCGGTGCCGGTCACCGCGGGCCACCAGGGGAGAGAGCCGAACACGGCGTTCCCCGTGGAGAGGAGCGAGGCCCAGCGGTCGGTGCCCGTACCGTCCACGATCAGGCCGTGCCCGTCGTCCGCGTCGCCCTGGCGCGGCGGCCGTAATCGGCTGTCCACGACGGCCGCGAGCGCGTCGGTCATGCGCAGCAGCACGAGCCGTACGGTCGCGGGGACCGGCACGTCCGCGGCGTCCGCCTCGGCCACCGCGGCCAGGCCGAGCTCAAGGACGAGTCCGTGGTACTCGGTGGCCAGCTCGCGGTTGAGGCCGGAACCGAAGGTGTTGCCCCGCAACTGCCGGTCGAGGGACCGCAGCGCGTCGTCCCGCCAGCGCGCCGACGCCGGGAACCAGCCGAACGCGCAGCCCGCGGCGGCCTGCCCGGCGGCCTCCGCGATGACGTGGTTGTTCGCCGAGGACCCCCGGCTGGGGAAAGCGGCCAGCCAGCGCTGGTGGTGCCAGATCTGGCGCAGCGCCACCGGGTTGTCCTCGAAGAGAGCGGCCGCGCCCGGCCAGCCGTCGAGCAGCCGGCGCACCCACACCCAGGAGAGCAGCCGGATGCCCAGCTCGATGCCGCTGATCCAGTGCACGCCGCGCAGCGGTGGGTTGGCCGCCCACCACGACCGCAGGTGATCGGCCACCCGCTCGGCGTACCGCTCGTTCCCGGTGACCGCGTAGGCGGCGGCGAGGACGGTGAGGTACTGGTGCCGGGACAGCTCCCAGATCTGCTTGATGTCGCCGACCGCGTCCTCGTCGCGGTACGGCACGTCGAAGGCGTAGCCCCAGGGGGCCCGGCGCCCGGTCTTCGGGTCGTACCACCAGTCAGGGTCGGCCAGGTCGTCGCGGTCCACCCCGAAGTACTCGGCGTGCCCGGCCATCAGCCGGTCCGCCTGGGCGACGAGACGCTTCGCGGCGTCCGGCGGCACGGCGGCGATCGTCCCGGCGGGCAGCAGCGCGGTGAACCGGGCGCCGGTCACGCTCGGGCAGTCCGGCCGCGCCGACCGCCAGCGCCGCCTGCGCACCGCGTCGCCCACCCGGCCGCCGACCTCGGCCGGCCCCATCCGGGCCAGCCGCCGCAGGTACCAGCCCGGAGTTCCCGCGTTCACCGTCATCAGGGCCTCGCCAGTGTCACCGGCGCACCGGTGACCAGGGAGGTCCGCACGGCCAGGGTGGCCGCCGTGGTGGCGACGAGCGACTCCAGCGGCACCGGCATCGGCCCGCCGGTCCGCACGGCCCTGACGAACGAGGCCAGCTCGGCGGACTGGCCCTTGTCCCTGGCCTTGGGCAGCCGCGAGCTGACCCACCGCTTGGAGCCGTACACCGAGGCGCGGACGAAGTCGTCGAGCCGCAGGGCGTGGCCGTCCGCGACCATGTCCAGCGTCTCCTTGGGGAAGCCGGCCGGTCCTGTGGTGACGTAGCTGATGGTGGCGGTGGACCCGTCGGGGTAGCGCAGGACGACCTGGAGGTCCTCGTTGCCGGGGGCGGCGGTCGCGTACACCGAGACCGGGTCGGCGGCCAGCAGCCAGCTCGCCGTGTCGATGAAGTGCCCGCCCTCACCCGCGAACCGCGAGCCCTGCGTGCCCTGCTGGAGGTACCAGCTGCCGTGTGCGAGGCGGCCGGCGTTGACCAGGTAGCGGAGGTTCGCGGGACCGGTCCTGGCGCCGAACCGCTTCCCGGCCTCCTGGAGCAGTGGCGCGAACCGGCGGTTGAAGCCCACCTGGAGCCGGTCGTTGCCGGACTCCTCCACCGCGGCGAGCACATCGGCCAGCTCGTCCTCGGTGAGCGCCAGGGGCTTCTCCACGAAGACCGCCTTGCCGGCGAGGAGTGCCTTGCGGGTCAGTTCGGCGTGCGAGCTGTGCCGGGTGACCACGAACACCGCATCGACGGACTTGTCGCCGAGCACGGCGTCGAGATCGGTGGTCGCCTCGGCGAAGCCGAACTTCCGCTTCGCGTTGGCCGCGGAAAGCGCCGTCGTGGTGACGACCGTGGACAACTCGACGCCGTCGCGCCCCACCAGGTGCGGCAGCAGCATCGACGTCGCGTAGTTCCCCGCGCCGACGAACGCGAGGCGCACCGGCCCCCTGGCGGCCGTGGCCGGACTCCGCCGCACGTTCACCGCGGGCACGGCGACCACGGGCGCCGCCTCCGCTTCCCCCGTCACTCCCGCCTGCTCGGGGTAGCGGAACAGCACGGCCACCGCCTTCAGGTCGCCGTCCTTCAGGCGCTGGTACGTCTCGGCGGCGTCGTCGAAGTCGGCTATGTGGGAGATCAGGGGCTCCACGTCGACGCGGCCGCGGGCGACGAGGTCGAGGAAGCACGCCAGGTTGCGGCGCTCGGTCCAGCGGACGTAGCCGATCGGGTAGTCGCGCCCCTCCAGCTCGTACTCCGGGTCGTAGCGCCCGGGGCCGTAACTGCGCGAGAACCTGACGTCGAGTTCCTTCTCGTAGTACGCGTTCCACGGCAGGTCAAGGCGGCACTTGCCGATGTCGACGACCCGGCCGCGGTCACGGCTCAGCCGGGCGGCCAGCTCCACGGGCTGGTTGCTGCCGCCGCCGGCGGCCAGATACACCTGGTCCACGCCGTGGCCGCCGGTGAGTTCGGCGACGGCCGCCTCCACGGCCGCGGCCTCCGGGTCGCCGCAGGCCGCCGCGCCCGAGCGCTCGGCGAGCTCGCAGCGCACCGGGTCGGGGTCGACCCCGACGACGCGCACTCCCGAGGCGGTGAGGAGCTGCACCACCAACTGGCCGATCAGACCGAGGCCGATGACCAGCGCGACGTCGCCGAGCTGGGGTTCGCCGCGGCGGACACCCTGCATCGCGATCGACCCGACGGTGCCGAAGGCCGCGTGCCGCGGCGCGAGGCCGTCGGGCACCGGGGCGTAGAGGTTCTTCGGCACCCAGTTCAGCTCGGCGTGCAGCGCGTGCTCATTGCCGGCGCAGGCCACGAGGTCGCCGACCGCCACATCGTCGATCCCGGCACCGACCTGCTCGACCACCCCGCACAGCGAGTAGCCGAGCGGCGTGTAGGAGTCCAGCTTGCCCATCACCTTGCGGTAGGTGGCGGGCACCCCGTTGGTGGCCACGCTCTGCATGACCTTGGCCACCTGGTCGGGACGGGAGCGGGCCTTGCCCACCATCGACATGCCCGCCTCGGACACCTTCATGAGCTCGGTCCCGGTGGAGATCAGCGAGTAGGCGCTCCGCACCAGCACGCCGCCCTGCTTGCACTCCGGCACGGGCACGTCGAGCAGCGCCAGCTCGCCGCTCTTGTAGTTCTGCACAACCTGTTTCACCCGAGCTCCTCTTGATTCTTGCGCTGTCAGGCCGCTTCGCCCCGGCCGGAGCCGGAGGTCGCGCCGCGGTACCAGTACTCAAGGGTCAGCACATGCCACAGATGCTTGGAGAAGTCCCGCTGCCCCGCGGCGTCCTCGGCGACCATCCGCGCCAGCGCGTCACGGCGCAGGAGCCCCGAACGGACGAGCTCGCCGTCGTTCACCACCTCGCGCACCAGCGGTGCCAGATCCCGGCTCATCCAGGCGCGCAGCGGCGCGCTGAACAGGCCCTTGGGCCGGTAGACGATCTCCCGGGGCAGGACCGATCCTGCCGCCTCCTTCAGGACGGCCTTGCCCTGCCGCCCGACGATCTTGCGGTCGCCGGGCACGGTGAACGCCGCCTTGACCACCTCGACGTCCACGTACGGCACCCGTACCTCGGTCGACGCGGCCATGCTTGAGCGGTCCGTGTAGGCGAGGTTCAGGCCCGGCAGGAACATCCGGGAGTCGCCCAGGCACATGCGGTTGACGAAGTCGTCGAGTTCGTTGTCCTCGTAGACGTCCGCGTGCTCGGTCAGCACGTCGTCGACCGTCCCCGCCAGGTCGGGATCGACCAGGCCGAGCAGTTCGTCCCGGTCGTACATGGTGTAGCTGCGCCGGAACGCGGTCTCCTCCGGCAGGTCGGCGAAGGAGAGGAACCGCTTCGCGAAGCGCACCGACCGGTACCCCCGGCGGGCCGTGGCGACCGGCAGCCGGTCCACGGCCCTGGACAGGCCGCGCCGCAGGGGCCGCGGGACGCGCTGGTAGCGCAGCGCGAGGAGGTTGGCCAGGTGCTTGCGGTACCCGGCGAACAGCTCGTCGGCGCCCATCCCCGAGAGCATCACCTTGACCCCGGCCTCCCGGGCGGCCTGGCAGATCAGGAACGTGTTGATCGCGGCGGGGTCGCCGATCGGCTCGTCCAGGTGGTAGGTCATCCGGGGCAGCAGGTCGAGCACGTTCGGAGCGATCTCGATCTCGTGCAGGTCGACGCCGAACTGCTCGGCCACCTGCCGGGCGTAGCGCAGGTCGTCCGGCATCGCCTCGAACTTGGCGTCCTCGGGCCGGAATCCGATCGTGTACGCGGAGATCCCGGGCTGCCGGCGGGCCGCGAGCGCGGTCAGGTAGCTGGAGTCGAGGCCGCCGGAGAGGAAGGTCGCCACGGGTACGTCGGAGAGCAGGTGCCGCCGGGTCGACTCCTCGACGATGGCCGCCACGTCCGGCCGCTCGCCGCTGAGGGCCCGCTCCCGGCCCTCGGCGGCGACGTCCTTCAGGTTCCAGTACCGGCCGCGCTCCACCCGGCCGTCGGGGCGGCACCTGAGCCAGCTCCCCGGCGGCAGCTTCTCCGCCTCGCGGAACGCGCAGCGCGAGTCCGGCACCCAGTAGTACAGGAGCGAGGCCACGAGCGCCCCGTGGTCCACTTCGAGCGACCCGCCGGTCACGGCGGCGAGCGCCTTGAGCTCGGAGGCGAACATCAGGCCCGTACCGCGCCGGAGCAGGAACAGCGGCTTGACGCCCAACTGGTCGCGAGCGAGCACCAGATCACCGGTGCGCTCGTCGAAGACCGCGAAGGCGAACATGCCGCGCAGCCGCGGCAGACAGTCCGTGCCCCAGCGCCGCCAGGCCTCAAGCACCACCTCGGTGTCGGAGGTGCCGCGGAAGCGCACCCCGGCGCCCGTCAGCTCGGCGCGCAGGTCGGGCGCGTTGTACAGCTCGCCGTTGTACGTGAGGGCGAGGCCGCCCGAGACCATCGGCTGGGCGCCGGTCTCGGACAGGTCGATGATGGCGAGACGGCGGTGCCCGAGTTGTACGTCGCCGTCGCCCAGCGGGTGGCCGTACCGGCCGGCCCCGTCCGGACCGCGATGGGCGAGGACATCGGTGAGCCGGTCGGTGACGGCCTTCCCGTCCGGCCATCGGTACGTGCCTGCGATGCCACACATGTTCTACCGCACCTCCTGGTCACTGTCCGGGACCCGTACGGCCGGCATCAGGGGCCGTTCCGTCCGCGGTTGGCCATCCCCCACGGCCTCGACGCCGTGGGAGGTACCGCCATCGTTCTGCCGGGCCAGCCGCTCGTGGTGGCCGCGCAGCGCGGTGTGCAGCCCGTCCCACAGCGTGCCGTCGGTGTGGTCACGCGGATCGGGGTCGATCAGCACCACACCGATCACCGCGATGCGCTGGTCCGCGAGCTGCCGTGCCACGGTGTGCAGCCATGCGGCGCTGCCGTGCCCGGCGCGCACGACGAGCACGGTCTGACCACCGAGGTACTGGAGGTCGGTCCACGCCGTGCCGGGCGCGACCGAGCCGACGCCGAGCCTGCGCACCTGACGCGGCATGGCCGCGGCACGCTCGCCGCCGACCACGGTCACGTCGTCCGGCTTCTCGCGGCTGCCGGCGAGCTCCGTGCCGGGCAGACCGTCGATGACGGCCACCGGACCCTCCGCCGCCAGCGCCCGGGCGGCGTCGAGGGCGATCACGCTCGTACTGCGCGCACAGCCCAGTTCGAGCAGCGACACCGGTTCCGTGGAGCCGCGCACGGTACGGGCCAGGGTCGTGGTGAGTCTCGCCCGTGCCGCCCGGGTCCGCCGGCGCTGCCACAGCCGGGCCGAAAGGCGGGGCGCGCGGGGCAGCTCCGCGATGACCGAGGCGCCCAGGTTCGCCGCGATCTCCCGGCGCAGCACGGGCCGGTCCGCGACCACCGAGCCGACCGCGGCCAGCGCGAGCCCCAGGGCGAGCCCGAGCGCGAGCCCGATCGCGGCGTCGGTGGCCGCGGCCTTGGGCAGGGAGTACGGCACCGCGCGCGGGGCGTCCACGATCTGCGTGCCCGCGACGAGCTTGGGCGTGCCGGTGCGCGCCTCCGCGGCGCGCTGGTCGAAGTCGGCGATACGGGAGTTGAGTTCGGCCCTGCGGGCGAAGAGCGACTCGGTGCTTGCCGAGGACTCCGGGTCGCTGTCCGGCGAGCGGTCGCCGATCTCCTCGTTGACCTCGGCCAGCTCGCCCCGCATGCGGTCACGCTGGTCGAGCAGGGCCTTGGCCTCGGCCTTCGCGGTCTCCCGCATCCGCCGCACGTGGTCCGCGACGAACGCGTCGGCCAGCGCCTGGGCCCGGGCCACCGCCTGCGCGTCGCTGTCGCCCGTCACATCGATCCGGAGCAGGTTGTTGGTCAGGCCGGTGCCCCGGTAGTCCTGGATGAAGTCCTCGGGTTTCTCGGCGGACTTGAGGGCTTGCAGAGCCTTGCCCGCGATGCGCGTGGTCCCCAGCAGTTCGACGTCGGTGCGGATCAGCGTGCCGGTGTCGTTGGGCTGGTCCTCCGCGTGGGAGACCAGCACCTTGGTCACCGCGGTCGGCGGCGGCGGCAGCAGGACCGCCACCGCCACGCCGGCCAGCATCCCCAGCAGCGCCATGAGGCACCAGAGGCGGCGGCGTCTGCGCACCGCCACCACCAGCGCGTGCAGGTCCAGCAGTGGAACGGCTGCCGACGGCTCATCGGTCGTACGCGTCGTCACCCTGAACCTCCCGTCCCGTGGCCGGGGACCGCGAACGCCGGCGTGGCGTTCTCCGGGGGCCGGTCGGCGGACCGCGTCGCGGCGGCCCGGACCGGACCGGCGACGACGACGCCCACGACTTCGTGCCTGCCGTCCGCACACGCCTCGGCGATACCGGCGAGCTCACCGGCCGTCCAGCTGCCCGCGCTGAGCACGACCAGGGCACCGGACTCGGTGCCGCGGTCCGGCACCATCGGCTGCGACACCGGCACCTCCACCACCCGCAGCATGGGGTACCCCCTGCTCGAGGAGGCCGGGGAAGCATCGCTCCCGGACTCGGCGACGAGCTGCCCGGCGGCCCGGCGGGCGATCTCGTCGCCCTCCGGTACGACGACAAGGAGCCGCCGCGGGGCCGGCGACCGGTCCCGGAGGCGAGCGCACACCCGCCGGTAGCGGACGCGCCTGCCGGCCTCGTCGCCGGACGCCTGCGGGGCAGGCATGTCCCACCGGGTGTCGAGGGCCAGGAACCGGCGGATCACGGGCCACGGGCCACGGCCCTCCGGCCGGTGCGCGCGCCGTTCCTCCGGCACGTCGACGGTGCCGATGACCGCCGAGCCCAGCGCGGCGGCGATCTCCGGTTCGGCGCGCAGCCGGCGGTTCGTCCGCGCGGCGGTGAGGTGGCCGACGACCGCGAGCACGAAGAACAGCAGCGCCCCGCCGGCGATGAGCTGCGTCCTCGTCGGCGGCGCCTCGGCGGTCGGCAGGGCCGCCGGTCCCATGACGACCATGCCGGACTTGCTGCTCGCCGGGTCGGCCTCGTCCAGCTTCTTCATGGCCTCTTCCAGCGCGGTGCGGAGCTTCTCGAGCGAGGTGCGGGCCTGCACGCTCTCCACGGTCCGCCCCGGGTCGGCCGCGTTGGCCAGGTCGGTGATGCGGCGGTTGGTCTCCTTGACCTTCTCCCGCAGCACCTCAGGCCCCGTGGCCGCTTCGGGGTCGGTGCTGTCACCCGCGATGCGCGCGGCGAACGTGATGAACTCCCCGGCCATCCGGTCGGAGAGCCGCTGCGCGCGCTCCGGGGAGCCGGCCGTGCCCGAGATCTTGATGATGTTCCCGTCGGCGGCCTCGGCGCTCACCTGGTCCCGCAGCTCGCCCCCGCTGACGCCCGCCCAGCCGAGCTTGGCGGCCGCGCGGTCGACCACCGCCGAACTGGTCGCGATGTCCACCTGGGTCAGCAGCTCGCGCTCCTCCCACTGACCCGGCAGCAGTACCGATGCCGACGCCGTGTAGCGCGGCGGGAAGAGCACCGAGACGCCGTAGCCGACCAGCGCGCCCACCACGGCGAGGGCGGCCAGCAGCCGCAGACGCCCGCGGAGAATCCGCCCGATCGTGACCAGACGTATCGTGTCGTCGCTCAACGGTGCGGCCTCTTCCCTGCGCGGGCCGGGCCGCGCGCCGACACCGGAGTGCGGTCGCGGCAGGCGGCGGCGTAGGCGGCGAGCAGCGACGCCTGCGAGTTCCGCCAGGCGAGCTGTCCGCCGATCCGCTCCTGGCCGATCTTGCCCATGCGGGCCCGCTTCTCCGGATCGTCGAGCAGCAGCGCGATGAGCCCGGCGAACTCGGCCTCGTCGTCGTCGGACGCGTAGAGGGCGGCGTCACCGGCGGAGACCCGCGCCTCCTTCAGGTCGAACGAGACGATCGGCCGGCCCATCGCCATGTACTCCAGGACCTTGTTCATGGTCGACACGTCGTTGAGCGGATTGCGCGGGTCGGGGGAGAGGCACACGTCCGCGGTGGACAGGTAGCGCACCAGGTCGGCGTCCGGAATGCGCCCGGTGAACCGCACCTGATCGCTGAGCCCCAGCTGCCGGGACAGCTCCACCATCGCGTCGAAGGCGTCGCCGCCGCCGACGAACACCGCGTGCCAGTCGGTCCGGCCGAGCTCGTCGCGCAGCTTCGCGAGCGCCCGCAGGGCGTAGTCGACGCCGTCCTGCGGGCCCATGACGCCGAGGTAGCACAGCAGATGAGGCTTGCCGTTCTTCAACTCCGGCTCGGGCGGCACCGGTTGGAACCGGTCGGTCGCGGGCGCGCTGCGCACCACGAAGACGTCCTCCGGCCGCTTGCCGCCGCGGCGCACCGCGACGTCCCGGTAGCTCTCGTTCGTGGCGAGCACGATGTCCGCGGCCCGGTAGGTCAGCCGTTCCAGCGCGCACACGCCGCGGTAGAGCAGGTCCTCGCCGCGGTCGAACCGGGAGAGGTACAGCTCGGGCACCAGGTCGTGCTGGTCGAAGATGAACCGCGCGCCGCGCCGCGTCAGCCACCGGGCCGGCAGGAACAGCAGGTCGGGCGGGTTGCAGGCGTGGACGACATGGACCGGGCCGACCTTGCGGGCCAGCCGGGCCGTGTGCCACAGCGCCGATCCGTACTCCCGCAGGTAGCCGGCGGGACCACCGGTGGCCGCGCGCAACGGGTAGCGGTGGATGGCCACCCCGTCGATCACTGCCTCCGGCTCGGTGTCCCGCTTGCTGCCCCGCGGGCAGATGACGTGCACCTCCCAGCCCGCGTCGCGCAGCGTCGTGCACTCCTGCCACACCCGCCGGTCGAACGGCACCGACAGGTTCTCCACCATGATCAGCGCGCGCCGGTCCTGCCGGTTGCTGCTGGTCGTGTTACCAAGCAAGGCCTATGTACCCCGGTTCGGTCCGGCGCGCGTCGGCGTCGGGTAGATGGATGAGGTCGATGATGACCGGGCCTTCGCCATGGGGCAGCGCCGAGAGGACGGCCGGGTCCTTGGTCCCGACCAGGCACACCTCGGAGTGGTCGAGCACCTCGTCGACGGAGCCCGCCATCAGCTGCGCGAGGTGCGGCAGCCGGGTCTCGATGTACTCGCGGTTCGCGCCGAGCAGCCGCGAGAGGCTCACGTTGGCGTCGTGGATCCGCAGGTCGTACCCCTTGCCGTGGAGTCTCTCCGCCAGCTCGACGAGCGGACTCTCGCGGAGGTCGTCGGTGCCGGGTTTGAAGGAGAGGCCGAACAGGCCCACCCGGCGCTTGCCGGTGCGCTCGACCAGCTCCACCGCACGCTGGAGGTGGTCGGAGTTGGAGGGCAGCACGTGGGCGAGGATGGGCACCGAGACGTCGGCGCGCTGTGCCGCGTGGACCAGGCTGCGCAGGTCCTTGGGCAGGCAGGAGCCGCCGAAGGCGAAGCCGGGGCGCAGGTAGGCGGGGCTGATGTTGAGTTTGCGGTCGGCCAGGAACACGTCCATCACCTGGTGCGAGTCCACCCCGAGGGCCTGGCAGACCGCGCCCAGCTCGTTCGCGAAGCCGATCTTGAGGCCGTGGAACGCGTTGTCCGCGTACTTGATCGCCTCGGCCGTCGGCACCGGCACCCGGAACACCTCGCCGGGCAAGCTGTCGTACAGCGCCGCCACCACGTCGCCGCTCGCCGCGTCGAGCTCACCGATGACGGTCTTGGGCGGATCGAAGAAGTCCCGCACGCTGGTGCCCTCGCGCAGGAACTCCGGGTTGACCGCGACCCCGAAGTCCACCCCGGCCGTGCCGCCGACGGACTTCTCCAGGATCGGCACGAGCAGGTTCAGGCAGGTGCCCGGGAGCATGGTGCTGCGGAACACGACGGTGTGCCGCCCGCCCCGCTCGGCCAGCGCGGCGCCGATCTGCTCGGTGACCCGCTCCAGATACGTGGTGCACAGGCTGCCGTTGGGCTCCGACGGCGTGCCCACGCAGATCAGCGACACCTCGCTGTCCATGATCGCTTCGCGGACGTCACCGGTGGCGCGTAACGCCCCGGTCCGCACGACCTCGGCGATGAGCTCGCCGATCCGCTCCTCCACCACCGGGGCCTTGCCGTCGTTGACCAGGTCGACCTTCACCTGGTTGACGTCCACGCCGATGACCTCGTGCCCCATGCCGGACAGGCACGCGGCCGACACACAGCCCACGTAACCCAGTCCGAAAACGCTGACCCTCATGAACCGTCCCCCCAAGGCAGGCCCTTTCGGCCCGCGTTCCGTACGCCGGCTCGACGCCGGTCCCCGCCCATCAGTAGGCCCCCTGCCCGTACACCACGGCACGCAGCGTCTTCCACAAGATCACCGTGTCCAGGGCGAGCGACCAGTCCTCCACGTACCGCAGGTCGAGCCGGACCGCCTCCTCCCACGGCAGGTCGCTGCGCCCGCTGATCTGCCACAGGCCGGTGAGACCGGGCTTGACGAGCAGCCGCCGCCGGATGTCCGGGCCGTACGCGGCGGACTCCTCCGGCAGCGGAGGCCGCGGGCCGACGAGCGACATCGACCCGGTGAGCACGTTGAAGAGCTGCGGCAGCTCGTCGATCGAGTACCGGCGCAGCACCGCTCCCACCCGGGTCACCCGCGGATCCCGGCGGAGCTTGAACAGCAGACCGGCGCCCTCGTTGAGGCCGGCCAGCTCGGCGCGGGCCCCGTCGGCCCCGGCGACCATGGTGCGGAACTTGAAGATCGTGAACTCGCGGCCGTCCTTGCCGACCCTGCGCTGGCGGTACAGCGCCCCACCGCGGCTGTCGGCCAGCACGAGCAGCCCGACGAGCACCATCAGCGGCGCGAAGAGCAGCAGCAGGATCGCGGCGCCCAACCGGTCGACGACCCCTTTGACCGCCCGGCGGCCCCCGGTGAAGGTGGGCATGCTGACCCGCAGCAGCGGAATCCCGAGCACCGCGTCGACGTGCAGCCGCGGCCCCGCCACCTCCATCAGTACGGGGGCCACGACCATCTCGGCATCGCTGCCTTCGAGGTTCCAGGCCAGCCGCTGCAACCGGTCCGGTGACCAGTGCGGGTCCGGGGTGATCGCGACGACACGGTAGCCGTCGCGCTGGACGTGGCCCGCGACGTCCGAAAGCCGGCCGACGACCGGCACTCCGTCGAGCTGGTCGCCGTCGGACCCGAGACCGTCCGTCGTGCACACCGCGTCCACTCGCCAGCCGAGGTGCGGGAGCTTGCGGGCCCGGGAGATCAGGTCCTGCACGGTGGCCAGGCTCCCGGCGGCGAGCACCGGTCTCAGGCACCGCCCTTCCTTACGCTGTTTGTGCAGCCAGAGGCGGAGCAGATACCGCGCCGTCATGGTGAGAAGCCCGATCGCGGGAATCGCGACGAAGATCCATAATTTGATGTTGCGCGAGGTGAGGGCGATCCCGCCGAGCGCCAGTACGACGGCCGCCGTGAACACCGAGCGTCCGAGCCTTCGGAATTCCTCGGCGCCCTGACCGAGTACGGCCGGAGCCCACGCCCGGCTCATGGCAAGCGCTCCCAGCACGAGGAGCTCGGTGCCGAATGCGAGAATTCCCCATTTCTCGTGCCAGTTGGCCGCGTCCCTGGCCCCGAAGAAGCTGCCGATGGACGCCACCACTAAGGCGGTGGTCACCGTATCGCTGGTGATCACGGTACGGCGATATCGCTGTTCCCAGTCGATCGCGGGCCGGCTGATCGTCCCGTCCGCCAGGCGCCCGCGCGCCGGCGGAAACGGGCTGACTAATCCCCCCTGCCGCACAGAACCCCCCAGGTTCCCAGTGGTTCGACGTGTACGCCTAACACTGCCCCTCCCCCCGGGAGGCGCCCCCGCCCCCCGCACCGGTCCTCCCCCCGGGGGACCGAGTCCCCCGTGCCGCGCTGTTCTCCCCGCGGAGGGCCCCCACCCTCCGCACATGCCATTCCGGCTATTGCGGCGCTACTCGTACGGTCCGTTCCGGCGGCAGCGCAAACGCATGTCTGCCGGACTTCGGAGGTGTGCGGAACCTATCGAAATCTCGAGTGCTCCCCGCACCCAAGACCCCCCTTGAGCTGCCGGAGCTAAAGATCATTAATTGGTCGCCTCGTGCCCGAACAGCTGAAGCACGGTCAATCTAGACCATGGGGGCCGGGTATGGAGAGAGGATGTGTGGAATTTGTGCTCAAGCTTTGGGGCTCGCCCGGTCGGGCAAGTGGCGGCCCGGACGCGGACCGGGTGCGCCCCCATGGATGGGGACGCACCCGGTCGTGCGTTACAGGCAGGACTGCTGGCCGGAAGTGGCTAGAAATAGTGTTTGCGGCCGCCGACCGCGCGTCCGGTCGCGCCGAGGATCCACAGCACCGCGCCGACCACGACGAGTACCCCGCCGATGGTCGTCAGCAGTGAGATACCTGCCAGCAGGCCGATGATGAGCAGGATGGCGCCAAGAACAATCATTACGGCTCCGATCGTCAAGTCTTCCCGGTGCGTGGGCCGCCGGCTTCGGTGGGCCCACAGTTCCCGGCGGCGCTGATTGGGTCGTGCCACATCCGTGTGCCCTGCGCCCGGCCATTCATGCGGGTGCGCCGATGAGATGTGAGCCGGCGGACGGACCGGCGCGGGTTCCGCGCTCGCGCCGAGAGCAATGGCTACTTCGCTGATCCGGGCCTTTCGTGCTTGCCGGCATTGAAGCGCGCCTTCTTCTGACGATTCCCGCATGTGTTCATGTCGCACCATTTGCGGGTGCGACTTCGGCTGGTGTCGAAAAAGGCGGCCTGGCAGGTCGGCGATGAGCACAAGGCCAGTCTTCCGTCCCGTTCGCCCGAGATGACGCTGATCGCGTCGGCGGCGACAACGCCCAGGGCGTCCTCCACGGAGGAATTCGAGCCGAGCAGCCATTGCCGGTTTCCCTCGGGAGTCAAGACGGCCGCGGCCCGGCCCTGAGTGCTGCGGTCATTGATGACCTGGACAGCGGACATGGGGAGGGGGTCCCGGCGCGCGGCGGCTGTCGCGGCGGCGTGAATTGATTCCCTCAGCTCCCGAGCGCATTCGAGCTGGGCGGTGGTGCAGGAATCCACGGCGAGGCCATTCACCGCCAGCCAGTCGACGAGTCGGCCCGGTGTGGGAATGCGTTCCACGGCGTCGCCGCGACGCTCCGTGAGAGTCGCCGTGAAGCTGGTCGCCAGCACCTTGCCGAGACGGAAGTCGGGGAACTGAACACGCATGGAACCACCTTAGCCGGTTGCAGGCCCGCACCGAGGGCTGCTAGAACCGTCATAGCCGGTTCCAGTGTGCGGCTCGCGGCCTGCCGGACGCCGTGAGCCGGTCCGCCCGATGGCCAGGAGGTCTCATGTCGACCAGCGACGTACAAGCATGTGAATTCCACGCAACCGACGCCGACCTCGACGATCTGCGCGGGCGGTTGGCCGCGGCACGGCTGCCGGAAGCCGAGACGGTCCATCGCGCCGCGCCCGGCCCCGGCCGATGGGGGCAGGGAGTTCCTCTTGCCGACCTCGTGGACCTCGTGGACTACTGGCGCAGCGGATACGACTGGCGGTCGTTCGAAGCGCGCCTTGACCGGATGGGCCAGTTCCGTACGACCATTGACGGTCTGGGAATCCACTTCCTGCACCGCCGGTCCGCGCGCGCGGACGCCACTCCGCTGATCGTGACGCACGGCTGGCCCGGCAGTATCGCCGAGTTCATCGACGTAATCGACGAGCTGGCGGACCCGGAAGACGCGGACGCGCCGGCGTTCCACGTCGTGGCCCCTTCGCTGCCGGGTTTCGGTTACAGCGACAAGCCGGCCGCCACCGGGTGGGGGACCGAAAAGATCGCGGCCGCCTGGGTGGAACTGATGGGAAGGCTCGGCTACCGCAGGTTTCTGGCCCACGGCGGCGACTGGGGAGGCAATATCACCACGGTTCTCGGCGGCAGGTTCCCGGAGCATGTTCTCGGCATCCACACCACATTCGCGGAGGCACTGCCCGGGGCGACGACGGACGGGCTGACGGCGGCCGAGCGCGAATGGGCCGAGGAAACCCGCGATTTCTGGCGCCACCGCGCGGCGTACGCGAAGCAGCAGGCGACCCGGCCGCAGACCATTGGATACTCGCTCGTCGACTCACCGGTCGGGCTCCTCGCCTGGATTCTCGACAAGTTCGCCGAGTGGTCGGACACCGAAGACAGTCCGTTCGAGACGATTTCCAGGGACAGGGTTCTTGACGACGTCACCCTGTACTGGCTGACGCGGACCGGCGCGTCGGCAGCCCGCATTTACTACGAGAGCCACAATTCGCTCGACCCCGAGCTCCGGGTCGACGTCCCGTCGGCAATCACCATGTATCCCCGCGACGTCGAGAAGTGCCCGCGCGCCTGGGCGCAGGAGCGGTACCGGCAGATCGTCCGATGGAGGGCGCCCGAAGCCGGGGGACATTTCCCGTCGCTGGAGGTGCCCGAGTACTGGGTCAAGGACCTCCGAGAAGGCCTCGCGGCAGTACTGGCAGCCGGCGGTGTGGGCTAGTCGAGGTCGTGGTCGTCGATGACGTTCTGGGCCGTGTGCAGCAGTGGCTGGTCGTTGGCGAAGGCGTGGGCCCGCAGGCGGGCGAGGGCGTCGTCAGGAGTGAGGCCGTACTTCGCGGCGACGACGCCCGCGGCCATGTGCACCACCGGCGGATAGCCCTGCGGCCCGCTCGTCGTGGGCTGCGACCGGGCGGTGAGCACGTGCGGGTGCTCGTCCAGCGCGAGGAGGGCGAAGATGCGCGCGTAGGCCTTGGCCCGGGTCTTCTGTGCCGCGGTGAACGGGCGGGGCTCGCAACGGTAGACGTCCGTGGCGCCGATCGGAACGTCACCGACGGACAGGGGCAGGGCCAGCACGCAGCGGCCTCCCTGCTCCAGGACGATGGGAGCGTACGCGGGCCACCGGTCGGCCGCGTCGTTCAGGTCGGGCACTTCGACGACGCCGCGCTTCGTGTACGCGTCGGTGCACGGCCCCTCTCCGGCCACCAGCTGGGCGTCCTCCGCGAGGCGGGCGCGCTCGTCGGTGGCGCAGGCCAACAGCCGCAGCTCCCCGGCGATGACCAGGGTGACGCCCGCGAAGTCGACGTCCAGGTCGGCGGCGCAGGCCCGGCAGGCGGTCGCGAGCGTCGGGCCGCCGGTCGCGGCGGAGTCACTGACGTTCTGCCATGCCCTGGAGTAGTGGTCGTCGTTCACCGGCCGTCCCTGCGGAGTTACGGAGTACGTGGTCAGGGCCGCTGTATGGCGGAGGTGTCGAGGGTGCCGTCGAGGATCTGCCGGCACAGCACGGTCAGCGAGAGGCGATGGGCGCGCGCGTACCGGCGCAGCGCGTCGAACGCCTCGTCCGGTGTGGTCTGCCACCGCTCGGTCAGGACGCCCTTGGTCTGCTCGATGACGACCCGGCTGGACAGGGCGGCCCGCAACTGGGCCCGCTCGACGTTGCTGTGCACGATGGAGCGCTGTTGCAGTATGGCGATGGTCGCCACATCGGCGAGCGCCTGTGCCACCCGCGCGTCGGACTCGCTGAGTTTCTGCGCCCGGGTGTCGAAGAGGTTCAGCGCGCCCACGTTCTGCTGGCGCAGGCGCATGGGCAGGGCGTGTGTCGTGACGAAGCCCGCCTCCAGGGCCTGCTCGGCGAAGCGCGGGAACCCGGAGGTGTCCGAGGGCGAGGCGAGGGCGATGTTCAGCCGGGCGGCACCGCTGCGCTGGGCCTCCACGCAGGGCCCCTCGTCGACCTGGATCGCGAAGAGTTCGAGCAGCCGGGTGTGTTCGTTGGACGCCGCGATCAGCTGGAGGCCGCCGTGGGGATCGGTGAGCATGATGCCTACGGCGGACACGTCGAGGAGTTCGTCGCACCGTTCGCACAGGTGGTGCAGGAAATCGATCAGGTCGAAGTTGTCGACCAGCGTGTCCACGGCATCAAGCATGGCCGCCAACAGTTTTTCCTCGCGCGTCATGGCCCGTCAGTCCCTTCACCGGCAGCCGTTCCCGGCCCGGCCTCATCATCTCTGAAGCGCAGTCGTCTGGCCACCACGTCGTCGGCGACTTCGACCACGGAGCGTCCGTGGCGGAAGGCATGGGCTCTCAGCAGCAGAAGTGCCTGAGCGAGGGACACCCCGGCCTGCACGCTGACCACGCCCGTCGCCTGGTGGACGGCGGCCCGGTAGAAGTCCGAACCGTTCTCCGCCGCGGCGAACGCGTCCAGCGGTGGGCCGCCCCCCAGGAGGGCCGCGGTCAGCGCGCCCGCCACGATCCAGGCGTCGGTCATCCTGGCGTCCGGCAGCGGGCCGGGGACCGCGCACTGAAGCGTCAGGGAGCCCAGGCAGGCGGAGCCGACGTGCAGCGGGAAACCAAAGACCGCGCCGATGCCGAGTGCCGTCATCTCGGGCAGCAGCCCCGGCCACCGGTCGGCCGGCAGGCGCGGCACGTACGGTGCGAAGACCGGCGCGCAGGAGGCGGCCACCTCCGGGCCCGGACCCTGACCCAGGGTGAACTGGAGATCCTCCAGCCGGGCGCTGACGTCACCGGAACACCACACCAGTTCGCTCAGGCCGTCGTCGGTCGTCACCGACACGGCGAGACCGTCCACCCCCAGGACCCCGGCGCACATACGTGGATCGGCGCCGAGCAGGCTCCTGCCGCCCGGGACGGGACGGAGGCTCCCCAAGACAACGGCAAGGTCGTCGTCGGTCGGCATCTTCGCACCTCCAGCCCAGCCGCTTCGGGGAGGTCGACCTGCGGCGCGGGAACCAGTCTCGTGTAATGGCCAGTCTAGACAGCCCCCGCTGTCCGGCTTCGGGTAACCGGTGCCCGGCGAACACATCCCTACACCTGTGGTGGGAGCGCCCGCGGCGTAGACTGAAGGACCACGCTTCGCCAGGTGGCACCGGCCGCCGAGGGCCCCTCGCAGCAGCTTCGCCCGGGGCGGCGTCGGCGGTGGGACCCGGAGATCGGAAGGCCTCCATGGCCGCGCGAACACGGGCTGCCGCCCCGCCCGTATCAGCATCGGTATCAGTATCGGTGCGCCCGTTATGTCTCCCCGTCCGGGAGCGGCGGTGATCGCTGCCCGGTATGCAGGCAGGGCCCACCCGGCCCGTCTCATCAGCGAGGCGTGCCGCACGGCACTGCGCGGCGAGTACTCGGTGGGACTGACGCTGGCGGCCCGGCCCGCGTACGCGGACCGGGTGTCACTGTCCGCCGCGGGCCTCCTGGCAGGGCCTGGCGAATCGCTCCAGATCAGCCTGGGGGAGGGGCCGTGCGTCCAGGCCCTGAGCCGGCACGGGCCGGTAGCGGTCGACGACGTCGATGTCGCGGACGCGACACGCCAGTGGCCGCTCTTCGCCCTGCGGGCCAGGGAGCACGGCATCCGCGCGCTGTACGCCCTGCCCACGCAGGACGGCTCCGCATCCACCGGGCCGGCCGAGCTGGTGCTCACGCTCTACCGGGACCGCCCCGGCCCGGCGTCCGACGCGGACCTCGAAACCGCCCGGGACCACGTGGCCGCCGCCGCGCTCCTGCTCGTCTCACCCGCGATGCCGTCGCCCTCGTCGTCCACCGCGCCGAGCGGGGAGAGCCCCGACGACGTCTGGCTCGTACCGGGCCCCGCGGTCGTGCACCAGGCCATCGGCGTGCTCAGCTACCGGCACGCCGTCTCCACGGGGGAGGCCCTGGCACTGCTCCGCGCCCACACCAGCAGCTGCGACACGGACCTGCCCTCGCTCGCCCATGCCGTCGTCCACGAGAAGCTGGAGCTGCCCGGACCGCCGGGCCCGTCCTCTCCGGGGCCGTCGTGGACCTGACCGCGACGCCGTGAGAGGCCGGTGAGCCGCGTCGGCCAGGCACCGGCCGGGAGCGTCCTGTGAGGAGAAGAGCAACGCGATGCCCGAGGAACGCCCAGGCAGGCACGGGCCCGAGCAGCAGGCGCTCTTCGGGTGGGAGGAGGCCGCGCCGGAGACGACTGCGCACCGGACGTTCCGGGACAGCCCGGAGGCGCGGCGGATGCTGGACGTGCGGGAGGTCTACGCGGAGCCCGCGGCCCTCGACTCCCCGCGCGGCCGGCAGATCATGGCCCGGCTGCCGGGCGTGCGGGTGACCGAGGTCGAGGGGCACTGGCGCATCCCGTCCCTGCACGGCAACGACGGCAACATCGGGCGGTGGGTCCGCATCAAGACGCAGACCCTCGTCCTCGGGGTGAAACAGACGCTCACCACCCGCGTCAACGGCAGGTCCGCCGACTGGATCGCCCCGGGCACCTCCAACGGGTGCGCGATGTCCTGCGCCTACTGCTACGTCCCGCGCCGCAAGGGTTTCGCCAACCCCATCACGCTGTTCACCAACATCGAGGCGATCCTGGCCCATGTCCGGCGCCACGTACGCGCCCAGGGGCCCAAGACCACGCCCAACCAGTGCGACCCGCGGGCGTGGGTCTACGACTTCGGCGAGAACGGTGACTGCTCGGTCGACGACCTGGTCTGCGACAACACCGCGGACTTCATCGCCGCGTTCCGCTCCATGCCGACGGCCAAGGCGTCCTTCGCGACCAAGTTCGTCAACCCCGACCTGCTCGCGCTGGACCCCCGGGGGCGGACCCGTATCCGCTTCTCCGTCATGCCGCCCGACGACGCGAAGCTCCTGGACATCCGCACCAGCCCGGTCCCCGAGCGGATCGCCGCTGCCGCCGACTTCCTCGACGCCGGGTACGAGGTGCACTTCAACCTCTCGCCGGTCGTGCTGCGGCCCGGCTGGGAGCGGGACTGGGCCGATCTCCTCGACCACCTCGACGACGTCCTGCCCGCCCGGGTGAAGGAACAGGCGGCGGCCGAGATCATCATGCTCACCCACAACCAGGGCCTGCACGACGTCAACCTGGGCTGGCACCCCCGCGCCGAGGAGCTGCTGTGGCAGCCGGACATCCAGGAGACCAAGCGCTCGCAGAACGGGGCGCTCAACGTCCGGTACGCCATCGACGTCAAGCAGCGCTCACTGGCGCGCCTGCACGAGCTGATCGCCGAGCGAGCGCCGTGGCTGCGGGTCAGGTACGCGTTCTGAGGAGAGGGACGGGTTCAGCGCCGTCTTCGTGACGCGGGGTTCAGTGCACCCAGCCCGTGTAGCTGCGACCGCCCTGTGGTGCACCCGGGCCGGCGCGGTGGGGGGACTGGGGAGACTGCTGCGAGGTCAGCGTGGCGGAGACCGCTCTGACCAGCCAGGCGTTGACCGACAGCCCCTCGCGGGCCGCGGCCTCCTCGATCCGGGTCTTCAGCTGCTCGGGCGGCCGGAAGTTGATGCGGGACGTGACGCCGTCCTTGGCGCCGAGATCGGCCGGCAGCGCGGCGGGCGGCGCCGGAAGCGCGCCGCTGGAGGCAGGTGCGAAGCCGTCCTCGACGCCGGGAGAGGCGGACTCGGACGGCGGCCGCGTGACGACGAAACCGGGGTCGAGGCCGCGCAGCCGCACCTCGACGGAGCCGGGGGCCAGTTCGCGGGTGATCTCGTCAGCGGCGGTCGACAAGGCGTCGAGGAGCACCAGCCGGATGGCGGAGGACAACGGCGCGACGAGGCGTTCGGCGACCTCGCGTGTCTGCGGGTCCCCCGCCTCGGCCGCGATGGCCAGCTCCTGCCGCAAATTGTCGACATACCGCATGAGTTCCATGGCTCATCCTCACGCTGACGCGGCGCGAGGTGCAAGTTCGTCCGCGAGGCCGCGGGGGCGGGGTCTTCAGGCCGGGTCACGGCGGCGCCGGAGCCGGAGGTGGCGCCACAATGGCACATGCACCGAAACGGCAACTGCCGGTATGCACCGGAAGGTTGTCGGGGGCCATGGACTGCGATCACTTGTGAATGGCGCCACCCTCACGCCATGATGGCGCCACGAACTCGACGACGTACGTACGCAATCGGCTCACCAGGGAAGGCCGGCATGCCCACTTTCGACACTCCCGTACCGATCACCGCCAGGATCGAGATCTTCGCGGGTGCCATCACCGTCACGGCGAGCGGACGGACCGACACGGTGGTCGAGGTCCGCCCCGCCGACCGTTCCGACCCGGCCGACGTGAAGGCCGCGGAGCAGATGCGGGTCGACTTCGCGCAGGACAAGTTGCACGTCAGGGCCCCGGCGCAGATGCTCCCACGGCTCGGCACCCCGTCGCGTCGCGCCGGCTCCGTGGACGTGGTGATCGAGCTTCCCGAGGGCTCCCGTCTGCGGGGGAGCGCTTCCTCGGTGACGCTGCGCGGTGAGGGCCGCCTCGGCGAGTGCCGGTTCGAGGCCGCGCACAGCGACATCCGGCTGGAGGAGACGGGACCGCTCCGGCTGACCACGTCCCGCGGCGAGATCAGCGTGGCCCGGGTGGCCGGAGACGCCAAGGCCGTCAACGGCTCGGGTGGTGTACGCGTCGACGCGATCGACGGAGCGGCCCTGATCGGCAACGACCAGGGCGAGGCCAGGATCGGTGACGTCACCGGGAACATCCGCCTGATCGGCATGAACGGTGACTTCCACGTCGAACGGGCGCACGCGGGCGTCGAGGCCAAGACCGCCAACGGCAGCATCCGGATCGGTGAGATCAGCCGCGGCACGGTCGTGGTGACGGCCGCGTCCGCCGAGATCGAGATCGGCATCCGTGCGGGCACGGCGGCGAAGCTCGACGTGAGGACGCTGACCGGCACGGTCCACAACTCGCTGAAGGCCACCAGCGGGCCATCGGAGAGCGACGAGATCGCCACGGTACGCGTGCGCACCCACAGCGGCGACATCATCATCCGCCGCGCCGGCCCCGTGCGGACGGGGGAGAGGTGATGGCGGCGCGCGAGGGAGTCGTACTGGACGTCGAAGGCCTGCGCATGCGCTACGGCACGACCGAGGTCCTCAAGGACGTGAACCTCCGGGTGCGCGACGGCGAGGTGGTGTGCCTGCTCGGACCGAACGGGGCGGGGAAGACGACCACGCTGGAAATCCTGGAGGGCTTCCGCATGCGGTCGGCCGGCCGGGTCGAGGTGCTGGGCACCGATCCGGCGCACGGCGACGAGCACTGGCGGGCGCGGGTCGGCGTGGTGCTCCACTCGTGGCGGGATCACGGCAGGTGGCGGGTGCGTGAACTCCTCGCCCACCTCGGCATGTACTACGCCCGCTGTTCCACCGGGCAGATCGAGCGGCCGTGGGACCCGGACGAGCTCATCGCCGCCGTCGGGCTGACGGCACAGGCCGGCAAGAAGGTCCGCATGCTCTCCGGCGGCCAGCGCCGGAGGCTGGACGTCGCGGTCGGCATCGTGGGCCGCCCCGAACTGCTCTTCCTCGACGAACCCACCGCCGGCCTCGACCCCGTGGCCCGGCGCGAGTTCCACGGCCTCGTCGAGCGCCTCGCCGGCGAGCAGGACACCACGATCGTGCTCACCACCCACGATCTGCACGAGGCCCAGCAGCTCGCCGACCGCATCATGATCCTCAACGGCGGGCGGATCATCGCCGACGGCACGGCGCGGGAGCTCGCCGAGCGGATCGTCGGCGAGGACACCGTGCGCTGGTCCCGCGCCGGGCGCGACTACGTACGCTCGACCGGCGAATCGACCGAGCTGGCCTTCGAGTTGTTCCGGCGGTACGGCGAGGACATCACGGATCTCGAAGTCCGCAAGGCCACGCTTGAGGACACCTACCTCTCACTGGTGACCGAGAGCGGGCTGGGGGAGGTGACCCGGTGAACGAGACGGCACTGCGAGCGGGCTGGTCCCGCGGCATGATCGAACTGCGCCAGTCGTTCACCAACGGCTCGGACCTGTTCAGCCACTTCTTCTGGCCCGTGCTGATGCTGGCCGTGACGTTCTTCCTGCGGGACGTGTCCTTCGGCGGCAGCGGCTTCGAGCTGGGCACCCTGGTGCTGCCCGGCATCCTCGGCATGAACGCCGCGATGGCCATGGTGTCCATGAGCCAACTCCTCACCGCCGAGCGGGAGGACGGGACGCTCCTGCGGGCCAAGGCGACGCCGAACGGGATGCCCGCCTACCTCATCGGCAAGATCATCTCGGTGGCGGGCGGTGTCGTCGCCGACCTGGCGATCTTCCTCGTACCCGGGCTCTTCCTCGTCCCCGGCCTCACGGTCGGCAGCCTGAGTTCCTGGCTCACGCTGGGCTGGGTGCTGGTTCTCGGCCTGGTCGCCACGCTGCCGATCGGGGCGGTGCTGGGGTCGGTGTTCAGCAGCGCCCGCAGCCAGGGACTGCTCACCCTCCCGATCCTCGCCATGATCGGTACCTCCGGGATCTTCTACCCGGTCACCTCCATGCCGGAGTGGGCGCAGTGGATCGCCCAGGTCTTCCCCGTCTACTGGCTCGGCCTCGGCATGCGCTCGGCCCTGCTCCCGGAGGGCGCGGTCACTGTCGAGATCGGTGAGTCCTGGCGGCACCTGGAGACCGTCGGCGTTCTGACCGGGTGGGCGGTCATCGGTCTCGTCCTCGCCCCCGTCGTGCTGCGGCGCGTGGCCCGGCGCGAATCCGGGTCGACCATGGCCGAGCGCAGGGAGAAGGCCCTTCAGCGGGTCGGCTGACCGGCCTCACGGGCCGGTGGACGTGACCCGACGGCGGCCTCGGCGCCGTCCCGCCCCAGCCGGGCGAGGCGCCGCAGGGCCGGCAGCGCGTCGGCGAGCGCGCCGCGCTCCTCGGGGGCGAGCAGCGCGATGAGCGGCGTGAGCTGCTCGGCCCGTTCCCGGCTCCGCGACTCACCGACGCCGCGGCCCTTCTCGGTGATGCGCACGAGGACGGCGCGGCCGTCGCGCGGGTCGCTCGCGCGTTCCACGAGGCCGTCGCGTTCCAGGCGTCGGACGATCTGGGTGAGTCCCGGCCGGCTGAGCTGTTCGCTCGCGATCAGCTCGGTCAGCCGTTTCGGGCCGCCGTCGCGGGCGAGGGCGTCGAGCACCGACAGCGAGCTGAAGGCGTGGTTACCCCGACGTGGCAGCGGGATGTAGAAGCGGTTGAAGTCCTCGACGACATCGATGAACTGAGTCACATTCAGATGGGTTGCGGAGGCACGCACCCTGGGGAGCCTATAGCTTGCGGAGTGGCGATGTATTGATAACTTACACAAGTTGCTTATGGTGTTTCGGGTGGTCGCCACGGCGTGACGCGCCATGCGGCCGCCCTCTCCGACCGTCGAGCTCTCAACCGTTGTGAGAGGAACGCATGACTGTTCGTGTAGGTATCAACGGCTTCGGCCGCATCGGGAGGAACGTCTTCCGGGCGGTTGCCGCCAGGAACGCGGACCTGGAGATCGTCGCGGTCAACGACTTGGGCGACGTTCCGACCATGGCCCATCTCCTGACCTACGACTCGGTCCTCGGCCGTTTCCCCGAGGAGGTCACCGCCGAGCCCGGCGCGATCCGGGTGGGTGACCGCAAGGTCAAGGTCCTCGCCGAGCGCGACCCCGCCCAACTGCCCTGGGGCGACCTGGGGGTGGACGTCGTCATCGAGTCCACAGGCATCTTCACCAAGGCCGAGAAGGCCCGCGCGCACATCGACGGCGGCGCCAAGAAGGTGATCATCGCCGCGCCCGCGAGCGACGAGGACGTCACGATCGTCCTGGGTGTCAACGACGACATCTATGACCCCGAGCGCCACACGATCATCTCCAACGCCTCCTGCACCACCAACTGCCTGGGCGTTCTGGCCAAGGTGCTGCACGACACGGTCGGCATCGAGTACGGGATGATGACCACGGTCCACGCCTATACGCAGGACCAGAACCTCCAGGACGCACCCCACAAGGACCTGCGCCGCGCGCGCTCGGCCGCCGTCAACGTGGTGCCGACGTCCAGTGGGGCCGCCAAGGCCATCGGCCTCGTCCTGCCCGAACTCAAGGGCCGCCTCGACGCGTTCGCGCTGCGGGTCCCCGTGCCGACCGGGTCGGTCACCGACCTGACGGTCACCACGAGCCGCCGCACCACCGTCGAGGAGATCAACGAGGCGTACGCGAAGGCCGCCGAAGGCGCGTACAAGGGACTGCTCTCCTACACCGAGGCGCCCATCGTCAGCTCCGACATCGTCACGGACCCGGCCTCCTGCGTCTACGACGCCGGACTCACCCGTGTGATGGGCCCGCAGGTCAAGGTCGTCGGCTGGTACGACAACGAGTGGGGCTACTCCAACCGCCTCATCGACCTCGCCCTGAAGGTCGGCACCTCGCTCTAGAGCCTCTCGCGGACGGTCGTGGGCGGTCCCGGCTCCAGGCGTTGCCGCCGCAGGGCGTCGGGCCGGGCCGTCACGGCCGGTCCTGGTTGCCGAGTTCCGCGAGGCGGGAGAGCGCGGGGAGCGCCGCGGTGATCGCCTGCTGGTCCTCGGGCGTCAGTTGGGCGACGAGCGGGAGCAGCCGGCGGATCCGGTCCTCCAGGCGCGACGTGCCGACCTGCCGTCCCGCCTTGGTGATGTGGACGAGGACGGCGCGTCCGTCCGTCGGGTCGGGACGGCGTTCCACGAGCCCGTCCTGTTCGAGGCGCGTGACGAGCTGGGTGAGTCCCGGCTGGCTGATCTGCTCGGTCTTGGCGAGTTTGGTGAGCCGTGTCGGGCCGCGGGAGGTCAGGGTGTCCAGCACCGACAGAGTCGTGAACGACAGCGTCTGGAGCGCGGGCAGACGAATGTAGAAGCGGTTGAAGTTCTCGATCGCCGTGATCAGGGCACCCACGTCCAAGTGGTCCCGCGGGCTGTTGGTCTGCGAAGTGGTCACCCTAGAAAAATAGCGCACACTTATATAGTCTCGTTGATGCATTGGTGGTCGGCGCCTCGCGGCGGTACGCGGGCCGCACCAGACCTCCATGGCGCAATGGCGCGTCGGTCCACGTCAGTAGCGCAGAGCGAGGAATGCATCTATGCCTACGCGTATCGGCACCAATGGATTCGGGCGGATCGGCCGCAGCATCTGTCGCGCGGTGGCCGCACGGAGCACGGACCTCGGCATCGCGACTTCTCCATGAACTCGGCGCCGCCGGAGCCGCATCGCTCATCGCGGTAAAAAGCAGACACTGACGCAGAATTCCCGCCGCTGTCGATCCGGGGTGCTTTCAGCAGAATGCCCAAATCCTCGGGGAAATGAGCATGGCCACGTGAAGGAAATTCCGAGGTTACCGTTCGACAATCCGTCCATCATGGGCATCGCACCCCAGATGCGCGCACTCCAGCGGGAGGGACCGATCACCAGGGTGCGTACCGCCGGCGAGGACGCCTGGCTGGTCACCCGCTACGACGAGGTCAGGACACTGCTCGCCGACCGCCGCCTGCGCCTCAGCAACCCCGACCCGGAGCAGTCGGCCAACAGCGCCGCCAGGGGCTTCATGGTCGCGCTGATGGCCGGGGACGACTGCGAGACCGAGCCCGCCAGGCACGCGCAGATGCGCGCCCTGCTCGTACCCCTCTTCTCCACGCGCCGGATGCGGCAGATGCAGACCCGGATCGAGCACCATGTGGACGAGCTGCTCGACCAGTTGGCCGTCAGCGCTCCGCCGGTCGACCTGCACCGCGCGCTGTCGTTCCCGCTGCCGACCATGGTGGTCTGCGACCTGCTCGGTGTGCCGCTGGAGGACCGGGAGCGGTTCGGGCAGTGGGCGAGGGGCACGTTCGACAACAGCGACGACCAGCACGCGGCGAACACCTTCAAAAAGGTCGTCGACTACATGATGGAACTGGTGGCCCGCAAGCGGACCGAGCCGGGCGACGACATCCTCTCCGAGCTGATCGCCGCCAAGGACGGGACACTGTCCGACGAGGAGATCGTCCAACTGGGCGCCGCCGTCCTGCTGTTCGGCTACGAGACCACCATCGTCCGCATCGACCTGGGCACCCTGCTGCTGTTCCGCAACCCCGCCCAGCGCGCGCAGCTCGTCGAGAACCCCGGCCTCGCCCCCGCGGCGGCCGAGGAGATCCTGCGCCTGAGCGTCGGCGGCAAGGGATCCAACGCGCTGATACCCCGCTACGCGCACGCCGACATCGCCGTCGGCGACACGGTGATCAGGGCCGGGGACGCGGTGAAGCTGGCCATCGGCGCGGCCAACATCGACGAGCGGGCGTACCCCGACGCCGACGTACTGGACCTCACCCGGGACAAGCCCAAGTCGCACCTGGCGTTCGGGCACGGCGCCCGCCACTGCATCGGCCGCACGCTGGCCCGCATCGAGCTGACGGCGGTGTTCGAGCGGCTGTTCCGCAGACTGCCCGACCTGCGGCTCGCGGTGCCCGAGGAGTCGCTGCACTGGCAGGAACACCGGATCACCGGCGGGTTCGACGAAGTCCCCGTGACGTTCTGAGCGGCGTACGCCGGGCGTACGCCGGGCCGCCGATCCGCCCCGAGCAGGAACCTCCGTACTGAGCACGCTCCTTTCCCCACGCGCGGACACCACGAGGACAAGGAACCATGACGGACACTTTCAGCGACTACGTCGACTGCACGCCCCTCATCGACGACCGTGAGGCCCTCGACCGGTTCTACGACGAGCACGGCTATGTCTACCTGCGCGGCGCCCTGGACCGCGAACTCGTGCGGACCGCCGCCGAGCAGATGCTCGCAGGGCTGATCGCGCTCGGCCACGCCGCCCCCGGCACCACGCTCGACACCCTCGCCATCGAGTCCTTCGAGGCGGTCGACGAGGTCGCGATGCACGACCACGTCAAGTACGACGAGCTGTGGAACCACCCCTCGACCCTGAAGGTCTGGGAGAAGGTCTTCGGCGAGCCCGTCTTCGTCTTCAAGTCGACGACGATCCGCTACTACCCCTCCGCCGCGGGCTCCGCCGAACCGAGCTTCCTGACGCCGCTGCACCAGGACGGCTTCTACATAGGCCCGAACAAGGACTTCCGGACCGCCTGGATACCGCTCCTCCCGACGACCCTCGGCACAGGCGGCGTCGCCGTCGCCGACGGCAGCCACAAGAAAGGCCCGCGCGAGCACGTCGTCACCGAGAACTTCCGCCGCTTCGGCCACCCCGTACGCGGTATCCCGGCGGAGGAGTTCGGCGCCGACGAGCGACTGCTGTTCTCGCCCATGGAACCGGGCGACGTGATCATCTTCCACGCCTTCATGTGCCACAAGTCCATCCCGAACGTCTCGGTGGACCCGGCCGCCATGCGGATGTCGATGGACACCCGCGTCCAGCCCGCCTCCTCGCACCGCGGGTTCAACGCCCTGACCCCTTGGCCGGAGTCCGCGAGGGACCCCTCCAAGGGCATCCTGTCGAAGATCACCGGTACCCCGACCACCATCGAATGACCTCGTCACCCCCGCATCCGCCTCAACCGTCCCCCACCAACGCCCGGGTAGGCAACGCATGACGAAACGCGAGGGTCTCCCCTCTCTGCAGGGACCCAGCGCGGCACAGGAGCCCACGGCCGGCCCGAAACCGGCCGCCGCGGGGCTCAGCGGCATCGCCTTCGTGGTGGTGCTCACCGGATACGCCCTGTCCATCGTGGACGCCTCCATCGTCAATGTGGCGCTGAACCCGATCAGTGAGGACCTCCACGGCGGCCCCGCCGCACTGGAACTGGTCGTGTCCGGCTACGGCCTCACCTACGCCCTCGGCCTGGTGCTCGGCGGCCGCCTCGGCGACGCCTTCGGCAGACGGCGCCTGTACGCCTACGGGCTCGCCGCGTTCACCCTCACCTCGGCGCTGTGCGGACTCGCCCCGACCATCGAGTTCCTCGTCACGGCCCGGCTGCTGCAAGGCGCCGCCGCCGCGATGCTCGTACCGCAGGTGCTCGCGACGATCCAGGCGGCCACCGAGGGCCAGGCGCGCGCCCGCGCGATCGGCATGTACGGCGCGACCGCGGCCCTCGGCATGGTCATCGGGCAGATCCTGGGCGGACTCCTCGTCTCGCTGGACATCGCGGGCATCGGCTGGCGGGCGGTCTTCGCGATCAACGTGCCGATCGGCGTGGCCGCGCTGCTCGCGGTCCGGCGCGTCCCCGCGACCAAGGCCGACACGAAGCCGTCCTTCGACCCGAAGGGCACCGCGCTGTTCGGCGTCACCATGGTCAGCGTCCTGGCCCTCGTCGTGGCGGGCCCCGAACTGGGCTGGCCGCCGTGGCTGTGGTCGCTGCTCGTGGTCGCCGCGGTGGGCGCGGTGGCGCTGGCGCGGGCCGAACGCGGACTTGAGGCGCGCGGCGGCTCACCGCTGCTGTCCCCGTCGGTGCTGTCCCACCCGGGGATGCGCAGAGGGCTTGCGGCGATGGTGCCGTTCTCGGCCGGCTTCGGCGCCTTCCTGTTCGTCTACGCGCTGCTCGCGCAGGGGCACTTCGGCTTCGACGGGCTCGAATCCGGCGGGGGTCTCGCGCCGTTCGCCGTGGCGTTCTTCGCGGTGACACTGTTCACCCCAAGGATCGCGGCGGCCCTGGGCGCCCGCATCGTCACCCTGGGCGCCCTCGTCCAGGGCGCGGGCCTGCTGCTGCTCGCCCTGGTGATCGGCCTCGGCTGGCCGCACCCCTCACTGGCGCTCGTGCTCGTCGGGATCGGCCTCTACGGCGTGGGCGCGGCGCTGACAGGGCCGACGCTGTTCCGGATGATCCTCGCCGACGTACCCCCCGCGCAGGCCGGCATGGGCAGCGGTGTGCTGGTCACCAGCCAGCAGATGGCGACCGCGCTCGGCGCGACCGTCGGCGGGACCGTCTATCTCTCCCTGGCCGACTGGCAGTCGACGGTGTCGGCGGCCGTGTCCGTCCTCGCACTCCTGGCATGTTGCTCGGTGACCGTTCTCATGATCAGCCTGAAGCTCCCCGACCCCAGGTGACACCCGCGCCCGTGAACGGCGCGATCTGATCCAGACCTTCTCGTGGGCAACGGCGCGCCGTCCTTCGGCGTACCCGTGCGCAGAAGCGGAGACAGCCAAGTGCACTTACAGACAAGGGCAGCCGTGGTGACCGGCGCGGCCAGCGGCATCGGCCTCGCCCTCAGCGCCCGCTTCGCACGGGCCGGCGCCGGCGTGATCATGGCGGACATCGAAGGCGACGCACTGCGCCGCGAGGCCGCCGGACTCACCGCGCAGGGCGCCCGGGTCACCGCGGTGACCGCCGACCTGACCGACCCGGACGCCGTCGAACGGCTCGCGGACACGGCGTTCGGCCTGCTCGGCGACGTCGACGTGGTGTGCAACAACGCCGGGGTCCTCGGCCCCGTGGGACAGCCCCTGTGGGAGGTGCCGCTGGAGCGCATGCGGCAGGTCTTCGAGGTGAACCACTGGGCGCACGTCCTTGTGGCCCGCGCCTTCGTGCCGCGGCTCCTGGCGCGCGGCCGGCCCGCCCATCTGATCCACACCGCCTCGATGTCCGCCTTCGTCGTCGGCGCGGGCAGCGCCGCCTACGCCGCCTCCAAGCACGCCGACCTCGCGGTCGCCCGCAGCCTGCGCGCCGATCTGGAGGGCACCGGCGTCCGGGTGTCGGTGCTGTGCCCCGGGCGGGTCGACACCCCCATGGTCCAGGGGATGACGGCCCCGCGCGGCGCGGGCGGCGACACCTCGGTGAGCGCCGAGGACGTCGCCGAGATCGTGTGCGAGGCCCTCGGCTCCGACCGCTTCTACCTCTTCAGCAACCCCGACGCCCCGCCGCGGTTGCGCGATCAGTTCGACGACGTATGGCGTCATGTCCCCCTTTCGCCCCCTTCCCCCGAGGAGGAGCTGTGGCCCGCGCCGAAGGCGACGACCGTAGCGACGAACAACTGACCATCGACCTGGCGGCGGTGCGGGAGAAGTACCGGGAGGAACGCGACAAGCGCGGCGTGGGCCGCAGCTACCAGTTCGCGCGCGGTGACTTCAGCCGCTACGCGCGCGACCCCTACACCGAGTGGCGGGAACGCGAGCCGCTCACCGACGAGGTGGACGTCGCCGTCGTCGGCGCGGGCATCGGCGGCCTGCTGACCGGCGCCAACCTGCGCAAGGAGACCGGCCTCGACCGCATCCGGCTGATCGACGAGGCCGGCGACGTCGGCGGCACCTGGTACTGGAACCGCTTCCCCGGCGTCCGGTGCGACGTCGAGAGCTACATCTACATGCCGCTGCTCGAAGAGACCGGCACGATACCCACCGAGAAGTACTCCACCGGGCCCGAGATCTTCGCCCACCTCCAGCGGATCGCCCACCAGTACGACCTCTACCGCGACGCCCTCTTCCAGACCACCGTCACCGAGCTGCGCTGGGACGAGGCCGCCGAGAGGTGGCTGGTGAGCACCGACCGCGGGGACCTGATCCGAGCCCGGTACGTGGCCATGTCGATCGGTCTGATGCACCGCCCCAAACTCCCCGGGCTGCCGGGCCTTGAGACGTTCGCCGGGCACTCCTTCCACACCAGCCGCTGGGACTTCGGCTACACCGGCGGCGACAGCACCGGCGGCCTGACCGGGCTGAAGGACAAGAGGGTCGGCGTCATCGGCACCGGCTCGACGACCATCCAGCTCGCCCCGCACCTCGCCGAGTGGGCCGAGCAGCTCGTCCTCTTCCAGCGCACCCCGGCCACGGTCGACGTCCGCGGCAACCGGCCCACCCCGCCCGGCTGGGCGGACACCCTCGAACCGGGGTGGCAGCAGCGCCGGATGGAGAACTTCCACGCGCTGACCTCCGGCGTCCCGCAGGACGAGGACCTGGTCCAGGACCGCTGGACCCAGACCACGGCGAAGCTGGCCGCCGCGATCCTGCCCACCGGCGACACCGGGGGCGACCCCAAGGAGCGGGCGCTCGCGGCCGAGCGGGCGGACTTCCTCAAGATGGAGGAGCTGCGCGCCCGCATCGACGGCGTCGTCACCGACCCCGCGACCGCCGCCGCCCTCAAGCCGTACTACCGCGTGTACTGCAAGCGGCCCTGCTTCCACGACAGCTACCTCCAGACCTTCAACCGGCCCAACGTGACCCTGGTCGACACGCAGGGGCAGGGCGTGGAACGGCTCACCCCGGGCGGGGTCGTCGCGAACGGCCGGGAGTACCCGGTCGACTGCCTGATCTTCGCCACCGGGTACGAGCACGAGTTCGCCGTCCCGTACACCGACCGCGCCGGCTACGACATCGTCGGCCGCGACGGCACGAGGCTGTCGGAGAAGTGGGCGGACGGGGCGCGCACCCTGCACGGGCTCCAGGTGAACGGCTTCCCCAACTGTTTCATCCTGTCCAAGGTCCAGGCCGGCAGGCACGTCAACATCGCCTACATGCTGGGGGAGCAGACCCGCCACCTCGCGCACATCGTCAAGTGCGTCGAGGAGCGCGGCCACCGGGTCGTGGAGGCCTCGGAGGCCGGCGAGAAGGAATGGGTCGAGGAGATCCTCCGGCTCGCCAGCAACGACCTCGGCTTCCTGGAGAACTGCACGCCCGGCCTCTACAACAACGAGGGCGACCCGGGCGGACTGCCCCTGCTCAACTCCAGCTACGGCGGCGGCTCGGTGGAGTTCGTGGACATCCTCAGGCGCTGGCGCCGGGCGGGCGACCTCGCCGGCCTCGATCTGCGCTGACCACCCCATCCCTCTGTGAAAGGCGGCAACGCCCATGGACGTCACGCCGATACCCGGCGCCGCTCTCGGCGCCGTCGTGGACGGCGCCCATGTCACCGGCGACATGGACAAGACCCAGGCCGAGGAGATCTGGGCGGCGCTCGACACGCACCTCGTCCTGGTCCTGCGCGGCCACGAGACCCCCTCCGACGAGGAGTTCCTGGCCTTCGGCCGCCGCTTCGGGTACATCCCGAAGACCGGCCTGACCAGCGGCGCCCACCCCGACCACAACGAGATCCTGATCGTCTCCAACCTGGTGGAGGACGGCCGCAAGATCGGCGTCGGCGACGCCGAGTGGATGGGCTGGCACACCGACTACTCCTTCCGCCCCCGCGTCTCCCGGGTCGGCTTCCTGGAGGCCGTGGAAGTGCCGTCGTCCGGCGGCGAGACCCTCTTCACCGACATGTACGCCCTGTACGAGTCGCTGCCCGCCGAAGAGCGCCGCCTCCTGCACTCCTACCGGGTCCGCCACGCCCTGCGCACCGGGTACGAGGAGACCATCGAGGAGGAGCTCCAGGGCGAGGTGTCCCTCGGTGAGGGCACCGGGCAGATCAGGGCCGAGGACGGCACCTCCACCATCCACCCGCTGATCGCCCGCAATCCGCGCACCGGCCGCCGGTCGGTCTACGTCAGCACCCTGAACACCGAGCGGATCGTGGACCTCGCCCCCGACGACAGCCGCAAGCTGCTCGACGGACTCCTCTCGCACGCGGGCAAGCCCCAGTACACCTACGCCCACACCTGGCGGCCCGGGGACATCGTCATGTGGGACCAGCTCGGCACCATCCACGCCAAGCAGGCCTTCGACCCGGCCGAACGGCGCGTCATGCGCCAGGTCGTCGGCATCTTCGACGATCCCACCGACCCCTGGCGCGCGGAGGCCGCCGCATGAGCACCGCTCCCGCCTGCCTCCGCCACAGCCGCGTCACGATCACCCCGGCGCTGCGCGCCGCCGTCGACAGGCTCGACCGCCGCTCCCGTCACCAGGCGTCCTACCACTTCGGCTGGATCACCGCCGGGGGCGCGCCCACCAGCGCCGACGCCGGCAAGGCCGTACGCCCTGCGCTCGCGCTCCTGTCGGCCGAGGCGGTCGGCGCACCGCCGGAAGTCGCCCTGCCCGGCGCCGTCGCCGTGGAGCTGGTGCACAACTTCTCCCTGGTGCACGACGACCTGATGGACGGCGACGAGGAACGCCGCCACCGCCGCACGGTGTGGAAACTGTGGGGTCCCTCCAGCGCCATCCTGACGGGTGACGCGATGCTCGCGCTCGCCCAGGAGGTGCTGCTCGACACCGGGCTGCCGACGGCGGCGCCCGCCGCTCGGCTCCTCGCGCGCACCACCCGGCATCTCATCCGAGGCCAGGTCCAGGACCTGTCCTTCGAACAGCGCGCGCACGTCACGGTCGACGAGTGCCTCGACATGGCCGCGGGCAAGACCGGCGCGCTGCTCTCGGCGAGCGCCGCGATCGGCGCCGTCCTCGCCGGGGCGCCGGAGACGACGGTGGACGCGCTCGCGCTCTACGGCGACCACGTCGGCATCGCCTTCCAGCTCGTCGACGACGTTCTCGGCATCTGGGGCGACCCTGCTGTCACCGGCAAGTCGGTCCACTCCGATCTGCGCTCCCGCAAGAAGTCCCTGCCGGTGAGCCACGCACTGAACCAGGACGGCCCGCTCAGCGACGAGCTGGCCACTTGGTTCGCCACCCGCGGCGAACCCGACGAGGAGGAACTGCGCCGGGTGGCAGGCCTGGTCGAGGGCTCAGGCGGCCGGGACTGGGCGCTGGCCGAGGCCGCCCGGCGGATGGCCCTCGCCGAGGACGCGCTGCGCGGCGTCGAGCTGGACGCCGGCGCGCGGGACGAACTCCTCGCGCTCGGACGGTTCGTCGTCGACCGAGAGGTGTGAGGCCCCGCCGGCCCCGCACCCGCACGCCCCGCCCGTACCCGTATACGCCCCAACGCCCCACGCCCGCCCCGCTCCACCACACGTACGCGCACACCGCACACCCCACTCAGCACACCGCGGGCAGCGTCGCCCCGGTGCGTCCCCCTCGCCCCCACCCGGGCGCGCTCAGCGCCCTGTTCCGCAGCCCAGGGAGTATCCCCATGCCCCAGGACGTCGACTTCTCCATACCGCTGCCCGGCCGCCGCAGCCCCGACCACGCCAGAGCCGAGGCCGCGCACATCGAGTGGCCCCGCTCCCTCGGCCTGATCAGCACCGAGGCCGCCGCCGAGCGCCACCGCAAGGGCGGCTACGCCGACCTCGCCTCCCGCTTCTACCCCTCCACCAGCGGCGCCGACCTCGACCTCGGCGTCGACCTGATGTCCTGGTTCTTCCTCTTCGACGACCTCTTCGACGGCCCGCGCGGCGAGGACCCCGTGCGGACCAGGGAGCTCACCGACGCCGTCGCCGCCGCCCTCGACGGACCGCTGCCCGCCTCCGCCCCCCTGATCGCGCACGGCTTCGCCGACGTCTGGCGGCGCACCTGCCGGGGAATGTCGAAGGAGTGGTGCGCCCGCAGCGCCCGGCACTGGCGCAACTACTTCCAGGGCTACGTGGACGAGGCGCACGGCCGCCTCGACGACACGCCCTGCGGTTCGGCCCGGGAGTACCTCGCCATGCGCCGCCACACGATCGGCGTGCAGCCCACCGTCGACCTCGCCGAGGCCACCGGACACTTCGAGGTGCCGCACCGCGTCTTCGACAGCGCCGTCGTGTCGGCGATGCTGCGGATCGCCGTCGACGTCAACCTGATGCTCAACGACATCGCCTCCCTGGAGAAGGAGGAGGCGCGCGGCGAGCTGAACAACATGGTCTTCATCCTGATGCGCGAGCACGGCTGGCCCAAGAGCCGCAGCATCGCGTACATGCAGGACGAAGTGCGCGTACGCCTGGAGGAGTTCCTGCTCCTGGAGAGCATCCTGCCCAAGGTCTGCGACGCCTTCTCCCTCACCGCGGACGAGCGCGAGGCCGTCGAACGCTACCGCCTGGACGCGGTGCGCCCCGTCATCCGCGGCTCGTACGACTGGCACCGCTCCTCGGGACGTTACGACGCCGAGTTCGCGCTGGCCGCCGGCCGCCAGGGGTTCCTGGAGGAGCTCGGCAGCGTCCGCTGACGGCCCCGGCCGCCCCACCCCGTACCACCCGAGGGAAACAAGGAGAACCCCCATGGTCCAGCAGAGCGCCCAGACCTCCCCGACCTCCCCGACCTCCCCGACCGAGCGGCAGACCTTCGTCGCGGGCACGGCGCCCGGAGCCGCGCCCCTCGTCGGGCACGCCTGGCAGATGATGCGCCGCCCGCTCCAGTTCATGTCGTCGCTGTCCCGCCACGGCGACCTGGTGAAGATACGCCTGGGCCCCACCGAGGCCCACGTACCGACCCATCCCGCCCTGCTCCGCCAGGTCCTGACCAGCGACAACGAGTACGACAAGGGCGGCATCTTCTACGACCGCGCCCGCGACATCGCGGGCAACGGCCTGGTCACCTGCCCCTACGCCGACCACCGGCGGCAGCGCAGGCTCATGCAGTCGGCCTTCACCCGCCCCCAGCTCAAGCGGTACGCCTCGGCGATGCACGCCGAGATCGAGACCACCGCCGAGCGCTGGAACGACGGCACGGTGGTCGACGCCTTCCCCGAGATGTACGGCATGGCCCTGCGCACCGTGGGCCGCACGCTGTACTCGACGCCGGTCAGCAAGGAGCTCGCCGACAGCGTGGAGCGCGCCTTCGACGCCGTGCTCAAGGGACTCTTCCGGCAGATGTTCCTGCCCGCGGTGGTGCGCAAGATGCCGAGCCCGGGCAACCGGCGCTACCGCGCCAACCTCGACTACCTGCACCGGACCACGCAGACGCTGATCGACGACTACCGCCGCGACGGCGCCGACCACGACGACCTGCTCTCCGCCCTCCTCGACTCGCGCGACGAGGACGGCGGCAGACTCGGCGACAGGGAGATCCACGACCAGGTCATCACCGTGATGGCGGCCGGCACGGAGACCGTCGCCGCCACCCTCACCTGGATCTTCTACCTGCTCTCCAAATACCCGCGGATCGAGGAACAGCTGTACGCGGAGATCGACGAGGTCCTCGAAGGCAGGGCCCCGGAGTTCGACGACGTCGCCCGGCTCCAGCTCACCGACCGCATCATCACCGAGACCCTGCGGCTCTACCCGCCCGCCTGGCTCTTCACCCGGCTGACCTCCACCGACCTCGACGTGGCCGGGCTGCGGCTGCCCGCGCAGAGCACCGTCGTCTTCAGCCCGGCGGCCGTGGCGCTCGACTCCGGGTCCTTCCCCGGGGAGCGCCGGTTCGACCCCGACCGCTGGCTGCCCGACCGGGTGACGCCGCAGGCCCGGCAGTCGTTCATGGCCTTCGGCACCGGCGCCCGCAAGTGCATCGGCGACCTCTACGCCCGCACCGAGGCCACCCTCGCGCTGGCCACCATCCTCAGCAAGTGGCGGGTCACCTGCGAACCCGGCGTCGACGTGCGCCCCGTCCCGCTGGCCACCGTCTACCAGCCGCGCACCCTGCGCCTGCGGCTGACCGCCCGTACTCCGGGGGCGTAGGGAGCGGCGGGGGCGGCGTGGCGGGGCGGGAGTGGTGCGTACGTCCATGGAGGGTTCGTACGTACAGTGACGGGCACCGCAGCGAGACAACGAGGAGCGTGCCATGCCCGACGACCCCGCACTCACGGGAGACCTCGCCGACCTCTACCGCGACCTGCACGCCCACCCCGAGCTGTCGTTCGAGGAGCACCGCACCGCCGCCGAGGCCGCCCGTCGCGCCGCCTCGTACGGCTACGAGGTCACGACCGGCGTGGGCCGCACCGGCGTCGTGGCCGTGCTGGCGAACGGCGAGGGCCCGGCCGTCCTGCTCCGCGCCGACATGGACGCGCTCCCGGTCGCCGAGGGCACCGGCCTCCCGTACGCCTCCCGCACCGCGGGCGTCATGCACGCCTGCGGCCACGACATGCACGTCACCTGCCTGCTCGGCGCGCTGAAGCTGCTCGCGGACCGCCGCGAGGAATGGTCGGGGCGGATCGTCGCGGTGTTCCAGCCCGCCGAGGAGGCGGGGCAGGGCGCGCAGGAGGTGATCGCCGACCGGTTCTACGAGCGGTTCGGCATCCCCGACGTCGTCCTCGGCCAGCACGTCGCCCCGCTGCCCGCCGGCATGATCGGCGCCCACGCGGGCCCCGCCTTCGCGGCCACCGACGCCCTGCGGGTGCGGATGTTCGGCAAGGGCGGCCACGGCTCACGCCCGGAGGCGACGATCGACCCGGTGGTGATGGCCGCGTCCACGGTGATGCGGCTCCAGACGGTGGTGTCCCGCGAGGTCGCGGGCGGCGAGACCGCCGTCGTCACCGTCGGCGCGCTGCGGGCGGGCACGAAGCACAACATCATCCCCGACGAGGCCGAGCTCCAGCTCAACATCCGTACGTACACCCCCGAGGTCCGCACCCGCGTCCTCGCCGCCGTCGAGCGGATCATCAAGGGCGAGGCGGCCACGGCCGGCGCGGAGCGGGAGCCCGAGATCACGGAGATCGACGCCTTCCCCGTCGTCGTCAACGACGCGCACGCCGTGGAGAAGACGATGGCCGCGGTCGGCGCCGTCATCGGGGCGGAGCAGATCATGGACCCCGGCCAGGTGACCGGCAGCGAGGACGTCGGCTGCTTCGCCACCTCCGCCGACCGTGAGATCCCGCTCTGCTACTGGCTGCTGGGCGGCGCGGACCCGGCGAAGGTCATGGCCGCGCGACAGGCGGGCACCTTCGAGCGGGACATCCCCTCCAACCACTCGCCGTTCTTCGCCCCGCTGATCGAACCGACGATCACCACCGGGGTCACGGCGCTGACGACGGCCGCCCTCGCCTGGCTGGACGGCCGTCGCGCGCACACCGGCTGAGGGCTCAGCCCTCGTCCTCCAGGTCGCCCTCGGTCTCCAGGTACGCCTGCCGCAGCGCTTCGAGCACCGCCGGGTCCGGCTTGGCCCACATGCCGCGCGACTCCGCCTCGAGGAGCCGCTCGGCGATGCCGTGCAGCGCCCAGGGGTTGGCCTCCTGGAGGAACTGCCGGTTGGTGGGGTCGAGGACGTACGTCTCGGTGAGCTTGTCGTACATCCAGTCGGCGACGACGCCCGTCGTGGCGTCGTAGCCGAACAGGTAGTCCACCGTCGCGGCGAGTTCGAAGGCGCCCTTGTAGCCGTGGCGGCGCATCGCCTCGATCCACTTCGGGTTGACGACGCGGGCGCGGAACACCCGCGAGGTCTCCTCGACCAGCGTGCGCGTGCGGACCGTCTCGGGGCGCGTGGAGTCCCCGATGTACGCCTCGGGGGCCGTGCCCCGCAGCGCGCGCACGGTCGCGACCATGCCGCCGTGGTACTGGAAGTAGTCGTCCGAGTCGGCGATGTCGTGCTCGCGCGTGTCGGTGTTCTTGGCCGCCACCGCGATGCGCTTGTACGCCGTCTCCATCTCGGCGCGCGCCGGGCGCCCTTCGAGCCCGCGGCCGTACGCGTAGCCGCCCCACACCGTGTACACCTCGGCGAGGTCCGCGTCCGTGCGCCAGTCGCGGGAGTCGATGAGCTGGAGCAGCCCCGCGCCGTACGTGCCGGGGCGCGAGCCGAAGATGCGGGTGGTGGCCCGGCGCTCGTCGCCGTGCTCGGCCAGGTCGGCCTGGGCGTGGGCGCGTACGTAGTTGTGCTCGTCGGGCTCGTCCAGCGAGGCCGCGAGGCGCACCGCGTCGTCGAGCAGGCCGATCGTGTGCGGGAACGCGTCACGGAAGAAGCCCGAGATGCGCAGCGTCACATCGATGCGCGGGCGGCCCAACTCCTCGTACGGGATGGCCTCAAGGCCGGTGACGCGGCGTGAGGCGTCGTCCCAGACGGGGCGGACGCCGAGCAGCGCCATGGCCTCGGCGACGTCGTCGCCCGCCGTGCGCATGGCACTCGTACCCCACAGGGAGAGGCCCACGGAGGTGGGGTAGTCGCCGTTGTCGTTCTTGTACCGCTCGATGAGCGAGTCGGCCAGGGCCTCGCCCGTCTCCCAGGCGAGCCGGGAGGGGACGGCCTTGGGGTCGACGGAGTAGAAGTTGCGGCCGGTCGGCAGGACGTTGACCAGGCCGCGCAGCGGGGAGCCCGAGGGGCCCGCGGGGACGAAGCCGCCGTTCAGGGCGTGCACGGAGTGGTCGAGCTCGGCGGTGGTGGCCGCCAGGCGCGGCACGACCTCGCGGGCCGCGAACTCCAGGATGGCCCTGACCTGCTCGCTCTGGTCGGCGGGGACGGCGGCCAGGTCCCAGTCCGCGTCGTCCATCGCCTGGACGAGGGCGCGGGCCTTCGCCTCGGCCTCGTCGGCGCTCACGCGGGTCGCGGCGGACTCGTCGAGGCCCAGCGCCTCGCGCAGGCCGGGCAGGGCCGAGGTGCCGCCCCAGATCTGGCGGGCGCGCAGGATCGCCAGGACGAGGTTGACGCGGGCCGCGCCCGCAGGGGCGGTGCCGAGCACGTGCAGACCGTCGCGGATCTGCATGTCCTTGATCTCGCAGAGCCAGCCGTCGACGTGCAGCAGGAAGTCGTCGAAGCCGTCGTCGTCCGGGCGGTCCTCAAGACCGAGGTCGTGGTCGAGCTTCGCCGCCTGGATGAGGGTCCAGATCTGCGCCCGGATCGCGGGCAGCTTCGCCGGGTCCATGGAGCTGATCTGCGCGTACTCGTCGAGGAGCTGCTCCAGGCGCGCGATGTCGCCGTAGGAGTCGGCGCGGTCCATCGGCGGGACCAGGTGGTCGATGAGCGTGGCGTGCACGCGGCGCTTGGCCTGCGTGCCCTCGCCCGGGTCGTTGACCAGGAACGGGTAGACGAGCGGCAGGTCGCCGAGCGCGGCGTCGGGGCCGCAGGCCGCCGAGAGGCCAGCGTTCTTGCCCGGCAGCCACTCCAGGTTGCCGTGCTTGCCGAGGTGCACCATCGCGTCGGCGCCGAACCCGCCGTCGTCGGCGGACGCGGCGATCCAGCGGTACGCGGCCAGGTAGTGGTGCGAGGGCGGCAGATCCGGGTCGTGGTAGATCGCGATCGGGTTCTGGCCGAAGCCGCGCGGCGGCTGGATGAGGATCAGCAGGTTCCCGCGGCGCAGGGCCGCGAGGACGATGTCGCCCTCGGGGTCACCGCCGTCGCCCACACGGGAGCGGTCCAGGAACATCTCGCCGGGCGGCGGCCCCCAGTGCTCCTCGACGGACTCCCGCAGCTCCTGCGGCAGCGTCGCGTACCAGCGCTTGTAGGCGGCGGCCGGGATGCGGACGGGGTTGGCGGCGAGCTGCTCGTCGGTGAGCCAGTCCTGGTCGTGGCCGCCCGCGTCGATCAGCGCGCGGATCAGCTCGTCGCCGTCACCGGAGACCAGGCCCGGGATGTCCTCCGTGGGCCCGAAGTCGTAGCCCTCGTCGATGAGCCTGCGCAGCAGCGCGACGGCGGACGCGGGGGTGTCCAGGCCCACCGCGTTGCCGATGCGGGAGTGCTTGGTCGGGTACGCGGAGAGCACCAGGGCCAGGCGCTTGTCGGCGGCCGGGATGTGCCTCAGGCGGGCGTGCCGCACGGCGATCCCGGCGACGCGGGCCGCGCGCTCCGCGTCGGCGACATAGGCGGGCAGGCCGTCCTCGTCGATCTCCTTGAACGAGAACGGCACGGTGATCAGCCGCCCGTCGAACTCCGGCACCGCGATCTGGCTTGCGGCGTCGAGCGGCGAGACGCCCTCGTCGTTCTCCTGCCAGGCCGAACGCGACCCGGTCAGGCAGAGCGCCTGGAGGATCGGCACGTCGAGGCCGGTCAGCGCGCCCGCGTCCCAGGACTCGTCGTCACCGCCGGCCGACGCCTCGGCGGGCTTGGTGCCGCCCGCCGCGAGGACCGTCGTCACGATGGCGTCCGCCGCGCGCAGCTCCTCGATCAGCTCCGGCTCCGGGGCGCGCAGCGAGGCCACGTACAGCGGCAGCGGGCGGGCGCCCGCGTCCTCGATCGCGCCGCACAGGGCGTCCACGAACGCGGTGTTGCCGCTCATGTGGTGGGCGCGGTAGTAGAGCAGCGCCACGGTCGGGCCTTCGACGTCACGCGCGGCGCGCTCCAGCGGGCCCCAGGACGGCGCGGGCGCGGGCGGCTCGAAGCCGTGGCCGGTGAGCAGCACGGTGTCGGAGAGGAAGCGGGCGAGCTGCTCCAGGTTGGCGGGGCCGCCGTGCGCGAGGTAGGCGTGCGCCTCGGCGGCGATGCCGACCGGCACCGTGGAGGAGGCCATGAGCTGGGCGTCGGGCGCCTGCTCACCGGTGAGCACGACCACCGGCAGACCGCTGGCGGTGAGCTGGTCAAGGCCGTCCTGCCAGGCACGGACGCCGCCGAGGAGGCGTACGACGACCAGGTCGGCGCCGTCGAGAAGGGAGGGCAGCTCGGCGAGGTCCAGGCGGGAGGGGTTGGCGAACCGGTAGTCGACCGGACCCCCCGCCGCGCGGGCGCTGAGCAGATCGGTGTCGGAGGTCGACAGCAGCAGAAGCATGCGGGCGCAGGCCTTCCTCGGGGTGTCCGCGCCCCGGGTGGTCGTATGGACGGCAGGAGTTCCTGGCTCACCCCACGTGGGTGGGGCTCACAGTGGCGGGACCGCGCCGGATTCGCACCGGGCTTCCTCCTTCGGGCCCCTGTCGGGCCCACGCCGTCGCTGGCGTCGGCGGACCTGGCGGACCGCCGTCTGCATAGTAAGTCCTGCCCGCGCCGGAGCGGGCGCCCGCCCGCCCCGAAGGCCCTCGTCGGGAGGCGACCGCCCGCAGGCGCGTGGGTATGCTCGCCGCCATGCCGCCCACCCGAGCAACCTCCACGAACAAGGGCGAATCCCTCATACGTGACCGGGGCGACGCCTGTCCCGGAGCCCTGCGCCCGCACCTCGCCGACGACGGTGCGCTGGTCCGACTCCGGCTGCCCGCAGGGCTTCTGACCGGCCGTCAGGCGCTGGTCCTTGCCGACGCGGCGGAGCGCCTGGCGGACGGCCGGCTCAGCGTCACCTCGCGCGGCAACGTCGAGCTGCGCGGCCTCGCCGAAGACTGCGGCTCCACCCTGGCCGCGCCGCTCGCGGACGCCGGCCTGCTGCCCTCCGCGCGCCATGAACGCGTACGGAACATCGTGGCCTCCCCGCTCGCCGGAATCGACGAGAACGGCCTCGCGGACGTGCAGTTGTGGGCCCGTGAGCTGGACGGGCTCCTCTGCGCCGAGGAGTGGACCACCGCGCTGTCCGGCCGCTTCCTGTTCGCCCTCGACGACGGTCGCGGAGACATGGCGGGGCTCGGCGGCGATGTGACCTTGATCGCAGAATCGGGCGGGACGGCGGTCGCGCGGGTCGGGGCCCTGGCGGTGCGGGTGGCCGCCGCGGACGCCCCGCGCGCCGCCCTCGCCGCGGCCGGGGCGTTCCTCGCCGCGGCGCGCGAGGCGGGCAACGGGGCCTGGCGGGTACGGGAACTGCCTCCCGGCCGCGACGCGGGGGTGGCCGAGGCGCTGAGGCGGGCGTCGATCCCGGCGGTGCCGGTGACCGGGGCGGAGGCGGAGGAGCCGCTCGTGGCGGTTCCGCCGCTGCCCGGGGTCATCGGCCGCGCCGTCGCCGTCAACGCCCCGCTCGGCCGGGTCACCGCCGCCCAGTGGCGGGCCCTTCTGCCGCTGCCCGCCGACGAACTGCGGGTTACCCCGTGGCGCGGCTTCGTCCTCCCCGGCTTCGCCGACGCGACGGCGGCCCGCGACCGCCTGGCCGCACTGGCCGACGCCGGGTTCATCACCGACCCCGCGTCGCCCTGGCTCGGCGTCGGCGCCTGCACCGGACGCCCCGGCTGCGCCAAGTCCCTCGCCGACGTCCGCGCGGACGCCGTGCCGGCCCCCGGCGGCCTGCCCGTCCACTGGTCGGGCTGCGAGCGCCGCTGCGGACACCCGCGCGGTGACTGGGTCGACGTACTCGCCACCGGCGAAGGGCGGTACGAGGTGACGGCCCGCACCGGCGGCACGGCGGCCCCCGTGACCGGCACCACCCTCACCGAGGCGGTCACCACGGCACGTACGGCACAGGCACGTACGCGTACGACATCGGCAACCACAACAACGGCCACGAAATGAGCGAGAGCACAGTGTTCGACTACGAGAAGGACGGCGCGGCGATCTACCGCGAGTCCTTTGCCACCATCCGCGCGGAGGCGGACCTCGCGGGTCTGCCCGCCGACGTCAGCCAGGTCGCGGTGCGGATGATCCACGCCTGCGGCATGGTCGACCTCGTCCGCGACCTCGCCTTCAGCCCCAGCGTGGTCGCCGACGCCCGCAAGGCGCTGCGCGACGGCGCCCCGATCCTGTGCGACGCGAACATGGTCGCGAGCGGCGTCACGCGCAAGCGGCTCCCGGCAGGCAACGAGGTGGTCTGCACCCTCACCGACCCGTCCGTGCCCGACCTCGCCGCGCGGCTCGGCACCACCCGCAGCGCCGCCGCCCTGGAACTCTGGCGCGACCGCCTCGAAGGCTCCGTCGTCGCCATCGGCAACGCGCCCACCGCGCTCTTCCGCCTCCTGGAGATGATCGAGGCGGGCGCGCCGCGCCCGGCCGCCGTGCTCGGTATACCGGTCGGCTTCGTCGGCGCCGCCGAGTCCAAGAACGCGCTCGCCGAGCACACCTCGGGCCTTGAGTACCTGGTCGTACGGGGACGTCGCGGCGGCAGCGCGATGGCCGCGGCGGCGATCAACGCGATTGCGAGCGAGGCGGAGTGAACACCGAGACCACTGATCCGGGGAAGCTGTACGGGGTCGGGCTCGGCCCCGGCGACCCCTCCCTGATGACCGTACGGGCCGTCGAGGTCATCGCCGCCGCCGACGTCGTCGCGTACCACTCCGCGCGGCACGGCCGTTCCATCGCCCGCTCCATCGCGGCGAAGCACCTGCGGGACGACCACATCGAGGAGCCGCTGGTCTACCCCGTCACCACGGAGACCACCGACCACCCCGGCGGCTACCGCGGTGCCCTCGACGAGTTCTACGAGGCCGCCGCCGCACGCCTCGCCGAGCACCTGGACGCCGGGCGCACGGTCGCCGTACTCGCCGAGGGCGACCCGCTCTTCTACGGCTCCTACCAGCACATGCACAAGCGCCTGGCCCACCGCTACGAGACCGAGGTCATCCCCGGCGTCACCTCGGTGAGCGCGGCGGCGGCCCGGCTCGGCGAACCCCTGGTGGAGGCCGAGGAGATCCTCACGATCCTGCCCGGCACCCTCCCCGAGGAGGAGCTCGCCGCGCGGCTCGCGGCGACGGACTCGGCGGTCGTCATGAAGCTCGGCCGCACCTTCGGCAAGGTGCGCGGCGCCCTGGAGCGCGTGGGCCGCCTGGACGAGGCCCGTTACGTGGAGCGCGCCACCATGGAGGGCGAGCGCACCGGACGCCTCGCCGATGTGGACCCGGAGTCGGTGCCGTACTTCTCCGTGGCCGTGCTGCCGAGCCGGGTGGCCCCGCTGACCGGCGGCCCCGCGCCGGAGCCGGCCGCGGACGCCCGCGGCGAGGTCGTCGTGGTCGGCACCGGGCCCGCGGGACCGCTCTGGCTGACCCCCGAGACGCGCGGCGCGCTCGCCGCCGCCGACGACCTGGTCGGCTACACCACCTACGTGGACCGCGTGCCCCACCGCCCGGGTCAGCGGCGGCACGGCTCCGACAACCGCGTGGAGTCCGAGCGCGCCGAGTTCGCCCTCGAACTGGCGCGGCGCGGGCGGCGCGTGGCCGTCGTCTCGGGCGGCGACCCGGGCGTCTTCGCCATGGCCACGGCTGTCCTGGAGGCCGCCTCGCAGGACGCGTACGCGGACCTTCCTGTGCGGGTGCTGCCGGGGGTGACCGCCGCCAACGCGGCCGCCGCCCGCGTGGGCGCCCCCCTCGGCCACGACTACGCCACCATCTCGCTCTCCGACCGCCTCAAGCCGTGGGAGGTCATCGCCTCGCGCCTGGCCGCCGCGGCCTCCGCCGACCTCGTCCTCGCCCTCTACAACCCCGGCTCACGCAGCCGCACCTGGCAGGTGGGCAAGGCACGGGAGCTGCTGCTCGAACACCGGGCGCCCGATACTCCCGTGGTGCTCGGGCGTGACATCGGCGGTCCCGAGGAGAGCGCACGGGTGGTGCGGCTCGCGGACCTCGACCCGGCCGAGGTCGACATGCGCACGCTGTTGATCGTGGGCTCCTCGCAGACGCGGTGGACGCGGCGGTCCGGCGGCGACCAGATCGTCTGGACACCGCGCAGGTACCCGGAGGGCGGGGACGGGAGCTAGACGAGGGAGGGGACAGCAGCTAGGCGCGCCGTCGCAACCAGGCGGCCGCTTCCTCCGGAGTCGCCGCCACCGGTACGCCCTCGGGCGTCGGCGGGCGCCGCACGACCACCACCGGCACCCGCGCCTCGCGCGCGGCGGCCAGCTTCGGGGCCGTCGCCGCGCCGCCGCTGTCCTTCGTCACGAGCACGTCGATCCGATGCCGCCGCAGCAGTTCACGCTCGCCCTCCAGCGTGAACGGGCCCCTGTCGAGGAGCACCTCCATCCGCTCGGGGAACGGCGGCTCCGGCGCGTCCACGGACCGCACGAGGAACCGGAGCGCGTCCAGCTCGGGCCGGGCGAAGGCGGCGAGCCCCATCCGCCCGGTGGTGAGAAAGACGCGCTCACCCAGGGCCGGAAGGGCCTGTGCGGCCTGCTCCAGGCAGCCCACCGGATGCCAGTCGTCGCCCGGGGACGCCACCCAGCCGGGCCTGCGCAGGGCGAGCAGGGGAACATGGGCCGAGGCGGCGGCCGTCGCCGCGTTGAACGAGATCGTCCCGGCGAAAGGATGGGTGGCGTCGATGAGCACGTCCACGCGGTGCTCGCGCAGCCAGGCCGCGAGCCCCTCGGCCCCGCCGAAGCCGCCGACGCGGACCTCGCCGGGCGGCAGCCGGGGTGCCGCGACGCGCCCGGCGAGGGAACTGGTGACCCGAGGCCCCGCCTCGGACGCCTCTCCCGCCTCGTACGCTTCTCCCGCCTCGCCCACGAGAAGCTCGGCCAGGCGGCGGCCCTCGGTCGTTCCCCCAAGAATCAATACGTGCACGGAGTCCGGTTTCCTTCATGAGTGAGGCAAAGGGCGGGCGCAGCGCCCAACTCAAGCACACCGGTCTGCGGCCCGGCTGGACGACCGGCGCCTGTGCGACGGCGGCGACCACGGCCGCGTACACGGCGCTGCTGACCGGCGACTTCCCCGACCCGGTGACCATCACGCTGCCCAAGGGCCAGACGCCCGCCTTCGCGCTCGCCGCGGAGGAGCGCGGGGACGCGTACGCCATGGCGGGCATCGTCAAGGACGCGGGCGACGACCCCGACGTCACGCACGGCGCGCTGGTGCGGTCCACGGTGCGGCGGCTGCCGCCGGGCTCGGGCGTCGTGTTCAGGGCGGGCGCGGGCGTCGGCACGGTCACCCGCCCCGGCCTGCCCCTGGACGTGGGCGAACCGGCGATCAACCCGGTGCCCCGGCAGTTGATGCGGGACCACGTGGCGCGGGTGGCTGCGAGCGCGGGCACGGCCCCGGACGTGGAGATCACCGTCTCCGTCGACCACGGCGAGGAGATCGCCCGCTCCACGTGGAACCCGCGGCTCGGCATCCTCGGCGGCCTGTCGATCCTCGGCACCACCGGCATCGTCGTGCCCTACTCCTGCTCGGCGTGGATCGACTCCATCCGCCGCGGCGTCGACGTGGCGCGGGCGGCTGGGCGCACGCATGTGGCGGGCTGCACCGGTTCGACCTCGGAGAAGACGGTCGTGGCGGAGTACGGCCTCCCCGAGGAAGCCCTCCTCGACATGGGCGACTTCGCGGGAGCGGTCCTGAAGTACATACGCCGCCACCCCGTGGCCCGCCTCACCATCTGCGGCGGCTTCGCCAAGCTCTCCAAGCTGGCGGCGGGCCACCTGGACCTCCACTCGGGCCGCTCCCAGGTCGACAAGGGCTTCCTGGCGGACCTGGCGACACGCGGCGGCGCCTCCGAAGCCCTGGCAGGCCGGATCGCCGCGGCCAACACGGGCCTGGAGGCCCTGCGCCTGTGCGAGGCGGCGGGCGTCCCGCTGGGCGACCTGGTGGCGACCACGGCCCGCGACGAGGCCCTGGCGGTCCTGCGCGGCGCCCCGGTCGAGGTCGACGTCATCTGCATCGACAGAGCGGGCACGGTGGTGGGCCGAAGCACCCCGTGAGCGCTCAGCAGACGTGCCGGTCCCGTTCCGGGGAGTACAGGTGACTGTCGCGGAACTGTGAGGCGCCGAGTGTGCGGCCCACCATGATGACGGCGGTGCGGACGATGCCCGCGGACTTCACCTGGTCCGCGATGTCGCCGAGGGAGCCCCGCAGGATCACCTCGTCGGGCCGGCTGGCCAGGGCGACCACGGCCGCCGGGCACTCGGCGCCGTAGTGGGGCAGCAGCTCCTCGACGACCCGGTCCACGTAGCCCGCGGCGAGGTGCAGCACCAGCAGCGCGCCACTGCGGCCAAGCGTGGCCAGGTCCTCGCCCTCCGGCATGGCCGTGGCCCGCTGGGCGACGCGCGTGAGGATCACCGTCTGGCCGACGGTCGGCACCGTCAGCTCCCGCTTCAGGGCGGCCGCTGCCGCGGCGAACGCGGGAACACCCGGCACCACCTCGTACGGCACCCCCGCCGCGTCGAGCCGCCGCATCTGCTCGGCGACCGCGCTGAACACGGACGGGTCGCCCGAGTGCAGCCGCGCCACGTCGAGTCCCGCCTCGTGCGCACCCACCAGCTCGGCGGTGATCCGGTCCAGGTCGAGCTGCGCGGTGTCCACCAGACGCGCGCCCTCGGGGCACTCGGCGAGCAGCTCGCGCGGCACCAGGGAGCCCGCGTACAGGCAGACCTGGCAGGCCGCGAGCGTCCGGGCGCCGCGCACCGTGATCAGGTCGGCGGCACCGGGGCCCGCGCCGATGAAGTACACGGTCATCGTTGTTGTTCTCCAGACATTCCGGACTTGGTGACAGGCCGCTTGGTGACGGACCACTGGGTGACCGGCATGGCCTGGCGCCACCCGGTGAAGCCGCCGACGGGGACGGCCTGCGCGACGGCGAGCCGCACCAGTTCGCCGCCGTGACGCCGGTAGCGGTCGGCGAGCAGGGCCTCCGACTCCAGCGTGACGGTGTTGGCGACGAGGCGTCCGCCGGCCGGCAGCGCCGCCCAGCAGGCGTCGAGCAGGCCCGGTGCGGTGAGGCCGCCGCCGATGAACACGGCGTCGGGGACGGGAAGCCCGGCGAGCGCGGCGGGGGCCGCACCGGTGACCACGCGCAGCGCGGGGACGCCGAGCCGCTCGGCGTTGCGTCCGATCCGCTCGGCGCGCACGGTGTTCTTCTCGACGGTGACCGCACGGCAGGAGGGGTGCGCCCGCATCCACTCCACCGCGATCGACCCCGAGCCGCCGCCCACGTCCCACAGGAGTTCGCCGGGGGCGGGCGCGAGGGCCGCGAGGGTGGCGGCGCGGACATACCGCTTGGTGAGCTGCCCGTCACTCTCGTACGCCGCGTCGGGCAGCCCCGGCACGGCACCGAGCCGCAACGCCTCTGGGCTGCGGCCGCACTCGACCGCGAGGATGTTCAGCGGGGCGCCGGGCGGATGTGACCAGGCATCGGCCGTGTCCTCGTACGACTTCTCGCGCTCGGAGCCCAGCTGCTCCAGTACGCGCAGCCTGCTCGGGCCGAAGCCGCGGTCGCGCAGCAGGGCGGCCACCTCGGCCGGCGTTCCTGCGTCCGCGCTGAGGACGAGCAGCCGCCGCCCGTCGTGCAGCGCGGCGGCCAGGCGCGCGGCCGGGCGTCCGACGACCGTGACGACCTCCGTGTCCTCGACCGGCCAGCCCAGGCGCGCGCAGGCGAGGGAGACGGAGGAGGGGTGGGGCAGGACGCGCAGGGCCCCGGGGCCCAGCTCCTCGGTCAGGGCGCGCCCGATGCCGTAGAACATGGGGTCGCCGCTGGCCAGGACGGCGATCCGGCGCCCCGCGTGGGCGGCGAGCACGGCCGGCACCGCGGGGCGCAGCGGCGAGGGCCAGGCGACGCGTTCGCCGGGGCAGTGGGAGAGGGGCAGCAGGCCGAGCTGGCGCGGGCCGCCGATCAGGACCTCGGCGTCGGCCAGCGCCGCGCGCGACGCCGCGGAGAGGCCGTCCCAGCCGTCGGCCCCGAGCCCGACGACGGTGACGGCCGGTATGCCTTCGGGGGAGGCGGGAGGTGCGGGGCTCAACTCTGATACCTCGGGGTTCGGGAGGGGACTGCGCGACCGCACTCTACTGCTGACCAGGCCCGGCGCCCTTATCGCACCTGGCGTGCGACAAGCCGTACGGGATGTTCGCGGCGGGTCATTCGTGTCGGTGTTGGGCTGAACGGGTGACTTGGCGTAAGAATTGGCCGGTGCAGATTTCACGTGCGAGCCAGGACGGGGTGGGCCAGTGAGTAACAGTCAGCGCCACGACGTCACCGATGAACAGTGGGAAGGGCTCGCCCAGGTCGTACCTCTGCGCAGCCGCAATGAATGGCCCTCGTGGCCCGGGCACCGTGCGATGCCCGAGGCCGAGACCGAGACGCGGCGGCGCTTCGTGGTGATGCGGGTGAACGTCTTCTCGGACGCCCGCGAGGTGGCCGAGACGGTCATGGCGCAGATCCCGGTCCTCCTCGACCTGACCGGAGCCGAGACGGAAGTGGCCAAGCGCGTACTGGACTTCAGCAGCGGCGTGGTCCTCGGCCTCGGCTGCGGCATGCACCGGGTCGACAAGAACGTCTTCCTCCTGGCGCCGCCCGGCACGGAGGTGCAAGGGCTGGTGGAAGCGGTCTCCCAGTCCTGAAGCTCTGAGCTTCTTGAGCTTCCTGGGCTTCCTGGGCGGTGCTATCCGCGGCGCGGCTGGTTGAAGCGCAGCATGTTGCCGGCCGGGTCGCGGAAAGCGCAGTCACGGACGCCGTAGGGCTGGTCGACCGGCTCCTGGAGCACCTCGCCGCCCGCGGCCCTGACGCGCTCGAAGGTGCCGTCCACGTCGTCGGTGGAGAAGATCACACCGCGCAGCAGGCCCTTGGCGAGAAGCTCCGCCATGACCTGCTTGTCGGCGGGCGACGTGGCCGGGTCGGCGGCCGGCGGTTCGAGCACGATCTCCACGCCCGGCTGCGTGGGCGAGCCGACGGTCACCCATCGAAGCCCTTCGTACGAGACGTCGTTGCGCACCTCCAGGCCGAGGGCGTCACGGTAGAACGAGATGGCCTTGTCATGGTCGTCGACGGCGATGAAACACTGCGAGAGCTTGATGTCCATGCCCTAGAAACTACGGGCGGCCCGGGGCTTTCGCTTCTCCATTCCTGACCGGTCTCAGAAGGAACTTCGCCACGCACGCGGGGATGGGCTCACCCGGCTCGTGCGACCGGGCCCGGTAGGCGCTCGGGCTCTCGCCCACCAGCTCGGTGAAGCGTGTGCTGAACGACCCGAGCGACGTACACCCGACCTCGAAACAGACGTCCGTCACGCTGAGATCACCCCGCCGCAGCAGCGCCTTGGCGCGCTCGATGCGACGGGTCATGAGATAGCTGTACGGGGTCTCTCCGTAGGCGGCCCTGAAGCTGCGCGAGAAGTGGCCGGGTGACATGAGGGCCACGCGCGCGAGGGCGGGGACGTCCAGAGGCTGGGCATAGTCGCGGTCCATCACGTCCCGGGCGCGGCGCAACTGTCTGAGGTCCTCCAGATTCACCCGCCCAGGATCGCACGGCGGTGCGTCACCGGGGCGCCGCCTTAAACCTCTGGCCGTCCCGCGCGCGGGATCTTCGCCGCTAATGCCCCGATCGTAGGAAGGCCGGACGGGCGGAACGGTTCGCCGGACCGGCCGCCGCCTACCTTCCGGACATGACGGTGCTCACATGACGCGCTCCCGTGACGGTGCTCACTTGACGCGCTCCCATGACGGTGGCCACTCGACGTCCACACATGACGGGGTTCAGGACGGGGTTCAGGACGGGGCTCAAGACGGGGTTCAGGACGGGGTACAGGATGGGGTTCACATGCAGGTTCTTCCTCCGGGGACGGCCCCGTGGCCGCCCACCGGAAGGGCCCGGCCGCACGTGGTCGAGCTGAGGCTGTCCGCCTTCGCCGGGCACCGCGGCACGGTCCTTCCGCTCGGCCCGCTGACCTTCGTCACGGGACCCAGCGGCAGCGGCAAGTCCAGCGCCCTGCGCGCGTACGAGGCCCTCGCGCGGCTCGGCGCGGGCGCCGAACTGGTCGACGTCTTCGACGACCCCGCGGCCTGCGTACCGGAGCGCGCCCGCGCCGACACGCAGCGGCGGCGCGGATTCCGCATAGGCTGCTCGGTCGACGGCCCCGCGGGCACCGTCCGCCTCGACCTCGCAGTCCAGGCCGAACCCGAACTCCGCGTCGTGGGCGAGCGGCTGACCCGCGGCGGCCTCGTCCTCCTGGAGACCGCGCTGCGTGATCCGGGGCGGCCGGTGGTCCAGGCGGCCTGGCACACCGCGGGCACCGCGCCCGTGACGCGGGCCCCGATGCCCGACGACCGGCTCGGCACCGCGCTCGTACCGCTGCGCGTGGCGGGCTCCACCGAGGGGCAGCGCCTGGTGCTCGCCGCCGCCGAGCAGGTCGTGGTCGCTCTCCGCTCGGCGTTCACCTGCGACCCGCGGCCCGGCCGGATGCGCGCCCCGGTGCCCGCGGGACTCATCGGCGGCGGCCGTCTCCTCGGCGGCTGCGACAACCTCGCCGAGGTGCTGTGGCGCACCCGGGCCGAGTGCGCCGTGCGCCACGGGTTGCTCGTCTCGGCGGCGCGCGCCGGCTTCGCGGGGCCGGTCGTCGACGTCGTGGCCGAGGAAGCGGAGGACGGGGCGGTCGCCGCCTTCGTGGACCGCGGGGACGGCGTACGCACCCCGCTCGCGCGCCTCGGCGACGGCGAGCTGCGGTACCTGGCCCTGGCGCTGGTCCTGCTCACAGGCCCCGGAGTGCTCGCCGTCGACCCGGCGGCCGAGGTGCCGGAGGCCTGCCAGACCCTCACGGTCCTCGCCGACGGCTTCGACCACCGCCTGGACGCACGGCAGGTCCGCGCGCTCGGCGAACTGGCGGCGCGTACCTGCGCACGCGGCCACATCCGCCTGGTCGGGGCGGTACGGGACGGTGCGGCGGCGGCCCGCGTCACCGACGCCTCGGTGGTAGACCTTGAGCCGTGACAGAGGAACGTGATGCAGAGCGGGACGCGAAGCGGGCTGTAGAGGGTGAGGGGCAGGGCGTTGTCCGGGGTGGTGTGCGGCGGGACGCGCGGCGAGACCTGGATGCGCGGCGAGACCTGGCGGGGCTTCAGCGGAGGCTGGCCGAGTTCGCCGCGGCCCGCGACTGGGGGCGCTACCACACCCCGAAGAACCTGGCCGCCGCGCTGAGCGTGGAGGCGTCGGAACTGGTCGAGATCTTCCAGTGGTTGACGCCGGAGGAGTCGGAGCGCGTGATGGCGAACCCGGACTCGGCGCACCGGGTGACGGACGAGGTCGCCGATGTCCTCGCCTATCTGCTCCAGTTCTGCGAGGTCCTGGGGATCGACCCGCTCGCCGCGCTCGACGCGAAGATCGACAGGAACGAGCGGCGGTTTCCGGCGCCGGGAGCCTGAAAGCGCCCCTCACCCGGTGCCGTTCCCCCGACGTTCGTCACTCTCCGGAGTTGTGGACTTGTCTAAACCGACGTGGTTGTCCACAGATTTCCGGTCGCCCCTGGCTTTTCGCCCGGATGAGTATCACTCTGGGTAGTGGATGCGGGAGTTCGGGCGGACGTGCGGCGAATGCGTGCGGGATGGATGGGGGGTGGCTCATGAACGCGATGCGGCTCATCGAGGCGAACCGGCGTGCCCTCGCGCTGTGCGAGGACCCGGCCGAAGTGGTCGCGGAGGTCTGGCAGTCGCAGGCCCTCGCGCAGGCGATCGGCAGCCGCCTCGCGGTCGCGGGGCCTCCGGAGCTGCGGGGCGAGGCGCTGGGCCTGAGTGAGGTCGGCGGCAGGGCCTGCACCGTGCTCGACGCCCCGCGCCTGGGCACCGAGGACATACGGGCGGCGCGGTTGTCGGAGACCGGCGACGCCCAGGAGGTCCTGGTCGCGCTCGACGGGCTCTTCGGGGAGGTCGGCATCGCGCTCGTCGGGGTAGCCATGGGCGCCGCCGAGGAGGGGGTCTACTGGCAGTGCATGGAGGCGATCGACGCCGCCGACGAGTCCAGGGACCGGGTCCTTGAGATGCTGCGCAGACTCGCGGTGCGGGAGCAGCGCCTGCCGGAGGCCGACTCGGCGGCGGGGCCGGCATGAGGCCGGCGTGGAAACGGCCCCGGAGGTGGCCCCGACCGGGACGGGGACAGGCGCGGGCCGTCGTGCCGACGGATTTTCACCCGACCGGGGCGGCGGACGCCCGGCGGGAACGGCGGGGCCAAGGGGCGTGCGAGCGTGCAGGATGGAGCCATGGATCTTCGAATCTTCACGGAACCCCAGCAAGGGGCGACCTACGACACCCTGCTCACCGTCGCCAAGGCCACCGAGGACCTCGGCTTCGACGCCTTCTTCCGCTCCGACCACTATCTCCGCATGGGGTCGTCCGACGGCCTGCCGGGCCCCACGGACGCGTGGATCACGCTGGCCGGGCTGGCGCGGGAGACCAAGCGGATCCGGCTGGGCACGCTGATGACGGCGGGCACGTTCCGGCTGCCCGGCGTCCTGGCGATCCAGGTGGCGCAGGTCGACCAGATGTCGGGCGGCCGGGTCGAACTGGGGCTGGGAGCAGGCTGGTTCGAGGAGGAGCACCGGGCGTACGGCATTCCCTACCCCAAGGAGAAGTTCGCCCGCCTGGAGGAGCAGCTCGAAATCGTCACCGGTCTGTGGGCGACGGAGGAGGGCAGGACCTTCTCTTTCGAGGGAAAGCACTACCAGCTCACCGACTCCCCGGCCCTGCCCAAGCCCACGCAGAGCAAGGTGCCGGTCCTGATCGGCGGGCACGGGGCTCAGCGCACCCCACGCCTCGCCGCGCGGTACGCGGACGAGTTCAACATCCCCTTCGCCTCACTGGAGGACAGCGAGCGGCAGTTCGGACGGGTCCGCGCGGCGGCGGAGGAAGCCGGGCGCAGGGGCGGCGACCTGGTGTACTCCAGTGCGCTGGTCGCCTGCGTCGGCAAGGACGACGCCGAGGTGGCCAGGCGGGCGGCGGTGATCGGCCGCGAGGTGGACGAGCTGAAGGCCAACGGCCTGGCCGGTTCGCCCGCGGAGGTCGTCGACAAGATCGGGCGGTACGAGGCGATCGGCGCGAGCCGCATCTACCTCCAGTGCCTCGACCTCGCCGATCTGGACCACCTGGAGCTCATCTCCTCGCAGGTGCAGTCGCAGCTGTCCTAGAACGGGCATGCCCGGCCATGCCCGGCCACAGACGTGGCCGCCGGACGCACCCCTCCGGCGCCCGGCGGCCACTTGCCGGACCACGCGGTGCGACGCCGCTCGGGGCGCTTCCGCCGGTGGTGCGCCGCCGGGTGTCAGCGGACGGCGGCTCGGGCGAGGACCTGTTCCGTCTCGGAGGGGAAGAAGCCGGTGATCCCCAGCATCAGGTGCAGGGCAGTGGTCACGCGCGGGGGCAGCGGCTGCGCGATGCCCGCGGGGGCGAGGGCGGCGCCGGACGGTTCGGTGCGTGCCGTGTCGAGCTCGTCCCTGGCCCGCTGGGCCTCACCGTTGCGTATGTGGACCAGCGCCCTCCGTACGCTGCTGGACGCGTGCTCCGAGACACGCAGGAGCGCGACGATGGCCGAAGCCGCCGGGTCGGAGGCGGGATCGGAGGCCGTGGAGGGCTTGGTGGGCGTGGTGGGCGTGGCGTTCGTGGGCCCGGGGGGCGCGCACTCCCGGGCCGCCAGACGGAGATGACTGCTCGCCTTGTCCAGGATCTTGACGATCGCGCACAACCGCCCTGTGTCGAACGGCGTCATACGATCACTCCTCTGCGATCCGATGCCGATGCCGGTGCCGCGCGCGGGAAGACGCGCGAGAGCAGGACTGACAACAGGCGTATCACCGTCGTGCGCCCTGCCTGAACGTCATACGGGGAGCGCACACGGTGCGCAGAGAGGGCAGGGGCCCGACACATCTCCCGCGCTTTCCGCCGGGGGGCGCACGCCCCACGCGGGGGCCCGCGTGGGGTCATGGGGGCCTCACGTGGGGCGTAGACGGGTAGGGGGAAATTCCAGGGTGTGCCCGTGGTGATCGCTGTACGTTGAAGAGGCGTGCCTCCGTGATCACCGGAAGCGCGCACTTCCACTGCCGCGGTTCATCGGCGCCCGGCCCGGAGGCACTCGCGTGCACCGCGCCGGGACGCCCGCTGCGCACCGCGGCTCAGACCCCGTTTCGAGGCCCACTCACCGTGTTCCTTACCGTCACCACCACCGGCACCCCCGAACGCCCCGCGACCGACCTCGGGTTCCTGCTGCACAAGCACCCCGACAACGCGCAGGCGTTCTCCACCTCCTATGGCACCGCGCACGTCCTCTACCCCGAGGCGACCGCCGAGCGCTGTACGGCCGCGCTGCTTCTCGAGGTCGATCCCCTCGCGCTCGTGCGGCGCGGCAGGGCGAAGGGCAAGGGACAGGGCGGGGCACCCGACGCGGCCCTCGCGCAGTACGTGAACGACCGGCCCTACGCGGCGTCCTCGCTCCTGGCCGTAGCGCTGACCACGGTGTTCTCCAGCGCGATGCGTGACGTGTGCAAGGCGCGGCCCGAGCTCGCGGGGCAGCCGCTGCCGCTGAGCGTGGAGGTGCCCGCGCTGCCCGCGCGAGGCGGTGCCGCGCTGGTGCGGAGCCTCTTCGAGCCGCTGGGCTGGTCGGTGTCGGTGGAGCCCGTTCCGCTGGACGTGCGGTTCCCGGAGTGGGGCGACTCGCGGTACGTCCGTCTCGTACTCGACGTGCCGGACGGGAAGCTGACCCTGGGCGAGGCCCTTCGGCACCTGTATGTGCTGCTGCCCGTCCTCGACGACGCCAAGCACTACTGGGTCTCGGCGGACGAGGTGGACAAGCTGCTGCGGGCCGGCGAGGGCTGGCTCGCGGACCACCCGGAGCAGGACCTCATCACCAGCCGCTACCTCTCGCGGCGCTGGTCCCTGACCCGTGCGGCGAAGGCCCGGCTCGAACTGGTGCGGCTCGCCGACACCGACGACTCGGACATCGACGAGATCGACAACGCCGTCGACGAGGAGAGCGACACGGAGGAGGCCCCGGTGCCGCTCGCCGTGCGGCGCCGCGAGGCGATCCTCGCCGCGCTGGCCGAGTCCGGGGCCTGCCGCGTCCTCGATCTGGGCTGCGGGCAGGGCCAGTTGGTGCAGGCGCTGCTCAAGGACGTCCGGTACACCGAAGTCGTCGGGGTCGACGTGTCGATGCGCGCGCTGACCGTCGCCTCGCGGCGGCTGAAGCTGGACCGCATGGGCGAGCGCCAGGCCGAGCGGGTCAAGCTGCTCCAGGGTTCGCTCGCGTATACCGACAAGCGGCTGAAGGGGTACGACGCGGCGGTGCTCAGCGAGGTCATCGAGCACCTGGACGTGGAGCGCCTGCCGGCCCTGGAGTACGCGGTGTTCGGCTCCGCGCGGCCCCGCACGGTCCTGGTGACGACGCCGAACGTCGAGTACAACGTCCGCTGGGAGACCCTCCCCGCAGGCCACAGCCGCCACGGCGACCACCGCTTCGAGTGGACCCGCGAGGAGTTCCGCGCCTGGGCGACCGAGGTCGCCGGACGGCACGGGTACGGGGTGGAGTTCGCCCCCGTCGGCGACGACGACCCCGAGGTGGGCCCGCCGACCCAGATGGCGGTCTTCACGCAGACCGAAGGGGCACGGAACGGCAAGGACGAGCGCGCGAAGGGAGCGAACGCGGCATGACGAACCACAACGACCCCCAGCCCATCGCCTCCGGCACGCCGGGACCCCGGGCAACCATTCCGCCCTCCGGCACCCCCGAACCCCCGGCCCCCACCCCCGCCGGCCGTCTCCTCCCCGTCACCGATCTCTCCCTCGTCGTGCTCGTCGGGGCCACCGGGTCCGGGAAGTCCAGCTTCGCGCGGCGGCACTTCAAGGGGACCGAGGTCATATCCAGTGACTTCTGCCGTGGGCTCGTCGCCGATGACGAGAACGATCAGAGCGCCAGCGGCGACGCCTTCGACGTGCTGCACTACATCGCGGGCAAGCGGCTCGCCGCCGGGCGCCGTACGGTCGTCGACGCGACCAACGTGCAGAGCGAGAGCCGCAAGCAGCTCGTCCAGCTCGCCAGGGAGTACGACGTCCTGCCGATCGCGATCGTGCTCGACGTGCCCGAAGAGGTCTGCGCGGCGCGCAACGCCGTGCGCGAGGACCGCGCCGGGCTGCCGCGCCGCGTCATCCAGCGCCACCAGCGCGAACTGCGCCGCTCCCTGCGGCACCTGGAGCGCGAGGGCTTCCGGAAGGTGCACGTGCTGCGCGGGGCCGAGGAGGTCGACCGTGCCTCGGTCGTCACCGAGAAGCGGTACAACGACCTCACTCACCTCACCGGCCCCTTCGACATCATCGGCGACATCCACGGCTGCGCCTCCGAGCTGGAGACCCTGCTCGGCAAGCTCGGTTACGTGGACGGCGCGCACCCGGAGGGCCGTACGGCCGTATTCGTCGGCGACCTCGTCGACCGCGGCCCGGACACCCCGGGCGTGCTGCGCCGCGTGATGGGCATGGTCGGCGCCGGCACCGCCCTGTGCGTGCCCGGGAACCACGAGAACAAGCTCAGCCGTTACCTCAAGGGCCGCAACGTCCAGCACACCCACGGCCTCGCCGAGACGATCGAGCAGCTCGACGCGGAGAGCGAGGAGTTCCGCGCGGGAGTGCGGGAGTTCGTGGACGGACTCGTCTCGCACTATGTCCTGGACGGCGGAAAGCTGGTCGTCTGCCACGCGGGCCTGCCCGAGAAGTATCACGGGCGCACGTCGGGCCGAGTGCGCTCGCACGCGCTCTACGGCGACACCACCGGCGAGACCGACGAGTTCGGCCTGCCCGTGCGCTACCCATGGGCGCAGGACTACCGCGGCCGTGCCGCCGTGGTCTATGGCCACACCCCGGTGCCCACCGCGTCCTGGCTGAACAACACCATCTGCCTGGACACCGGCGCGGTCTTCGGCGGCAGGCTGACCGCGCTGCGCTGGCCGGAGCGCGAGCTGGTCGACGTCCCCGCGGAGCGCGTCTGGTACGAGCCCGCCAAGCCGCTGCGCCCGGAGGCGCCGGGCGGCCACGACGGACGGCCGCTCGACCTCGCCGACGTGCGGGGCCGCCGCGTGGTGGAGACCCTGCCCCGCGCCCACGACTTCGTCCCGGAGGGGGAGACCCCGACCGGGATCCGCGTCAGCGTGCGCGAGGAGAACGCGGCGGCGGCCCTGGAGGTCATGAGCCGCTTCGCCGTGGACCCGCGCCTGCTGCCGTACCTGCCGCCGACCATGGCACCCACCCCCACCTCGCGGCGCGAGGGCTATCTGGAGCACCCGGCGGAGGCCTTCGCCTCGTATGCGCAGGACGGCGTCGGCCGTGTCGTGTGCGAGGAGAAGCACATGGGCTCGCGTGCGGTGGCCCTGGTCTGCCGGGACGCCGACGTGGCCCGCGAGCGCTTCGGCGTCGGGGGCACCCCGGCCGCGCCGGGCGGTGGCGAGGCTCCGACCGGCTCGCTCTACACCCGTACGGGCCGCCCGTTCTTCGGTGACCCCACCGTCACGGAGGAGATCCTGGCCCGGCTGCGCGCCGCCGTCACGGAGGCGGGCCTGTGGGAGGAGCTGGACACGGACTGGCTGCTGCTCGACGCCGAGCTGATGCCGTGGTCGCTGAAGGCATCGGGCCTGCTCCGCACCCAGTACGCGGCCGTGGGCGCCGCGTCGGGAGCCGTCTTCCCCGGCGCGTTGGCCGCCCTGGAGGCCGCGAAGGCGCGTGGCGTCGACGTGGGCGCGCTCCTCGCGAGGCAGCGGGAACGGGCAAGGGACGCCGCCGCGTTCACCGAGGCGTACCGGCGCTACTGCTGGCCGACCGAGGGCCTGGAGGGCGTGCGCCTCGCGCCGTTCCAGATCCTCGCCGTCAGGGGCCGCAGCCTCGCCGCGCTCCCGCACGACGAACAGCTCGCCCTGATCGACCGCATGGTCGAGCACGACGGCACCGGTCTGCTCCAGACCACCCGCCGCCTCTACGTCGACACCGGCGACGAGGCGTCGGTCGGCGCAGGCATCGACTGGTGGCTGGAGATGACCAGCCGCGGCGGTGAGGGCATGGTCGTCAAGCCGGTCGCGGCCCTGGTCAGGAACGGCGAGGGACGTCTGGTGCAGCCAGGCGTCAAGTGCCGTGGCCGCGAGTACCTGCGGATCATCTACGGCCCGGAGTACACGCGTCCGCGGAACCTGGAGAAGCTGCGCGAGCGCTTCCTCGGCCACAAGCGCTCGCTCGCCACGAGGGAGTACGCGCTCGGCCTCGAAGCCCTGGACCGCCTGGCCGAGGGCGAGCCGCTGTGGCGCGTCCACGAGGCGGTGTTCGCGGTCCTGGCCCTGGAGTCGGAGCCGGTGGACCCGCGGCTCTGAGACGGGCCGCGGCTCCGGGCCACCGACCGCATCGCCCGGAGCCGCCACGAGGTCGAGGTAGCGCATTGACTGCGCGCCGGCCGTCCTGCCGGGGAAAGATGGACCCCATGGGATTCCATGTCGACTCCGAGGCCGGGCGGCTGCGCCGCGTCATACTGCACCGCCCCGATCTGGAGCTCAAGCGTCTGACGCCGAGCAACAAGGAAGCACTCCTCTTCGACGACGTCCTGTGGGTGCGCAGGGCCCGCCAGGAGCACGACGGGTTCGCGGACGTCCTGCGCGACCGGGGCGTCGCCGTGCACCTCTTCGGCGATCTGCTCAGCGAGACCCTGGACGTGCCCGCGGCCCGCGCGCTGGTCCTCGACCGGGTCTTCGACGAGAAGGAGTACGGCCCACTGGCCACGGACCACCTCCGGGCCGTGTTCGAGACGATGCCGTCGGCCGAGCTCGTCGAGGCGCTGGTCGGCGGGATGACGAAGCGTGAGTTCCTGGAGCTGCACGCCGAACCGACGTCCGTGCGCTTCCACTGCATGGACCTGGACGACTTCCTGCTCGGCCCGCTGCCCAACCACCTCTTCACACGCGACACGTCGGCCTGGATCTACGACGGCGTCTCCATCAACGCGATGCGGTGGCCCGCCCGGCAGCGCGAGACCGTGCACTTCGAGGCGATCTACCGGCACCATCCGCTCTTCCGCGACGACGACTTCAACGTCTGGTCGCAGGGTCAGGCGGACTACCCCTCGACCATCGAGGGCGGTGACGTCCTGGTGATCGGCAGGGGCGCGGTGCTCATCGGCATGAGCGAGCGCACCACTCCGCAGGCGGTCGAGATGCTGGCGCACAAGCTCTTCGCGGCGGGCTCGGCCCAGACGATCGTGGCGCTCGACATGCCGAAGCGGCGGGCGTTCATGCACCTCGACACGGTCATGACGATGGTCGACGGCGACACCTTCACGCAGTACGCGGGCCTCGGCATGCTCCGCTCCTACACCATCGAGCCGGGCGTCGGCGACCGGGAGCTGAAGGTCACCGACCACCCGCCGGAGCACATGCACCGGGCGATCGCGGCGGCGCTCGGCCTGGACTCGATCCGCGTCCTCACGGCCACCCAGGACGTGCACGCCGCCGAGCGCGAGCAGTGGGACGACGGCTGCAACGTCCTGGCGGTGGAGCCGGGGGTCGTGGTCGCGTACGAGAGGAACGCGACGACCAACACGTTCCTGCGCAAGCAGGGCATCGAGGTGATCGAGATCCTGGGCAGTGAGCTGGGACGCGGCCGGGGCGGCCCGCGGTGCATGAGCTGTCCGGTCGAGCGGGACGCGGTGCCGGGGGCCTAGCTCCGCCTGGTCCCGCCTGGTCCTGGCGGCTCTTTGGCCAGGCAGCAGTGCCGAGCCGCCCCTCGGCACACCTCATGCATAGAATTGTCGTTGATCGTATATAGTTCCAATGGTTCCCATACTTCGATCGATGGTTTCACCGTCCACGTATCCGCACCTAGGAGCGCCACCATGGCCACCCACCTCTCCGGCCGCCACTTCCTCAAGGAGCTGGACTTCACCGCCGACGAGTTCCGTGGCCTGGTCGCCCTCGCCGCCGAGCTGAAGGCGGCGAAGCGGGCGGGGACGGAGGTGCGGCGTCTGACCGGCAAGAACATCGCGCTGATCTTCGAGAAGAGCTCGACCAGGACGCGCTGCGCCTTCGAGGTCGCCGCCGCCGACCAGGGTGCGTCGACGACGTACATCGACCAGTCCGGCTCGCACATAGGGAACAAGGAGTCCGCCAAGGACACCGCCCGGGTGCTCGGCCGGATGTTCGACGCGATCGAGTTCCGCGGGGACGCCCAGGACACCGTCGAGACGCTCGCCGCCCACGCGGGCGTGCCCGTCTACAACGGGCTGACCGACGTCTGGCACCCCACCCAGATGCTCGCCGACATCCTGACGGTGACCGAGCACACGGCGAAGCCGCTCACCGACGTCTCGTTCGCCTACCTGGGCGACGCCCGGATGAACATGGGCAACTCCTACCTGATCACCGGCGCCCTGCTCGGCATGGACATCCGGATCGTGGCACCCCGCGCCTACTGGCCGTCCGAGGAGACCATCGCGGCGGCCCGCGAGCTCGCCGAGGCCGGCGGGGCGCGCGTCACGCTCACCGAGGCGGTCGACGAGGGGGTCAGGGGCGCCGACTTCGTCGCCACCGACGTCTGGGTCTCCATGGGGGAGCCCAAGGAGGTCTGGGAGGAGCGCATCACCGCTCTCGCGCCCTACGCCGTGACGATGGACGTGCTGCGCGCCACCGGCAACGCGGACGTGAAGTTCCTGCACTGCCTGCCGGCCTTCCACGACCTGGGCACCGAGGTCAGCCGCGAGATGCACGACAGGTTCGGGACCACCTCCCTGGAGGTCACCGACGAGGTCTTCGAGTCGCCGTACTCGGTCGTCTTCGACGAGGCGGAGAACCGTCTGCACACGATCAAGGCGGTACTGGTCGCCACGCTCGCCTGAGCGGCGCGGTCCCTCTCAGTCCCGGGACGGCAGCCTGAACCACACCGCCTTGCCGGAATCCGTGGCGCGGTGGCCGCAGGAGGAGCTGAGGGTACGGATCAGGAGGAGGCCGCGGCCGTGTTCCTGCCAGGGGTCCGGCGGGCCCGGGGGGCAGGGCGAGGTGAGGTCGCCGGGCGGCAGCGGGCTCGAGTCGCGCACCTCGACCTGGCAGCCGGTCGGCAGGAGCTCGATGACCAGCTCTATCGGGTCCTTGCCGTCGGTGTGCTCGACGGCGTTGGCGACCAGCTCGGCGGTGAGCAGCTCCGCGGTGTCGGTGTCGGCGGGCGACTCGATCTCGGTGAGCGCCGTACGGACCAGGGCGCGCGCGACCGGCACGGCTGCCGTGGTGTGCGGCAGCTCGATGCGCCAGGAGGCGGGGGAGGGTGGCTCGTACAAGGCGGGTCCGTTCCGGGCAGCAGGCGGTCCTGCTTTCAACCGTACGAATCTTAAGCGCTATGTCGACAGTGACCACGGTCGGGCACCCATGGGGCCATAGGGCCCAGGCGGACGCGGCGTTATCGCGTGGTCGTGACGACAGTCACCGTTCGGTGATAACTTCGTGGGGCAGCGAGCTTCAGCCCCCAGGCCGAGGAGGCCGCACCTCATGAGTCCCTTCACCGGCTCCGCGACCCGTACCCCCGACTGGCGCCACCTGCGCCTCGCCGTCGACGACGGGGTCGCCACGGTCACCCTCGACCGTCCCGACCGGCTCAACGCGCTCACCTTCGGCGCCTACGCCGACCTGCGCGATCTGCTCGCCGAGCTCACCCGCGACCGGTCCGTGCGCGCGCTCGTGCTCGGCGGCGAGGGGCGCGGCTTCTGCTCCGGCGGTGACGTCGACGAGATCATCGGCGCGACCCTCGCCATGGACACGGCCGAGCTGCTGGACTTCAACCGCATGACCGGGCAGGTCGTGCGGGCGATCAGGGAGTGCCCCTTCCCGGTCGTCGCCGGCGTGCACGGCGTGGCCGCCGGTGCCGGTGCCGTGCTCGCCCTCGCCGCCGACTTCCGCGTCGCGGACCCCTCGGCGAAGTTCTCCTTCCTGTTCACCCGGGTCGGTCTCTCCGGCGGCGACATGGGCGCCGCCTACCTGCTGCCCCGCGTCGTCGGCCTCGGCCACGCCACGCGCCTGCTCATGCTGGGCGAGCCGGTGCGCGCCCCCGAGGCCGAGCGGATCGGCCTGATCAGCGAGCTGACGGAGGAGGGCAAGGCCGCCGAGGCCGCGCAGGCCCTCGCGCGCCGCCTCGCCGACGGTCCCGCCCTCGCGTACGCCCAGACCAAGGCCCTGCTCACCGCCGAGCTCGACATGCCGCTCGCCGCCTCCGTGGAGCTGGACGCGGCCACCCAGGCGCTGCTCATGAACGGCGAGGACTACGCGGAGTTCCACGCCTCGTTCACCGAGAAGCGCCCCCCGAAGTGGCAGGGCCGATGAACAGCACCGCAGGGCCGATGAACACCGCCCCCACCGGAAACACCGCCACCACCCAAACCGCCGCCCCCAAAGCGCACCGCATCGCCGTCATCGGCGGCGGCCCCGGCGGGCTCTACGCCGCCGCGCTGCTCAAGCGCCTGGACCCGGCCCGCGAGGTCACCGTCTGGGAGCGCAACGCCCCGGACGACACCTTCGGCTTCGGCGTCGTCCTCTCCGACGAGACCCTCGGCGGCATCGAGCACGCCGACCCCGCCGTGTACGCGGCCCTCCAGGCCGAGTTCGTGCGCTGGGACGACATCGACATCGTGCACCGCGACCGGCGGCACACCTCCGGAGGCCACGGCTTCGCGGCGCTCGGCCGCCGCAGGCTCCTGGAGATCCTGCACGAGCGCTGCCGCGGCCTCGGCGTCGAGCTCCGCTTCCGCACCGAGGCACCGCCCGCCGCCGCGCTCTCCACGGCGTACGACCTGGTCGTCGCGGCGGACGGCGTGCACAGCCTCACCCGCGAGGCGCACGCCGAAGCCTTCGGGCCGCACATCACGACGCACCGCTGCCGGTACATCTGGCTGGCCGCCGACTTCGCCTTCGACGCGTTCCGCTTCGAGATCGCCGAGACCGAGCACGGCGTGATGCAGCTCCACGGCTATCCCTACGCGCGCGACGCCTCCACCGTCATCGTCGAGATGCGCGAGGAGGTGTGGGAGGCGGCCGGCTTCGACGGGCTCGACGAGCGCGAGTCCACCGAACGCTGCGCCAAGATCTTCGCGGACGCGCTCGGCGGACGCCCTCTGCACGGCAACAAGTCCGCCTGGATCAACTTCCGCACGGTCGTCAACGACCGCTGGTCCCACGGCAACACGGTCCTCCTCGGCGACGCGGCGCACACCGCCCACTTCTCCATCGGCTCCGGCACCAAGCTCGCCGTCGAGGACGCCCTCGCCCTCGCCGCCTGTCTCCAGGAGCAGCCGGACCTGCCCGCAGCGCTCCAGGCGTACGAGGCCGAGCGCCGCCCGGTGGTCGCCTCCACGCAGCGCGCGGCCCGCGCCAGCCTGGAGTGGTTCGAGCGGATCGCGGACCACCTCGACCAGCCGCCGCGCCAGTTCGCCTTCAACCTCCTGACCCGCAGCCGCCGCGTCACCCACGACAACCTCCGGCTGCGCGACGCGGACTTCACCCGCGCCGTCGAGCGCGAGTTCGGCTGCCCGCAGGGCACGCCGCCGATGTTCACGCCCTTCCGGCTGCGCGGTCTGACCCTGCGCAACCGCGTGGTGGTCTCGCCGATGGACATGTACTCCGCCGTGGACGGCGTCCCCGGCGACTTCCACCTCGTCCACCTGGGCGCCAGGGCGCTCGGCGGCGCGGGCCTGGTCATGACCGAGATGGTGTGCGTCAGCGAGCACGGCCGCATCACGCCGGGCTGCGCCGGGCTCTACACCGAGGAGCAGGCCGAGGCCTGGCGGCGGATCACCGGCTTCGCGCACGCGCGGGCCCCCGGTACGGCCATCGGCGTGCAGCTCGGCCACTCGGGCCGTAAGGGCTCCACGAAACTGATGTGGGAGGGCATCGACGACCCGCTGCCCGACGGCAACTGGCCGCTGCGGGCCGCGTCCCCGCTCCCGTACAAGCCGGGCAGCCAGACCCCGCACGAGCTGTCACCGGCCGGTCTGGCGGAGATCCGCGACGAGTTCGTCGCGGCGGCCACGCGCGCCGAGCGGGCGGGCTTCGACCTGCTCGAACTGCACTGCGCGCACGGCTATCTGCTCTCCGGGTTCCTCTCCCCGCTGACGAACCACCGCACGGACGCGTACGGCGGCTCCCTGACGGCGAGGCTCCGCTTCCCTCTGGAGGTGTTCGACGCGGTCCGCGAGGCATGGCCCGCGCAGAAGCCGATGACGGTCCGGATCTCCGCCACCGACTGGGCCGACGGCGGCACGACCGCACAGGACGCCGTGGAGATCGCCCGCGCCTTCGCCGCCCACGGGGCCGACGCGATCGACGTCTCCACCGGCCAGGTCGTCGCCGACGAACGCCCCGCCTACGGCCGCTCCTACCAGACCCCCTACGCCGACCGCATCCGCAACGAGACGGGCATCCCCGTGCTGACGGTCGGCGCCATCTCGTCCTGGGACGACGTCAACTCCCTGCTCCTCGCGGGCCGCGCCGACCTCTGCGCGCTGGCCCGCCCGCACCTCTACGACCCCCACTGGACGCTGCACGCGGCCGCCGAACAGGGTTACGAGGGTCCGGGCGCCCCCTGGCCGGTCCAGTACCGCGCGGGCAGCCGCCGCCCGCAGACGGGCCGCACGGACGCCCCGAAGCCGCGGCTGACGCTCAACAGCTGAGCCCCGGCCGCCCGGAGAGCGGTCAGCCGCCCGACGCCACGAAGAGCGCCCCGGCCGCCCGGAGCCTGCCGTCGAGCGCCGTGAACACCGCGGCAGAGCGGGCGCCGGGCCAGTCGGCGGGGAGCAGCTCGGCGGGGAGCCCGGGGTCGGCGTAGGGGAGCTGCCGCCAGGAGTCGAGGGCCAGGAGGTAGTCGCGGTACGCCTCCCGCGGCGCCGGGTCGGCGCCCTCGCGGGCCTCCCAGGAGCGGAGCACCGGCTCATGGCGGTCCAGGAATGCCTCGTGCTGCTTGGCCAGCGAGGTGAGGTCCCACCAGCGGGACACCGCCTCGGCGGTCGGGGCGTAGCCCAGGTGTTCGCCGCGGAACAGGTCCACGTAGGAGGCCAGTTGCAGGCGCTCCAGGGTGTGCCTGGTCTCTTCGTAGAGGTGCGCGGGGGCGATCCAGACGCCCGGCGCGGCCGTGCCGAACCCCAGGCCCGCCAGGCGGGAGCGGAGCACGTGCCGCTTGTGCCGCTCGGCCTCGGGCACGGAGAACACGGCGAGGACCCAGCCGCCCTCGCGCCCGGCGGCGGCCGTGCCGTAGATGCGGCGGTCGCCGTCCTCCAGGAGCTGACGGGCGTCCGGCGAGAGCGCGTACCCCGCCGCGCCTCCTTCCGTGCGCGCGGGCACGAGCAGGCCGCGCCGCTTGAGCCGCGAGACCGACGAGCGCACCGACGGCGCGTCGACGCCGACCGGCGCGAGAAGGCGCACCAGGTCGGCGACCGGTACGGGGCCTGGTGCGGCCCGGCCGTAGGCGCCGTAGAAGGTGACGATCAGGGACCGTGGAGTGTGCTGCTCGGACACGTGATCACTCTACGGGCCCCGGCCCGCCCGCTGTCCGGCCCCGCAGCCGGAAGCGCTGGAGCTTGCCGGTCGCGGTCCGGGGCAGCGCGTCCAGGAAGACGATCTCCCTGGGGCACTTGTAGGGCACCAGCTCCGCCTTCACGAAGTCCCGCAGCCGGTCCGCGTCCGGCTCGGTCCCCGCACGCGGGACCACGTACGCCACGGCCACCTGGCCGCGCAGCTCGTCGGGGCGGCCGACCACCGCCGTCTCCGCCACGTCGGGGTGGCGCAGCAGGGCCTCCTCGACCTCGGGGCCCGCGATGTTGTACCCGGCGGAGATGATCATGTCGTCGGCGCGCGCGACGTAGCGGAAGTAGCCGTCGGCGTCCCTGACGTAGGTGTCGCCGGTGATGTTCCAGCCGTGCCGTACGTAGTGGAGCTGGCGCTCGTCGGAGAGGTAGCGGCAGCCGACGGGGCCGCGCACCGCGAGCAGTCCGGGCTCGCCGTCCGGCAGCGGGGCGCCGGAATCGTCGACCACGCGCGCGTGCCAGCCGGGGACGGGGCGTCCCGTGGTGCCGGGCCGTATCGCGTCGTCGGCGGCGGAGATGAAGATGTGGAGCAGCTCGGTCGCGCCGATGCCGTTGATGATGCGGTGCCCCGTGCGCTCGTTCCAGGCCTGCCAGGTGGCCGCGGGCAGGTTCTCGCCCGCCGACACGCAGCGCCGCAGGGAGGAGACGTCGTACGCGTCGAGTTCGTCCAGCATCGTGCGGTACGCGGTCGGGGCGGTGAACAGCACCGATATCCCGTGCCGTCCGATGGCCGGGAGGAGTTGCCTCGGGCCCGCCTGTTCGAGCAGGACGGACGAGGCGCCGAAGCGCAGCGGGAAGATGACGAGCCCGCCGAGGCCGAAGGTGAAGCCGAGCGGGGGACTGCCGGCGAACACGTCGTCGGCGGTCGGTTTCAGTATGTGCCGCGCGAAGGTGTCGGCGATGCCGAGCACGTCGCGGTGGAAGTGCATGCAGCCCTTGGGGCGGCCCGTGGTCCCTGACGTGAACGCGATGAGCGCGACGTCGTCGGCCGCGGTGTCGACGGCTTCGTACGGCTCGGGGTGCCCGGCGGCGCGCACGAGCAGATCCTCGGGCCCGTCACCCCCGTACGTGGTGATGCCCAGGCCGGGCACCCCGGCCTTGATCAGGTCGTCGACCGACCGTACATCACACAGTGCGTGCCGCACCTCGGCGATCTCGCACATGGTGGCCAGCTCCTGCGCGCGCTGCTGGGCGAGGACGGTCACGGCGACCGCGCCCGCCTTCATGACCGCGAGCCAGCAGGCCGCGAGCCACGGGGTGGTGGGCCCGCGGAGCAGTACGCGCCGGCCGGGCAGGACGCCGAGATCGTCGGTGAGCACGTGGGCGATCCGGTCGACGTGGCCGCGCAGTTCGCCGTACGTCCAGGTCTCGCCGGACGCGGCGTGGAAGGCGGGACGCCCGGCGCCGTGCCGCGCCACCGTCCGGTCGAGCAGTTCGGCGCCGCAGTTGAGGCGGGCGGGGTAGTGCAGCTCGGGGCGGTCGTGGACGAGGGCGGGCCACTGCTCGCGCGGCGGGAGGTGGTCCCTGGCGAAGCTGTCTGCGTGGCCGGATGGTGTCAGCCCTGGGATGCCGTTGGTTGCCATGGCGGCTCTGCCCCCTTGCCTGCCGGACGGGCGCTGTGGTGGGCTCGCCCGACGAGCGTATCGTGATGGTGACGACAGTCAACGGTGCGCGATAAAGGAGGGGACGGGGATGCCGACATTCGCTCTCGATCCAGCACAAACCGCCTGGTGCGCGGAGCTGCGCGCACTGACCGCCGACCGCCTGCGCCCCCTGGCGGAGAAGGGCACCCCCGGCCATGTGAACCGGCCACTGGTCGAGGCGCTGGGGGAACTGGGGCTCCTTGGACGGCTGTTCGAGGGGCCCGGCGCGGACGGGGGGCCCGGGAGTGAGGACGCCGGTTCAGGAGCCCTGGGGCTCTGCCTGATGCGCGAATCCCTCGCCTACGCCTGCACCGAGGCCGAGACGGCGCTCGCGCTGCAAGGGCTCGGCGCCCACCCCGTGTACGCGTACGGCACCGCCGCCCAGCGCGAGCGGTGGCTGCCGGAGGCGGCGGCAGGCCGCGCCGTCGCGGCGTTCGCGCTCTCCGAGCCGGGGGCAGGATCGGACGCGGCGGCCCTGTCCCTCGCGGCGGTCCCGGACGGTCCCGTCGGCTGGCGCCTGACCGGCGAGAAGTGCTGGATCTCCAACGCCCCCGAGGCCGACTTCTACACCGTCTTCGCCCGTACGGCACAGGGCGCGGGGGCCCGCGGCGTCACCGCCTTCCTGGTCCCCGCCGACCGCGAGGGCCTGACCGGCACCGCCCTCGACATGCTCTCCCCGCACCCGATCGGCGCGCTCGCCTTCGACGGCGTCCGCGTCGGCCCCGAGGACGTCATCGGCGAGGTGGACCGCGGCTTCCGCGTGGCGATGACCACGCTGAACCGCTTCCGGCCCAGCGTCGGCGCGTTCGCGGTGGGCATGGCGTCCGCGGCCCTGGACGCGACCCTCGCCCATACCGCGCGGCGGGACGCGTTCGGCGGGACCTTGGCGGACCTCCAGTCGGTGGCCCACCAGGTCGCCGAGATGGCGACCCGTACGGAGGCGGCGCGCCTGATGGTCTACGCGGCGGCGTCGGCCTACGACCACGAGGGCCCGCGTGCCCCCGGCATCGCGCGCCGCGCAGCGATGGCGAAGCTGCTGGCCACGGAGACGGCGCAGTACGTGGTCGACGCGGCCGTCCAGTTGCACGGCGCGCGGGCGCTTCAGCGGGGGCACCTCCTCGAACACCTCTACCGCGAGGTGCGGGCGCCCCGTATCTATGAGGGGGCGAGCGAGGTACAGCGGACCATCATCGCGAAGGAGCTTTATGCGTAGTGCGGTGCCCGGCGGGGGCTTGGGCGGTTCTTGTTCCGCGGGCGCGTCGTGGCTTGTCGCGCCGTTCCCCGCGCCCCTGACGGGGCGCTTCCCTGTACGCCCCTTCGACCGAGGAGTCGTAGCCCCATGGCCCTGAATCGCGTCAATCCCGCCGAGCTCTCCCCGCCCGCCGGCTTCTCGCATGCCGTCACGGCCAGCGGGGCACGGCTCGTGTTTCTCGCGGGGCAGACCGCCCTGGACGGTGAGGGCGAGGTCACCGGAGTGACCCTGCCCGAGCAGTTCGAGCGTGCCCTCACCAATCTCCTCACCGCCCTGCGCCACGCGGGCGGCACCCCCGCCGACCTCGCCCGCGTCACCGTCTACGCCACGGACGTCGCCGACTACCGGGCCCGCGCCCCCGAGCTGGGCCGTATCTGGAAGAGGCTGGCGGGCCGCGACTACCCCGCGATGGCGGTGATCGGCACGGTCCGTCTCTGGGACGAGCAGGCGATGGTGGAGCTGGACGGGGTGGCCGTACTCGACTGAGTGGCCGTACTGGACCGGACTGAGTGGCCGGCCGTACCGGACTTGAGCGCCCCGGCATCTCGGCCGGCCCAGCAGAGCGAACCGCGGCGGCCCGGCGCGCCAGCGGTGGCTGGAACCCACCGGTTGCGCCCAGACTCGAGAGCGGGGCCGTGCTCGTCGCCTGCGGCGGGGTACTCGGCAGTCCGCAACGTTGTCCTGTCCCAGGAGGCACCACGTGACGTTCAATCCGCTTGAGCAGCGAGGCATCCCGCTGGACCGTCAGCTGCCACGCTGCTGCGCCTGACCGGCTTGCCCGAACGCCCGGGCAAGCAGCCACTGCTGGTGAACTGGGTCATGCATTTCGGTCAAGCGGCGCTCCTGGGTGTCGTGCGCTCGGCCATGGCCCAGGCGGGGCTGCGCGGACCGCTGGCCTCGGCACAGTTCGCGGTGGTGCGGCTGACCAACGACCAGATCCTTGAGAACGCCACCGGGGTCGGCGCCCCGCCCTCGACCGGGCCCCGGCCGGCGACACGCGTCACTGCGCCCGGGCCGCCACTCCGACATCGGCCCGCTTCCCCCGGGGCACCAGTGACGTAGGCACACGGACGGCGGCATCCTCGGTCAGATGTCCCGGAACGTCTCGATCTGCGCGCCCACCGAGTTCAGGCGCTCCGCCAGCTCCTCGTAGCCGCGGTTGATGACGTATACGTTGCGCAGCACCGACGTGCCCTCGGCCGCCATCATCGCAAGCAGTACGACCACGGCGGGGCGCAGGGCCGGCGGGCACATCATCTCGGCGGCGCGCCAGCGGGTCGGGCCCTCCACCAGGACGCGGTGGGGGTCCAGGAGCTGGAGGTGGCCGCCGAGGCGGTTGAGGTCGGTGAGGTAGATCGCGCGGTTGTCGTAGACCCAGTCGTGGATCAGCGTCTTGCCCTGCGCCGCCGCCGCGATGGCCGCGAAGAAGGGGACGTTGTCGATGTTCAGGCCGGGGAACGGCATCGGGTGGATCTTGTCGATCGGCGCCTCCAGCTTGGAGGGCCGGACCGTGAGGTCGATCAGGCGCGTACGGCCGTTGTCGGCGAAGTACTCCGCCGTGCGGTCGTGGTCGAGGCCCATCTCCTCCAGGACCGCGAGCTCGATCTCCAGGAACTCGATCGGCACCCGGCACACCGTCAGCTTCGACTCCGTGACGACGGCGGCGGCCAGCAGGCTCATCGCCTCGACCGGGTCCTCGGAGGGGGAGTAGTCCACGTCGACGTCGATGGTCGGGACGCCGTGCACGGTCAGCGTCGTCGTGCCGATGCCCTCGACCCGCACGCCGAGCGCCTCCAGGAAGAAGCACAGGTCCTGGACCATGTAGTTCGACGAGGCGTTGCGGATCACCGTGGTGCCCTCGCTGCGGGCGGCGGCGAGCAGCGCGTTCTCCGTGACGGTGTCCCCGCGTTCGGTGAGGACGATGGGCCGGTCGGGGGTGACGTTGCGCGCGACCTCGGCGTGGTACAGCCCCTCGGTGGCGGCGATTTCGAGGCCGAACCGGCGCAGCGCGATCATGTGCGGCTCGATCGTGCGGGTGCCGAGGTCGCAGCCGCCCGCGTACGGGAGCTTGAAGCGGTCCATGCGGTGCAGCAGCGGGCCGAGGAACATGATGATCGAGCGGGTGCGGCGCGCCGCCTCCGCGTCGATGGCGTCCATCTCCAGCTTCACGGGCGGCACGATCTCCAGGTCGACGCCGTCGTTGATCCAACGGGTGCGTACGCCGATGGAGTTGAGCACCTCCAGGAGGCGGTACACCTCCTCGATGCGGGCGACGCGGCGCAGCACGGTCCGGCCCTTGTTGAGCAGGGAGGCGCAGAGCAGCGCCACGCACGCGTTCTTGCTCGTCTTGACGTCGATGGAGCCGGAGAGCCGGCGTCCGCCGACCACTCGCAGGTGCATCGGCCCGGCATAGCCGAGCGACACGATTTCGCTGTCGAGCGCCTCGCCGATACGGGCGATCATCTCAAGGCTGATGTTCTGGTTGCCGCGCTCGATGCGGTTCACCGCGCTCTGACTTGTGGAGAGCGCGTCGGCGAGCTGCGTCTGCGTCCAGCCCCTGTGCTGGCGGGCGTCGCGGATGAGCTTGCCGATGCGTACGAGGTAGTCGTCTGCCATGTGCAGCAGGTTATCTCAGATATGAGATGACGCGCGCGCTGGGGTGAGCCATAAGGGGGGCGAGGCCAACGAGGGCCAACGGGTGCCCATGTGGGTGCCCATGTGGGTGCCCATGCGGGGCCAGACGACTGCCGTCGTGCACCCACTCTGCCCCCGACGCGCGTGAGGCGCATCCCGGCAGCGCCGATCCGGTGACCGGACACCGATCGCCGATCGCCGATCGCCGGTCACGGTCACCGGACGCCGCGTCACATCACCGCCCCGGGCCTGGAGGGCGCGGGCTCAGCCCGCCGCCGAGGGTTGGTCGACGTACCCCTGCGCCCCTCCGCGGTAGTACGTGGCCGGGTCGCCCGGCGCCGGCTCGCGGCCCGCGGCGAACCGGCTGACCAGGTCGGGATTGGCGATGAAGTGCCGGGCGAAGGACACGGCGTCGGCCACGCCCTCCTCGACGGCGGCGTTCGCCGAGACCCGGTCGAAGCCGTTGTTCACGATCAGGGGGCCTCGGAAGAGCCGCCGGTAGCGGGCGAACTCCCCGAACTCCCCGAAGTCCTCGCCGGGGTCGTCGCTGTCCCGCCCCCGCAGGTGCAGATACGCCACGGGGTGGTCGTTCAGCACGGCGACCAGTTCGTCGTACGAGGCGAGCGTCGCCGCGTCGGCGGTGAAACTGCCGCCGTGCCAGTACGGCGAGAGGCGGACGCCCACGCCCCGCCCGTCCCACGCGGCAGCCGTCGCGTCGATCACGTCGAGCAGCAGACGCCGCCGCCCCGCGAGGTCACCGCCGTAGGCGTCGGTACGGCAGTTGAGCGCCGGGTTGAGGAACTGGGCGAGCAGGAACAGGCCGAGAGCGCCGATCTCCACCCCGTCGAACCCGGCCCGCCGGGCGTTCGCCGAGGCCAGGCGGTACTCCTCGACCGTCGCCCGGATGTCCGCCAGTGTCATCGCGCGCGGCGTGACGGTCGCCTTGAACCCGTCGGAGGTGAAGGACCTCTCGCCGGGGTTGACCGCCGAGGGGCCGAGCGGCAGTGCGCCGCCCAGGTGATCGGGGTGCGAAGCCGCGCCCGTGTGCCAGAGCTGGAGCACGATGCGGCCGCCGAGGCCGTGCACCGCCTCGGTGACCCCGCGCCACCCCGCGACCTGCGCCTCGCTGAAGATCCCGGGCACGTCGACGAAGCCGATCGCGCGCTCGCTGACCCAGGTCCCCTCGGTGACGATCAGCCCCGCCCCGGCCCGCTGCCCGTAGTACGTGGCGTGCAGCCCGGTCGGCGCGAGGGCGGCGTTCGTGGCGCGGGCCCGCGTGGCCGGGGCCATCACCACGCGGTTCGGCAGGCGAAGCCCGCCCAGGTCGAGGCCGCGCAGCAGGGGTTGGGTGCTGAGGGTGGTGGTCATGGCGTTCCTCCATCGGCGACGGGAATGGGGCGACAGGAATGGGGCGACAGGAATCGGGCGGCAGCAATCTGGTGACGGCAATCGGGTGACGGGAATGGTCACCGCGGCTCGGCCGCGTACGTCATGTAGGTGACGGGACACGACGAGGAAAGGTGACCGATGGATCGGGACGGGGACGGGGACGCGCACGGCGGGGTGTACGGGGACGCGCACGGCGGGGTGTACGGGGACGCGCACGGCGGGGTGTACGGGGACGGGCATGGCGAGGCGTACGGGGACGCGCACGGGGACGCGCACGGGGACGCGCACGGCGAGGCGCACGGGGACGCGTACGGCGAGGCGTACGGCGGGGTGTACGGCGACGGGCATGGCGAGGTGCGCTGCGAAGTGCGCGGCGACGTGCGCGGCCAGGTAGAGGCTCACACGGCGGGCGGCAGGAATTGCTCGCGGAGCGGTTCGAGGCGCACCGCGGCCACCTGCGCGGCATCGCCCACCGGATGCTCGGCTCGCTCGGCGACGCCGACGACGTCGTACAGGAGGCCTGGCTGCGGCTCAGCCGTGCCGACGCCGACGCGATCGGAAACCTCGCCGGCTGGCTGCGTACCGTCGTCTCCCGCATCTGCCTCGATCTGCTGCGTTCCGCCGCGTTCCGCCATGAAGAGCCGGCGGGGGAGCGGCTGCCCGAGCCCGTGGCGGCGTCCGGGGCGTCCGGGACGTCCGGGACGTTCGGGGAGGCCGCGGGGCCCGAGGAGGAAGTACTGCTCGCCGACTCGGTGGGCCGCGCGCTGCTCGTCGTCCTCGACACGCTGGGCCCCGCCGAACGGGTGGCCTTCGTACTGCACGACCTGTTCGCCGTGCCGTTCGTGGACATCGCCCCCGTGGTGGAGCGCACCCCGGTCGCCACGAAGAAGCTCGCGAGCCGGGCCCGGCAGAAGGTCCGCGGCACACCGCGCGCCACCGCCCCGCGGCTCGTACGGGACCGCCGGGTCGTCGAGACCTTCCTCGCGGCGGCCCGCAGCGGCGACCTCGAAGCCCTGCTCGCGGTCCTCGCCCCGGATGTCGTACGCAGGGCGGACCCCGCAACGCTTCCGGCGGGCCGGGCGGCGGAGCTGCGGGGCGCCAGGGCCGTGGCGGAGGAGAGCGTGCTCCTGCGGCGCAACGCCCGCTGTGCCGAGGCGGTGCTGATCGACGGCTCTGTGGGCCTGGTCGTCGCCCCGCGCGGGCGGCTGCTCCTGGCGCTGCTGATCAGCGCGGAGGCCGGGCGGGTGGCCGCGTACGAGGTGATCGCCGACCGCGCCCGGCTCCGGGAGCTGCACGTGACGCTGCTGCCGGAGGCCTGACGCCTACCGGACGCCTGACGCCTACCGGACGCCTGACGTCTACCGGACGCCTGACGCCTACCGGGTGGCTGTCGGCAGCCCCACCCCGCTGTCCCTGGCGTCCCCGCCGTCCCCGCTGTCCCGGCCGTGCGTGCCGTGGCCGGCTGTGGTCAGACTGCACCGGCCGTTCTCGCAGGAGCGCTGGAGACGGCCCCGAGAGATGGTCTGCATCAGCCCGACCGCCCAGCACGTGGGGCAGCCCCGCAGGGAGAGCAGGCCGACCGGCAGCAGAACCAGGCTGACCAGTCCGACCACCGGGATGAGAGCGACCGACCCGACCAGCGAGCCGAACCCCACGACACCGCGCACGATGTGCTCGGCGAGGGACTTGCTCGCATAGTCGGGACCCCCGGGGCGGGAGCCGGACCCAGACCCGCGTTCAGTCATCGTGCCCTCCAGAGGCTGATACAGGAGCTGATCCGGCGGCTGATCCGGCGGCAGACGCGGAAGCTGACCCGGGATCCGCCCGCAGCGTCCGCTGGACCGCCGCACGGGCCCGGTGCAGACGGGACTTCATCGCCGCCGTACTGAGGCCCAGCGCATCGGCGACCATCCGGCCGCTGTGGCCCTGGACGTCCCGCATGATCAGTACGCGACGCTGGTCGGGGGGCAGCGCGGCGACCGCCGCCGCCACCCTGCCCGCGTCCATGCGCTGGAGGACCTCGTCCTCGGCCGAGGCCACGGGGGTGTCCTCCCGCAGCGGTGCGCCGTGGTCCCGCAGCCGGGCCCGCGCACGCCGGAGGCACTCGTTGCGGACTATGCGGAACATCCACGACGCCAGGGCGCCGGAGGCCCGTAACGTCCCGATCTTGCGGTACAGGATGATCAAGGCTTCCTGCGCCGCGTCCTCCGCGTCCTCCGGGGTGGCGCAGAGGGAACGGGCGAACCGCCGCACGTTCGGGTGCGAGCCCGACACCAACGCGGCGATCGAGTCGAGGTCACCGCTCCGCGCGGCGGCGACCAGTCGTTCGTCCGGCCAGGCGGAGTCAGCCACGCCCGGCTCGCCTGCGCTTGACGACGAACACGCAGGTGCAGAGCAGCACCATGACGACTGCTGCGATACCGATTCCGATGACCACGACTACCTCCGGATCCCGTGCCGACGTCTGACGGCACACCAATAAGAGGCACGGGCCACCACAAAGGATTCAGCCGGAGAGGTACGGAGAGGCGGGGAGGTCGGAACGTCACGTATGACACGTCGGCGCGGCGGACAGCCGGGCGTGCCTCGTCGCGCGGGCGGGTCATGTACTAGAGTTATCTCGACATCGAGATATCTGCCGAGGCGCACCAGAAGCCGCCACTCGGTAAGGGTTACCTAACTAAGCCTTACCTTAGCGGATCGACGAGGAGTCGTGGCGGCAGGATGTGACGGAAACGCGCACAAAATAGAAGGAGACTGTCGTGTCGGCGAACAGCTTCGACGCCCGCAGCACGCTGCGCGTGGGCGACGAGTCGTACGAGATCTTCAAGCTGGACAAGGTCGAGGGCTCCGCACGCCTTCCCTACAGCCTGAAGGTCCTGCTTGAGAACCTGCTCCGTACCGAGGACGGCGCGAACATCACCGCCGACCACATCAGTGCCCTCGGCAACTGGGACTCGCAGGCCCAGCCCGCGCAGGAGATCCAGTTCACGCCCGCCCGCGTGATCATGCAGGACTTCACCGGCGTGCCCTGCGTGGTGGACCTCGCCACCATGCGTGAGGCCGTCAAGGAGCTCGGCGGCGACCCGGCGAAGATCAACCCGCTGGCCCCGGCCGAGCTGGTCATCGATCACTCCGTGATCGCCGACAAGTTCGGCACGGCGGACGCCTTCGGCCAGAACGTGGAGCTGGAGTACGGCCGCAACAAGGAGCGCTACCAGTTCCTGCGCTGGGGCCAGACCGCCTTCGACGAGTTCAAGGTCGTCCCCCCGGGCACCGGCATCGTCCACCAGGTCAACATCGAGCACCTGGCGCGCACGGTCATGGTCCGCAACGGCCAGGCCTACCCCGACACCCTCGTCGGCACCGACTCGCACACCACGATGGTCAACGGCCTGGGCGTCCTGGGCTGGGGCGTCGGCGGCATCGAGGCCGAGGCCGCGATGCTGGGCCAGCCGGTCTCCATGCTCATCCCGCGCGTCGTCGGCTTCAAGCTGACCGGTGAGCTGAAGCCGGGCACCACCGCCACGGACCTCGTCCTCACGATCACCGAGATGCTGCGCAAGCACGGCGTCGTCGGCAAGTTCGTCGAGTTCTACGGTGAGGGCGTCTCCGCCACCTCGCTCGCGAACCGCGCCACCATCGGCAACATGTCGCCGGAGTTCGGCTCCACCGCCGCGATCTTCCCGATCGACGACGAGACGCTGAAGTACCTGCGCCTGACCGGCCGCGACGAGCAGCAGGTCGCGCTCGTCGAGGCGTACGCCAAGGAGCAGGGCCTCTGGCTGGACCCGGCCGCCGAGCCCGACTTCTCCGAGAAGCTCGAGCTGGACCTCTCCACGGTCGTTCCGTCGATCGCCGGTCCCAAGCGTCCGCAGGACCGCATCGTCCTCGCCAACGCCGCCGAGCAGTTCAAGAGCGACGTCCGCAACTACGTGGACAGCGTGGACGAGGCGGGCAAGGAGTCCTTCCCGGCCTCCGACTCCCCGGCGACCACGAACGGCGTCCCGTCGAACCCGGTCCTCGTGACCGCCCCCGACGGCTCGACGTACGAGCTGGACCACGGCGCCGTCACCGTCGCCGCGATCACCTCCTGCACCAACACCTCGAACCCGTACGTGATGGTCGCCGCCGCGCTCGTCGCGAAGAAGGCCGTCGAGAAGGGTCTGACCCGCAAGCCGTGGGTCAAGACCACCCTCGCGCCCGGCTCGAAGGTCGTCACCGACTACTTCGACAAGGCGGGGCTCACCCCCTACCTCGACAAGGTCGGCTTCAACCTCGTCGGCTACGGCTGCACCACCTGCATCGGCAACTCGGGCCCGCTGCCCGACGAGGTCTCGAAGGCCGTCAACGACCACGACCTGGCCGTGACGTCCGTCCTCTCCGGTAACCGGAACTTCGAGGGCCGCATCAACCCCGACGTCAAGATGAACTACCTGGCGTCCCCGCCGCTGGTCGTCGCGTACGCCCTCGCCGGCTCGATGAAGGTCGACATCACCACCGAGGCCCTGGGCGCCGACCAGGACGGCAACCCGGTCTACCTCAAGGACATCTGGCCCTCCGAGGCCGAGGTCAACGACGTCGTCGCCAACTCCATCGGCGAGGACATGTTCAACAAGTCCTACCAGGACGTCTTCGCGGGCGACGCCCAGTGGCAGGCGCTGTCGATCCCCACCGGCAACACCTTCGAGTGGGACACCGAGTCGACGTACGTCCGCAAGCCCCCGTACTTCGAGGGCATGACGATGGAGACCACCCCGGTCCCCGACATCACGGGCGCCCGCGTCCTGGCCAAGCTGGGCGACTCGGTCACCACCGACCACATCTCCCCGGCCGGTGCGATCAAGGCCGACACCCCGGCCGGCAAGTACCTCACGGAGCACGGCGTGCAGCGCCGCGACTTCAACTCCTACGGCTCGCGCCGAGGCAACCACGAGGTCATGATCCGCGGTACGTTCGCCAACATCCGCCTGCGCAACCAGATCGCGCCGGGCACCGAGGGCGGCTTCACGCGTGACTTCACGCAGGAGGACGCGCCGGTCTCGTTCATCTACGACGCCTCGCGCAACTACATCGACCAGGGCATCCCGCTGGTCGTCCTCGCGGGCAAGGAGTACGGCTCCGGCTCGTCCCGCGACTGGGCCGCCAAGGGCACCGCGCTCCTCGGCGTCAAGGCCGTCATCGCCGAGTCGTACGAGCGCATCCACCGCTCGAACCTCATCGGCATGGGCGTCCTCCCGCTCCAGTACCCGGAGGGCCAGACCGCCGCGTCCCTCGGCCTGACGGGCGAGGAGACCTTCTCCTTCTCCGGCGTGACCGAGCTGAACAACGGCTCGACGCCCCGCACGGTCAAGGTCACCACCGACTCCGGTGTGGAGTTCGACGCGGTCGTCCGCATCGACACGCCCGGCGAGGCCGACTACTACCGCAACGGCGGCATCATGCAGTACGTGCTGCGCAGCCTGATCCGCAAGTAAGTCAGCGCGTACGGCGAGCAGTTGAGGGCCGTACCCCCGGATACGTTCCGGGGGTACGGCCCTCGCGCATGACGTGGTCGATGTGGATCAGGCGGGCGAGGAAGCGGCCGTTCTCCACGTTCGCCTCGATGCCCACGGGGGCGAGCGAGTTCCCGTCCGGGAGCCCGGCGTAGTAGAGGCCGGGCAGCGCGCCGAGGAGGCCCTTCCGCTGGACGGGGGCGCCGGGTGCTTCTCCGGTGCCGCGAAGCCCCGTTCCCGGACCTCCGTGTCGATGAGGTCGAGGGCGCGCCGGAACGACCGCGCGGATTCGTCCGCCGTGGCGACGACGTTCTCCTTGAGCAGTAGCCGGCCGCCGTTCGCCGCGCGTACCGAGCCGACCAGGGTCACGCCCTTCGCGGCCAGCGTGCCGAGGTTCAGGTCGTCGCTCTTGTCCCGCACCGCGGTGACCGGCAGGCCGGGCAGGACCGGTCCGCCGTCGCCGCCCGCCGCGCCGAACTCCTCGTGCAGCGAGGAGAGCACGCCGATCCACTCCTGGATGCCCCAGCCGCGGTACTGGCGGGGCCACGCGCGATGACGGCCGACCGCGAGGAACGTGCGCCGCCCGGCGTCCACCAGCTCGTCGGCGATCTGCTGGCCGCTGATGCCCGCGCCGACCACCAGCACGGTACTGCTCACCCGCCTGCCGCCAACGCGCCTACCGCGCACGTGGACGTGCGTGACGGCTTGCTGGTCTACACCTCGGGCCAGCCGCCGTACGGCACTGTGATCAGCTCCATGGCGTGCCCGGCCGGATCCAGGAAGTACACGCCCCGGCCGCCGTCGTTGCGGTTGAACTCCCCCGGCTGCTTCTGGTGCGGGTCGGCCCAGTGCTCGATGCCGCGTGCCGTGATCTTTTCGTACGCCGCCTCGAACTCCGCCTCCGACACGAGGAAGGCGTAGTGCTGCGGAGTGATCGACTCGGCCGGGATGGCGGCGAAGTCGAGGGTGACCGAATTGCTGAGGGCGACCGCGACGAACGGTCCCCATTCTCCGGCGATTTCGAGGCCCAGCAGCTCCGCGAAGAACTCGGCGGACTCCCGGTTGTCCCGGGCGTGGACGATCGTGTGATTCAACTGAACGGACAAGGAATGCCTCCACAAGGCATCTCCCGACACCTCCATGCCTCACCCAGCCGGTGACCGGCACGCGATGTCGCCGTGGATCTTAAGCACGACGACATCGCGTTGTCGAGAGGCGTCCGGTGGCGATCGCCGTCAGCAGGACCTGATCGGGCTGCGCCCGGCCGATCCTGTTGATCTCTATCGCCGCCGCGTCCTGCGCGACCGTCGGAGCGCGCCCCCGGCAAGGTCGTCCGGGGCGAGTTCGGGACCCGGTCGGAGACTAGTGCGGCTGCTTCTTGCTGATCACGTGGGCCATGCCGAAGGCGCCTCCCGCCGCCACGACGAGGCCCGCCAGGGCGACGCCTTCGCTGAGGCGGTGCCACCAGAACTTGTGGGGGGCCATGGGCTCGTGCTCCAGCATCATTTCGAGCAGGTCGGCGCCGCCGGCGTCGAGCAGGGTGAACACGTAGCCGTTGGCGACGCCGAAGTACGCGCCGAGCGCGGCCAGGACGGCGGCCCAGACGTGCGGTCCGGCCCCACGGCCGCCGGTGCGGCCCACCACCGCTCCCACGGCCGGCGCGAGCACGGCCGCGACGACGAGATAGCTCACCTGGAGGCCCGTGCGCGACAGATCCTCGTGCGTGGCGAGCAGGATGCCCGCGTAGACGAGCCCGAGGGCTCCCGCGACGAGCAGGCCGAGGAAGAACGCCTTGCCCGGCTTGGCGCCGCCGGGGGGCGGGAAGCCCGGGGCGTACGGGTACGGGTGGCCGGGCTGCATGGGCTGCATCGGCTGCTGGGCCGGGTAGCCGTACCCCGGCTGTTGCGGCATGGGCGGCTGTACGGGCCGGCCGTACGGATCGTGCTGCGGCGGGTGCGAAGGGCCTGGCTGCCAGGGCTGGTTCATGGTTCCCCCGATGGTGAATGCGTTCTCACGCATGAGCGTGCGAGCGGCCCAAAGTACCAACTCACCCGATCCGGTAGCCTCCCCCAGGCTCTTCGCTTCTCAAACAGCCAGCCACACCGCTCGAACCGTCTGAACCATTCGCGCATTCTGTTTTCGGGGGATCATCACATGCGTGTCCGTCGCGCCGTCGGCGCCGCCACTCTCGCTCTCACCGCCACCGTCGTGCTCTCCGGCTGCACCGACGATCCGAAGGACAAGGCCTTCGGCGGCCTCGGGGACTCGCCCGCAGTGCCGACCATGCCGACTCCGTCACTCACGCTGAGCCCGCCGAGCGGGCTGCCCGACGCCCCCGGCGCCTCGTCGGGCGGCACGAGCGGGTCCGGCGGGCTCACCTCCGGAGGCGGCAGTGGCAGCGGCGGCAGCAGTTCCGCTCCCACCGCGCGGCCGACGTACAACGCGAACGCCCTCAGCGAGGTGATCGGTGAGAACTGCCGCTTCGAGCGCACCGCCGGCCGGATCACCTACGACGTCGACATCCAGAACGCGTCGTCCGACTTCGCCTACCGGTACAACTTCACGGTGCAGTTCAAGATCGGCAAGTACCCGAACTCCGCCGTCGCGAGCAAGAGCATCGGCTCCCGGTTCGAAACGGTGACGGTCGCCGCGGGCGGTGACCGGTCCGTCACGGTGCACACCTCGCACAGCACGAACAACCGGCTCGTCTACTCCTGCCAGGTGATCTCGGCCACGAAGTCCCCGGCCTCATAACGCCGTTCGGCCCGGGGACGGGGTGGATTTCACCACACCTGTCCCCGGGCCGCAGACGCCCGCGCCCTCAGACGCCCGCGCCGTCAGCCGAGCAGTTCCACCTCCGCCAGGGTCGCGGAGCCGTCCGGGACGAGACGGTAGTGCCCGTACGTTCCCGGGCGGGCGATCGAGAACGCCCGGGTCTGCTGGTCCCAGGCGAAGGACTCACCCGAGCGCCGGTCGAGCGTCTTCCACTTGTGGCCGTCCTTCGAGCCCTGGAGCACCCAGCCCTTGGGCGCCTCGGCCTTGTCGGTGGACGACGTCAGCGTGTACTGGACGGCCTTCGTCCTGCCCGCGACCGGCAGCTTCACCGGGGCGGAGGACGTGGCGTCCGTCGCCGAGGTGTTGTCGAAGAGCGCGCCCTCACCCTTGAGTGCGTCCTTCTTCGGTGACGGCACCTTGTCGTCCTTGGTGATCGAGGTCGGCTGGGCCTTCTTGCCCGAACCCCACGTGGACGGCTTCGGGCCCATGTCGAACTCCAGGACACCGCCGCGGGCGATCGCCGTGTGCGGGAGCGCCGTCGAGTTCCACTTCTTGCCGTTGACCTTCAGGCCCTGCACGTAGATGTTCTTGGCGCTGTTCTTCGGCGCCTTGACGACCAGGTCGCGGCCGTTCTCCAGGTGCACGGTCATCTTGGTGAACTGGGGCGAGCCGATGGCGTACTCGCCGCTGCCCATGACCAGCGGGTAGAAGCCGAGGGAGGAGAAGAGGTACCAGCCGGACTGCTCGCCGTTGTCCTCGTCGCCGTGGTAACCCTGGCCGATCTCGCTGCCGGTGTAGAGGCGGGAGAGGACCTCGCGGACCTTCTCCTGCGTCTTGTGCGGCTGCCCGGCCGCGTCGTACATGTACGCGGCGTGGTGGGCGACCTGGTTGGAGTGGCCGTACATGCCCATGCGGACGTCGCGCGCCTCGGTCATCTCGTGGATGACGCCTCCGTAGGAGCCCGCGAACTCGGCGGAGCCGGTCTCGGGGGTGGCGAAGTACGTGTCGAGCTTGTCGCCGAGGCCCTTGCGGCCGCCGTAGAGGTTGGCGAGGCCGCGCGAGTCCTGCGGGGCCGTGAAGGCGTAGCCCCAGGCGTTGGTCTCGGTGTAGTCGTGGCCCCACACGCGCGGGTCGAACTTCTCCGAGTCGACGCGCCAGACGCCCTTGGCGTCCTTGCCCTGGAAGAAGCCGGGGCTCGTGCCCGCGCCCGCGGCCTTGCCGTCGAAGAGGTGCACGTAGTCACGGGCACGGTTGAGGAAGTACTCGGACTCCTCCTTGTAGTGCTTCTCGCCCGTCTTCTTGTAGAGGGCCGCGCCCATCTTGGAGATGCCGTAGTCGTTGAGGTAGCCCTCAAGCGCCCACGACAGGCCCTCGTGCGTCTCGCTGGGCGTGTAGCCGAGGAACGGCGACGTCTTCATGCCCTTGCGGCCGACGCCCGAGGCGGGCGGCGCGACCGTCGCGTTCTTCAGCGCGGCGTCGTACGCGGCCTCCGCGTCGAACTTCACGCCCTTGGTGTACGCGTCGGCGAACGCCACGTCGGACGAGGTGCCCGTCATCAGGTCCGCGGCACCCGGCGAGGACCAGCGCGAGGTCCAGCCGCCGTCCTTGTAGTGCTGCACGAAGCCGTCGACCAGCTCACCCGCCTTCTTGGGGGTGAGGAGGCTGTACGCGGGCCAGGTCGTCCGGTAGGTGTCCCAGAAGCCGTTGTTCACGTACGGCTTGCCGTCGACGATCTTCGCCCCGGTGCGGGTCGGCGTGTCCTGGCCGGTCGCGGGCGAGAAGGGCGAGGCGTACTGGTACTTGGCCTTGCCGCCGGACCCCTCGACCTTCTCGAAGCCGGAGTTCGGGTAGAGGTAGAGGCGGTAGAGGGAGGAGTACAGCGTCGTGCGCTGGTCCTCGCTCGCGCCCTCGACCTCCACCTTGCCGAGGATGTCGTCCCAGCTCTTCTGGGCGCGGTCCTTGACCCGGTCGAACGAGGTGCCCTCGGGTATCTCCTGGTTCAGGTTGGCCTTCGCCTGGTCCAGGCCGATCAGGGACGTGGCGAGGCGCAGGGTGACCGTGCGGTCCTTGCCAGGCTTGAAGCGGAGGTAGCCCGTGACGTCGCCGCCACCGCCGCCGTCCAGCTTGCCGCCCGCGGTGGCCGGGGTGTCGAAGGTGCCGTAGACGAACATGCGGGTGGCACCGGTCGACAGGCCCGACTTGACGTCCGAGAAGCCGGAGACGATCCCCTTCTCCTTGTCGAGGGTGAGCCCGCCCTTGTCGTTGACGTTGTCGAAGATCACGCTCGCGTCGTCACCGGGGTAGGTGAACCTCATCATCGCCGCGTGGTCGGTCGGCGCCATCTCGGCCTTCAGGCCGTTCTCGAACGTCACGCCGTAGTAGTGCGGGCGCGCCGTCTCCTTCTCGTGCTTGAACGGCAGCGCGCGCTTGGTCCGCGACGCGTTCGGGGTGTCCTTGGCCACGGACGGCATGAGCTGGAACGTCTGCCGGTCGCCCATCCACGGGCTCGGCTCGTGGCTCGCGCCGAACGCCTGCATCGTCGGCAGGTTGTCGTCGTTGTTGCCGCGCGCGTAGTCGTACAGCCAGCTCAGGGAACCCGCGTTGGTGACCGGCGTCCAGAAGTTGAAGCCCTGCGGGACCGCCGTGGCGGGGATGTTGTTGCCGCGCGAGAAGCCGCCGCTGGAGTTGGTGCCGCGCCGGGTGTCCGCGTAGTCCGAGGGGTGCGCCTTCGGCTTGGCGGGCGCCACCTGCTTGAGCGACACGTCGTCCAGCCAGCCGCGGAACTTGGCCGGGCCCTTCGGGGCGTCGTACGCGATGAGGACGCGGTCGACCGTCTTGCCGCGCGCGACGTCGCCGATGTGCGAGGCGACGTTGTTCCACTGGTTGACGTAGAGCACCTTGGCGGCGCCCTGGCCCTGCGGGGTGAGCGCGAAGCCGTGCTGGTCGACGGCCTTGAGGTCGCTCAGATAGGTGCCGTCGGTGAAGGCCAGGTCAACGGCCACGTTCGTGGCGGCGTAGTCCAGGTCGCCCTCGGCCATAGAGGGGAAGACCCGGTAACCCAGCTCGGTGTGGCGCCTCACCGGGACGTTGACGTCGAAGACCTTGTTGTACGAGTAGCCGTGGCCGTCCGCCTTGTGGCTGCCCGCATAGCGCAGCGCGTGCTTTCCGGTGAACCCGGCGCGCGCCTTGGCGGTGGGGGAGCCGCTGGGACCGCGGTCCACCAGGCTCAGCATGTCCTCGGGGGCGGGCGCCTCGGAGCCGCCCACGGAGAGCTGGACGTCGGCCAGTTGCAGGGCGTCGGAGGCGCCGTTGTTGCCGGTGACGTCGATGCGGAAGTGCGAGTAGGCCGTCGCGTTGTCGAAGTCGTACTTCTTCGTCTTGTGACGGCCGTCGAACGTCTCGCCCTTGCGCTCGTCGAGGACCTTCCAGTCCTCGCCGTCGGTGGAGCCCTTCAGGGTCCAGTCCTTGGGGTCACGCTCGGCGTGGTCGTTGGCCGAGGTCAGCGCGTACGTCACGGCCTTGGCGGGCTCGTCCAGGTCGAACTCGACCCAGCCGGCCTTGTCGAACGTCAGCCACTTGCTGGTGGCCTCGCCGTCGATGAGGTTCTCCGCCACCTCGCCGGAGCCGGCGTTCTCGCCGCTGGCCCGGACCTCGGTGACGTGGTTCATCACGCTGCCGGGCAGTCCTGAGCTGAACTCGCCGTTGACTCCGGCGGTCTTCTTCTTGCCGTCGGCGCCGGTCTCCACGGTGTTCAGCCAGTCCGGCACGGCCTCGCCCTCCTCGAACGAGGAGGAGAACCCGGCTTCCGTACGCGGTGGTTTCTCGGGCCCGGCGACGGCGGCCCCCTGTGCCGCCACGACGAGCGCCAGCGCCACCGTGCCGATGGCGGCTGCCGAGCGCGCCCCGGGAATCCCCGGACGCTGGTGTCTGTATCGAGGTCTGCGAGCCTGCTGCGGCATCCCCGAGCCCCTCCCTGCGGTTGGACAACGTTGTCACGATCGCTACGCAAGGTCTAGTAGGGAGTGAAGTGGTGAAGGGTGTCAAGGCTGTTGCCGCGATTCGCGGGACGGGAGTCGCTGTTGGGGCCCGACTGCCCGCCGGTGCGGGGCGACGGTACTCTCACCTGCGGAACGGGGGAGGTGACAGGGGAATGGAGCCGCTCGGGACCGGCGATCCGGAGTCGATAGGTGTGTACGCGCTGTCCGGAAGGCTCGGCAGCGGAGGCATGGGAGAGGTGTTCCTCGGCCGGGCGCCGGACGGGAGCCTCGCCGCGATCAAGGCGGCACGGCCCGAACTCTCCCACGACGTCGCGTTCCGCCGCAGGTTCGCGCGCGAGGTGGACGCGGCGCGCAAGGTCGACGGGCGGTTCACCGCGGCCGTGCTCGACGCCGATCCGCACGCGCCGCGGCCGTGGCTCGCCACCGAGTACATCCCCGGTGTGTCGGTCTCCGAGGCCGTCGCCATGGGCGGGCCGCTTCCCGAGGCGTCGCTGCGGGCGCTGATGGCGGGGACGGCGGCGGCGCTCGCGGCGATCCACGAGGCCGGACTGACGCACCGTGACCTCAAGCCGTCGAACATCCTCCTCGCCGAGGACGGCCCCCGCGTCATCGACTTCGGCATCGCCCGCTCGGTCGCCCACTCCCAGATCACCCGGACGGGCCAAGTGCCGGGAACGCCCGGCTACATGGCCCCGGAGCAGCTCCGCGGCTCGGAGATCGGCCCGCACACGGACGTGTACGCGCTCGGGGCCACCCTCGTCTTCGCGGCCACGGGGGAGGGGCCCTTCGGTCACGGTGACGTCTTCGCGATGATCTACCGCACGATGGAGCAGGAACCGCGGGTCGACGGCGTGCCCGGCTCGCTGCGGGCCGCGGTGGCGCGCTGCCTGGCCAAGGCCCCGGCGGAGCGCCCCACGGTGGCCTCGCTCCTCGCGGAGTTCTCGGTACCCGCCACCTTGCCGGAGGGGCGGCCGGGGCGGTGGCTGCCGGACGAGCTCACGACGTTGGTGCGGGGGCGGGCCGGGGCGGTCGGCGAGTCGGCGCCGGAGGCCGAGGTGCGGTCTCCCGTGGCTTCTCCTCCCGCCGTGGGTCCTCCTCCCGCCGCGGCTCCTCCGCCCGCCGTGGCTCCGGCTGTTGCCGCTCCAGTGGCTGGGCCCGCTCCGGTGGCCGAGACCGTCCCCGGAGCGGGCGTCGGCGTACCCCGCAAGGGGCTCTCCCGCCGATCGCTGCTCGCGGTGTCGGCCGCGGGCGTCGCCACGGCCGCGGCGGGCGGGACGTTAGCCGTGCTGCGCGGCCGGGACGACGGCGGCGGAGGCGGAGGCGGGACCGGCGGCGGGAAGAGCGGCGCCGAGGCGGGGACCGCCGCCGATCCGTTCAAGGTGGCGAAGAGCGGGGGCCTGTCGCTGCTGCTCTTCGACGGCCCGTACGGCAAGGACATGCTCGTCGACGCGGTGCGGCGCCTCGGCGAGGCGCACCCGGGGGTCGACGTGGCGAAGGAGTTCGCCCCGGACCCCGGCAAACGCGCCCGGGCCGAGCTGGCCGGCGGATCACCGCCGGATCTGGTCCAGAACTCCGGCGCGGGCTTCGCCGATGTGCGGACCTTGGCCAAGGGCGGCGGCCTGCGCGAACTCACGCCGCTGCTCGACGCCCCGGCGTTCGGCAGCCCCGGCAAGAAGGTGCGGGACGTGCTGCTGCCGGGCGCCGCGGCGAGGGGCGGGCCCCGCGGGGAAGGGCCGGTGCACGGCATCAACTACCTGCTCACGGTCTACGGCTTCTGGTACTCCCGCAAGGCCCTGCGCGACCTGGGCAAGAGCTACCCCCGCACCTTCGACGACCTCCTCGCGGTCTGCGAGGCCGCCGACCGGCGGGGCATGGCCGGGCTCGTCTACCCGGGCAAGTACCCCTACTACCTGTGGTTCGCCGTGGCCGCCTCCGTGGCCAAGCGGGGCGGCAGGCAGGCGCTCGACGCCCTGGTGGACAACAAGCCGGGGGCCTGGCGCGCGCGGGCCGTGCGGGACGTCTTCGAGGCGTACGCCGAACTGGGGCGGCGCGGCCATGTGCTGAAGCAGTCGGCGGGCTACGACCACACGCAGGCGCAGGCCCGGTGGACCGAGGGCAAGGCCCTGTTCATCCCGAACGGCTCATGGCTGGAGAAGGAGTCCCGGCCGCCCGAGGGCTTCGACCCGGCGGTCGGCCCGCCGCCTGCCGTCTCCGGGGGCGACCGGCTGCCGTTCGGGACCGTCGCCGTCAACTACGGCGAGCCCTTCGTCGTGCCCGAACGGGCGAAAAATCCCGGTGCGGCCATGGAGTTGCTGCGCATCATGCTCGGGCGCCCGTCGGCCGCGCGGTTCGCCGCGCGGCACGGCGCCCTGCCCGCCGTCCGGGGCGCGGGGGAGTGGAAAGGGCTCACCGCCGGCGCCGAGTCGGCGATCACCGCGTACGAACGTGCCAAGGGCAACGCGGTCGACTGGAACGGCTTCGAGGCCACCGAACTCCAGGACGTGAGCGGGCGGGCGCTGAGCGAGATGCTGCTCGGCCGCGCCACCCCGGGTGAGACGGTGGACCGCATCCAGGACGCGGCCGACGATCTCTGAGGAGCCTCGCGGGAAAGTCCATGGAAACCGGCGCGAAAGTCCACGCGTCGCGGGGGCCATGTGCGAGAGGTTCGACCAGGGAAACGTCGCAGGTCTCAACTCGGAAACCCTGCGGAGCAAACGTGTATTCGATCTTGCTCAGTGGAGCGTGAGTGGACTATACCTGTCGGCGTCCCACACCACCGCGGTGCCGGGGAGGGTCCGGTTCACCGCCTGAGTCCTGGAGAAGGCGAGGACTTGAGCATGGGATCCACCAGCGTCAACCGTCGTGATGTCATGAAGAGGGCGGCGGCAGCGGGTCTGCTCGCGGTGCCCGCTGTCGGGGCACTCAGCTCCTGCGCCAGCGGAGGCGGCTCGGAGAACAAGGCCGAGAAGGGCAAGAAGACCAAGAAGAACCCGCTCGGCGTGAAGGAGGACGCGGGACTCACGGTCTACATCTTCAACGGTGGCTACGGCGACAAGTACGCCCAGTACGTCACCGACATGTACGCCGACAAGTACCCGAAGGCGAAGCCGGAGCAGAAGGCGACGGAGAAGATCGCCACCCAGGTGCAGCCGAAGATCGTGCGCGGCAAGCCCACGGCGGACGTCGTCAACAACTCCGGCGCCGAGCAGATGAACATCGGCAAGCTCGTCCACAACAAGCAGGTCGCCGACCTCGGCGAGGTGCTCGACGCCCCCTCGTGGGACGACCCGGACGTCACGGTGCGCGAGACCCTGGTGCCGGTCGTCGAGCAGATGGGCCGCTTCGGCGGCGCGGAGTGCTACCAGCTCAACATCGCCCTGACGGTGTACGGCAACTGGTACTCCAAGAAGCTCCTGGAGGACGGCCTCGACTCCGCGTACCCGAAGACCTGGGACGAAATGCTCGCGGTCTGCAAGAAGGCCAAGGCCAAGGGCATCCACGGCTGGAGCTACCCGGGCGGCCACCCCCGCTACATGTTCTTCAGCATGTACTCGATGTTCGCCCAGCGCGGCGGGCGCGGCGTCACCGAGGCCATGGACTACCTGGAGCCGGGCGCCTGGCGGCACGACGCCGTCAAGGACGTCTTCGAGGCCTGGGAGGAACTGGTCGCCAAGAAGTACGTGCTGACCGGCTTCGACGGCACCGAGGCGCACACCGAGATGCAGACGGCCTGGACGCAGGGGGGCAAGTGCGTCTTCGTGCCGAACGGCTCCTGGGTGGAGAACGAGGCCAAGGACACCACGCCGAAGGACTTCGCCATGACGGTGGGGGCGACCCCCTCGCTCGACTCCGGCGACAAGATGCCCTTCGGCACGCTCTACGCCCCGGCCGGTGAGCCCTTCGTCATCCCCGCCAAGGCCGAGAACCGCCAGGGCGGCCTGGAGTGGCTGCGGATGATGTACAGCAAGAAGGCCGCCGTCAACCTCTTCAAGGAGGTCGGCTCGATGCCCGTCGTGAAGGGCGCCATCGACGGCGAGGACCTGCCGTCGGGCACGGCGAGCGCGCAGGCGGCCATCAAGGCGGCCGGCGACAACATCGTCATCCCGCAGTTCATGGACTGGTACAACGAGCTGTTCCGCGAGGACTTCAACAACATGATCCACAAGTTCATGCAGGGCCAGATCGGCCCCAAGCAGGCCATGGACATCATGCAGAAGGCCACCGAGCGGATCCTGAAGGACCCCGACATCAGCAAGGTCAAGAAGGCCTGACGAGCGAGGTGGAAGAGCGGGCGGGGCTGAGCACCATGAAGACCGACACCCTGGTGGGCAAGACGCCACCTCCGAAGAAGCGGGCGGACCGAGGGCCCGCGCCGGGCGCACCGAGCCGGCTGCTGTTCCTCGTCGCGATCCTGCTGCCGCCCCGCTTCACCCCCGAACGGGTCCGCTACGACCGGCGTTACCGCACGCTCGACAAGTACCGCTTCATCGTGGGCTTCCTGGCCGTGCCGCTCGCGTTCTACGCGCTGTTCGTCGTCTCGCCCTTCCTCCAGGCGATCTACTACTCGTTCACCGACTGGTCCGGCGGTCCCGTCGCGAACTTCGTCGGGTTCGACAACTACCAGAAGATGTGGAACGACGAGCGGTTCTGGGACTCGTTGCGGGTCAGCACCCTTCTGCTCGTCGTCGCCCCGGTCCTCACGCTCGTCCTCGGCATGTTCTTCGCCTACATGATCACCGCGGGCGGCCGGCACCGCAGGGGCCAGGCCATCGCGGGCGTCGCGGGATCGTCCTTCTACAAGGTCGTCTACTTCTTCCCGCAGGTGCTCTCCGTCGCCATCGTCGCCGTCGTGTGGGGACGCGTCTTCAACACCCGCAGCGGCCTGATCAACGGCGGCCTCGACAAGGTCGGCGTCGAAGGACCCGCCTGGCTCGGCGGCGACCAGACCCTCGCCGTGATCGCGCTGCTCACCGTGATCAGCTGGAGCTTCATCGGCTTCTACGTGGTCTTGTTCTCGGCGGCGATGGGCGCGATCCCCAAGGACATCTACGAGGCGGCGCTGCTCGACGGCGCGGGCCGGGCCCGCACCTTCTTCAGCGTCACGCTCCCGCTGATCTGGGACACGGTGCGCACCGGCTGGATCTACATGGGCATCCAGGCGCTCGACACCTTCGCGATCTGCCTGGTCATGGTGCCCCCGCACGTCCTGAAGGTGACCCCCGTCTTCCTCTACGAACGCTTCCGCGACGGCCAGTACGGCTACGCCACGTCCATCGGCGTCGTCCTGCTCGTCCTCAGCATGGCGTTCTCCCTGATCGTCATGCGGGCCGGGAATCGCGACCGGATCGAATACTGAGACCGCGGGAGCCACTGCATCATGACCACGACCACCACCACCGCGCCCCGCATCGAAGCCTCCGACGCGCCCCGCGGCGAGAAGGAGAAGGGCGCCACCCTCAACGTCTTCTCGCACGCCTTCCTCGTCCTGTGGGTGCTCCTCGCCGCCGGTCCGCTGATCTGGGTCGCGCTCACCGCGTTCCGTCCCTCGGCGGAGATCCTCAGCGACCCGATGGGCTGGCCCGCCGCCTTCCACTGGGAGAACTTCGCCAACGCGTGGAACAAGGCCGACATCGGCCGCTACACCATCAACTCGCTGATCATCCTGTCCGGTTCGCTGACCGGCACCATGCTGCTCGGCTCGATGGCGGCGTATGTCATCGCCCGCTTCACCTTCCCGGGCAACCGTCTCATCTTCATGCTGTTCGCGGGCGGCATGATGTTCCCCGTCATCCTCGCGCTCGTCCCCCTCTTCGCCGTCATGGAGAACTTCGGCCTGCTGGAGACCCGGCCCGGGCTGATGATCGCGTACATCGCGTACTCACTGCCCTTCACCACCTTCTTCCTGACCTCCTTCTTCCGCACGCTGCCGACCGGCGTTCAGGAGGCGGCGATGGTCGACGGGGCCTCGCACACCCGTACGTTCTTCCAGATCATGCTGCCGATGGCCAAGCCGGGCCTGGTCAGCATCGGCATCTTCAACTTCCTCGGCCAGTGGAACCAGTACCTGCTTCCGCTGCTGCTCAACAACGAGGAGAAGGAGAACTACGTGCTGCCGCAGGGGCTCGCCTCGCTGGCGGTCTCGCAGGGCTACCGCGGGGACTGGGGCGCCCTCTTCGCGGGCCTGACGATCGCCATGCTGCCGGTCCTCGTGGTGTACGCGGTCTTCCAGCGCCAGGTGCAGGCCGGTCTCACGGCCGGTGCCCTCAAGTGAGCCTGGCGGCAAGTGATTTCAGGTTGGCCACGAAAGTGGTCTAGGCCTGTTGAGGCGAAACGTCACGTGAGTAATGTCGGCGCGACGGCGCCGCAGGGTGCGACTGTACGCGCTCAAGTCGACACCGATGTCGAAGGGTTGAACAGCATGAGGAATCGAATGGTCGCCACCGGTGCGGCAACGCTCTGTATGGCACTCGGACTTACCGGCTGCGGCGGCGACAGCGACAGCGGCGACGGAAAGACGATCAAGCTCGTCGCGGCCGACTACGGCGACAAGGCCTCCAACGCCTCCAAGGTGTACTGGAACGAGGTCAAGAAGGAATTCGAGAAGGCCAACAAGGGCTACAAGGTCGACGTCCAGGTCATCAACTGGAACGACATCGACAAGTCCGTCAAGAACATGATCCAGGCGGGCGACGAGCCGGACCTCCTCCAGACCGGCGGCTATGCCGACAAGGTCGCCGACGACCTGCTCTACAAGGCCGACGAGGTGCTGTCCGCAAAGACGCGCGACAACCTCATCCCGACCTTCGCCAAGGCCGGCGAGGTCGACGGCACGCAGTACGGCATTCCGTGGGTCTCCTCGAGCCGCGTGATGTTCTACAACAAGGACGTCCTCAAGAAGGCCGGCGTGAAGACCCCGCCGAAGACCTGGGACGAGCTCGCCGCGGCCGCGAAGAAGATCAAGTCCGCCAAGGCCGCCGAGACCCCGTACGCCCTGCCCCTCGGCCCCGAGGAGACCCAGGGCGAGACGATGATGTGGGAGCTCGGCAACGGCGGCGGCTACACCGACGCGGACGGCAAGTACACCCTCGACAGCGCCCAGAACGTCGAGACCTTCGAGTGGCTCAAGACCAAGCTGGTCAAGCCCGGCCTCACCTACGCCAACCCCGCCTCGACCGACCGCAAGACCGCCTTCGGCGACTTCGCGGCCGGCAAGGTCGGCATGCTGAACGGCCACCCGAGCCTGATCCAGATGGCCAAGGAGGGCAAGGTCGACTACGGCGTCGCGCCCATCCCCGGCAAGACGGGCCCGCTCGACAGCACCCTCGGCGTGGCCGACTGGATGATGGCGTTCAAGGACGGCGGCGCCGAGAAGGAGGCCGTGAAGAAGTTCCTGGACTTCACGTACTCCAAGAAGATGCTGGCGTTCGACGAGATGTACAACCTCATGCCCGTCACGCAGGACGTCCTGAAGGAGATGCAGAGCAACGGCAAGCACAAGGACCTGGAGCCGTTCTTCCAGGTGCTGCCGAACGCCAAGTTCTACCCGCTGGGTGACACCTCCTGGGACGTCGTCTCCGCCGAGATGAAGAAGACCGGTGGCAAGGCCGTCTCCGACGACCCCAAGCAGATCCTCGGTGACCTCCAGAAGAAGGCGGAGACCGCGGCGGCCGACGCCAAGTAGCCACCGCCCAGACCCAGTTCGCAAGGAGTCCTTGTGTCCCTGAAGGCCCCTCCGTCCCCGGCCGCCCGCGGCCGGGGACGGGGCGGGCGCGCACCCGGCCGCGTGAGCCGCCGCAGCGGCATCGCCCGGCTCGGCCCGCTGCCCTGGATAGCGCCCGTCATCCTGCTGATCCTCGCCGTGGTCGTCTGGCCCGTCGTCGAGCTGATCCGCACCTCGTTCCTCAACGTCTCGATCTCCGGCAAGGTGCGCGGCAGCGCCGGGACCGACAAGTACAAGAAGCTCTTCGAGGAGAGCGACCTCGGCGCCGTCCTGCTCTGGACCGTGGTGTGGACGATCGTCGTCGTCGGCTTCACGATGCTGTTCTCGCTCGCCCTCGCGCAGCTCTTCAACCAGAAGTTCCTCGGGCGCCGCGTCGCCCGCTGGGCGCTCATCGCCCCCTGGGCGGCGTCCGTCCTGATGACCGCCATCGGCTTCAAGTGGATGCTCAACCAGACCGCGGGCGTCCTCAACACCGTGATGCTGGACCTCGGTCTCATCGACAGCTCCAAGGACTGGCTGGGCAGACCGGAGACGGCCTGGCCCTGGATGATGGCCGTCGCCGTGTTCGTCTCGCTGCCCTTCACCACGTACACGCTGCTCGCCGGGCTCCAGACGATCCCGCGGGAGGTCTACGAGGCGTCCCGGATCGACGGGGCGGGGTCCTGGCACACGTACCGGTACATCACGCTGCCGATGCTGCGGCCCGCGTTCCTCGTCGGCGTGGTCATCAACCTCATCAACGTCTTCAACTCCTTCCCGATCATCTGGGCCATGACGCAGGGCGGTCCGGGTTACGACACCTCCACGTCGATGGTGTTCATGTACAAGCTGAAGGAGACCGACATCGGTGAGTCCGCGGCCATGTCGGTCGTGAACTTCCTGATGGTCGTGGTGCTCGTGCTGATCTTCCTGAAGGTCAGCCGGTGGAACGAGGAGGACTGATGGCCACCGCCACGGCGCCCCGCAAGGCGCCGCACAAGAGCCCGGGGGCCCCGAAGAAGCGCTCCTTCCGGCCGCGCACCCTGGTATACACGGCCGTCGCGTGGCTGCTCGCCGCGCTCTTCCTCGCGCCGTACCTGGAGATGATCGTCACCGCGCTGCGGCCCAAGGACGAGCTGCGGGACCGCACCTACCTGCCCCAGAACCTGGAGTGGGCCAACTTCGTCGACGTGTGGAAGGAGTCCGAGCTCGGGCAGAACCTCCAGGTCACCCTCCTGGTGGCGGGCGGCGCCACGCTGCTCGTGCTGATCGTCTCGCTGCCGGCCGCGTACTACACGGCGCGCATGCGCTTCCGGGGCCGCAAGCTGTTCCTCCTGCTCGTCCTGGTCACCCAGATGTTCCAGCCCACCGCCCTGCTGGTCGGCCTCTACCGCGAGTTCCACCAGCTCGACATGCTCAACTCGGTCTGGACGCTGATCCTCACCAACGCGGCGTTCAACCTCGCCTTCGCGGTGTGGATCCTGACGGCCTACATCAGCTCCATCCCTCCGGAGCTCGAAGAGGCCGCCATGGTGGACGGCACCAGCCGCTTCGGGGCCATGATCAAGGTGACGCTGCCGCTCGCGCTGCCGGGCGTGGTCACCGCGGTGATCTTCACCTTCATCACCGCCTGGAACGAGTTCGTCATGGGGCTCACGCTCACCACCGAGCCCGCCAAGCAGCCGCTCACGGTGGGCATCAACAACTTCATCGGCAACTACACGGTGCAGTGGAACTACCTCTTCGCCGCGTCCGTGGTCGCGATCGTGCCGGTCATCGTGCTGTTCGCCTTCATCGAGCGGCATGTGGTGAGCGGGCTCACGGCGGGGTCGGTGAAGTAGCCGGGGCGGCTCTACGGGGCGGCCGGGCGCTCCGCGGTGACCAGCCACGACGTGCTGCGCAGCCGCACCGTGCCGTCCGCCGCCTCGTGCTCGCGCAAGTGGTCCGTCAGGGTGCGCAGGGCGCGGGCCCGCGCGCTCGCGTCGGCCTGCTCCATCAGGTGGCGGCCGGGGCCGGTTCCCAGCAGGAACCGGGCCGCGTCCCCGGCTCCCTGCCCCCACACCCCGTACGCCTGTACCTGGTTGAGGGCGATGCCGGTGAATCCGGCCGCGGTGAGGACGTCGCGGGTGCGGTCCGGCGCGGCCAGGGAGAACATGCCGGGCGCCCCCGGCCGCCCGAAGTCGCCGACCGGCAGGAGGTCGCGCAGTGACGCCATCGCCGTCACCCAGCCGTTGAGCGCGGCATCGGCCGGGCAGACGAACGCCAGGCGCCCGCCGGGGCGCAGCGCCCGGCCGACGTTGCCGAAGGCGGCCACGGGGTCGGCGTAGAACATCACCCCGAAGCGGCTGATCGCCGCGTCGAAGGCATCCGCTCCGAGGGGGTGCACCTGCGCGTCGCCCTGCGTGAACGACACGTTGACGATGCCTTCCCGTTCGGCGCGGGCCCGGGCCTCGGCCAGCATCGGGCCCGACAGGTCGAGGCCCAGCGCGCGGCCCCGGGGTGCCCGGAGCGCGGCGAGGCGCGTGGTCTGCCCCGAGCCGCAGCCGAGGTCGAGGGTCCGGTGGTCCCCGGTGATCCCTGCGGCGTCCAGGAGCGGCTCGTCGAAGCCTCCGTTCACCGCGTTCCAGCGGTCCTGGTTGCGGGCCCAGTGGGTGCCCTCGGGGCCGTTCCATGCCTGGGCCTGCTCGGTGTTGACGATGTCCGGCACGGGTTCCTCCTGTGGTGGACGACAGGGAGTGAGCACTTGCCCAGCCAGTTTGGGCAAGTGCCCAAAGAGTATGGGCGCGTGCCCAAACTGGCAATGCCCGGTACTATCCAGGTGCTTGAGCCCCACGGGGGCGGCGGAGTCGGAACGGAAGAAGAGGCCCATGTCACCGCGCGGAGTGGCGACGCCGGACGTACGCGAGCGGCTGTTCGCGGCCGCCGAGCGCATCGTGGAGAGGGACGGCCCCGGCGCGCTCACCAGCCGGTCCGTCACCACCGAAGCGGGCAGCGCCAAGGGGCTGTTGCACACGCACTTCGCGGGGCTCGACGAGTTCGTGGCCGAGCTCTGCCTCGACCGGTTCGCGCGGACGGCGGCGAAGGCGCGGACGCTGTCGGGGGCCGCCGGGCAGGGCACGGTGACGCGGAACCTGGAGGCCGTCGCCTTCGCGCTGTTCGACTCCGGCGGTCCCGCCATCTCGGGCCTGGCCATGACCCGCCCCGCCGCCGCGCTGCGCATCCGCGAGGCCCTCGAAGGCGGGGCGCCAGGCTTCAACGCCATCCAGGAGGCCATCACCGGCTACCTGAAGGACGAGCAGGGGCTCGGCAGGGTGGCGGCGGCCGTCGACCCGGACACGGCGGCCCTCGCCATCGTCGGCACGGCCCACCACCTCCTGATGACCGCCCACCCCGACACGAACCCACGGCCCGCCATGGCACGCCTGGTGGCCACACTGGTGAACGCTTAGCACCGCCCACCGGCCGGCCGGCTTGGTTGGCGGGCTTCGCCCGGACGCGGGCTTCCACCTCTTACACGCGTCGAAGCCTCGCCCGGCCGCCCCGCAGGGGCCGCGGCGCGGTCCGTCGAGCGGTCATGCGGAGCTGGTCCGTCCAGTGAGGGGGGCACGGCGGCGGCAAGGTCACCCGTGTCGGATCTCCGTCAAGGACTTGACTGCGGCATCTCCTACAGCCGAGTTTGGAGTTCACAACTTGTACATGGCCTGGTACCCACTCCGGGGACCGGCGTCACGGGGGGCCTCGCGCCGCCCGAAATAGGGCAAAGGGTGGATGAGTCAATGGAGACTCCGGGGTCGCAGTCCTCTCTGCACCGGGCCAATCTGGAGCGGGTCGTACGCGCCGTGCGGCTCGCCGGATCGCTCACGCAGGCGGAGATCGCGAGGGCGACGGGCCTTTCGGCCGCGACGGTCTCCAACATCGTCCGCGAGCTGAAGGACGGCGGAACCGTCGAGGTCACCCCCACTTCGGCGGGCGGCAGGCGGGCCCGCAGCGTGTCACTCAGCGGCGACGCGGGCATCGTCATCGGCGTCGACTTCGGCCACACGCACCTGCGCGTGGCCGTCGGCAACCTCGCCCACCAGGTGCTCGCGGAGGAGTCCGAGCCGCTGGACGTGGACGCCTCGGCCGCGCAGGGCTTCGACCGGGCCGAGCAGCTCGTCAGCAGGCTGATCGCGGCCACCGGCGTGGACCGCGAGAAGATCGCCGGGGTCGGGCTCGGCGTACCGGGGCCCATCGACGTGGAGTCAGGGACGCTCGGCTCGACCTCGATCCTGCCGGGCTGGACCGGCACCAAGCCCGCCGAGGAGCTCGGCGCCCGCCTCGGGGTCCCGGTGCACGTCGACAACGACGCCAACCTCGGCGCGCTGGGCGAGCTGGTCTGGGGCAGCGGCCGCGGGGTGCGGGACCTGGCGTACATCAAGGTCGCGAGCGGCGTGGGCGCGGGGCTCGTCATCAGCGGGCACATCTACCGCGGGCCCGGCGGCACGGCCGGGGAGATCGGGCACATCACCCTGGACGAGTCGGGCCCGGTCTGCCGCTGCGGCAACCGCGGCTGCCTGGAGACCTTCACCGCCGCCCGGTACGTGCTCCCGCTGCTCCAGTCCTCCCACGGCACGGATCTGACCATGGAGCGCGTGGTCGGCCTCGCGCGGGACGGTGACCCGGGGTGCCGGCGCGTGATCGCGGACGTCGGGCGGCACATCGGCAGCGGCGTGGCGAATCTCTGCAACCTGCTCAACCCCTCCCGGGTGGTGCTCGGCGGGGATCTCGCGGAGGCCGGTGAGCTGGTCCTCGGGCCCATCAGGGAGTCCGTGGGGCGGTACGCGATCCCGAGCGCCGCGCGGCAGCTCTCGGTCCTGCCCGGCGCCCTCGGCGGCCGCGCGGAAGTCCTCGGCGCGCTGGCCCTCGCGCTCAGCGAGATGGGCGATTCAACCCTTTTGGACGGAACGCTGCCCGCGAGCGCACCTGCCTTCACTTAGATAACGCATGGCACCGTTGTCATCTCGTTAAGGATTTACTCCTTGACGCTGGTGTGGCGGCCGAGTTGACTTCGAGCCACCTCGGCCGCAACGACGCGGCCTCGTCAGGGAGGCACCCCAAATGAACGCAATGACGCGTCGCGTCGTCATAGGCACCGCCGCGGTTTCGATGGCACTGGCCATGACCGCCTGTGGCAAGGCCGGAGACGGCGACGACAAGGGCAGCGAAGCCGGCGACAGCAAGACCATCGGTCTGCTGCTCCCCGAGAACAAGACCACGCGCTACGAGACCTTCGACCGCCCCATCATGGAGGCGAAGATCAAGGAACTCTGCTCGGACTGCGAGGTCAAGTACAACAACGCGGCTCAGGACATCGAGACGCAGAAGAAGCAGTTCGAGGCCCTTGTCACCCAGGGCGTCAAGGTGATCATCCTCGACGCCGTCGACTACAAGTCGACCAAGTCGTGGGTCAAGCAGGCCGAGAAGCAGGGCGTCAAGGTCGTCGCGTACGACCGTCTCGCGGAGGGCCCGCTCGCCGCGTACGTGAGCTACGACAACGAGAAGATCGGCCGCCTCCAGGGCGGGGCCATGGTCAAGGCGCTCGGCTCCGACGCCAAGGACGCCAACATCGTCATGATCAACGGCTCGCCGACCGACCCGAACGCCCCCTTCTTCAAGAAGGGCGCCCACTCGGTGCTCGACAAGCAGGTCAAGAAGATCGCGTACGAGCAGGACATCCCGGACTGGTCGCCGGACGAGGCGAACCGCAAGATGTCCTCCGCGATCGACAAGCTCGGCAAGGACGGCATCCAGGGCGTCTACGCCGCCAACGACGGCATGGCGGGCGGCGTGATCACCGCCCTCAAGCAGCGCGGCATCAAGGTCCCGGTCGGCGGCCAGGACGCCGAACTCGCGGGCATCCAGCGTCTGCTGAGCGGCGACCAGGACTACACGATCTACAAGCAGATCAAGCCGGAGGCCGAGACCACCGCCGAGATCGCGGTGAACCTGCTCAAGGGCAAGAGCATCGACGCGATCGTGGACCGCAAGGTCGACTCGCTCAGCGGCGACTTCAAGGGCATCCCGGCCAAGCTGTACGACGCCCAGGCGATCACCAAGGACGACGTCGCCGACACGATCGTCAAGGACAAGGTCTACAAGGTCAGCGAGATCTGCACCGCCCAGTACAAGAAGGCGTGCGACTCCGCGGGCATCAAGTAGTCCGCGTGGCCGCGGGCATCAGGTAGCCCGCAGGCCCCCTCGGTACCGGTCCGGTGCCCGCCCCGACACACCGCCCCGCAGACGGGGGGCGGGCACCGGACTCCCCTCTCGCACAGCTCTTGCTGCACCACCATCCCCGCCGGTCAGGCGGCGAAGGAGATGATTCACGTGTCCGCTACGCCCGTGCTGGCGTTGCGCGGGGTCTCCAAGCGGTTCGGCGCCGTCCAGGCGCTCACGGACGTTGACCTCGAAATCCACACCGGTGAGGTGGTCGCCCTCGTCGGCGACAACGGCGCCGGAAAGTCCACTCTCGTCAAGACGATCTCGGGCGTTCACCCGATCGACGACGGCACCATCGAGTGGGAGGGCAGGAGCGTCCGCATCGGACGGCCGCACGACGCCCAGAACCTCGGCGTGGCCACCGTTTACCAGGACCTCGCCCTCTGCGACAACCTCGACGTCGTCGCCAACCTCTTCCTCGGCAGCGAGCTGAAGAGCGCGTCCGTCCTCGACGAGATCAAGATGGAGAAGCGGGCCAGGGAGCTCCTGGACACCCTCTCCATCCGCATCCCCAGCGTCCGCATCCCGGTCGCGGCGCTCTCCGGCGGTCAGCGCCAGGTCGTCGCCATCGCCCGCGCGCTGGTCGGCGACCCCAAGGTCGTCATCCTCGACGAGCCCACCGCGGCCCTCGGCGTCGAGCAGACCGCACAGGTCCTCGACCTGGTGGAGCGGCTGCGCGAGCGCGGCCACGGCGTCATCCTCATCAGCCACAACATGGCCGACGTCAAGGCCGTCGCGGACAAGGTCGCCGTGCTGCGGCTCGGCCGCAACAACGGAATCTTCTCCGTCGCGGACACCACCAACGAAGAGATCATCGCCGCCATCACCGGCGCCACGGACAACGCCGTGACCCGCCGCAGGGCGCGCACGGCCACGGCACCGAAGGAGGACGCGAAGTGAGCGACCTCGCCAAGACCCCCACCGGCAAGGACTCGGGTCCCGCGACCGACGCGCCCGCGTCGGCCGCCCCGAGCCCCGCCGTCGACCCGCGCCTGCTCGTCCGCGAGGAGGGCCTCGCCGGCTACCTCACCGAGTTCAAGCGGAAGCTGCGCGGCGGTGAGCTCGGCTCGCTGCCCGTCGTCATCGGGCTGATCGTCATCGCGGTCATCTTCCAGATGAAGAACGACCACTTCCTGGACGCGAGCAGCCTCGCGAACATCGCGGTCTTCACCTCCGGCCTCGGCATCATGGCCGTCGGCATCGTCTTCGTCCTGCTGCTCGGCGAGATCGACCTCTCGGTCGGCTCGGTGGCCGGCATGGGCGCGGCGGTCTGGGCCGTGCTGAGCGTCACCCATGGCCTGAACGACTGGCTCTCGGTGCTCATCGCCATCGCGTCCGGCATGGTCATCGGCGCCGTCCACGGCTTCTTCTTCGCCAAGGTCGGCGTGCCCGCCTTCGTGGTCACCCTGGCCGGCTTCCTCGGCTGGAGCGGGCTCCAGATCTGGCTCATGGGCGGCGAGGGGAGCATCAACACTCCCGAGGGCAGCGTCGTCGAGGACCTGACCGGTCACTTCTTCGCGGAGAAGGGCGCCGCGTACGGTCTGGCCGCCGTCGCGATCATCGCGTACGCGGGTTCCCTGCTGCTCGACAGCAAGCGCCGCAAGGCCGCCGGGCTGCCCTCGCGCCCGGTCAGCGAGATCGCGCTCCGCACGGTCGTCGTCGCCGTCCTCGCGGGCGGTGCCGCGTACCAGCTGAACGAGCCCCAGGGGGCGCGCGGCCTGCCGCTGGCCCTGGTGCTCTTCCTGGCCGTCCTGGTGATCGCGGACTTCGTGGCGCGGCGCACCACCTTCGGCCGCCAGGTCTTCGCGGTCGGCGGCAACGCGGAGGCCGCCCGACGGGCCGGCATCAACGTCGACCGGATCAGGATCACGGTCTTCGCCATCTCCGGAATGCTCGCCGCGTTCGGCGGCCTCTTCATCGCCAGCCTCTCCGGCGGCGCGACCAAGAGCCTGGGCGGCGGCAACACGCTGATGATGGTCATCGCCGCCGCCGTCATCGGCGGCACGAGCCTCTTCGGCGGGCGGGGCAAGGTGTGGTCCGCCCTGCTCGGCATGCTGGTGATCCAGTCCATCCAGCAGGGGCTGAACCTGCTCGGCATGGCGAGTGAGATCCAGTACATGATCACCGGTGCGGTTCTGCTGGCCGCGGTGGTCATCGACTCCATTTCGCGGCGTACGCAGAAGTCCGCCGGCCGGGCCTAGCCGGTACCGGCTCTCGGCCCCGCCAGGCTCTGACGACCCCGCGCGCCCCTTCCGGGGCGCGTGGGGTTGCCTGTTTGAGTGACCGGGAAACTACTCCCCTGACGCGGGCGCCCGTAGCGGAACATTAGACTCGGGAGTTCCGGCAACGCTCGAACAGCACATCTCAGCTCTAGCAAGGAGGCACGGGTGCCGCTGCTGAACCGCATCTCGGGACCGCGCGATCTGGACCAGCTCAGTCCCGAGGAGCTGAGCCGGCTGGCCGGAGAGATCCGCAGCTTCCTCGTCGAAGCGGTCGCCAAGACCGGTGGCCACCTCGGCCCCAACCTGGGCGTGGTCGAGCTCACGATCGCCCTGCACCGCGTCTTCGAGTCGCCCAAGGACAAGGTCCTCTTCGACACCGGCCACCAGAGCTATGTGCACAAGCTGCTCACCGGCCGCCAGGACTTCGGCAAGCTGCGCAGCAAGGGCGGCCTGTCGGGCTACCCCTCGCGCGCCGAGTCCGACCACGACGTGATCGAGAACAGCCACGCCTCCACGGTCCTCGGCTGGGCCGACGGCCTCGCCAAGGCCAACGAAGTGCGCCGCAAGGACGACCACGTCGTCGCCGTCATCGGTGACGGCGCGCTCACCGGCGGCATGGCCTGGGAGGCGCTGAACAACATCGCGGCCGCCAAGGACCGCCCCCTGGTGATCGTCGTCAACGACAACGAGCGCTCCTACGCTCCGACGATCGGCGGCCTCGCCAACCACCTGGCGACCCTGCGCACGACCGACGGCTACGAGCGCTTCCTGGCCCGCGGCAAGGACATCCTGGAGCGGACGCCGGTCGTCGGCAGGCCGCTCTACGAAACGCTGCACGGCGCCAAGAAGGGCCTGAAGGACTTCATCGCCCCGCAGGGCATGTTCGAGGACCTCGGCCTGAAGTACGTCGGCCCGATCGACGGCCACGACATCGAGGCCCTGGAGTCCGCCCTGACGCGCGCCAAGCGCTTCGGCGGCCCGGTCATCGTGCACTGCCTCACCGAGAAGGGCCGCGGCTACCAGCCCGCCGAGGAGGACGAGGCCGACCACTTCCACGGCATCGGCCCGATCCACCCCGACACCGGGCTGCCCATCGCCGCGGGCGGCATGGACTGGACGTCCGTCTTCGGCGAGGAGATGGTCAAGCTCGGCCGCGAGCGCGAGGACATCGTCGCGATCACCGCCGCGATGCTCCAGCCGGTCGGCCTGAAGAAGTTCGCCGAGGAGTTCCCCGACCGGGTCTACGACGTGGGCATCGCCGAGCAGCACGCGGCCGTCTCCGCGGCGGGCCTGGCCACCGGCGGCGTTCACCCCGTCTTCGCCGTCTACGCGACCTTCCTCAACCGCGCCTTCGACCAGCTCCTGATGGACGTGGCCCTGCACAAGTGCGGCGTCACCTTCGTCCTGGACCGCGCGGGCGTCACCGGCACCGACGGCGCCTCCCACAACGGCATGTGGGACATGTCGATCCTCCAGTGCGTGCCGGGGGTGCGGATCGCCGCGCCGCGCGACGCCGACCAGGTCCGCCTCCAGCTCCGCGAGGCCGTCGAGGTCGACGACGCCCCGACCGTCGTGCGCTACTCCAAGGGCGCGGTCGGCCCGGCGGTCAAGGCCGTCGGCAAGGTCGGCTCGATGGACGTGCTCCGCGAGGCGGGCAGCGACCGCCCTGACGTGCTCCTCGTCTCCGTGGGCGCGCTGGCCCCGATGTGCCTGGAGATCGCGGGACTCCTCGACAAGCAGGGCATCACCACGACCGTGGTCGACCCGCGCTGGGTCAAGCCGGTCGACGAGGCGATGGCGCCGCTCGCCGACCGGCACCGCGTCGTCGTCACCGTCGAGGACAACTCCCGCGCGGGCGGTGTCGGCTCCTCGGTGGCCCAGGCCCTGCGGGACGCCGGCGTGGACGTGCCGCTGCGGGACTTCGGCATCCCGCCGCGCTTCCTCGACCACGCGTCGCGCAAGGAGATCCTGGCCGAGATCGGCCTGACGGCGCCGGACATCGCCCGCCAGGTCACCGGACTCGTCGCCAAGCTCGACGGCAAGTACGAGCGTTCGACCGCAGGCGTGGACTCCGTGGAGCCCGCCCGCGACTGACGCACCGCCCGCGAGCGACTCCGACGAGCGGCACGGCCGATGGGCCGGTCCCGACACCCTGTACGGGTGGTGGGACCGGCCCATTCGCGTGAATGGGACCGCGCCGGGGCGTACGGGGTACTAGGTCTCTCGATCATGTCGGGGACGACAAGCGTGGGAGGTACGCCCGTGAGCAGCACCCTCTTCAGGACGAAGAGCGTCGAGCAGTCCATCAGGGACACCGAGGAGCCGGAGCACGCGCTCAAGAAGTCGCTGTCCGCCCTCGACCTCACGGTCTTCGGCGTCGGTGTCATCATCGGCACCGGCATCTTCGTCCTGACCGGAAAGATCGCCAAGGAGACGGCGGGCCCCTCGGTGGCCCTGGCCTTCGTCGCAGCCGGGCTCGTCTGCGCGCTCGCGGCCCTCTGTTACGCCGAGTTCGCCTCGACGGTGCCCGTGGCGGGCTCCGCGTACACCTTCTCGTACGCCTCTCTGGGTGAGTTCCCCGCCTGGATCATCGGCTGGGACCTGGTCCTGGAGCTCGCGCTCGGCTGTGCGGTGGTCGCGGTCGGCTGGTCCGGCTATCTGCGCTCGCTCCTGGACAGCGCGGGGCTGCACCTGCCGCAGGCGATGAGCGGGACGCACGAGGGGAAGTTCGGCTTCGACCTGCTGGCCTGCGTCCTCGTGCTCGCCCTGACCGGCATCCTGATCGCGGGGATGAAGCTCTCCTCGCGTGTCACCAACGTCATCGTCGCCGTCAAGGTCACCGTGGTGCTCCTCGTCGTGATCGTCGGCGCCCTCTTCATCACCGGGTCCAACTACGACCCGTTCATCCCGCCGTCCGAGCCGAGCGAGGGCAGGGGCGGCATCGCCGCCCCGCTGGTCCAGCTCATCTTCGGCTTCACGCCCTCGCACTTCGGCGTGATGGGTATCTTCACCGCGGCGGCCGTGGTGTTCTTCGCGTTCATCGGCTTCGACATCGTCGCCACCGCCGCCGAGGAGACCCGTAACCCGCAGCGCGACGTGCCGCGCGGCATCCTCGGCTCGCTCATCATCTGCACGCTCCTGTACGTCGCCGTGTCCGTCGTCGTCACCGGCATGCAGAAGTACAGCGAACTCTCCACCGACGCGCCGCTCGCGGACGCCTTCAAGGCCGTCGGGCACCCCTTCTGGGCGGGGCTCATCAGCTTCGGCGCGGCCGTCGGCCTGACCTCGGTCTGCATGATCCTGCTGCTCGGCCAGACCCGTGTCTTCTTCGCGATGAGCCGAGACGGGCTGCTGCCCAAGACCTTCTCCAAGGTGCACCCGAAGTTCGGCACGCCCTACCGCTCCACGATCCTGCTCGGCGTGGTCGTGGCGGTCGTCGCGGGCTTCACCTCCATCGACGAACTGGCCGAGCTGGTCAACATCGGCACGCTCTTCGCCTTCGTCGTGGTCGCCCTCGGCGTCATCCTGCTCCGCAAGCAGCGCCCCGACCTGCCGCGCGCCTTCCGCACCCCGCTCGTGCCGTTCGTCCCGATCCTCTCCGTGCTCGCCTCGCTGTGGCTGATGCTCAACCTGCCCGCTGAGACCTGGCTGCGGTTCGCCGTCTGGATGGTCCTCGGCGTCGTCATCTACTTCGCGTACGGGCGCTCGCACAGCCGCCTGCACACCGGCGACGGACGGTAGCGGCGCCCCATGCCCGCGGCGTCCGCCACTTCGGCACCCTCCGTCCGCGCGCCAGGGGAGGGGGCGCCCGGCCGAGGCACCTACTGGGCGCGGCTGCTCCCGCTGCTCGCCGCCCTGGCCTGCGTGACCCGGCTGCCCTCCTTCCGCCGGCCGCTGTGGAGCCCCGACGAGGGCTATCTCGCCGTGCAGGCGCGGATGCTGGCGCAGGGCGGCGCGCTCTACGAGACGGTCGTCGACCGCAAGCCGCCGCTCGTCCCCTGGCTGTACGCGGGGTCCCTGGCCCTCTTCGGCGACTCCTCGCTGCTCGCGCCGAAGGTGCTCGCCGCCGCCGCGCAGCTCCTGACCGCGGTGCTCCTCGCCTCGCTCGCCCGGCGCCGCTGGGGGAACCGGGCGGGGCGCACGGCGGGCGTCGTGTACCTCCTCATCTCGATCGGCCTCAACCCGGAGGACACCCAGGCGGCCACCTTCGAGATCTTCATGCTGCCGTGCACGGCGGCCGCCGTGTGGTGCGCCGACCGCCGCCGGTGGGGTGCGGCGGGCACGGCGGTGGCCTGCGCGTTCCTCGCCAAGCAGACCGGGGGAGCGGTGCTGCTCCCGGTGGTGTGGCTGCTCTGGCGGGGCGGGGGCCCGCTGCGCGGCGGGCCCCCGCGGCGGGACGTGGCGCGCCTCGCGGCGGGGCTGTGCGGTCCCGTCCTCGCGGCGGCCCTCGTCACGACCCCGCGGGGCTTCGTCTTCTGGACGGTCACGGGCTCGGGCGCGTACGCCTCGTTCACCGGCTCCGAACTGCACGTGCTCGGCCGGGGGCTCGTCAACGCCCTGCTCCTCGCGGCGGCCTGCGCGGGCATCATCCCGGCGGTCCTGCGGGCCCTGCGGGGGGCCCGCGGCGGGGCGGCGGACCTGTGGCTGTGGCTGGCCTCGTCGGTGGCCGCGGTACTGCTCGGCTTCCACTTCTTCGGCCACTACTACCTCCAGCTCATGCCGCCGCTCGCCCTGCTCGGCGCGGCGGCGCTGCGAGGCCTGCCGCGCGAACGGACGGCCGGGGCGCTCATCGCCACGGGGTGCTCGTGCGCGGTGTTCCTGGCCTGGGGGCTGCTCGCGCCGCGCCCCGACCTCGCGCACGCGGGGCGGCTCGCGGAGGCGGTGCGGGAGCGGACCGCCCCCGGCGAGCGGGTGCTGGTCTGGGGGATACACCCGGAGACGTACTGGCTCGCCGACCGCACCCCGGCGAGCCGCTACCTCACGGCCGGCCTCCTCACCAACTACAGCGGCGGCCGCAACGGCCCGGGGGTGGGCGAGAAATACGCCGTCCGGGGCGCCTGGCCCACCTTCCACGAGGAACTGCGCCGCCACCCGCCGGCCCTGATCGTCGACGACTCCCGCGGCAAGCCGTACGGACCCGACCGGGTGCCGTCCCTGGGCCGGGTCCTCGCCGAGGGCTACCGGGCGGTCGGGAGGGTGGACGGGGCGGTCCTCTACGCACGTACGGACGGGCCCCGGGGCGCCTTCGGCCGGGGGCTAGGAGGTTTCTGACGGTGCGTCCTGGCGGCGCCAGGTGCGGGTGAGGCCGGCCAGGGCCTCGACCGCCTCGCGCGCGTGCGTGCGGTCCTCGCGGATGCCGGGGCCGAACTCGAGGTGCAGCCAGGGCACGTCGTGGAACGCGGCCGCCCGTCCCTGCACGTTGGAGCGGCCCTCCAGCGGGCAGGACCTGGCCCAGGCGCGGCAGACGTCGAAGCCCTGCTCCCGCAGCGAGTCCGCGAGGTCGCGGCCCTCGGTCACGGCATGCCTGCCCCGGCCGGTGGAGGCGACGACGTCGTGCTTCGGTGCCGAGTCGTCGGCCATGCCGTGGAGCTGCACACCGGGGAGTCCGCGGCGCACCAGTTCGGCACAGATGGCGTGAAAAACGCTGTCCCTGCGGTGCGCGACGTCCGCCGTGTCACCACGCCCGGCTTCGCGATGTGCACCTGCGATGACAAGCATGCCGCCCGGGGCGCGGCTGAGGAGCTGCGCGCCGAGCTGTTCGGTGTACCGGTCGGCCACGGGGTGCGGCACCTGGACCGACCAGCGGACGGGGGAGTCGAGGTCGATGTAGACCCGCCCCCAGCCGCGCGGCGCCGCACCGCCCTCGGAGCGGTCGGCGACCTCCGCGTACCGCCGCCCGCCGACCGGGTCCTTCACCGTGCGGACCGCGAAGTCGACGTCGGCGAGGCGGCGCTCGGCGGCGGCGCGCTCGCCGTCGAGGAGCAGGGCGACACTCGTGGCCAGCGTGCGCCGGTCGTCGCGGGTGGGGCGGCGGTAGCCGCTGTCCTCGTCGAAGCCGGAGGTGTAGTCGGTGACGATGCGTTCCAGGCCGTCGGCCGGCCGGTCGTCCGGCGTGGAGCCGGCCGGGCTCCGGCTCCCTCGCGAGGGCTCGCGGCCCGGGTCCGAGGACCCCGAGCCGCACTGCGACAGGCTGAGGACGCAGGCCGTCACGCCCGCGAGAACCCCGAGTTTCTTTGCGATCGTGATCAGCCGTGTGCGGTAGCTCTTCATGGTTGTATAAAGATATCCCTGTGATGACACGTCCCCCCCGCAGGCATTTTGTGACCTGTGCGGCCTCCGCGTTCCTGCTCGCCGGCACCGCAACCGCCTGTGGCTTCGTCGGCAACGACGACAAAGCCGCATCCGACGGCGGCCCCTCGTTCACCGTCGCCGCCGCGGGCGACATCCTGATCCACTCACCCCTGACCGATCAGGCCCGCAAGGACGCCAAGGCCACCGGCAAGGGCGAGCAGGGCATCGACTTCGGGCCGATGCTGGCCGGGGTCAAACCCGTCATCGGCAAGGCCGACCTCGGCATCTGCCACTTCGAGACCGTGACGGGCAAGCCCGGCGGCCCCTTCGAGGACTTCCCCGATTTCATCGTGCCGCCGCAGATCGCCACGGCGATCAAGGGTGCTGGCTACGACCAGTGCTCGACCGCGTCCAACCACACCCTCGACCACGGCCTCGGCGGCGTCACCCGCACCCTGGACGCGCTCGACAAGGCGGGTCTGCGGCACACCGGGTCGGCGCGCAACGCCGCGGAGGCGGGCAAGCCGCTGGTCACCGAGGTGAAGGGCGTCAAGGTCGCGCAGATAGCCTTCTCCTTCGGATTCAACGGCCGTGAGGTCCCGAAGGACAAGCCGTGGATCGTGAACCAGAACAAGTTCGACGCCATCGCCGCCGCCGAGAAGAAGGCGCGCTCGGCGGGCGCCGAGGTCGTGATCCTGAGCATCCACTGGGGGCGTGAGCACCAGCCCGAAGCCACCTCCTCGCAGATCAGTCTGGCCCGCAGGATCGCGCGCGAGACCGGCATCAACCTCGTCATCGGCCACCACGCGCACGTGGTCCAGCCGATGGAGAAGGTCGACGGCACCTGGATCGCGTACGGACTCGGCAACCAGGTCGCCCGGCACGACGCGCCCAGCGGACTGACGGAGGAGGGCGTCATCGGCTGGTTCGAGTTCGTCAAGCGCGGCGGGGAGTGGGACGTCGACGCCAAGTACGTGCCCACGCTCATGGACATCCCGCCGGACCCGGACGAGGCCGGCACCCAGCCCAAGGGCGCCGTCAAGGAGCACCGGCTCCTGGATGTGGCCGCCACGCTGAAGGACGGTGAAGGGCTCAGCGAGCAGCAACGCGCCCGCTACCGCCTGGCCTTCGAGCGCACCCAGGGCACGCTCCTGAACCGGGGAGCGGCCAAGGACGGCCTCGAACCGCTTGAGTCACTACCCGGTGACTGACCGCCGCACTCCGGTCATCAGTGCGACCTAGCTCACACTTTCCCCATCCCGTACATCTCTTCGAGGGGTTCACGGGTCCAAGCTCTCCGGAACGCATCACTATGCGCTTCCGCGTCCCGCGTCACCCCCAGGAGAGGAGCACCCCTTGGCCGCTTCGCGTTCGAAGCGGCGGCACAAGGTCCGCCGAAGGACCGACATGTCTCTGCTGGGTGGCATACGTCCCCCCATCGCCGTGCTGTCGGTCCTGCTCCTCGCCCTCGCGGGCGTCACCGCTCTCACCCTCGGCCGCGCCGGCCAGGAAGCAGTTCCCAAAGCAGTCAAACTGTCCCAACAGCACTTCGCCGAGGACGGCGCCATCGCGCTGCGCGCCTCCATCGACGAGTCGGTCACCGACCTGGCCCGGAACGCCGAGCTGTTCAGTGCCGGCGATCCGGTGCCGCCCGACGCCGTCCTCGACAAGATCGGCAGTGTCTACCAGAAGTGGAGGGGCACCGCGGTCGTCGAGATCTCCTCGGGCAAGCTCCTCGCCGCCCGTGGCGAGAACGTGCCGCTGACCGCCATCGACCGCGGCAAGCTCGCGGACAAGGACGGTCTCGCGCCGCGCATGGTGCGCCTGGAGAACGGCGAGACCCGCCTGCTCTCCTTCGCCCTGCTCACCTGGAAGGGGCAGCCGCAGCAGCTCCTCGTCGCCTCCGGCAGCCTGCGCTTCCCCGGCATCAGCCTCGGCAAGTTCCGCTCCATCGCCGTCGTCGGCCAGGACGGGCACATCCTGAGCGACGACGGCATCGCCGACCCCGCGCAGGCGGACGGCGACGGCGAGCGCGAGCGGATCAGACAGGCCGACAAGCAGCTCAAGGCCTTCGCCACCACCGCGGCGAAGAAGTCCCGCACCCACCCGGTCATGTCCAAGGAGCCGGGCTCCGGCGGCTTCCTCGGCGTCAGCGGCCACCTCACCGGCGATCGCCATCTCGGTGAGCGTTCCGTCGCGGGTTACGCGAGCCTCGCGGGACCCGAGGCGGGCGAGGCCACCGTCGCCACCCGGCTCGGCCTCACGGTCGTCGCCATGGTGCCGGTCGCCGAGGACCCGACGGCCACCACCAGTTCGGCCTTCGGGCTGCTGGCTGCGGCCGCCCTGCTGCTCATCGGCGGCGTCACCGTCTTCCTGCTCCTGCGGACCGTGCAGCGCCCGCTGATCCAGCTCTTCCTGGAGGGCCGCCGGCTGAGCCGGGGCGACCTCGAACGGCCCGTCTCCGTGCCGCGCCGCGGCGAGGCCGCCCGCATCGGAGCCGCCCTCGAACGGCTGCGCCGCCAGTTGCTGGGCGCGCCCGCCGACAAGCAGGAGCGGTCCGCCCGCAAGGGCAAGTTCGGCAGCCGTACCCTCATCGCGGTCTGCGCGGTGCTCCTGCTCGCCTGGTCCGCGCCGCTCATGCTGATGCTCAACCGCGCCGGCGACAGCGTCGTCGTACCGCAGCAGATGGTCAACGACCAGCGCGAGCGCACCGACACCCTCACCGACCGGGTGCGCCGCGCCCTCAACGAGGGCCACGCCGACCTCACCTCGGTCGCCTCGCTCATCGGGAACCGCACCGAGGCGTCGGACATGTCCAAGGTGCTCGAAAGCACCATCCACCAGCACAGCCGCTACCAGTCCCTCTACGTGCTCGACGCCAAGGGCAAGGTCCTCGCGAAGGCGGGCGACGACCCCCGCAGCCCCTCGGACGAGGGCCCGTCGGACAAGGCCGTCCGCGTCATCGACGAGGGCAGCAAGGAACCGGTCATCATCGGCACCGCCGAGATGTCCGGCCGCGAGGGCGCTGCCGTGGTCGGCGAGTTCCGCATCGAGTTCCTCAACTCGCTGCTGAAGCGCCCCGGGCTCGGCGAGGTGCGTGTCGTCGACGAGAAGCGCAAGGTGATCGGCGCCAACTCCGGTTACCAGGAGTTCGAGGGCCTGCCGAGCGGGCGGCTCAACGCGCTCGCCGAGGGCACCGCACAGAAGGTGGGCGTCAGCACGCGTCCCAGCGGTGTCCTCTACCGCGACGGCGACGAGATCCAGATCGCGGCGGCCGCGCCCTTCGCGGGCGGCGGCGCCGCGGCCTCCCTCGGCTGGACCGTCGTGAGCTGGCAGCCCGCCTCCGGTCTCGCGATCCCCGAGTACACCCTCCAGAACCGCACCGTCCTCGCCGGACTCCTCGGCATCACCGCGGCGGCGGCCTGTCTCGGGTGGCTGCACATCATCGTCGTGCGACCGCTGCGGAACCTCGTCGAGAAGGCCGAGGCGCTCGCCGACGGGGACCGCCGCACCGTCCTGTACCCGACCCACCACGACGAGGTCGGTGCCGTCACCCGCAGCCTGGAACTGATCAGGCAGCAACTGCCGACGGGCACACAGCGCAAGCGGGACGGCGCCACGGCCGGCCTCGCCGGAAGGAACTGAACCCCGTGCTCTTCCTCTACACCGTGCTCGTGGTGTGCAGCGCCATCCTGCTGGCGGCCGGAGTCGTCGAACAGCGGCGGCACTTCGCCAGCCTGGAGCACATCCCCACCCGGGTGCTCGTCAACGGCATCCGCGGCAAGTCCTCCATCACCCGCCTCTGCGCGGGAGCCCTGCGCGGCGGCGACCTCACCACGGTCGCCAAGACCACCGGCACCGCCGCCCGCTTCATCCACCCGGACGCCACCGAGGAGCCCGTCTACCGCAAGTTCGGCATCGCCAACGTCGTCGAGCAGATCGGCATCGTGCGGCGCGCCGCCGCGTACAACCCGGACGCCCTGGTCATCGAGTGCATGGCGGTCATGCCTGCGCTCCAGGAGATCAACCAGTCCAAGCTGATCCGCTCCACCATCGGCGTGCTCTGCAACGTCCGTGAGGACCACCTCGCCGAGATGGGCCCCACCCTCGACGACGTGGCGCGCTCGCTGTGCCGCTCCATGCCGGAGAACGGCATCTGCGTCACCGCCGAGAAGGACCGTTTCGACATCCTCCAGGAGGAGGCGGACGCGCGTAACTGCGAGCTGATCTACGCCGACCCCGAGACGGTGAGCGACGAGGAGCTGCGCGGCTTCAGCTGGTTCACCTTCAAGGAGAACGTGTCGATCGCGCTCAAGGTCGCCGAGCTCGTCGGCGTGGGCCGCGAGGTCGCCCTCCAGGGCATGTACGACGCCCCGCCGGACCCGGGTGTCCTCTCGGTCGAGCGGTACGCCACCGAGGACGGCAAGAAGCTCCGCTTCGCCAACGTCTTCGCGGCCAACGACCCCGAGTCGACGCTGATGAACATCAACCAGCTCCTCGACCTCGGCGCCATCAACCGCCCGCTCAACGTGGTCATCAACTGCCGTCCCGACCGCGTCGAGCGCAACGGCCAGATGGGCGAGATCATCCCCGACCTCCAGCCGGAGAAGGTCTTCGTCATCGGCCACCCCGCCAAGTCCGCCATCGACGCGATCCCCGCCGACTGGCGCGGGCGCGCGGTGGACCTCGGCGGCGACCGGCGCGACCCCGAGGAGTTCATGAACGAGATGCTCGGGCTGCTCGGCCCGGACTCCTCGCTCGTGGCGATCGGCAACATCCACGGCCAGGGCGAACTGCTCCTGGAGCACCTCGCGGAGCTGCCGCCGGACGAGAGCGAGGAGCAGGCTCCGGAGGAGCCCGCACCGTTCTACGAGCCGCACGTCGACCCGTACCAGCACTACCCCGAGGCGTACGAAGAGCGGTACACCCCGGTCCACACCCAGCAGATCCAGCAGATCCACGCGCAGCAGGCCCACGCGCACGCGCAGCAGGTCCAGAACCAGCCGTACCAGGACCAGCAGTTCTACGCCCCGCAAGAGCACTACCAGCAGCACCCGCAGCACCAGCAGTACGTACAGAACCAGCAGCAACAGCAGCACCAGCAGCAGCACCAGCAGTACGTGTCCCACGAGGGCTACGCGCCGCAGGAACCGCAGCCCCAGCCCCCGGCACCCCGCGGCCTCTTCGAGCCGCGGGTGCCGCCCGCACCGCCCGCCCATGACGACGACCAGCAGTGGCACAGCCCAGGAGAGCCCCGTTGATTCCCTCCGTCCTCACCCCCGAGATCGCCGCGGTCGGCATCGCGCTCGGGCTGCTCTTCTCCCTGGTCTGCTACCTGACGACCAACCTCTCGCCCGGCGGCATGATCACGCCGGGCTGGCTCGCCCTGACCCTCGTCGAGGACCTCCAGCGCGCGGCCATGGTGCTCGGCGTGACCGTGCTGACCTACCTCGGCACCCTGCTGATGCAGAAGTACGTGATCCTGTACGGCAAGCGGCTGTTCGCCGCGGTCGTGCTGCTCGGCGTCACCCTCCAGGCGACCGTGATGATCGTGCTGTCGATCGAGTTCCCGCTGATGTACGCGAACCAGACCCTCGGATTCATCGTCCCCGGCCTCATCGCCTATCAGCTCGTGCGCCAGCCCAAGGGCCCCACCCTGCTCGCCACCGGTTCGGTGACGCTCATGGCCTACGTCATCCTCACCGCCGGGATCCTCCTCGGCTTCATGCCGTCCGTCTGAATCGCAGGAGTCACCCATGCCGCCCAAGAAGAAACGTCCCGTCGTCCACGCGGCGACCGTGCTCGCCCTCCTCGCGGGCAGCGCGTACCTCACCGTGGAGCTCCGCAAGGACGAGGAGGCCAAGACCCCCACGGTCCAGGCCGTCACCGACACCCCCGGCCTGCAGAACAGCAACGGCAAGCCGGGGAGCGGGAAGCAGAAGTGGGAGCGCCTGAAGAACCCCGACCGCTCCGTCCTGCGCACCGAGAGCGGCAAGGTGCTCGCCACCTTCACGGACGGCGCCCGCAGCGCGACGCTGACCGGCCCGAGCCGCACCTTCACCGAGCCCGCGAACACCAAGTCCCGCGTCGTCACCAACGACTGGGTGCGGCTGATGCCGGAGACCTGGCGCGAGGGCGCCGAGAAGGAGAAGTGGTTCAAGGACTGGTACAAGGAGTTCTCCGGCAGCGAGCAGGACGACATCTTCGCGATGGCGTTCCAGTACGTGGAGAACGCGCCGGTCAAGAAGGACGACGAGGGCATCGCCTACGCGGGCGACGCCGACTTCGGCCCGATCAACCCCGAGGGCAGTTCCGGCAACGACCTGCGCCTGGAGCAGTCGGACTTCTTCGACTACCTCGGCATCCCGTACACGTTCCGCGACGGCACCACCATCCAGCCCGAGAAGATCCGGGCCCGCGCCATGGACTGCTCCGGGTTCATCCGCACGGTCTTCGGCTACCGCGCCCGCTACCCGCTGATGTCCAACGACCAGGCCGGCGACGGCCTGCCCCGCACCGCCAACGGCATGGCGCGCGGCAAGGCCGGCACGGACGTCATCAAGCTGAAGGGCGTCTCCGCGGCGGACCGCCCCAAGTCCATCGACGTCATCCAACCCGGTGACCTGGTCTTCTTCAAGCTGGACGCCCGCACCAAGCAGCGCCTGGACCACGTGGGGATCTTCCTCGGCCACGACGCCGACGGCCACAAGATCTTCATCTCCAGCCGCGAAGAGGTCAACGGCCCGACGATCGGCGACAAGGGCGGCACGTCACGCCTGGACGGCAACGGCTACTACGCCTCCACCCTGCGCAGCGCCAAGCGGCTCTAGGGGCGTATCTCACGGGCGTACGGTCCGGGGGCCCGCGCATTGGGCCCCCGACTCGCCCACCCTCCGGCGCAGTTCCCGGTCGGCCGTGATGACCAGGCAGGGACGGCCCGCGGCCCCGGCGGCCAGTTCCGCGATGCGGTCGTCGCCGCTGCCGGGCGCGCTCTCCACCCGTACACCGGGCACGGACTCCACGCCGCGCGCGGCGCCCTCCACGACCAGGACGATGTCCAGCGGCCCCGGATGGCCGGGCAGCCCTTCCTCCGCGTACGCGACGAGTCCGTCCCGCAGCCGCTCGGCGGCCCCGCGGCGGTCGTGCCACCAGCCGTCGGGGACGGACCCGACGACGTTCGCGGCGTCGACGACGACGAGAGTTCTCATGCGGCAAACGTAAACTAACCAGTAAAGCGTTGTGCGCACGTGGTCGTGGAAGGGTTGCCGCCGAGTCATGCCGTCGAGGTCGAAGCCGGTGATCACCGGTGTTCTGGAGAGCGCCCGCTGGCTGCTGAGCGGCCGGGACGGCAGGCTCACCGCCTACGTCCGGGCCGAGGGCGGACTGCTCCGCTGGACGGAGACCACACCCGGCGGCCCCGACTGGACGGGCCCCGACTTCTTCGAGGCGCCCGACCTGACCTACCTGACCCTGGCCCAGGGCGCCGACGGGTACGTGCACTTCCTCGGCCGCCGCGAGCTGCGCGACGGCGAGGGGAAGCCCGTCGTCGACATCGTGCACTCCATCCAGTACCAGTCGGGGCGGCCCCTCATGGACTGGCGCTCCGTCGGCAACCCGCACACCAAGCTCGTCGAGCGCGCCCCGCACCTCGGCGCGCCCGCCGCCGCGGTGGACGCCGCGGGAACCGTCCACGTCTTCGTGCGGGACGCGGTGAACAGCGTCCGGATGCGCCGCGAGGGCAAGGGCGGCAAGTGGGAGGGGTGGAAGGACTTCAAGGTCCGCCAGGCCCTCGACGGCATCGTCGCCCTCGCCACCTCCACCGGCCGCGTGGAGGTCTACGCGCCCGGCGCCGAGGCGACCCTGCGCTGGGCCCAGGAGACCCAGGGCGGTGAGCTGCTGCGCGCCGACGACGTCCCGCTCGCCCCCGCGCCCGCCTCCGGCACGGTCCTGGAGACCGGCCCCGACCGCCTCACGTACTACGCCGCGGGCGCGGACGGCGGCGGGGTCCTCGCGCACCGCCCCGCCGACGGCGGCGCCGCCGTGCCGCTCGGCGGCAGTCCGGGCCCCGGAGCCGTCGCCGCCCTGCGCACGCCCATAGACGGCCACGACTGCACGGTCCTCGCCCACCGCACGGCCTCGGGCCGCCCGGCGATCGGCGCGTTCCCCACCGAGGACGAGGGCGCGGGCCTGTGGTGGGCCGAGACCGGCGAGCCGTGCCTGGGCGCGCCCGCCCTCGCGCTCGACGCGCGCGGCCGTGTGGTCATCGCGGCGGTCGGCCTCGACGGGACGCTGCGCCTGGCCCGCCAGAAGGCGGAGCAGGGGCTCGCACTGGAGGCGTGGACCGCGCTCTGAGGGCCGGTACGACGGCGGGGGGGGGGGGGGGGGGGGTTCCTTCTGCCCCCCCCCCTCCCTTTTCCTTTTTTGTTTCCCCCCGGAACCCCCCCCCCCCCCCTCTCAGAAACCCCTCCCCCATCCCCCCCCCCCCCCCCCAAAGGAGCAAGAACGTGCCCCCCCCCCGCCCTCCCCCCCCCCCCCGAGCCGACCCACCGCCACCCAACCCCACCCCCCCCCCCCCCCCCCCCCCCCCCCGCCGTCGTATGCGCCTTCGCGGGTTACGCCGGGACGCTCGCCACGCCCCGGTCGAGGAACCGCTTGCCGTTGACGCGCTCGCTGACGCCCTCACGGTCCAGGTACGGCGTGATGCCGCCCAGGTGGAAGGGCCAGCCCGCGCCGGTGATCAGGCAGAGGTCGATGTCCTGGGCCTCGGCGACGACGCCCTCGTCGAGCATGAGCCCGATCTCCTGCGCCACGGCGTCCAGGACACGCTCCCGCACCTGCTCCTCCGTCAGGACGCTGTCGCCCTGCTGGAGGAGAGCGGCGACCTCGGGGTCCAGCTCCGGCTTGCCGGAGTCGTACACGTAGAAGCCGCGCTTGCCCGCCTTGACGACGGCGGCGAGGTTCGGGGAGACCGTGAAGCGCTCCGGGAAGGCGCGGTTCAGGGTCTCGGAGACGTGCAGCCCGATGGCCGGGCCGACCAGCTCAAGGAGGACCAGCGGCGACATCGGCAGACCGAGCGGCTCGACGGCCTTCTCGGCGACCGCGACCGGGGTGCCCTCGTCGATGACGTTCTGGATCTCGCCCATGAAGCGGGTCAGGATGCGGTTCACGACGAACGCCGGGGCGTCCTTCACGAGCACCGCGGTCTTCTTCAGCTTCTTGGCGACACCGAAGGCCGTGGCCAGGGACGCGTCGTCGGTCCGCTCGCCGCGCACGATCTCCAGGAGCGGCAGGATCGCGACCGGGTTGAAGAAGTGGAAGCCGACGACCCGCTCGGGGTGCTTCAGCTTCGACGCCATCTCGGAGACGGAGAGCGAGGAGGTGTTGGTGGCGAGGATGGCGTGCGCCGGAGCGACGGCTTCCACCTCGGCGAACACCTGCTGCTTGACGCCGATCTCCTCGAAGACGGCCTCGATGATGAAGTCGGCGTCGGAGAAGCCCTCGGCCTTGTCGAGCACACCGCTGACCAGGGCCTTGAGGCGGTTGGCCTTGTCCTGGTTGACGCGGCCCTTGAGGAGGAGCTTGTCGATCTCCTCCTTGACGTACGAGACGCCCTTGTCGACGCGCTCCTGGTCGATGTCGGTCAGGACGACCGGCACCTCGAGGCGGCGCAGGAAGAGCAGCGCGAGCTGAGAGGCCATCAGGCCGGCGCCGACGACGCCCACCTTGGTGACCGGGCGCGCCAGGCTCTTGTCCGGGGCGCCGGCGGGGCGCTTGGCGCGCTTCTGCACGAGGTTGAACGAGTAGATGCCCGCGCGCAGTTCACCGCCCATGATCAGGTCGGCGAGCGCGGTGTCCTCGGCGTCGAAGCCCTTCTGGAGGTCGCCGTCCTTGGCGGCCTCGATGATCTCCAGGGCGCGGTAGGCGGCCGGAGCGGCGCCGTGCACCTTGGAGTCGGCGATGGCACGGCCGCGGGCGACGGCGGCGTCCCAGCCCTCGCCGCGGTCGACCTCGCCGCGGACGACCTCGACGGAGCCGTTCAGGACGGAGGCCGTCCAGATCAGCGACTGCTCCAGGAAGTCGGCGCCCTCGAAGAGCGCGTCGGCGATGCCGAGCTCGAAGACCTGCTTGCCCTTGAGCTGACGGTTCTGGTTCAGCGAGTTCTCGATGATGACCGAGACGGCCTTGTCGGCGCCGATCAGGTTCGGGAGCAGCGCGCAGCCGCCCCAGCCCGGGACCAGGCCGAGGAAGACCTCGGGCAGCGAGAAGGCGGGCAGCGCCTTGGAGACGGTGCGGTAGGAGCAGTGCAGGCCGACCTCGACGCCACCGCCCATCGCGGCGCCGTTGTAGTACGCGAAGGTCGGCACGGCCAGGCCCGAGAGCCGCTTGAAGACCTCGTGGCCGCCCTTGCCGATGGCGAGCGCGTCCTCGTGGCGCTTCAGCAGCTCCACGCCCTTGAGGTCGGCGCCGACGGCGAAGATGAACGGCTTGCCGGTGATGCCGGCGCCGACGATTCCGCCCTCGGCCGCCTCCTTCTCGACCTGGTCGATCGCCGTGTTCAGGTTGGCCAGGGACTGCGGGCCGAAGGTGGTCGGCTTGGTGTGGTCCAGGCCGTTGTCGAGCGTGATGAGCGCGAAGCGGCCGGCTCCCGCGGGGAGGTCGAGGTGGCGTACGTGCGCCTGCGTGACGACCTCGCCGGGGAACAGCTCGGCCGCGCCCTTCAGGAGCTCAGTGGTGGAGCTGCTCACTTGTCGCCTCCGGCGTCCTTGTGGTTCGGGTTCTCCCAGATGACCGTCGCGCCCATGCCGAAGCCGACGCACATCGTCGTGATGCCGTAGCGCACCTCGGGCTGCTCCTCGAACTGCCGCGCGAGCTGCGTCATCAGGCGTACGCCGGAGGAGGCGAGCGGGTGGCCGAACGCGATGGCGCCGCCGTACTGGTTGACGCGCGTGTCGTCGTCCGCGATGCCGTAGTGCTCCAGGAAGGCGAGCACCTGCACGGCGAAGGCCTCGTTGATCTCGAAGAGACCGATGTCGGAGATGTCCAGGCCCGACTTGGCCAGCGCCTTCTCCGTGGCCGGGATCGGGCCGTAGCCCATGACCTCGGGCTCGACGCCCGCGAAGGCGTACGAGACGAGGCGCATCTTCACGGGGAGGTTGTTCTCCCGCGCGAACTCCTCGGAGGCGATCAGCGAGGCGGTGGCGCCGTCGTTGAGGCCCGCGGCGTTGCCGGCCGTGACGCGGCCGTGCGTACGGAACGGCGTCTTGAGCCCCGCGAGGTTCTCCAGGGTCGTCCCCGGACGCATCGGCTCGTCGGCGGTGGCGAGGCCCCAGCCGGTCTCACCGGCCTCCTCGTTCGTCCGCCGTACGGAGATCGGCACCAGGTCGGCCTGGATCTTGCCGTCGGCGTACGCCTTGGCGGCCTTCTCCTGCGAGCGCACGGCGTACTCGTCGGCGCGCTGCTTGGTGATGCTCGGGTACCGGTCGTGCAGGTTCTCGGCGGTCATGCCCATGAACAGGGCGGACTCGTCGACGAGCTTCTCGCTGACGAAGCGGGGGTTCGGGTCGACGCCCTCGCCCATGGGGTGGCGGCCCATGTGCTCGACACCGCCGGCGACGGCGATGTCGTACGCGCCGAAGGCGACGCTGCCCGCGACCGAGGTGACGGCGGTCAGCGCGCCGGCGCACATGCGGTCGATGGAGTAGCCGGGCACGGACTGCGGGAGCCCGGCCAGGATGCCGGCGGTGCGGCCGATCGTCAGACCCTGGTCGCCGATCTGCGTGGTCGCGGCGATGGCGACCTCGTCGATCTTGGCGGGGTCGAGGTCCGGGTTGCGTCGAAGGAGCTCCCGGATGGCCTTCACGACGAGGTCATCGGCACGGGTCTCGTGGTAGATGCCCTTCGGGCCCGCCTTGCCGAACGGGGTGCGGACGCCATCCACGAAGACGACGTCCCTGACGGTACGAGGCACGATGGCTCTCCTCCAGGGTGCGGTTGCGCCACACCTGCGGCGCGCTTCCTTCTCTCCACCCTACTTGCCGGTAACTATGCGGCCAAGGGAGGGCTTGGGGAGGCGAACGTCACATCTGGCCTCGGGCCGCGGTGGCTGTTGTCCCGGGGCCGGGCGGTGGCCTCGGCTGCGCCGCGGTCGGTGGCCTGGGCTGCGCCGCGGTTGGTGGCCTGGGCGGGCGTCGGGTGCCGCTTCGGGGCGTCTCGCCTGGCTGGTGCTTCTCGCTTGGCGGTCCGGCCGGTTCTGGGCCGCCGCTTCGCGGCGAATCTCTCCCACCCACCCGCCCGCTCACCCGGCTTCGAGTGGGTGACGTAGGGGCACGGCATCCCTTGATGCGGGGTAAACGGGTGGGTGGGTGGGAAAGTCTTGCCGCGAAGCGGTGCGGTGGCGAGTCGGGCCCTGCCCCGCCAGAGGTCCCGGCCCCGCCCCGGCCAGGGGTCCCGGCCTGCCCTGTCCCGCAGGGGCTCCGTCCGCCCCGCCAGGGGCCCCGGCCCTGCCCCGCCAGAGGTCCCGGCCCCACCCCGGCCAGAGGTCCCGGCCTGCCCTGTCCCGCAGGGGCTCCGGTCCGCCCCCGCCAGGGGCCCGGGCCCTGCCCCGCCAGGGACCCTGGCCTCGACCCCGCCAGGGGCCCGGCTTCGGCCCCGCCAGGGCCCCGGCTTCGCCCCGCCAGGGGGAGGCCACGCCCCGCCGGGGGGGGGCGTTCAGGCGAGGGCTGCTACCAAGGCTGGGGTTACGTGGGTGATCTGCCAGGGGCGGGCGCCGTGGGAGGCCAGGGCTTCGGCGACCGTCTCGGGGTCCACCTGAGCCGGCGGCTCCCAGCAGACGCGACGGACCGTGTCCGGGGTGATCAGGTTCTCCTGAGGCATGTTCAGCTGCTCCGCCAGCGCGGAGACCGCTGCCCGCGCCGCGGACAGACGTGCCGCCGCCGCGGGGTCACGGTCCGCCCAGGACCGCGGCGGCGGAGGACCGCTCACCGTCTGCCCCGGCTGCGGAAGCTCGGAGTCCGGCAGCGCCTTCGCCCGGTCCACCGCCGCCTGCCACTGCTCGAGCTGGCGCCGCCCCATGCGGTGCCCGAAGCCCGTGAGGCCCGCGAGCGCGTGCACGTTGGGCGGCAGCCCGAGCGCCGCCTCGACGATCGCCCCGTCACTGAGCACCTTGCCGGGCGACACGTCCCGCCGCTGCGCGACCTTGTCACGCGCGGTCCACAGTTCCCGTACGACCGCCATCTGACGGCGCCGCCGCACCTTGTGCATCCCGGACGTCCGACGCCAGGGGTCCTTGCGGGGCGGCGCGGGCGGCGCGGAGGCGATGGCGTCGAACTCCTCGCGGGCCCACTCCAGCTTCCCCTGCCGGTCCAGCTCCTTCTCCAGGGCGTCGCGCAGGTCGACCAGGAGCTCCACGTCCAGTGCCGCGTACCGCAGCCAGGGCTCGGGCAGCGGCCGGGTCGACCAGTCGACGGCGGAGTGCCCCTTCTCCAGGACGTACCCGAGGACGCTCTCGACCATCGCGCCGAGACCGACCCGCGGGAACCCGGCGAGCCGCCCCGCCAGCTCGGTGTCGAAGATGCGGGAGGGGATCATGCCTATTTCGCGCAGGCACGGCAGGTCCTGCGTGGCCGCGTGCAGGACCCACTCCGCGTCGCCGATGGCCTCGCCGAGACCGGAGAGGTCGGGGCAGGCCACGGGGTCGATCAGGGCGGTGCCCGCGCCCTCGCGGCGGAGCTGGACGAGATAGGCGCGCTGGCCGTACCGGTAGCCGGACGCGCGCTCGGCGTCCACGGCCACGGGGCCGGTGCCGCGGGCGTACGCGGCGATCATCTCGGCGAGGGCCTCCTCGTCGGCGATCACCGGCGGAATGCCGTCGCGGGGCTCGAGCAGCGGGGTCGGCGCCGTTTCGACGTCGTCCGGAGGAGCGCCTCCGGTGGTTCGCAGTGAGCTGTCTGCTGCGGTCTCTTGGGCGTCGGTCACCTGTCAAGGGTATCTGTGTATGCGCGGCGCCCGTCGACGGAACGTTCCGTCGACGAGCGCGAAAGGGTTGTAAATCAGTCAGTGGATGATTCCGGTGCGCAGGGCGACCGCGACCATCCCGGCCCGGTCACCCGTGCCGAGCTTGCGCGCGATCCGGGCGAGGTGGCTCTTCACGGTCAGGGCGGACAGGCCCATCGAGACGCCGATGGCCTTGTTCGACTGGCCTTCGGCGACCAGGCGGAGCACCTCGACCTCACGGCCGGACAGCTCGCGGTAGCCGCCGGGGTGGCTCGGGGTGCCCGGAGGGCGGCGGTGCATTCGGGCGGCGGCCGAGCCGATGGGAGCGGCGCCGGGGCGGGTGGGGAGTCCGACGTTCGTACGCGTGCCGGTGACGACGTAGCCCTTGACGCCGCCCGCGAGGGCGTTGCGCACGGCACCGATGTCGTCGGCGGCGGAGAGGGCGAGGCCGTTGGGCCAGCCCGCGGCACGGGTCTCGGAGAGGAGCGTCAGGCCTGAGCCGTCGGGGAGGTGGACGTCTGCGACGCAGATGTCCCTGGGGTTGCCGATGCGGGGACGAGCCTCCGCGATGGACGAGGCCTCGATGACGTCGCGTACGCCGAGCGCCCACAGGTGGCGGGTGACGGTGGAACGGACGCGGGGGTCGGCCACGACGACCATGGCGGTCGGCTTGTTCGGGCGGTAGGCGACCAGGCTTGCGGGCTGCTCGAGGAGAACGGACACCAGGCCTCCTGGGGGTGGCGGGACGGGGCCGGCTCGGGGATGAAGCCGGGCGAAACCGTGCTTTCAAGGTCACAAACCTCTTCGGCAGCAAAGGCGCCCGCCTTTAGGAAATGATCAGGATTTGGTGCGTAATAATCGGGGCAATTCGGACGCGCACTCGATCATCCGAAGATCGAACCGAGTGGTCACTCTTCCGAGTGACCACGGAAGAGGCACCCCAGGCCGAACGCTCCGGCGCACACGAAACCCACCCGTTGGATCAACGAGTGGGTGGATGCGTGGTCGGTCGGCTGGTCGGGGAGGGGGGCGCGCGGCGCGCGAGAGGCCGGGCCGGCGGAAGCGGGTCAGGGGGAGAGTGGTCCCCTCCGCTGCGGCAGCGACACCACGGACGCGTCGCCCGGCGCGGCCGGCGGCAGCCCGGCGACCTGGCAGAGCAGCTCGCACCACGCGGCCAGATGCGTCGCGGTGTCCGGCACCCCGCCGGCGCCCTCCCGCGGCGTCCACGAGGCCCGGATCTCGATCTGCGAGGCGGGCGGGCGCTCCGCGAGCCCCCCGAAGTAGTGCGATCCGGCGCGCGTCACCGTGCCGCTGGCCTCCCCGGCGGAGAGCCCGCGCGACTGAAGTGCGCCGGTCAGCCAGGACCAGCACACCTCGGGGAGCAGCGGATCCGCCGCCATCTCCGGTTCCAGCTCCGCCCGCACCAGCGTGACGAGCCGGAAGGTGCCCTGCCAGGCGTCGTGCCCCGCCGGGTCGTGCAGCAGCACGAGGCGGCCGTCCGCGAGGTCCTCATCGCCGTCCACGACCGCCGCCTCCAGCGCGTACGCGTGCGGCGCGAGCCGCTGCGGTGCCCGCGTCGGATCGATCTCGATCTCCGGCCGCAGCCGTGCCCCCCGCAGCGCGTCGACCGCCGTGCGGAAGGGCAGCGGAGCCGAATCCGCCACCTTCCCCTCCGAACTCTCCATCTCGCCAGCGCCGTCCGACCGTTGTCCCTGAGCCGCAGCCATGCGGGGAAGGTTAAGGGGAACGGCGCCTTCGTGCAGGGAGAGACACCCGTCGGAGGGCCGCCGGTCGACGTGGGAGACTTTCCGGGTGAGTGCCAACAGCAGCCAGAGCCCCGCGGGCCGGCGACACGAAGCGACGTACGACTCCCCGTTCATGAAGGCGTGCCGGCGTGAGGCCGTGCCGCACACGCCGGTCTGGTTCATGCGGCAGGCGGGGCGCTCACTGCCCGAGTACCTCAAGGTGCGCGAGGGCACGGCCATGCTGGAGTCCTGCATGCGGCCCGACCTGGTCACCGAGATCACACTTCAGCCGGTGCGCCGCCACAACGTGGACGCCGCGATCTACTTCAGCGACATCGTCGTGCCGCTGAAGGCCATCGGCATCGACCTCGACATCAAGCCCGGTGTCGGGCCCGTCGTCGAGAACCCCATCCGTACGCGCGCCGACCTCGCGCAGCTGCGGGACCTCACGCCGGAGGACGTGCACTACGTCACCGAGGCGATGGGCATGCTGACGGCCGAGCTCGGCTCCACGCCGCTCATCGGATTCGCGGGCGCGCCTTTCACCCTCGCGAGCTACCTCGTCGAGGGCGGACCGAGCCGCAACCACGAGCACACCAAGGCGCTCATGTACGGCGACCCGCAGCTCTGGGCCGATCTCCTGGACCGGCTCGCGGAGATCACCGGGGCCTTCCTGAAGGTGCAGATCGAGGCGGGCGCCAGCGCCGTGCAGCTCTTCGACTCCTGGGTGGGCGCCCTGTCGCCCGCCGACTACCGGCGCTCGGTGATGCCCGCGTCGGCGAAGGTCTTCGACGCCATCGCCTCGTACGGCGTGCCGCGCATCCACTTCGGCGTCGGCACGGGCGAGCTGCTCGGCCTCATGGGCGAGGCCGGTGCCGATGTCGTCGGCGCCGACTGGCGGGTGCCGGTGGACGAGGCGGCGCGCCGCGTCGGGCCCGGCAAGGCGATCCAGGGCAACCTCGACCCGGCGGTCCTGTTCTCCACGCGCGAGGCCGTCGAGACGAAGACCGACGAGGTGCTCGCCGCGGCGAAGGGCCTGGAGGGGCACATCTTCAACCTCGGCCACGGTGTCCTGCCGACCACGGACCCCGACGCGCTGACCCGGCTCGTGGAGTACGTGCACGAGCGCACGGCTGTCTGAAAAATGTCCGGAAAACGGTCCCTGCCCCGCTCGGGCAGGGACCGTTGCAGCGGTGTGGTCATCGGGGCTCCCCGGCGGCCCGTGCGCGCCGGGGTGCGCCGTCCGAGGCCCAGAGCGTGGTCACCGAGTCGCGCAGGGAGAACCGCGGCTGCCAGCCGAGTTCCCACTCCGCCGCGGTGATGTCGGCGCACTGCCAGGGCACCGCGGTGGAACGGCCGGCCGCGCCGGCCGTCTCCAGGAGTTCGCCGGTGAAGTCCGCCGCCCTGACCAGGCCGTGAGCCAGGTCGCGCACCGGGGCCGCCCGCCCGCCGCCGACGTTGATCAGCCGCGGCAGCCGTCCCGGCAGGGCCAGGGCGAGCGCCACGGCCCGCGCCACGTCGCGTACGTCGACGAAGTCCCGGTGCGCCGACAGATCGCCCACCTTGACCGTGCCGTGGGGGGTCTGGGCCACGGCCCGGCTCAGCTCGGCGGTCAGGCGGCCGGGCAGCCCGGCGGGCGGCGCGCCGGGGCCCACCGGCATGGTGACCCGCAGGACCAGGGCGTCGAGCCGGCTCTCCAGGACAGCGAGAGTCCCGGCCAGCTTGGTGGCGCCGTACGGGGTGACCGGGCGGGCGGGAGCGTCCTCCGGGGTCCGCTCGCCGGCGCCGGTCGGCCCGTACTCGGCCGCCGAGCCGAGGTGCACCAGGCGGGCCTTGGGCAGCGCCGCCGCCATGGCCGCGCAGAGCACGGCGGGGCCGCGGGCGTTGACCTCGGCGAGGGGCAGGGGGCCGGCGCCGACCGAGCCCGCGCAGTTGACCACGGCGTCGGGCGCCGCCTTGGCGAGCCGCTCGGTGAGCCCGTCGAGGGTGCACGTGGCGAGGTCGATCCGCGGGGCGTCGCCGGGGGCGCGGCCGGCGCGCAGCAGCCGCACGCCCGGCAGGCCGTGCAGCCGCCCGGCGATGTGCCCGCCCAGAAATCCGGTGGAGCCGAGGACGAGGATGCGCACGGTCGCCTCACGCTTCCTTGAGGAGGAGGGAGCTGTCCGGCTCCGCCGGTGTGCCGGGCAGCGAGAGCATGAGAGGCAGGGCGCCGGCGTCGAGAGCCGCCGCTCGCGCGGTGTTCTTCATCTGGTGTGTGGTCCCCTCCACGGTCGGGCCGAGAGGGGGTGTCCCCACCCCGGCCCGGCCCCCAACGGCGCGGACACCTGTCGCAGTGTGTGTCCGTGCCGCTCTGACGCGTCACATGGTGCGTCCCACCTGGGGGATCTGTGCTGATTCCGTGAAAGCTGGCGGAAAAGAGACGGCACTCCTCTATTGGGACAGAAGGAGAGCCGAGGTGGGGGTGGTGCACGGGTGGAGGGACACGTTCCGGTGAACCCCCGCCGCTCAGAGGGGGTGACGCCGCACGCCGGGCGGTCGCGTGTCGTATGCATGCGCATGCCGTGGGCGGGCTCCCACGGCACGGTGATTCCCGCGCGTACGAAGCGAGTGAATCAGCCAAAGGGCGTGGGCCGCCGGGTGGCGGCTTTTCCGTAGCAAGCGCGTTCTGACCTGCACGGCAAGTGTCCTCCGCGCCGGGGGAGAGGGACTGGAACAGGGCATGCCCGGGGGCGCGGGCATACCCGGGGCGTCGCCGTCAGCCCGCGCGAACCGCCGCCACCGCCTTGCGCGCCGCCACCAGGACCGGGTCCCACACGGGGGAGAAGGGCGGCGCGTAGCCCAGGTCAAGGGCCGTCATCTGCTCCACCGTCATCCGTGCCGTCAGGGCGACCGCCGCGACGTCCACCCGCTTGCCCGCGCCCTCACGGCCGACGATCTGGACGCCGAGCAGCCTGCCCGTGCGCCGCTCGGCCAGCATCTTCACCGTCATCGGGGCCGCGCCCGGGTAGTAGCCCGCGCGGCTCGTCGACTCGATGGTCACCGTCACGTACCGCAGGCCCGCCGCCCGCGCCTCCTTCTCGCGCAGACCCGTGCGGGCGATCTCCAGGTCGCACACCTTGCTGACGGCCGTGCCCACCACGCCGGGGAACGTCGCGTAGCCGCCGCCCACGTTGGAGCCGATGACCTGCCCGTGTTTGTTCGCGTGGGTGCCGAGCGCGATGTGGCGCTCCCGGCCCGACACCAGGTCGAGCACCTCCACGCAGTCCCCGCCCGCCCAGATGTCCTCGTGGCCGCGCACCCGCATCGCCAGGTCGGTCAGCAGGCCGCCGTTGTCGCCGACCGGCAGCCCGGCCTCCTCGGCGAGCGTCGTCTCGGGGCGGACGCCGAGGCCGAGCACCACGATGTCCGCCGGGTACTCGGCGTCCTCGGTGGCCACCGCCCTGACCCGGCCGTCGTCCCCGGTGAGGACCTTCGTGACCTCGGCGTCGTTCACCATCTCGATGCCCATGCCGGTCATCGCGTCGTGGACCAGGCGGCCCATGTCCGGGTCGAGCGTGGACATCGGCTCCTTGCCGCGGTTGACGGCCGTCACGTCGTAGCCGCGGCGGATCAGCGCCTCCGCCATCTCGACGCCGATGTAGCCCGCGCCGACCACCACCGCGCGCCGGCCCTCCGTACGCGTCAGGGCGTCGATCAGCGCCTGCCCGTCGCCGAGGGTCTGCACGCCGTGCACGCCGGGGGCGTCGATGCCGGGCAGCGGCGGGCGGACGGGACGGGCGCCGGTCGCGATGACGAGCTTGTCGTACGCGGTCCAGTACTCCTCGCCGGACGCGAGGTCGCGGGCCAGTACGCGCCTGCCCGGGACGTCGATGCGGAGCGCCTCCGTGCGCATCCGCAGGTCGATGTCGCGCTCGCGGTGCTCCTGCGGCGTGCGCGCGATCAGGTCGTCCCGTTCCCCGACGTCGCCGCCCACCCAGTACGGGATGCCGCACGCGGAGTACGAGGCGAAGCCGCCGCGCTCGAACGCGACGATCTCCAGCTCCTCCGGCTTCCTGAGCCTGCGTGCCTGCGACGCCGCCGACATGCCGGTGGCGTCGCCTCCGATGATGACCAGTCGCTCTCGTGTGCCGCTCATACCGACACGCTACGACCCGCCCCGCCGCGGCGAGCGCCGCACCCTCGGGCGCACCACCCGCAGCCAGAGCACGACCAGCAGCGCCGCCACCGCCGCGAACGGCAGCACCGCGGCGAGCGCGACCCCGATCCAGCGCAGCACGGTGACGAACGCGTTCCAGCCGCCCGCCAGCGCGTCCACGAGCGTCGGATCGCCGTCGTCGTCCCCGGTGTCCGCACGCGCCGCGCCCTCGGTGAGGGACAGCGTGACCGTCGCCATGGTCGTGCGGTCCTTCAGCGAGGCCCGCTGGGCGAGCAGCGCCTCCAGATCGGCCTGACGGGTGCTCAGCTCGCCCTCAAGGGCGACCACGTCGCTCAGCTTCGTGGCCTTGTCCATCAGCTCCCGTACGCGCGCCACGCTCGCCCGCTGCGACGCGACGCGGCTCTCCACGTCGACGACCTGGTCGGTGACGTCCTTGGCCTTGGCGTCCCTGTCGACCAGCCTGCCGGTGCCCTCCAGGGCGGTGAGGACCTCCTCGTACCGCTCTTGGGGGACGCGCAGCACGACGCGGGAGCGGTCGCGGCCCGTGCCGTCGCGTGAGGTCTTCTCGTCGCCGACGATGCCGCCCGCGTCCTCGGCCGCCGTCCGGGCCCGCGCCAGCGCCTTCGGCACGTCCTTGACGCGGATGGTGAGCGTCGCGGTGCGGATGATGTGGGTGCCGTCCGGCTGCCGCGGCTTCTTCGCGCCCGACCCGCCGGGCTTCGCGGCGGACTTGTCGGCCCGGCCGCTGCCCAGGCCGTTGGCGCCCGCCCCTTTCTGGTCCACGGCCGCCTTGTCGCCGCCGGCGCTGTCGCTGTCGCCCGCGGTGCACCCCGCGAGCGCCAGCGCGGCGGCCAGCAGGACCGCGGGGAGGATCCGGACCGCGCGGAGCGTGCCTGATGTGTCCATGGACGTTCCCCCGGGGGACTCGGTGACTGGTGCCCCTTCGACGCCGGAGCGGGGCGAAACGGTGGTTGCCGGGCGGTCCCGATGCGGTCACGGTCGGGACTCGGCCGTCCGAGAGCCTGTGTCGGGGGACCGGAGCGGGCTCTGAGAGAGTGGGGACATGCGCGAAACGGACACACGTACGGGTAGCGGCCACGCCGTCGTCATCGGGGGCGGCATCGCGGGCCTCGCGGCCGCGCACCGGCTGCTCGTCACCGCCCCGGGCACCCGGGTGACGCTCCTCGAAGCCTCCGACAGGATCGGCGGCAAGCTGCACGCCGGGGAGATCGCCGGGGTCCGCGTCGACCTCGGGGCCGAGTCGATGCTCGCCCGCCGCCCCGAAGCCGTCGCGCTCGCCCGCGAGGTGGGCCTCGGTGAGCGGCTTCAGCCGCCCGCCACCGCGACCGCGTCGATCTGGACCCGCGGCGCCCTGCGCCCCATGCCCAAGGGCCACGTCATGGGCGTCCCCGGCGACGCCTCCGCGCTCTCCGGGGTCCTCTCCGACGAGGGCCTGCGCCGCATCGAGCAGGACCGTGAACTGCCGCCCACCGAGGTCGGCGACGACGTCGCGGTCGGTGCCTTCGTCGCCGAACGCCTGGGCCGCGAGGTCGTCGACCGGCTCGTGGAGCCGCTGCTCGGCGGCGTCTACGCCGGGGACGCGTACCGCATCTCGATGCGCTCGGCCGTCCCGCAGCTCTTCGAGGCCGCCCGCACGCACGCCTCCCTCACCGAGGGCGTGCGCGCCATCCAGGCGAAGGCCGCGCGGAACCAGCGGACAGGGCCCGTCTTCATGGGCATCGAGGGCGGCGTCGGGCAACTGCCCCTCGCCCTCGCGGACTCGGTACGCGCGCGTGGCGGGGAGATCCGCACCGGGACGCCGGTCACCGGGCTGCGGCGCACCCCGCAGGGGTGGCAGGTGAGCACCCGCGACGACGCCATCGCCGCCGAGTCCGTCGTGGTCGCCGTGCCCGCCTACGCCGCCGCCGCGCTGCTCGGCGTCGAGGCGCCCGCCGCCGCGGCCGAACTCGCCGGTGTGGAGTACGCCTCCATGGCCCTGATGACCCTCGCGTACCGCCGCAGCGAGACCGACCTCCCCGAAGGCAGCGGTTTTCTCGTGCCGCCCGTGGACGGGCACACCATCAAGGCGTCCACGTTCGCCTCGCGCAAGTGGGGCTGGATCGCCGAGGAGGACCCCGACCTGCTGGTGCTCCGCACTTCGGTGGGGCGGTACGGGGAGAGCGAGATCCTGGGGCGCGACGACGCCGAGCTGCTCGACCTCTCACGGCGCGACCTGCGCGCGGCGACAGGTCTTGCCGCCGAGCCCGTCGCCACCCGCGTCACCCGCTGGCACGACGGCCTCCCGCAGTACCCCGTCGGCCACCACGCGCGCGTGGCCCGCGTCCGCGAACACGTGGGCAGGCTGCCCGGCCTCGCGGTGTGCGGAGCGGCGTACGACGGTGTGGGCATCCCGGCCTGCGTCGCGAGCGCCAACGCCGCCGTCGACCAGCTGGCCGGCGACCGGACCGGTGTGGACGAGCTCACCCGCAACCCGGTGCAGAGTCTCCACGGGGCCGGAGGAGAATAGGGGCATGAGTGACGACGCCACCGCCAAGAGCCCGAACGCCGGCAAGAAGGCCAAGGACCTCAACGAGGTCATCCGCTACACCCTGTGGTCGGTCTTCAAGCTGCGGGACGTGCTCCCCGAGGACCGCGCGGGCTACGCCGACGAGGTCCAGGAGCTGTTCGACCAGCTCGCCGCCAAGGACATCACGATCCGCGGCACGTACGACGTCTCCGGTCTGCGCGCCGACGCCGACATCATGATCTGGTGGCACGCCGAGACCAGCGACGAGCTCCAGGAGGCCTACAACCTCTTCCGCCGCACCAGGCTCGGCCGCGCCCTGGAGCCGGTCTGGTCGAACATGGCGCTGCACCGCCCCGCCGAGTTCAACAAGTCGCACATCCCGGCCTTCCTGGCAGACGAGACGCCGCGCGACTACATCAGCGTGTACCCCTTCGTGCGGTCCTACGACTGGTACCTGCTGCCCGACGAGGACCGTCGCCGCATGCTCAAGGACCACGGCATGATGGCCCGCGGCTACCCCGACGTGCGCGCCAACACCGTCGCCTCGTTCTCGCTCGGCGACTACGAGTGGATGCTGGCCTTCGAGGCCGACGAGCTGTACCGCATCGTCGACCTCATGCGTCACCTGCGTGCCTCCGAGGCCCGCATGCACGTCCGCGAAGAGGTGCCGTTCTACACCGGCCGCCGCAAGTCCGTCGCCGACCTCGTGGCGGGCCTGGCGTAGTCCCGGAGCCCCGGAGCCCCGGAGCTCCTCAGAGTGACTGCGGCTCCGGCTCCTGGCGCGGTGCGCACGACGTGCCCCGCGCCGGGACACGGCCCTCCAGGAGGTACGTCTCCAGGTGCCGGTTGACGCAGGCGTTGCTGCCGCCGCCGATCCCGTGCGTGCCCGTGCCCCGCTCGGTCACCAGGGCCGAGCCGCCCAGCCTGCGGTTCAGCTCACGGGCGCCCTCGTACGGGGTCGCCGCGTCGCGCTCGGCGGCCAGGATCAGGGTCGGGGGCAGCTCGCCCCCGGCCGCACGGACGTCGACCTGCCGCTGCCGGGGCACCGGCCAGTAGGCGCACGGCAGGTTCATCCACACGTTCGCCCACGTCTCGAACGGTGCCGAGCGCGCGAGCAGGGAGTTGTCGCGGTCCCAGGTCTCGAAGTCCGTCGGCCAGGGGGCGTCGTTGCACTCCACGGCCGTGTAGACCGAGCCGGCGTTCTCCGCCTCCGCCGCCCCGCGCGGTTCCGGCGCGGCCTGCTCGATCAGCGGCTTCGGGTTGCCCTTGAGGTACTCCGAGAGCGCCGCCGCGCGCATCGGCCAGTAGTCGTCGTAGTACGCGGCCTCCAGGAACGCCGCCTGAAGCTCGCCCGGGCCGACCTTGCCGCCGGCGGGCCTGCGGGCCAGCCTCTCGCCCGCCTTCTCGTAGCCGCGCAGGACGGCTTCCGGCGTCCTGCCCAGGCCGTACGTCTTGTCGTGCTTGGCCATCCACGCGCGGAAGTCCGCCCAGCGCCGCTCGAAGGCCGCCGACTGGGCGAGGTTGTTGCCGTACCAGATCCGCGAGGGATCGGGGTTCACCGCCGAGTCGAAGACCATGCGGCGCACGTGCGAGGGGAAGAGCGTCGCGTAGACCGCCCCGATGTAGGTGCCGTACGAGGCGCCCATGAACGTCAGCTTCCGCTCGCCGAGCGCGGCCCGCAGCACGTCGAGGTCGCGCGCGTTGTTCAGCGACGTGTAGTGCCGCAGACCGGGGTTGCGGGCGGCACACCCGCGCGCGTACGCCTTCGCCTTGGCGATGCGCTCCTTCTTGTACGCGGCGTCGGGGTGGCTCGGCGCGCTCGTGGGCGCCTCGGTGAGGTGCTTCGGGTGGCGGCAGGAGAGCGGGGCGGAGCGGCCGACGCCGCGCGGGGCGTAACCCACCAGGTCGTAGGCGGCCGCGACGCGCTTCCACTCGGGCATCATGCCCATGACGGGGAAGGCCATGCCCGAGGAGCCGGGGCCGCCCGGGTTGTAGAGCAGCGAGCCCTGGCGTGCGACCGCCCGCTCGCCGGCCGTGCCGGTCGCCTTGGCCCGGCTGACGGTCAGCCGGATCTGCGTGCCCCGGGGCCGTGCGTAGTCCAGCGGCACCACGACCGTCCCGCACCGCAGCGACGGGGGCAGGTCCTCGGCCTTGCCGCAGGCGCCCCAGCGGATTCCGGCGGCCTCGGCGCGCTCGGCGGCGACGAAGACGCCCCGCTCCTCGGCGGACGGTGCGGTGGCACCGCTCGCGCTTTCCGCGGGGGCGACGACGAGGGCGGTCAGGACCAGGGATCCGGCGGTTCCGTAACGGGCGGCTGCTGCTCTCATCGCGCTTCATACCCCTTTGGTCCGGGCGTGCGGCCCCGGTGACGTCGGCGTGGAACAAAGGGGATGATTCGTGCGATATTCGGTGAAGTAAAGCACCGGCCCGTCGGTGTCGGCTCAATGCCCCCGTTGAGCGGCTCTCCCGTCCGCCCGGCCCGCCCGCCGCGAGAAGGCCGCGCGCAGCTCCGGGTCACGGGCGGCGCGCACTCCTCGTACCGCCACGGTGGTGAGGTGGTCGTCGCCCGCGTCGAGCGCCCCAAGGAGCCGCTGCCCCGCCGGTGAGGCCCAGCGCGTGTACGGATGGGCCTCGACGCGGGCGATCAGCAGACAGCCGGCGCACAGCAGCAGAGGAAGCGCGAACCATGCGGCGACCGGCAACTCCCCTGCGGACGCGGGCTCCTGACCCGGCATGAGCGCCGCGACGGCGCCGAGCGCGAGCACCGCCACCGCCGTGGCCCGCACCTGGCGCACCCCGGCCGCCACGCCGTCGCCCGACCCCCGCGGAACGGCGAGACCCGCGGCGACGAGCCGGTCCGCGAGGGCCCGCACGGCGTCGGCGGTGGCCGCCCCGCGGCGTATCGGCGCGATGCGGGCCTGCCCGCCCCGCCCGATCGCGCCGAGCACCGAACGCTCGATGTCGTCGCGCCCCTCCGGGTCGACCACGGTCGCCCAGCCGGTGTGCGCGATCAGCAGCCGCCGCGCCCCGGCCATCGTGACGAGCGCCAGGTCCGCGACGCGGGCGGGGCCGCCGGACAGAAACGCCGCCTCGTAGAGCGTGAGTTGACGCCGTTGAGGCGCGGCCGTCTCCCCGGCGGCGGCACGGGCGGCGGCCACGCAGAGCCTGCCGCAGGTCAGGCCGGTCGCGGCGCAGGCGAGGAGAAGCAGGGGGACCCAGAACATGGCGGTGTTCTATGCGAAGGCGGCGCTTCCCGCCATGGCATTTTCACCATGCGGACACGCGGTGACGGGTGGGTAACGTTCCGTTTGTGGAGGCTACTCCGGCTTCGGGCGGGACGCGGCCGGGGGCAGGGGATACGTGGGGGACGGGGTGACGGGCGAGGCCGGGGCCGGTGACGTGGTGGGGCCCGGCGGGGCGGGGGAGCGGGTCGCGGGGGCCTGGCCGGGAGCCGCGTCCCGCGCGAGACCGTCGAAGTCGACCAGGCCGGTCTTCTCCAGGACGGTGATGTGGTCCAGGACCGTCGTGTTCGCGTCGTCGGCGAGCGTCCGCACCAGCGAGTTGCGGGTGTTGGCGCGCACCTCGGCCACCACCGAGAAGACCTTGCCGTGCGCCCGGCGCAGGATGTTGGCGAACTTCTCGTCGTACGTCCCGCCGCGCGCCGCGCTCAGCTCGGCGAGCCACTGCCGCTGCTGCGGGCTGGGCTGGCTCGGCAGTTCGAGGCGCAGCCGGGCGGCGACCTCGCGTACGCGCGCGTCCAGGAACGTGTGGCCCTCCACGAGGTGGTCGCCCGCGGTACGCACCGCCCGGGTGGTGCCGCGCTCCTGTGCCTGCTGGCCCGCGGGCAGCTCCCACAGGCCCGCGAGGCGCACCTTGCCGACGAAGTCCCTGTCCAGGGCGGAGAGCGGCCCGAAGTCGGTCGACACCGTCTCCGCGTTCAGTCTGTCCAGGCCGGTGCCCGAGCGGTCCTCGTAGGACCAGAGGGGAAAGATCAGCGCGGCGAGCGTCGCGACGAGTCCCGTGACGACGAGGCCGGTTCCGTTGATGATTCGGGATCGCATGGTGCCTCCTGTTGCGGCACCGCACGCTAGTGCGCCCCGAGTGGCCCGGAGAGGCGTTACGGCGGGGCGTACGCCAACCTCCGTACGGCGCCACCGGGCCGGGTGGCGCGGCGTGCGCCGCCCATTAGGAGGAGGACGAGCTGCCGCAACTGGACCCACCGCCACCGCCGCCACAGGACGAGCCGCCCCCGCCGCCGCACGACGAACCGCCGCCGCCCGAGCAGGCGCTGCCGCTGCCCGAGCAGGCCGCTCCGCCGCCGCCACCGGAGCACGCGGAACCACCGCTGCCGCCGCCTCCGCCGCTGAAGCCCGAGTTGGACCCGCACCAGGCCGGCGCCCCGGCGTTCCAGAGGTTCGGGTCCTGGTACGGCAGCGGTGCCGGGGACGAGGGAGGCAACGCGAGGCCCCGGGCCCTGGCCGCGGCGATGAGCTGGGACCGCAGGTCGGGGTGGGCCGCCGAGAGCCCGCGGGTGGCCACGAGGTGGGCGGCGCCCGTCAGGTGCCGGGACGACTCGACGTACTGGCGCAGGGCACGGCGGCCCGCGGGCGTGAGCTGTCCGGACGTCAAGCCGAGACAGAGGAGGCCGACGCCGATGCCGAGGGCGGCGGCGGGGAGCAGGACGTACAGGAGGCTGTCGAGAAGCCGGTCCGGCTCCGTGTAGTCGTCGTCGGCGTACTGCACGGCCGTCAGGAGACCCGCCACCATGCACCCGACGAAGGCCAGGAAGACCTGCGCCCCCGCCCAGCGCCGCCAGGTGCGCCGGGCCCCTGGGCGCACGACGAGCCCCCGCCCCGCCAGCGCCTCGCCCGTCTCCTGGACCGGGTGGCTGCGCATCACGGCCGCACGCAGCCAGTGCAGCGCGCCGCTGGGAGCCGCCGTGTGGGCGTCGATGACCGCCTGTTCGGCGGCGTTCCGCGCGGTCGGCCGCGTGATGCCGACGACGCCGGGGCCCGCGACGACCAGACGGCCGTCCTCGTGCAGCCCCGCGATCACCGCGTCGACGGCGCGGGCGGGGCCGCCGGAGAGGAACGCGGCCTCCAGGGTGCCCCGTACGAAGGCCCCGTCCCCGGCACGGGGGTCCTCGCCGTGCGGGGACCCGCCGCGGCGGGCCGACACCACGCCCGTGACCAGCAGCGCGGAGGAGATCAGGACGGCGGTCGCGTACACGATCGCTGCCGCGCCCATGGGGTCAACGCCTCAGCAGGACGCGGCGGGTGGCGTGCAGGAGCCTGGCGGCGGGCCGCCGGGAGAGCGGCGCCGGGCCCGAGCGTTCGAGCCACCAGTCGCCGAGCAGCCGCCGGGCGTCCGGCGACTCGGGCCGCCCCGCGAGCAGCAGGTGCTCGGCGAAGCCGAGGGCGTCGTGGCGGTAGCCGCCGGTCATGGGGCGCCTCTGGGCGTACGAGAGGAACTCGGCGCGGTAGGCGGCCGCGAGGATCTCCGGCAGCTCCGGCGCGACCTTCGCGACGACATCGGCCCGCTTGGCGGCCAGCGCGTGGCTCTGCACCTTCAGGCGCGCGCGGTCGAAGCCCTCGGGCGCCGGGGTGCCCGCCACGAGCGCGGAGAGCAGGGCGGCCTGGGAGAGCGCGGTGCGCTGCCGGGCGGCGCCGGAGGCGGGCGGCACCGCGTCCGGCGGGGCCGAGGCTGTCCCGCCGGATATCCCCGAGGTCTTCACCGTGGCCCGGATGGCGTCCAACTCACGCGCGAGCTCCGCCGGTTCGGGAAAGTTCTCGTCCCTTTCGAGGAGGACGCCGGGCGGTTCGGTGCGCGACGCGAGGTCGGCCAGGATCGCGAGGACCGGCTCCGGGACGGGGTGCGCGTGGCTGTCGTGCCAGACCCCGTCCCGCTCGAAGCCGCCCGCGACATGGACGTACGCGATGGCCTCGACCGGCAGTTCGTCCAGCGCCTTGGCCGGGTCCTCGCCGCGGTTGACGTGGTTGGTGTGGAGGTTGGCGACGTCGATGAGGAGCCGTACGCCGGTGCGGTCGGCCAGCTCGTACAGGAACTGCCCCTCCGTCATCTCCTCGCCGGGCCAGGCGAGGAGCGCCGCGATGTTCTCCACGGCGAGCGGCACGGGCAGCGCGTCCTGCGCGACGCGGACGTTCTCGCAGAGCACGGCGAGCGCGTCGCGGGTGCGGGGTACCGGCAGCAGATGGCCGGCCTCCAGCGGCTGCGTGGCGGTGAGGTCGCCCCCGGCCCGTACGAACGCGATGTGTTCGGTGACCAGCGGCGAGCCCAGGGCCGTGGCCCGCTCGGCCAGCGCGGTCAGACGTCCCTCGTCGGGAAGGTCCGCGCCGCCGAGGCCCAGCGAGACGCCGTGCGGCACGACGGTCACGCCGCGCTCGCGCAGGCGCAGCAGCGAGTCGGGCAGATGCCCCGGACAGACGTTCTCCGCGACGGCCTCGACCCAGTCGATGCCGGGCATCGCCTCCACGGCGTCCGCGATCTCAGGACGCCAGCCGATACCGGTCCCCAGACGCTCCATGTCTCCCCCTTCGTCCCCCGAGCCCCCCGGTCGCCCGGTCACCCGTCCCCAGGACCATCGCCTGGGCGGGACCGGCCGAACCCCGGAAGAGAGACGTTCAGAGCTACATTTGAGGTTCCGGCCGGCCGGTGTCGATGCTCCCCGGCGGCCCCGGTGACGGGCGCGACGTGGTGGACACGTCGCCCTCGGGCCCGGCGGGCGGGGGCTCGGGCGGGGTGCCCCCGGACGGCGGGGGAGGCCCGGTGGGGCTGGCGGTGGCGGCGCCCGCGGCGCCGTTGGCGATGTCGTCGAAGTCGACGAGTCCGGTGGCCTCCAGCATCGTGATGTGGTCGAGGACCGTCTGGTTGGAGTCCGTGGCGAGCTGCCTGACCAGGGAGTTGCGGGTGGTGTCGCGCACCTGGGCGATCACGCTGAACACCTTGCCGTGCGACACGCGCAGCAGATTGGCGAACTTGCGCTGGTACGTCTCCCCGGTCGCCTCCGTCAGCTCGTCCAGCCAGCCCTGCTGCTGGTCGGTCGGCTGGTTGGGCAGCTCCACGCCGAGCTGCGCGGCGGCGGAGCGCACCCGCTTGTCGAGGTCGGTGTGGCCGACGATGAGGTGGTCACCGGCCTCCTTGACGGCCTCGGTCGGCGCACGCTCGACGGCCTGCTGGCCCGCGGGGATCTCCCAGAGCCCGGCGAGCCGCACCTTCACGAGCAGATCCCGGTCGGCCGCCGAGAGCGGCCCCCACCGGGTGGCCACCGACCCGGCGGCCAGATTGGCCTCACCCGTACCGGAGCGGTCGGCGTAGGACCACACGGGGAACGCGATCGCGCCCAGCGTGGTGACGAGTGCCGCGATGATCAGAGCCGTGCCGTTGACGCGCCGCAAGGTGCCTCCCGTGTGCTCCCGTACTCACCGGTGATACCGGGGAGTACGGAAGATACGGGCGGGGCGTTCAACCGCGCGAGAGTCCGTACGCGATCTCGTGCACCCCGCGCGCGGGGTCACGCCCCAGCAGGGTCAGCGTCTCCTCCATGGCGGAGGCGCCCGGCGGGACGGGCAGGGGCGGCGCGAACGCGGCGCCGGGGCCGCGGCGTCCGGGGCCCGTGGGCACCCGGCGGGCGACGGCGAGCGCGGCGTCGACGACGGGTCCTGGCAGCCGGACGGTGAGGCCGAGAGTTTCCGCCACGTCCCAGGCGTGCACGACGTGGTCGACGAGGTGGAAGCCGACGGCGACGCGCCCGGGAAAGCGCCCGCCGAGCTCCGGCAGTTCGAACTGCCGGTCCAGCGGGCTCCCTTCGTACTCCTCCGCGAAGGCGGCGAGGACGTGCCGCACCGACTCCTCGTACCGCGTGAGCGGGTCGCTTCCGAGGTCCTGCTCGATCCAGTACGTCAGGTCGGCGCCCGCACCGCGTGCCGCGGCCGCGAAGCCGTGGTGCTGGGCGGTCATGTGCGTCACGAGCCTGCGCAGCGTCCAGCCCTCGCACGGGGTCGGCAGCTCCCAGTCGGCGGCGTCACGGGCGGCGGCCAGGACGCGCAGTGACTCGTGGACGGCGACGCGGTCGAGGGCGACGAGGCCGGTCATGGCGTGCCTGCTTCCTCGCGGGGTCCGGGGGTCGGGTCCGCGGGCCAGGGGGAGGGGTCGCCGAGGAGGGCGAGGGCGGCGGCCCAGGTCCCCGCGGTGTCGAACGGCTCGGTGGTGTCGAACGGCTCGGTGGTCCATGAGGTGGCCCGCATCGTGCCGCGGCCCCGGTGCGCGCGGACGATGCGCAGATGGTCCGGCCGCGCGACGAACGCGCGCAGCGCGGCGGGGTCCGCCCACACGGACACGGAACCGGACCGCTTGCGCGGCGGGTCGGCCCAGAGCCACATGCCGACGGCACCGGGCATCCGCGCCCATCCGCGGCGCAGCCGCAGCCCCGCCATGGCGATGGGCCCCGTCTGCCGGTGATGCCGGGCGGTGAACTCGGTGAGGCTGACGAGGAGGGGGCCGGCGGGAGGCGGGGCGGGAGGTCCGCTGGTCCATCTCGTACGCAGGATCGTCGTCGTCGTCGACGACGGTGAAGGTGAAGGTGAAGGTGAAGGTGAAGGTGAAGGCATGAGCCGAGGATAAAACTAAACGAACGGTCGTGCAGTTAATTGCCGGAACCGGGATGGCGGCGCCGGCGCCCGGCCAACGGGCCGCTACACGGCGGAAGTCGGAAGCGAGCCCACCCGCCGCGGCTCGGTCGCGGCGGCGCGCAGCCGGTCCGTGATGGCGACGCGGGCCCTGCGGTAGGCGTCCGGCTCGCCGTGCAGGACGGAGTGGGCGTTGGCCGTCTCCATGAGGGCGATGAACTCGAAGGCGAGCTGGCCGACGTCCGTGTCCGGCCGCAGCTCGCCGCTGTCGACGGCCTCGGCGAGGCAGCGCTCGACGCGCGCGCTCCAGTCACGGTTCGCGAGGACCAGGGCGTCGTGCACGGCACCTTCGCGGGCGTCGAACTCGGCGATCACCCCGTAGAAGAAGCAGCCGCCGGGAAAGACGCGCCGCTCGGAGTAGTCCAGCCATCCCGCGCAGAGCCGCCGCACCCGCCCGAGGCCGGGCGGGGCCTCCAGGGCGGGTTCGGCCACCGCGTCGAGGAAGATGCGCCCGGCGGCCCTGATGGTCGCGAGCTGAAGCTCCTCCTTGGACCCGAACAGGGCGAACACCCCGCTCTTGCTCAGCCGCAGTTCGGTGGCGATCCGCCCGAGGGACAGCGCGTCGAGCCCCTCGACGGAGGCGATGTCGACGGTCCGGCGCAGGACGAGCCGCCGGGTCTGGTTGCCCCGCTCGACGCGGCCGTCGGGGCGCGGGTCGCGGCCGCCGGTCATGACAGGGTGGCGTGGAGCGCGGGGTGGTCGGCGACCACCGTGCAGGAGCCCGGGGCGATCTCCGTGAAGCCCGCGTCGCGGACCACCGGGAGGCCGCTCGTGGCCAGCGCCTGCCACTGGGCGGGGGCGGCCGTGCGGACCGACAGGGGGAAGCCGGCGCCGTGCCAGGCCGCGCGGTCCTCGGGGGACAGTTCCCACCACGCAAGTTGGGCGCCGTGGCCCGCCTGCGCCATCGCCTTGCCCGCCGACATGTCGACATCGGGGCTCATCCAGAGGACGGGGTGCGTCGCGTCGGCCTCGCCCGGCGGCTCCGGGTCGTCCAGGTCGGTGCCCGAGACCTGGAGCTTCGCCAGCTCCTTGGGCCAGCCGTCCAGCGGGACCGGCGGGAAGACGCGGACCTCCGCCGACTTGCCGGTGACCGTGATGCCGGGCAGCGCCTCGGCCTTGCGCCACTCGCCGCCGCGGGCCCTGCGCACCACCTTGCGGATGCGGGCGTCCTGCCAGTCGCGCATCGCCTGCGCCCACTCGCCGTCGCCCAGCGAACGCTCGTCGCTCAGCATCATCAGCACGGCACGGGCCGCGGTCTCCAACGCGTCCGTACGGGCCGGGGGAGCGGCACGCTCGATGCGGGCGACGAGGGGCAGCACGAACTGCGGGGCCTCGTCGCGCGAGGTGCTCTCGTGGCGGAAGGGGCTGTCCGCGGTGCGCTCGTCGTCCTGCGTGCCGGTGGGGGTCGTCTCGTCGCTGCTCACGCGCCCAGTCTGCCAGGCAGGGGATCCGCCACGCGGGGCCTGTCCCGTACGCGAGGATGGCCCGCATGGAACGTGATCTCGTCCTCCGGCTCGGCGGCGTCGGCCGCCGCTACGGCCTGCGCGGCCCCTGGGTGCTGCGCGGCGTGGACCTCGGCATACGGGCGGGCACCCTGACACGGGTTCAGGGCGCCAACGGGACCGGGAAGTCGACCCTGCTGCGGCTGCTCGCCGGTATCGACGCGCCCTCCGAGGGGCGGGTCACCGGGCGGCCGCGCACGGCGTTCGTACCCGAACGCTTCCCCGCCGCCATGCCGTTCACCGCCGTCGGCTACCTCACGCACATGGCCCGCGTGCACGGCCTCGCGCGCGGCGCGGCCGTGCGGAGCGCCGAGCGGTGGCTGGAGCGCTTCGGCGCCGGCGGCCTCGCGCGCACCCCGCTCGCCGAGCTGTCCAAGGGCGGCAGCCAGAAGGTGGCGGTCGCGCAGGCCTTCCTCGCCGGCCCCGAGCTGCTGGTCCTCGACGAGGCCTGGACGGGCCTCGACGTCCTCGCCCGCGCCGAACTCGACCGCGCGGTCGCCGAACGCACCGCCGCCGGTGGCTCCGTCGTCTTCGTCGACCACGACCCCCGCCGCCTCGCGGGCGTCGCGGACGAGACGTACGCGGTGGCGGGCAGCGCTCTGGAACGGCGTACGGAGGAGCGGAGCCCGCGGGGTGACGGGCCGCGCGGCCCCGTCGTCGTCATCGTCGCGCAAGGGCCGCCGGGCGCCGCACTTCCCCCGGCGGTCGAGGCGATAGCCGCCGGCACGGACACCGACGCCCTTGACGGAACCACGCGGCTCACGATCCCGGAAACCCACTCCGACCTGGCCCTACGAGAACTCCTGACGGCACGGGTGCCTTGGCATGTGGTGGGGGTGGGAAACGGGCCCGACGTTCCCTCTCAGCCGCAGCCGCAGCCGCAGCCGCAGCCGCAGCCACAGGCCCCGACCCCGACCCCGCCCCCGTTCACCGCTCGCGAAGGGCAGGTGCCCCGGTGATCGCGCTTCTCCGGTATCAGGCCGCCCTGCTCGTGCGGTCCCAGCGGTGGCTCGCGCCCGTGATTCTGTACGCCGGGTTCCTCGGCGTCGGCGTGCAGAGCGGGCAGCCCGTCCTTGACTCGCTCGCCTACGCCGCCGCCGCGCTGCTCCCCGTGGCCGCCTGGCTGGTGCGGGTCTGTGCCGGGAACGAGCCGGCCGCCGCCCGCGGTTGCACGGCCGCCGCGGCCGGCCCGGCGCGCGCCCATCTCGCCGCGCTGCTCACCGCGTTCCTCGCGGCGGTCGCACTCGGCGTGGCGGCGGTGCTCGTCGTGACGGCCATCAGCGACGCGGCGAGCACCAATGCCCGTATCCCCGTACCCCGGCTGCCCGCCGCCGCGGCCGGGCTGCTCGCCATGCTGGTCAGCGCCTTGCTCGGCACCGCCGTCGGGGCGCTCACCAACTGGCCGCTGCTCCGCTCCGCGGGGAAGGCCGTGCCCGCCATGCTGCTCGGCGCGCTGCTGCTGCTCGTCACCACGGGGTCCCCTGCGAAGTCGGTCCTCGTCGATCTGACCACGGGCTCACGCGAGGGGGCCGTACCGGTGCCGTGGGCAGCGGCGCTCGTGGCCCTCACCGTGGCGGTGGCCGCGGTCTGGCCCGCCTGCGTGCTCAGCTCGCGGCGTCACTGACCCCCCGCGCACGCGCAGGAGCGACCGGGTAGGCTGCCCGCCTTCTGTACAGCGACAACGGGGAGAATGCCGAATGCGCGACGTCACGGGCGTCCGGCGCCATCGCGTGGTGACCGGCGCCGTGCTGGCCGTCCTGCTCACGGCGTCCGGGTGCGGCACCGGTTCCGAACCGGCCGGCTCCCGGACCACGGGCTCCGAGTCGTCACGCCCCGGCGGCTCAGCCACCTCACCCCTCTGGGAGTTCGAGCACATCGCGGACTTCAGCGGCGGCTTCACCGACATCGCCGCGCTCGGCGAGGACGACATCTGGGCGGTCGGGACCGAGAACAACGGCAAGGCCAACGCGCATCTGCTGCACTACGACGGCGAGCGGTGGCAGCGCGAGCCCCTGCCCGAAGCCCTCGGCGGCTCCGACTACCCGCCCGTGCTCGAAGAGGTCGGCGACGACGCCCTGTGGCTGCGGCCGCAGAGTTACGGCGCGGGCGGCGGCCCCCACCCCTGGGCGCGCTGGGACGGCACCCGCTGGTCCGCCGTGCCGAACCCGCCCCCGGGCGAGGTCGGGGACCTCGATGCCGCGGGGCCGCGGGACATCTGGGCCCTCACGGGCGAGCGGACCGCCGTGCACTGGGACGGCACCAGCTGGACCACGACGCGACTGCCCCACACGACCGCCGACCTCGCGGTGGTGGGGCCGGACGACGTCTGGGCGGTCGGCAGCCGTTCGACCGGCCCCGGCACCGACCATGTCCACGGTGAGTCCTACGCCCAGCCCGCCTCGGCGCACTGGGACGGCACGGCGTGGCAGCCGGTGGAGACGCCGCAGTCCCGCTTCGACGACCCGGTCCCGCCGGAGCCGAGCGCGGGCCTCACCAAGGTCTTCGCGCTCAAGGACGGCGAGGTGCGCGCGTACGGCAGCAACTCCTTCAACCACGGCGAGGTCGAGGACGAACCCGACGACGAGTTCATCCGGCTCCGCCGTGACGGCTCCCGGTGGGTCGGCCAGAAGGAGGTGCCGGGCGGGTGCGCCCTGCGCGTCCCGGTGGCGCAGGACGACGAGGGCCTGTTCCTCGACGGCAACTGGTTCCTGGACGACGACGGCCGGTGCCTGAAGATCAAGCGCCACCGCCTGCCCCTGAGGACCGGGGCCCGCAAGGGCTCGGGCCAGATGCTGTGGCTTGAGGAGATCCACCGGGTGCCCGGGACGGACGAGTGGCTCGGCGCGGGGAAGGTCGAGGTGACCCAGTCCGGCGACCCCTTCGGCGCCCCCGTCCTCGTACGACTGAAGCGGTAGCGCGGGTCGGTCAGCCCGAGCACGCCGAGCGCTGGGCCTCCTGCCAGGCGCAGACCGGGCAGAGGGTGATGCCCTTGTGTGACTCCGGGTACTCCGTGGGCTCCTGGCAGAGCACGCACGCGGCGAACGGGCCATCGGGGGCGTCCGGGCCGAGAGCCAGAGCGCGCTCAGTGTCCGTACCCGTATCCGTGCTCGGAGCGGCGCAGTAGTTGTCGTCGTCGGCCATACGTCCAGGCTAACGCCGGGGCCGCGCCGAGCCGATCTGCTCCGAGACCCGGACGAACCGGTACCCGCGCTCGCGGAGCCCGGGGACGATCGTGCGCAGGGCACGCTCGGTCGCGGGGGCCGCGCTGCGGGTGCAGTGCATGACGACGACCGAGCCGGGCCGCACCCCGTCAAGCACCTGCCTGGCCACGGCCGCCGAGTCCGTGGCGAAGGCGTCGCCGCTGACCACGTCCCACTGCACGGCGGTGACGCCGCCGGGCGCCAGCGCGCGAAGGGCCCGCTGGTCGTAGCAGCCGCCGGGGAAGCGGAAGTACGGCACGTACCGCTCGACGCCCGCCTTGTGGAACGCGTCGAAGGCGCGCTCCACGTCCGCGCGCATGCGGGCCGCGGGGATGGTGCGGAGGCCGTAGCAGTCGCCGGTGAAGGCGAAGTGGCTGTACGAGTGGTTGGCGATCTCGAAGAGCGGGTCCTTGCCGATGTCCTTGGCCTGGGCGGGGTACTCCTCGGCCCAGCGGCCCGTCATGAAGAACGTCGCGGGGACCTTCAGCCGCCGCAGCGTGGCGACGAGCGCGGGGTTGTCGAACCGCTCACCGGCGGCCGCGCGAGGCCCCTGGTCGGCCGTCATGTCGGCGTCGAAGGTGAGGGCGACGGTACGGCCGTGCGTCCGCGAACCGTTCTTGAACACCGGGGTCAGCCCCGCCGGGCCCGGCGCGAGCGTGGGCGGGGCCGAGCGGGAGGCGGCAGCGGGGGGCCGCTCGGCGCGCACCGGCCGGGCGTCACCGGAGCAGCCGACGAGGACGGTGGTCAGGGCGCCGAGAGCACAGAGCGCGGCGCTTCTCCGTACGAGTGCGTTCACGCCGTGACGGTATACGCATAAATACGACAAAACGATTATCTGTCCGGGGGGCACACCGTGCAGCCACCCGTCCGGGCCGCACGGCGCCTACGCCGGTACGCATGGCCCCCGCCCGCTCACAGCCACCCGTCCAGCGACTCCATGAACGCCTCGAAGTCGTCGCGATGGATGGTGTGCCCGGCGCCCTCGACCGTGCGCACCTCGAATCCCCGCAGCTTCAGCTCCGCCCCGCGCGCCTCGTCGACGAGGCGGCCGAGGCCCGCGACCTGCACGAGCGAGGGGACGACCGGCGCGGCCGGCGTGTGGTCGACGGCGTACCGACCGGACAGGGAGAGCGCGGTGTCCGGGTCCCAGGCGGCCAGGGTGGCCATCTCGATGTCGACGTCCACCGCGTCCCAGCGCGGGTTGAAGCCCGCTATGGCTCCCCGCGTGACCTCCTTGAACTGTACGAACGTCGCCGGGTCCGCCGCCCCCGTGTTGTCGAGCGCCCACGCCGGATCGGAGTAGACGGCCCGCGCGGGCCGGAGGCGTCCCACGGCCAGGGAGAGCGCGAGCGCGCCGAGGGAGTGCCCGATCGCGAGCTCCGCGCCGGCCGGCAGCGTCTCGACGAGGTCGTCCGCGAAGATCTCCGCGCCGTACTCGCCGCGCCCGCTCGCGCCGTGCCCCCGCAGATCGACCCCGATCACGCGGTACCCCTTGCCGGCGAGCGCGGGCCCCACCCGCCGCCAGGTCCGGTGGTCCGACATGATCCCGTGGACCAGCAGGGCGACGCGGTCGCCGGTGCCCCATTCATGGGTGTGCAGCTTCATGGCGGTGGAGCCTTTCTCTCGCGTGGGCGCGTGGGTGTGACCGGTGTGACCGGTGTACGAGCCGAGTGGCACAGGTCGATCATGCTGGATCCGGTACGCGGACGTACCCGCGCCCCTTGGAAGAGCGCCCGACACCGACTCATGATCGAGATGACGACGTGATGACGTGATGACTTGACGACGAAAGGCCCCCGATGCGTTCGACCCTCTTCAATGTCGCCTTCGACTGCTCCGACGCGTACGGACTCGCCCAGTTCTGGAGCAAGGTGGTGGACCACCCCCTGAACGACGACGACCTCCCTGGTGAGTCCACGGCCGTGGTCGCGCTGCCGACGGGGCTGCGGCTGTACTTCGCGGAGGTGGCCGAGGCGAAGACCACCAAGAACCGTGTGCACCTGTGCCTCCGGCCGGACGGCCCCCGTGACGCGGAGGTGGAGCGGCTCAGGGCCGTGGGCGCGACGGTGGTCGCCGACCGGCGCACGGCCGACGGCGCGGGCTGGGTGGTCTTCGCCGACCCCGAGGGCAACGAATTCTGCGTGCTGCGCAGCGAGGCCGAGCGGGCGGCAGGGGAGGCCGCGACCTGCGGTTCCGCCACGGCTACGGGGATTTGACGCCGTCTGCGGGGGCCTCGCGGCGGAACAGCGCCGTCCAGAGGAACGGCTCGCCGAAGTGCGGGGACTCCGGGGGCTCGGCGCGCATGCGGCGGAGTTCGACCTCCGTCAGGGCCGCGAAGATACGGCGCAGTGACTCGTCGTCGTATGCGATGCCGCCGTGCAGCCCGGACTGCCCGGACGGCTCGGACTGCCGGTAGAAGGCCGCGTCCGGGAGTTCGGAACCCATGCCCGAGGGGCCCGCCGCGAAGCAGGACAGGGCGAAGTGGCCGCCGGGGGCCAGGGCGCGGTCCAAGAGGGCGAGGTAGCTGACGCGGCGGTGCGGCGGCAGGTGGTGGAAGCAGCCGGAGTCGTGGATCAGGTCGTACGGTCCGTCCGGCACGGTGCCGCCGGGCGCGAAGGCGTCGCCGAGGTGGAAGCGCACGTCGGCACCCGCCTCGCGGGCCCGCTCCTCGGCCCAGCCGATCGCGGCGGGCGACAGGTCGACGGCGTCCACCTCGAAGCCCGCCGCGGCCAGGTACAGGGCGTTGCGGCCGGGGCCACAGCCGAGGTCGAGGGCGCGGCCGGGCTTCAGCAGGCCCCGTTCGACGTACGAGGCGAGGTTTTCGTCGGGCTTCGCCACGAAGAACGGCACCGGCTTGGCGCGGTCCGCGTAGAAGCCGTCCCACCAGGAGGCACCCTCGGCCGTCCACCGGTCGGCCTCCGGCGCGAACAGGCCGTCCAGGAGTCGCATCGCGTCGTCGATCGTGCGGATGTCGCGTTCCATCAAGTCCCCTTACGTGAGGGGGTAATTGTAGCTTCGAGGGGCGGTGTAAGCCCAGGTCAGGCGGGGTTTGCGGGTGGGGCGCGGAGGCTGTCGGCAGGCCCTGGACGGCCTGGCGCGCGGGGGTCGGGCGGCGCCCTCCACCACCGGGGCGGAAAGGCGTCCGCACGGCCGCCGAAGGCCGTACAAGGGCTGTGTGCGGCGACCCCGGAGCGGCTTTCCCTGCGGCCCGTTGCCGGGTGCGAGCGCGGTCGGGGGAGCACGGTCGAGGAGGACGGGACCGGGTAACGGGACCGGCGTGTTCACGCGAAGTATCCCCAGAAGTAATCGCGGCTGGTTGGATGTGCGGGCGCCGGGCCGGCGGCCGCTTGCGCCCGTCCGGGCCGGCGTCAACTGCCGCCGTGCGTGACGGGGTCAACGGGCTGCCGTCCGCAACGGCGTCAACTGTCGCTGTCCATGAAGCCGTCATCCGGCCGCCGTCCACAACGGCGGTCACCCGGCGGTCACCCCCACCCCTCACTCCCGGGAGTCCCCTTGCCGTACTCAGCGCCGAGCAGGTCCCACGTGGCCGCGGCCGCGGTCGCCACCGTCCTCGCCGCCGCCATGCCGGCCGCCGTCGCCCCGTCCGCCCACGCGGCCGCCGCGCCGCCGCCGCTCAAGGTGCTCACGTACAACACCTTCCTGTTCAGCAAGACGCTGTACCCGAACTGGGGCCAGGACCACCGGGCCAGGGCCATACCGGAGGCCGGGTTCTTCCAGGGGCAGGACGTCGTCGTGCTCCAGGAGGCGTTCGACAACTCCTCGTCCGACGCGCTGAAGGACACCGCCGCGGGCCGCTACCCGCATCAGACGCCCGTGATGGGCCGCTCCAAGAGCGGCTGGGACGCGACCGGCGGGGCGTACTCCGCGGTGGCGCCCGAGGACGGCGGCGTGACGGTCCTCAGCAAGTGGCCGATCGTCCGCAAGGAGCAGTACGTCTACAAGGACGCCTGCGGCTCCGACTCGTACTCCAACAAGGGCTTCGTCTACGCCGTCCTTGACGTGAACGGCGTCAGGGCGCACGTGGTGGGCACCCACACCCAGTCCACCGACCCGGGCTGCGGCGGCGGCGAGGCCGCGGCGACGCGCGCGAAGCAGTTCAAGGAACTGGACGGCTTCCTGGACGCCAAGAACATCCCGGGCGACGAACAGGTCATCGTGGCGGGCGACCTCAACGTCGACGGACACAGCTCCGAGTACGCCTCGATGCTCGCCGACGGCGGCCTCGCCCCGGCCGACGCCCGCACGGGCCACCCGTACTCCTTCGACACCCGCGACAACTCCATCGCCGCCGAGCGCTACCCGGACGACCCCCGCGAAGACCTCGACCACATCCTCCACCGCAAGGGCCACGCCCGCCCCGCCACCTGGCACAACAACGTGCTCAAGGAGCAGAGCGCCCCCTGGACGGTGTCGAGCTGGGGCAAGAAGTACACGTACACGAACCTGTCCGACCACTACCCCGTGACGGCGTACTAGGGGGTTGGGTTCGCGCCGGGACCGGGCGGGGCCGCTCCGACCGGCGTACGCCGAGGGCCCCGTCCCGGAGCGGGACGGGGCCCTCGGGCGCCTCGGGGCCGCTACTTGTGCCAGGGCCCCGTCACCGCGAACGTCGTGCCGGGGGTGTAGCAGTTGACGTACATCGTGTCGTGGTCCGGGGAGAAGGTGACCCCCGCGAACTCGCCCCACTCCGGCTCCTCGGCGGTGCCGATGTTCTGGCGGCCCCGGGCCATCGCGTAGACCTCGCCCTGGCGGGTGACGCCGTAGACGTGCTGGGCGCCGTTGCCGTCCTCGGACACCATCAGGCCGCCGCTGGGGGCGAGGCAGATGTTGTCGGGGGACTCACCGGGCAGTTGGATGTCCGTGCTGGGGCCGAAGACGATCACCAGGGTGAGGCGGCGCCGCGACGGGTCGTACCGCCAGATCTGACCGAAGTGGTCGCCCGCCGAACCCTCCGCCTTGCGCGCGAAGGACGAGACGAAGTAGACCGACGAACCGCCCCAGTAGCAGCCCTCCAGCTTCTGCGCGTGGGTGATGCCCTTCTTGCCGAAGTCCTGGTGGCGGATGGGCGTCTGCGCGGCCAGCGGGTCGGGGACGTCGACCCACTCGACGTTCTCGAAGCTCGCGCCCGTCTTCTGGACCGATGACAGGTCCGGCACGCCCGGCACTCGCATCGCCTGAAGGCTGCCGCCCGCGCGCAGCGACCCGCGACCGCCCTCGGGCTTCTTCGGCAGGAAGCGGTAGAAGAGACCGAAGGGCTTGTCGAAGGCGTCCTCGGTCTCGTACACGACGCCGCGCCGGGGGTCGACGGCGACCGCCTCGTGCTGGAAGCGGCCCATCGCGGTGAGCGGCACCGCGCCGGTGCGGCGCGGATCGACCGGGTCGACCTCGAAGATGAACCCGTGGTCCTTGGTGTAACCGTTCGTGCCGGCCTTGTCCTCGGTCTCCTCACAGGTCAGCCAGGTGCCCCAGGGGGTCGGACCACCCGCGCAGTTCACGGCCGTCCCGGCGATCGCGACGCGCTCGCCCAGGACGTTGTTTCTGGAGTCGAGCGAGAGCGCCGTACAGCCGCCCTTGCCCATCGGGTCGTAGGTGAGGCCCTTGACGGTCGGCACGCCGATCTTGCCGGTGACCCGGTTCTCGTGGTTGCGGACGAGGTGGACTCCGCCCTTCCGGCCCCGGAAGGCGGCCATGCCGTCGTGGTTGCTCGGCACCTTGCCCTCACCCGAACGGAGGTCGTCCCCCTCCCGTGAGAGCACCTTGTAGCGAAAACCTTTCGGCAGGTCGAGCAGACCCTTGGGGTCGGGTACGAGCGGGCCGTAGCCCGCCTTTCCATGTGCGGCGGCGGTGCCCGCGAAGAGCTCCGAGAGAGCGCCGGTGAAGGCGATCCCGGCCCCCACGGCACCGGTACGGGCAAGAACCTGACGTCGAGTGGCAGACATGTTGGGCAACCTCCTGCTGGCGGACAGGAATATGACCGGATGTGTGTACCACGCGCCTTGGTGCGCGGGAACCACGCGCGTAGTCATCTGTTTCCGCGCCGTCCGAGCTTGCGCCGCGGCGGGCGTCGTCCGGAACGCCGTGGAGGGCCGGATTCCGCGGGCTGCCGGGGCGGATTCTGGGTGCTGCCGCGGTCGGGTTCGGCCTCCGGCTGCGGGCGGATTCGGCGTGCGGCCGCGGGGCCCGCACGCTCACGCGGGGCCGCGGGTACGCACGCTTACACGCCCACGAGCCCCTTCGCGTCCCGGGCCAGTGCGGTCAGCCGGGATATGGCACGGAAGTACTTCTTCCGGTATCCGCCGTTCAGCATGTCCTCGCTGAACAGCTGGTCGAAGGGCACGCCGGAGGCGAGTACGGGCACCTCCCGGTCGTACAGCCTGTCAGCGAGCACCACGAGCCGCAACGCGGTCGACTGGTCGGGCACCGGCGCGACGTCCGTGAGGCAGACGGCCGCGATGTCGTCGGTCAGTGCGCCGTACCGGCTCGGGTGGACCTTGGAGAGGTGGTCGAGGAGCTGCGGGAAGTCGTCGAGCGAGGCGCCTCCGGTCGCGTAGGCCGCCTTGGTGACCTGCTCCTCCGAGTACGGCGCGGGGGCCTCGGGAAGGCCGCGGTGCCGGTAGTCCTCGCCGTCGATGCGCAGCGCCCTGAAGTGCGCGGAGAGCCCCTGGATCTCGCGGAGGAAGTCGGTCGCGGCGAATCGGCCCTCACCGAGCTTGCCCGGCAGCGTGTTCGAGGTCGCGGCCAGCGCCACGCCCTGCTCCACGAGCTTGGCGAGCAGGGACGAGACGAGCACGGTGTCGCCCGGGTCGTCCAGTTCGAACTCGTCGATGCAGAGCAGCCGGTGGCCGCCGAGCGTGCGCACCGTCTGCTGGAAGCCGAGCGCGCCCACGAGGTTCGTCAGCTCGACGAAGGTGCCGAAACCTTTCTGCTCTGGCGCCGCGGGCGTGGCGTGCCAGAGGGACGCCAGGAGGTGGGTCTTGCCGACGCCGTAGCCGCCGTCGAGGTAGATGCCGCGCGGGCCCGTGGGAGCCGCGGGCTTCTTCTGGAACCAGCGCTTGCGGCCCGCCCCGGAGGCGTGCGCCCCGCCGAGGCCCGCCGCGAAGCCGCTCAGGGCGCGGACCGCCTCGGTCTGGCTGGGCTGACCGGGGTCCGGGATGTACGTGTCGAAGCGTACGGAGTCGAAGCGCGGCGGCGGCACCATCTCGGCGACCAGGCGGTCGGCGGGGACGTGCGGCTCGCGGGCGCACAGGGACTGCGGGACCGCTTCGGCGGCGGGGCGGCGCGCGGAGGCGGCGGGGGAGGACGACACGGTTCCCCAGCTTAAACGGCGTGCGAGACTGCCGACATGCGACGCCTGTTTCCTGTGACCGACCAGACAGCAGACTCGAGAGCCGCGGGGGCGGAACCCAAGGGCGGCGGGGGCCGCGCCGGCGACGCGGGCGGTACGGAGCACGCGGGCGACCGCGCTAGCCACCACGTGGGCGACCGTGAGAGCCACCACGTGGGCGGCCACGTGGGAGATCACCCGGGTGACCACTCGGGCGGCCACGTGGGGGATCGCTCGGGCGATCACGAGTGGGGCCTCGACGCGCTGGCCGAGGCCTACGCCTACCCCGCCCGTGCGGCGACCTGGCTGCGCGCCAACATGGTGTCCACGCTCGACGGCGCCGCCCAGCACGACGGCCGCTCCCAGCCGATCTCCAACGACACCGACATGCGGATCTTCGGCACCCTGCGCGGCCTCGCCGACGCCGTGATCGTAGGTGCCGAAACGGTACGACTGGAGGGGTACCGCCCCGCACGCGCGCGTGCTGCCTTCACCGAGCGCAGGGAGGCGGCAGGCCAGACCCCGGCGCCCGCCATCGCCGTGGTCAGCGCGAGCCTGGACCTGGACTTCTCGCTCCCGCTCTTCACCTCGCCCCTCACGCCCACGCTCGTGGTGACGGGGGCCGCCGCGCCCGCCGACAGGATGGAGGCGGCCAGGCAGGCGGGCGCTGTCGTGGTGATCGCCGGTGAGGGCGCGACCGTGGCGCCTGGCCGGGTGGCGCCCGCCCTCGCTGAGCGGGGGCTGACGCGGCTGCTCACCGAGGGCGGGCCCCGGCTGCTCGGGCAGTTCGTGGCCGCCCAGGCACTGGACGAGCTGTGCCTGACGGTGTCGCCGATGCTCACCGCGGGGGACGCGCAGCGGATCGCGGGCGGGCATGCGCTGGCGACGCCGGATCAGTTCGTGCTGACGTCCGTACTGGAGGAGGCCGGGTTCCTCTTCACCCGATACCGTCGAAGCTGACAATCGGCGGAATCACTCGTTCCGTTTGGCTTCGGCTGGGCACACTAGAACTCGCAGGGCCCCGTGCGGCCACGGGGCAGGATGGTTTCCGCGCGGGCCTCCACGGGCGGCCCACGGATGAGAAGGGCGCCTGTCGTGTTCACAAGCGTATTGATGATCGAGAAGGCGCTGACCTCCGCGGACGTGGAGTTCGTCACCACCTTGCACGGGGACGAGCCGGTCAGTTTCCACGTGCTGCTCCAGCCCCGGGGGGACCAGGCGGACCGGCTCCTTCGGGCCATCGACGACGTGGCCCTCGGCGAGCTCGACGAGGCGGCGCGGGAGGGTTCGACCCCCGAGGGCGACGAAGCGGCAGGGCCCGCCGAGCAGGCGCTGCGGGTCTCCCTCGTGGCCTTGCGGGCCGCGGGGTGCGAGGCGCGGGGGCGGCTCATCGAGGATCATCCGCTGGACGCGTTGAAGACGCTGGTGGGTGAGGTGGCGGCGGACGAGGTGATCGTGCTGACCGACCCCCACTATGTGGAGGAGTTCTTCCACCGGGACTGGGCCTCGCGGGCGCGGCACAAGGTGGGGGTGCCGGTTTTGAAGCTGTTCTCGCACACCGAAGCTTAGGCTGGCCCCTGGGCCTTGGGGGGCTTTGCTTGGCCCCCTGCGTGGGGGTGTGCCGCGGGAGGGCTGCTCTTGGTGGGCGGTTTTTTGTCTGCGGGTTTGGTGTGGCTGGTCGCGCAGTTCCTCGCGCCCCTGACGGGGCGGCCGGGGGTGGTCTTTTGTCTGCGGGGTGTGTGTGGCTGGTCGCGCAGTTCCCCGCGCCCCTGGTCGGGCTGGTCTCGCGTCGTCCCCGCGCCCGTGTGGGGGCTGGTCGCGCAGTTCCCCGCGCCCCAGGTCGGGCTGGTCTCGCGTCGTCTCGCGCGGCCCTGACGGGGCTGGTCGTGGCGTTCCTCGCGCGGCCCTGACGGGGCTCGTCGTGGTGTTCCCCGCGGCCTTGGAAGGGTGGGGAGTGGGAGGCAATAGGCTGGGGGGGATCGGCCGTACGTTTCGTCGGCATCTTCGTCGTATCAGGGAGACACACGCATGGCACCCGGCCTTCCTACCGCCATGGACCGACCGCACTTCATCGGCATCGGCGGCGCCGGAATGTCGGGGATCGCGAAGATCCTGGCCCAGCGCGGCGCCAAGGTCGCGGGCAGTGATGCCCGGGAGTCCGCCACCGCGGAGGCGCTGCGCGCGCTCGGCGTCACGGTCCACATCGGGCACGACGCCGCCCACCTCGCGTCCGACGCGACCTGCGTCGTCGTCTCCTCCGCGATCCGCGCCGACAACCCGGAGCTGGCCCGCGCCGCCGAGCTCGGCATCCCGGTCGTGCACCGCTCGGACGCCCTGGCCTCGCTGATGGAGGGCCTGCGCCCGATCGCCGTGGCGGGTACGCACGGCAAGACGACCACGACGTCGATGCTGGCCGTCACGCTCGCCACCCTCGGCCTCGGTCCGTCGTACGCGATCGGCGGCGACCTCGACGTGCCGGGCTCGAACGCGCTGCACGGCGAGGGCGACATCTTCGTCGCCGAGGCCGACGAGAGCGACCGCAGCTTCCACAAGTACGCGCCCGAGGTCGCCATCGTCCTGAACGTGGAGCTGGACCACCACGCGAACTACGCGTCGATGGACGAGATCTACGAGTCCTTCGAGATCTTCGCCGGAAAGGTCGTCCCCGGCGGCACCCTCGTCATCTCGGCGGACCAGGAGGGCGCGGTCGAGCTGACCCGCCGCCTGCGCGACCTCGGCGGCCTCAAGGTCGTCACGTACGGCGAGTCCGAGGGCGCCGACCTGCGCATCCACAAGATCACCGCGCGGGGCCTGACCAGCGAGGTCACCGTCCTCCTCGACGGCAAGCTGCTCACCTTCACGGTCTCGGTCCCCGGCCGCCACTACGCCAACAACGCGGTCGCGGCCCTCGCCGCCGGCGTCGCGCTCGGCATCCCGTCCCGGAACCTGGCCGGCGCCCTGAAGTCCTACACGGGCGTCAAGCGCCGCCTCCAGCTCAAGGGCGAGGCCGCGGGCGCCCAGGTGGTCGACTCGTACGCCCACCACCCGACCGAGATGACGGCCGACCTGGAGGCGATGCGCTCCTCCGCGGGCGACGCCCGCATCCTGGTCCTCTTCCAGCCGCACCTGTTCTCGCGCACGCAGGAGCTGGGCACGGAGATGGGCCAGGCCCTGGCGCTGGCCGACTCCTCCGTCGTCCTGGACATCTACCCGGCCCGCGAGGACCCGATCCCCGGCGTCACCAGCGCCCTGATCATCGACGCGGCCCGCGAGGCGGGCGCCGAGGTGCGGGCCGCCCACGACAAGGACGAGGCGGTGCGCGAGATCGCGGGAATGACGAAGCCCGGTGATCTCGTTCTCACCATGGGAGCGGGCGACGTCACCGACCTCGGCCCGCAGATCCTGGCCCACCTGTCGAAGTAAGGGGATTGCACCCATGGCGTACGACGTCGAAAAGCCGGACGAGCAGTGGCGGGCGGAGCTGACCCCTTCGGAGTACGCGGTGCTGCGCCAGGCCGGTACGGAACCGGCGTTCGTCGGTGAGTACACGGACACCAAGACGCAGGGCGTCTACTCCTGTCGCGCGTGCGGCGCGGAGCTGTTCACCTCCACGGAGAAGTTCGAGTCGCACTGCGGCTGGCCGAGCTTCTTCGACCCGAAGGACACGGACGCGGTCGAACTCGTCCAGGACTCGTCACACGGCATGGTCCGCACGGAGGTCCGCTGCGCCCGCTGCGGCTCCCACCTGGGCCACGTCTTCGAGGGCGAGGGCTACCCCACGCCGACCGACCAGCGGTACTGCATCAACAGCATCTCCCTGAGCCTGACGCCGAACGAGGGCTGACGCCGCCCGAGGCTGGAACATGCCGCGCGCCCGGATTCGGGCGCGCGGCAGAGGCGGAGAGCGTGGGCGGGGAGCGCTAGAAGGTCAGCTTCCAGCTGTTGATGTAGCCGGTGTCCTGGGACGCCACGTCCTGGACGCGGAGTTTCCAGGCGCCGTTCGCGGCCTCGCTGGAGGCGTTGACCGTGTAGGACGCGATGATGTTGTCCGCCGAGTCGTTGCCGCTGGAGCTCTTCAGGCGGTACGCGCTGCCGTCGGGGGCGAGCAGGTCGACCACCACGTCGCCGCGCCAGGTGTGGCGGATGTCGACGTCGACCTTGAGGGCGGCCGGGGCGTTGCCGGTGCGGCCCGTGACGTTCACCGTCGAGGTCACCGCGGCGCCGTTGTCCGGGATGGAGACGTCCGTGGTGTTCTCGTAGACGTCACCCGGCGGGACCGGTGTGTCCGTGGCGAGGGTCCAGACCGCGTGGGCGACGGCGTCGCTGTTGCGGTCGAGGGCGGTGTCGTTGATGTTCGACGTGGAGTCGCACGACGAGTGGTAGCAGCGGTCGAAGGCCTGGCCGGCCGTGCCGCCCCACTTCTGGGCCTGTGCGCTGGTCTTGGCGCGCTCGGCGCCGCTGAAGAGGCCGCCGACCGGGATGCCGACGTTCTTGAACGGGGCGTGGTCGGAGCGGCCGTCGCCGTCGGTCTCGATCTCCGTGGCGACGTTCAGGCCCGCGTAGTAGTCCTTGAACGTCTTCTCGATCGTGGGATCGTCGTCGTAGACGAAGTAGCCCGGGTTCGGGGAGGCGATCATGTCGAAGTTCAGGTAGCCGCTGACCTTCGAGCGCTCCGTCGTGGGCAGGTTGTTCACGTAGTACCGCGAGCCCACCATGCCCAGCTCCTCCGCGCCCCACCAGGCGAAACGCAGGTGCTTTGTGGGCTTGAGCTGCGCACGGGACACCGCGAGCGCCGTCTCCAGGATTCCTGCCGAGCCCGAGCCGTTGTCGTTGATCCCGGGGCCCGAGGAGACGCTGTCGAGGTGCGCTCCGGCCATCAGGGTCTTGCTCGTGTCGCCGCCCGGCCAGTCGGCTATCAGGTTGTAGCCGGTCGCGCCGCTGGACGTGAACTGCTGGACGGTGGTGGTGAAACCGGCCGCGTCCAGCTTGCCCTTCACGTAGTCGATGGAGGCCTTGTAGCCGGGCCTGCCGTGCGCGCGGTTGCCGCCGTTGGCCGAGGCTATGGACTGGAGCTGGGAGAGGTGCGCCTTGACGTTGGCGAGCGGGATGTCCGGCGCCGCGAGCGCCGAGGCGGGCGCCTCGGGGGCCGCGGCGGCCGAGGGCGCGGCGGTGGCGAGCAGTCCGGCGGCGGCGAGGACGGCGACGCCCGCCGTGGTGCGTCTCAGGGCCCGGGGCAGGGCAGGTCGGACGGATCTGGAGAGACTCATCTGGGGCTCCGAATTCCGGACAGAAGTGGGGTCGGAACGTGCCAGGCGCCCTGCGACGCGGGTGTCGCGGGGCGCCTTTGGAGCTGTGCGTTGCCTGATGTTGAAGGCGGGGTGAGTTCTCGTCAAGAGCGGAATCCGGTCACAATGCGGGCAGGCGTGTTCGTATATCGGACCTCGCCTGGTTGACGCCCCGCCCCGTGACATCGGGTCAGAAGAAGACTCCGCAGCGCAGCAGCACATTCGCGTACGGGCGGGCCTCCCCGGTGCGGACCACCAGGCGGGCCCCGGCCGTGAGCCCCTTCAGCTCCTCGTGGGAGACCAGATCGAGCGCGGGGAGGCTCTCGCGCAGCAGTCGTGCCGCCTCCGGGTTCGCCTCCGTCGTCTCGTGCGCCGCCGTTCCGCCCTCCACCACCAGCTCGTCGAGCAGGCCGTCCAGCACCTCAGCGAAGGACGGGACCCCGGCGCGGAACGCCAGGTCCACCACGCGCGGGCCCGCCGGGATCGGCATGCCCGCGTCGCAGACCAGGACCGTGTCACCATGGCCCAACTCGGCGAGCGCGCCCGCGAGATGGCGGTTGAGGATGCCCGACTTCTTCACGAGGACGACACCTCCGGCGCGACCGGGGCCAGCTCCGCCGCGGTCGGGTACGAGTCCTGCGCGCCCTTGCGGGTGACCGCCGCCGAGCCCACCCGCGCCGCGTAGGCCGCCGCCGTCGCCAGGTCCTCGCCGAGGCCGAGGCGCCAGCCGAGCGCTGCGGTGAAGGCGTCGCCCGCGCCGGTCGTGTCCACCGCCGCCACCCGCGGGCTCGCCACCCGTACGGGCTCCTCGCCGGGCTCGGCGGTCAGCGCGCCCTCCGCGCCCAGCGTGATCACCACCGAACGGGGGCCGAGCGCGAGCAGCCCCCGCGCCCACTCCCGCGGGGTCTCGCCCGCGGCGTCGCCGAGGATCACCCGGGCCTCGTGTTCGTTGACCACCAGCGGGTCGCAGGCGGCGAGGACCTCGTCCGGCAGCGGGGCCGGCGGCGAGGGGTTCAGGACCAGGCGCGCCCCGGGCCGCAGCCCGCGCGCCACCTCGGCGACCGTCTCCAGCGGGATCTCCAGCTGGGTGGAGACCACCCGCGCCGCCGCGAGCAGGCTGCCCGCCGCGCGGATGTCCCCGGGGGTGAGGCGCATGTTGGCCCCGGGGGAGACCACGATGCTGTTGTCGCCCGACGGGTCGACCGTGATCAGCGCGACGCCGGTCGGCGCCCCGCCCACCAGGACGCCCACGGTGTCCACCCCGGCCGCTCGCTGCGCGTCGAGCAGCAGCGTGCCGTGCGCGTCGTCGCCCACCCGCGCGAGCAGCGCGGTGCGCGCCCCGAGCCGGGCGGCGGCCACCGCCTGGTTGCCGCCCTTGCCGCCGGGGTGGACGGCCAGATCGGAGCCGAGGACCGTCTCGCCCGGCGCCGGCCTGCGCTCCACACCGACCACCAGATCGGCGTTGGCGGAGCCCACGACCAGCAGTTCGTAGTCGTCGTTCATGTGCTGTTCCCTGCTTTCGTACGGTGCTGACGCGGCGCGCGGCCGGAAGGGGCCCCGCGCGCGGGGCCCCTGGACGGAGCGGTCAGAAGGAGGAGCGGTCAGGAGAAGGAGCGGTCAGGAGAATTCCTTCACGTTCTTCGCCGTGACGACCTTCACCGGCACCTTCACCATCTCCTTGACCTCCTTGCCCTGGGCCGCCCGCACCGCGTTGCGCACCGCGATCCTGCCGAGCTCCCTGGGCTGCTGCGCCACGGATGCGTACAGCGTGCCCGCCTCGACCGCCTTGAGACCGTCCGGGGTCCCGTCGAAGCCGACCACCGGCACCGACGTGCCCGCCTTGCCGCCGAGGGCCTTGACCGCGCCGAGCGCCATCTCGTCGTTCTCGGCGAAGACGCCGTCCACGCCCTTGTGGGACTGGAGCAGGTTCGTCATGACGTCGAGGCCCTTGGTGCGGTCGAAGTCCGCGGGCTGCTTGGCGACGACCTCGATGTCCGGGTACGCCTTGATGCCCTCCGCGAAGCCCTGCCCGCGCTCACGGCTCGCCGACGTGCCCGCGGTGCCCTGGAGGACGACGACCTCGCCCTTGCCGCCCAGCTTCTCGGCGAGGGACTTCGCCGCGAGCCTGCCGCCCGCGATGTTGTCGGAGGCGACCAGTGTGGCGGTCTCGGCCTTGTTGACACCGCGGTCGGCCGCGACCACCGGGATGTCGGCCTTGTTGGCGCCGCGCACGGCGGGGCCCGCCGCGTCGGAGTCCACCGGGTTGACGATGATGGACTTCACGCCCTCGCCGGTGAAGTTCTGGAGCTGGTTGGACTGCTGGGAGGCGTCGTTCTGCGCGTCGGTGACCGTCAGGTCGACGCCCGCCTTCTCGGCCTCGGCCTGCGCGCCCTCCTTCATCTGCACGAAGAAGGGGTTGTTGAGGGTGGACAGCGACATGCCGACCTTCGTCGACGTGCCCGATGAGCCCGAGTTGAAGAAGGACACCGCGCCGACCACGGCCGCCACGACCACGGCGGCCACCGCGTACTTGACCGCCTGCGGGCCCTTGAGCCCGGCCCCCGGCGCGCCCGACGAGGCACCCGGGGTCGCCCCTGCCTTGCGCCGCAGCGTGTCCAGGAGGACGGCCAGCGCGATGACGACGCCGATCACGACCTGCTGCCAGAAGGCGGAGACGGACAGGAGGTTGAGGCCGTTGCGCAGCACCGCGAGGATCAGCGCGCCGACGAGCGTGCCGGACGCCTTGCCGACCCCGCCCGCGAGGCTGGCGCCGCCGATCACCACCGCGGCGATGGCGTCGAGCTCGTAGCCCTGCGCGGCCTGCGGCTGCGCCGAGACCAGGCGGGAGGCGAGCACGATGCCCGCGACGGCGGCGAAGAGCCCGGAGAGCGCGTAGATGACGAGCTTCTGGCGCTTGACCCGCAGACCGGAGAGGCGGGCCGCCTCCTCGTTGCCGCCGATCGCGTACATGGAGCGGCCGATGAACGTGCGGCCGAGCACCACGGCCGTGACCAGGCCCATGACGATCATCACGATCACCGGGACGGGCAGCCAGCCGCCGACCGTGTCACCGAGGTGGGAGACCGAGTCGGGGAACGGGATCGGGCTGCCCTGCGAGATCACCAGGGAGAGGCCGCGGGCCACCGACAGCATCGCGAGCGTCGCGATGAACGGCGGCAGCTTCCCGTACGAGACGAGCAGCCCGTTGACGAAACCGCAGGCCATGCCCGCGGCGACGGCGAAGATCACCGCGAGCCAGACGGGCATGCCCTCGGAGGTCGCCGTCCAGGCGAGGACCGTGGCCGAGAGCGCGGCCACCGAACCGACGGACAGGTCGATGCCCGCCGAGACGATCACGAACGTGACGCCGAACGCGAGGATCGCGGTCACGGCGGCCTGCACGCCGACGTTGAGCAGGTTCTGGGTGGTGAGAAAGTCGCCGGAGAGCAGCGACATCGCCACGACCAGGACGATCAGGGCGCTGAGCGCGCCGTTGTCGAGCAGGACGCGGCGGAGCGAACTCGCGCCACCCGCGTCGCGCTTCACGGTTTCAGTGGCCACGGGAGCCCTCCGCTTCTTCTTCGTTCTGTCCGTCGTTCTGTACGGGGTCGGCCGCCGTCGCGCTGCTGACGGCCAGGGCCATCACCGCGTCCTGCGTGGCCTCTTCGGCGGGCAGTTCGCCGGCGATCCGGCCCTGGGCCATGACCAGGACCCGGTCGCTCATGCCGAGCACCTCGGGCAGGTCACTGGAGATCATCAGGACCGCGTGCCCGGAGGCCGTCAGTTCGTTGATCAACTGGTAGATCTCGACCTTCGCGCCCACGTCGATGCCGCGCGTCGGTTCGTCGAGGATCAGCACCTTGACGTCGGCGAGCAGCCACTTGCCGATGACGACCTTCTGCTGGTTGCCGCCGGAGAGCGTGCGCACGTGCTGGCCGAGCCCGGCCATCCGTACGCCCAGCTGTCCCGCGATCCGGGCGGCGTCCTCGTACTGGCCCCTGAGGTCCACGAACCCGGCACGGGTCGCCGACCGCAGCGTGACCAGGCCGAGGTTCTCCCTGACCGAGGCGTCGAGTACCAGGCCCTGGCCCTTGCGGTCCTCGGGCACGAGGCCGATGCCGGCGCCCATCGCGGCGTTCACGTCGTGCCCGCGCAGCCGCTCGCCGCGTACGTCGACGGTGCCCGCGTCGTACGGATCGGCGCCGAAGACCGCGCGCGCGACCTCCGTGCGCCCGGCGCCGACCAGACCCGCGAGGCCGACGACCTCACCGGCCCGCACCTCGAAGCTGACGTCATGGAAGACGCCGCCCCGGGTGAGCCCCTCGACGCGGAGCAACGGCGGACCGACGTCCGGCCGCTCGCGCGGGTACTGCTGCTCGATGCTGCGGCCCACCATGAGCCGTACGAGCTCGTCCTGCGGGGTCGAGGCGGGCACCTGCTCGACGCTGCGGCCGTCGCGCAGGACGGTGACGCGGTCGCCGAGCGCGGCGATCTCCTCCAGGTGGTGGGTGATGAAGACGATGCCGACGCCGTCCGCGCGCAGCGTGCGCACGATGTCGAACAGCTTCTCGACCTCCTCGGAGGTGAGGACGGCGGTGGGCTCGTCCATGATCAGCACGCGCGCGTCCAGGCTGAGCGCCTTGGCGATCTCGACCATCTGGAGCCGGGCGATGCCCAGTTCGCGCACCTTGGCGCGCGGCGAGACCTGGAGCCCGACCCGCTTCAGGAGGATCTCGGCGTCCGCCTCCATCTTCTTGCGGTCGACCATGCCGAGGCGGCGCGGCTGCCGGCCCAGGAAGATGTTCTCGGCGACCGTCAGGTCCGGTACGAGATTGAACTCCTGGTAGATGGTGGCGATGCCGAGCCGCTCCGCGTCCTGCGCGCCGTTGACGCGCACCTCGCGGCCCTCGGCGAGGATGCGGCCGCTGTCGGGGCGGTAGGCGCCGGACAGCATCTTGATGAGGGTGCTCTTGCCCGCGCCGTTCTCGCCGAGCAGGACGTGCACCTCTCCGCGCCGCAGGTCGAAGTCCACGGAGTCGAGCGCGACGACTCCGGGGAAGGTCTTGCGGATGCCCTCGATGCGCAGCAGCTCGTGCGGGTCCCGCTCCCGCGGGTCGCGCCGCGCCTCTTCCTGGCTGCTCACGGATTGCTCCTTCGTACGCGGGTGTCCTCGCCGCAGGAACGCCGGACGACGAGGCGGGCGGGCAGGGTCACGGAACGGGGGCTCCTGCCCTCGATCCGGTCGACGAGCGCGTGCACGGCGGCCCTGCCCAGCTCCGCCGTGGGCTGGGCGATCGCGGTGACCGGCGGGTCGGTGTGCACGAACCAGGGGATGTCGTCGAAGGCGGCGAGGCCTATGTCGTGCGGGACCCGCAGGCCGTGCGCGCGGATCGCGTCGAGGGCGCCGAGCGCCATCAGGTTGTCGGCGGCGAAGACGGCCTCGGGCGGCTCGGGCAGGGCGAGGAACCGCTCCGTGGCGCGGCGTCCGCTGTCGGCCTGGAAGTCGCCCTGCCCGATGTACGCGTCGGGCAGCGCGATGCCGTGCTCGCGCAGCGCGTCCCGGAAGGCCTCGACGCGCTCGCTGCCGGTGGTGGTGGCCGCGGGGCCCGCGATGATGGCGAGCCTGCGGTGGCCGAGGCCGTGCAGGTGGGCGACCAGGTCACGCACGGCCTGCCGGCCGTCGGAGCGGACGACGGGGACGTCGACGCCGGGGATCCACCGGTCCACGAAGACCATGGGGGTGCCCGCGCGCACGGCGTCGAGCATCAGCGGGGAGCCGCCGTCGGTGGGGGAGACGAGCAGGCCGTCGATCCGCCGGTCGAGCAGCGTCCGTACGTGGTGGTCCTGGAGCTCGGGGCGTTCGTCGGCGTTGCCGATGATCACGCTGTAGCCGAGGGCGCGGGCGGCCTCCTCGACGGAGCGGGCCAGCTCGGTGAAGTACGGGTTGAGCACGTCGCTGATGACGAGGCCGAGCGTGTGCGTCTGGTGGGTGCGCAGGGACCGGGCCACGGCGTTCGGCCGGTAGCCGAGCGCCTCGACAGCGGCGAGCACGCGCTGCCGGGACCCGGGGCTGACCGAGGGGTGCCCGTTCAGGGCCCGCGACACCGTGGCCACGGAGACCCCGGCCTCGGCCGCGACGTCCTTGATTCCCGCCGAGCCGGGCGAACCGGGTGAGCCGGGGGAGCCGGGTGATCTGGGCGAATCAGGTGACCCGGGCGCCCCGGACGGCCGGGGTGGAGTGAGTGCCATCGCCGCTTCCACCTCCTTGTGGAATCGATTACACGGAGGATTGGAAACGATTACATGGGTCGCTGGCAAGGGGTGAACGAGGCCTCTGGGGCTAGTGAGACCTGATTGTGATGATCGGGCCCGACGGCCCGCCGGGGCTCAGCCCACCCGGAACGGCACCGTCAGCCACGGGCTGTCCGGGTCCGTGGTCAGGGCCCGGTGGGCGTGCAGGACGTCCGTGTACCAGGTGCCGAACGACTCCTCGTCGAAGTGCAGACAGCGGCCGAGTACATAGCCCGCCGAGAACTCCTCCCACGAGTCGTACGAGGACTCCGCCGCCCGGGACGCCCGCTCGACGGCCGCCCGCATCTCCGCCCCGGTCGCGTAGCGCGCGCCCCTGCCCCAGCGGGCCATGTTGGAGGCGCGGCCGATGTCCCAGGCCGCGACGGTGCGCACGAAGCCGTCCGGCGGCAGCAGCTCGTCCGCGCGGAAGCGGGCCTCGTAGCGCAGGATCTTGCCGACGAGGCCGCGCATGGCGGTCACGAAGTCGTCCAGGCCCGGGTCGTCGCCGGGGCGGTGCGGGGTGCCGGGGCCGCCGGTCTCCCTGACGCGGTTGCGCAGGGTGACCTCGACGCACTCCCGCCACCGCTCGGGATCGAGGCGCGGGCCGACCTCCGCGATCACCGCGACGCGGGCGCCGAGCACGAAGTCCCAGTACCAGGGGCTGACTTCGCGCGTGAGCAGGCGCTCCTGCGTCGCAAGCCACTCCTCGCGGTTCCCGACACTCCAGGACTCGGCGAGGCGGCCGACCTCGTTGTGGTGGCCCGTGCCGTGCCAGTCGAGGGTGTTCCAGGGGGCGCCGTTGGCGAAGCAGAGGTGGGCGCCGCAGGCGAGGCCGTGCAGGAGCGGGCCCGGCGCGGGCGCCCCGGTGCGGCGCGTCTCGATGCGGTCGCCGAGGCCGTCGTGCCGGTGGTGGCGCTCGTGCAGGTCGGCCCAGACCCGGCGCTCCTCGTCCGTGGTGAGGAAGTACTGCTCGCACGGCGTCCGCACGTTGACCGCGAGGAAGTCGACGTCGTCGGGGCAGCCCTCGGCCAGCGCGCCGAGCGTCACGAACTCGTAGACCACCGCCGGATGCGGGCGCGGGAGCAGTCCCGCCGTGTACACCTGCGCCGCCTTTCTGCCGTCCGGCAGGTCGACGGTGAGCAGCGGGCTCGTGTCCGCGTCCGGGTCCTTCTCGTGCAGCGCCACCGGGCGGTAGAGGCCCTCCACGGCGATGGCCCGCAGATAGGTGTACGGGTCGTCGGCCTCGCGGAGTTCGTACAGGTGCGCCTCCAGGTCGGCGGGGGCCTGCCAGCCGCCGTCTTCCGGGGCGGGGACGGACGGGAAGATCTCGTCGTGGAACTCGTCCTCGTCATCGGGTGCCGGCATGGCGCTCTCCGCTTCCGCTTCCGCTTTCGTCAGTGGATCTTGCAGCCTACGTGGGTCCGCTTCGCGGGTGCGTCTGCCGGGTTGCCGCTCGTCCGCCGGGTGCGGGTCGTTCTCGGCTGGTCGCGCAGTTCCCCGCGCCCCTGACGGGGCGCCCCCGGGCGCCGGTGCGGGAGTCGCGTACCGAGACCGGGGTGAAGTTGGCGGACGGCCTGCGAGGGGGCATCCCGGTTGGTCACAATGTGGCATGGCCATCCGTCGCCTCAGTTACCGACTCGACCAGGAGCCGGACACCGGAGCCGTCCGTCTGATCCCCGCGCAGCCCGCGTGCTCCCCCCGTCAGGCCCCGCAACAGCTCATGGAGGCGCCCGAGTTCGGGCCCGCCGTCGAAGACGTCATAGGCGCGGGCTCCGAGCTGAGCTACACCCTGCTCCCGGACGGCGGCCGGCTCCTGTGCGCCACGCTCCACGACCGGCGCGTGGAGGTGCTTCACCTGAGCGCGGACACGCCGGGGCCCGGCTCCGTGTGGCCGATCGACACCTGGCGCTCCGCCACCTGGGAACCGGAGGCGGGCGAAGCCCTCGGTGCGGGGTTCGTCGAGTCGGAACTGCCCGTCACGCGGGCGCACTTCGACAGCGAGCGCCTGGTGGAGTTCGCCAGGGCGCGCGCCGAGCGGGTCGCGCCCTTCCTCGCCGATGTGCGCCGCCTCTTCGGCGACCCGGCGGGACGGCAGATCGTCCTGGTGGAACAGGACCCCGAGACCGTCGCCCACTGGGTCGCGCTCGCCTGCGCCTCGCTGCCGGAGACCTACGTACCCGTACTGACGTTCACCACCTGGACCGCGGAGCCGTACCGCGCCCCGCAGCAGATCATCGGCATCGGCCCCGACGCGGAGTTCGACCGGAGCGACGACGCGACGGTCGAGTACCTGTACCGCGTGCACGACGGCACCGGCGGCCGCCAGAGCCCGCCCGCGAGGACCGACGCCTGGGCGCAGCTCACCGCCGAGCGCTGGATCTCCGGCAGCCCGCCCGCGCCCGGCACGGGAGCGCGCACCGACGACGCCTTCGCCTTGATCCCGCTCATCTCCGGCGCACCCGGCGGAGGGGATGGCGGCCGAACGGGCGCGGCGGCCCTCACCGCCGCCGATCTCGCCGGGTTCGGCGGCCAATCGCTGCGCGTCCTCGTCGACGCCTTCGCCAACTCCGTGGCCAGGGGCGAGACCGACGCCCGTACCGTCGACGAACTCGAAAGACTGTGCAGGGAACTCGACGGCGAGCAGGCGCTCGCCGCGCGGCCCCTCGCCCTCGCCCTCGTCAAGCACCGCCTCGACGCGTCCCGCACCCGCGGCGCCCTCCCCGACCTGGCCGCCTTCGAAGGCCTCCCGCTCGGCCAGGACGCCTGGCGGGAACTGCGCGAGGAGTACGGCGAGCGCGCCGACGAGGCCCTGCGCAGGGCGGTGCGCGGACCCATCCCCACCTGGACCGAGCCGCTGCGGCTCGCCCTCGCGGTGGGCGCCGACAACGGCCCGGGGCTCGCCGAGGCCATGGACCGGCTCGCGGAGGCGCTGCTCCGCCCCGAACAGCGCGACTGCGGGCACGCCGTGCGGGTCCTGGAGGAACTCGCCTACGTGCCCTTCACCCGCCGGGTACTGCACATGCTGACCGTGGGCCTCAACACCCGGAAGCTGGACCGCATACGGCAGCTCGCCAGGTCCCCGCAGGGCGTGTGGCTCCAGCGCAACATCGAGGAGGCGCCGCCCACGGTGCGCCTCGCCGCCGCCGCGGAGCTCTGGTCCGGGCCCCCGGACCACCTGCGCGGCGCGGACCTGCTGGAGCGGCTCATCGGGCTCCTGCCCGGCCGGCGCGTCAGCGACATCGCGACGATGAAGCTGCTCTGGCGCCTCGTGTGGCGCAGCAAAGTGCCCGACCGCGCCGACGTCGCCCGGGTCGCCCGCACCTGCACGTCCCGCCTCATCGTCGAGGCAGGGCACGGCCGCGCCATCATCGCCTGGGTCAGGGACCCGGACCGCTGCGATCCGGACCTGGTCGCCTTCGCCCGCGACATGCGGGGCGACGGGCAGCTCGGGGCGGCCGACCGGGCCACCGCCGACCTGCTCGTGACCGCCCAGGACCTCGCCGACGGCCGTCTGGGCGTCACGCGGGACTCCGTCGGCCGCCTCGGCGAGCTGGGCCACAAGGCCGCACCGCTGAGCCGGGTGCTGCGGCAGGGCGTCGACGAGCGGGTGGGGCGCGCGCTGGCCGGGGCCGACCCGCTCGACGTGTGCGAGGCCCACGGGCTGCGCATCCTCGTCGCCGCGAGCCCGGAACTGCTGAGCGCCTACCGCGCGCACTTCCTGGACGACCGCGTCAGCGACCAGTTGCGGCACGAACTGCCGGACAGACCCGCCGAGTTGGCGGCGTACCACCACATCTGGCGCCCCCGGCGGCGGCACGGCGTCACCGACGCGTGGCGCGCGCTCGCCGAGGAACTGCTCGACCAGGTGCTCGCGTCCGTCGTAGCGGAAATGGACGAGCACCAACTCGGCCGGGTCGCCACCGTCATCCAGCGGGAGGGCCAGGACCTCCAGGGATGGACGGCGTGGCGCCACCGGATCAGGCAGCGCCACGAGTGACCTCCGCACCCGCGCCCCACGGGGCCCCGACCGCGGGCCCGCCCGCACCCTTCACGCTCCACAGGAAAGGACCAGCGTGAGCGACACCACCCAGATCCTCGCCGACAACTTCCCCGGCGGCAGTATGGCCAGCCGCCCCGTCCACTTCATCTGGATGCTCGACTGCTCGGGCTCCATGGGCGTCAACGGCAAGATCGGCGAGCTCAACTTCGCCATCCGCGAGGCCATCCCCGAGATGCAGCAGGCCGCCCAGTCCAACCCCGCCGCCTCCCTGCTGGTGCGCGCCATCACCTTCGCCAGCGGGGCGAGCTGGCACGTCAGCGACCCCACCCCGGTCGACCAGTTCTCCTGGGAGGACGTCCACATCTACGGCGGCACCGACATGGGCGCCGCCTTCAAACTGGCGGCCGGCGCCCTCCAGACCCCGCCGATGCCGCAGCGCGCCCTGCCGCCGGTGCTCGCGCTCGCCTCCGACGGCCAGCCCACCGACGACTGGCGTGCCGGTCTCCGCGCCATCGACGGCACCCCGTGGGGCAAGCGGGCCGTGCGCGTCGCGGTGGCCATCGGCGACGACGCCGACAAGAGCATGCTCAAGGAGTTCCTCGGCAACCCCGAACTGGAGCCGCTCCAGGCCAAGAACCCCCGCCAGCTCGCCGCCGCCATCCGCTGGATGTCCACCGCGGTCGTCAAGGACGCCTCCACGCCGAAGGTCGACGACGGCTCGAAGGCCGCGACGCCGATCGACGTACCGTCGATGACCAAGGGCGAAGACGACATCTGGTGACCGAACCGGGGGCAGTGACGGAACGCGACCCGGCGGCCGGCCGGGCGACGGCCGCACCCTGGACGCTCATCAGCGGCGCGGTCAAAGGGGTGGCGAAGAAGTACAGCCAGGACCGCAGCGCGGTCGTGCCCGTCGCCGGGGGGCGCGCGGTCGTCCTCACGGTCGCCGACGGACACGGCAGCGCCGCCCACTTCCGCAGTGAGCTGGGGGCGCGCTGGGCGGTCGAGGAGTTCACCGCGTGCGCGCGCGCCTTCGCACGCGAGGTGGTGCGCGTCGGCGGTGACGCGGCGAACTGGACCGGCCTGCGCGAGGAGGCACGCAGGCTGCCGCAGCAGGTCGGCCACCGCTGGCACGAGCGCGCCCTGCTGCACGACTGCAACGCGCCCGCCCACGGCCCGGCCGCCGCGCGGCACACGGCGGGGGAGCGGGAGCGCAAGGAACCCCCGGACCTCGCCGCCTACGGAAGCACGCTCGTCGGAGCCGTCCTCACCGAAGGCATGGTGTTCTGCTGGCAGTTGGGCGACGGAGACTTCGTACTGGTCGACGACACCGGCACCGCGCACACCCCGCTCTCCACCGGGCCCGACATGGGCGACGAGACCGACTCGCTCTGCGCGCCCGAGCCCTGGCGCAAGATGCGGTCGCACTGGCAGCCCTTCATCGGCGGGCCACCGCCGTGCGTGCTGCTCTCCACGGACGGGCTCTCCAAGAGCTTCACCGACGACCAGGGGTTCCTGGACTTCGCTACCGGCGTCCGCGGCCGAGCCGCCGAGCAGGGTGTCGCGGCGGTCCAGGCCCAGCTACCGGACTGGCTGGCGCGCGCCGCCACGTTCTCCGGGGACGACACGACCCTCGTGGGCGCCATCGCGGCGTCCGCGCGGCGCAGCGACGACAGTTGAGTGCAGGACGACAGACGAGTGCAGGACGACAGCTGAGTGCAGGAAGGAAAAGCATGACGAACGGCATGCTCGCCGCCGGAAAGACCCTGGTGGCCGAGTCGGGGGAGAAGCTCAAGGTCGCCGAGCTCTTCGGCTCCGGCGGCCAGGGCGAGGTCTACCGCGTCCAGACGCCCACCGGCGACCGCGCGGTCAAGTGGTACTACCCGCAGCTCGCCGACGCCCGGCAGCGGACGATCCTCGAAGGGCTCATCGACAAGGGCTGGGACGACGACCGCTTCCTGTGGCCGCGCTCCATCGTGATGGACCCCGACGGCAAACAGCCCGGCTTCGGGTATGTGATGGACGTGCGGCCCGCCCGCTTCTGCGACCTGCCCGCGCTCTTCCGCCGCGACCCCTCGGTCTCGGCCGCGACCATGCGCACCCTGGTCACCGTGGCCCTGCACACCGTCGAGGCGTACCGCGCGCTGCACTCCCGCGGCATCGCCTACCGCGACATCAACTGGGGCAACATCTTCTTCGACCCCCGCACGGGCGACATCCTGGTCTGCGACAACGACAACGCCGTCGTGGAGGGCGCCGAGGCGGCCGTCGAGGGCACCATGGACTTCATGGCGCCCGAGCTGGTGCGCGGCGACCGGGGCGCCATGCCCGGCACCCAGAGCGACCTGCACTCCCTCGCCGTACTCCTGTTCTACCTCCTGATGAACGACCACCCCTTCAACGGCGCCCTCCAGTTCAACATCCGCTGCCTGGACCCGGCGGCCAAGCGCAAGCTGTACGGAACGGACCCCGTCTTCGTCTACGACCCGAACGACACCCGCAACCGCCCGGTGCCCAGTGAGCAGCCGACCATCGTCGCGAGCTGGAACGCGCTGCCGCAGATCCTGCGCGGCCTCTTCGTCCGCACCTTCACCGACGGCCTGAAGAACCCCTCGCTGCGGGTGCGCGAGTCACAGTGGCGCGAGGCGCTCAGCCAGGTCCTCGACGCCATCACGCAGTGCGGCGTCTGCGGCAAGCAGAACCTCACCCAGCCCGACGGCGCACCGCCCGAGTGCTGGAAGTGCCGCAACACCCTGACCCTGCCGCCGCGCCTGGAAATGGTCACCGGCACCGGCACGCTCCGCACCCGCCGCGGCATCCGGCTGGCCCCGAGCGCCCGCGTCTACGCCCACCACCTGCGCGACGACCCCGACCGCCACGACTTCAACGCCGTCGTCGGCGAGGTCACCGAACACCCGCAGCAGCGCGGCCGGTTCGGCCTGACCAACCGGACCCACTCCGTGTGGACGGCGCGCAAGGACGACGGGACCGTACGCGACGTCGACCCCGGCAAGACCATCGCGCTGCGCTCGGGTCTGCTCATCGAGTTCGGCGGCGGCACGGAGGCCGTGGTCAAGGAGTAGCGCGCCTCACGTCCGCCACCAGCGCCGCCAGAACGACCACCACCGGGGCGGCGCGGGCGGCGGCAGCGGCGGGGGCGGCGGTGGCGCCGCGGGGAGGGTCGCGCGGGCCGGTGCCGTGTCGATCGCCACGGCGTCTGGGCGGGGCAGCGGCACCACGGTGACCTCGCACGCCTCGGCGGAGACGGGGATCTCCACCTGCCCGGCCCGCAGCGCGCTGCGGGCCACCCGCCGCTCACCGCCGCGGATGCCGTCGGTCCACGCCGCGCGCACCAGGACCGCGGGCTCGGGCCAGTCGAAGGTCAGCGCGGCACGGTCGGCGCTCAGCCGCTGTACGCGCAACTCCCCTATGGCCGTGGGGTGTTCTATGACGACGCTCGGCCCGGACACGGCCCGGTCGCCGAGTACGCTCACCGCCGTCATCCGTACCCGCCGCTCGGGCGGTGGTGTGAGCTCCACGAGCGACTCGGCGCCCGCCGTGCTCGCGGGCAGCCGGTCCACCGTGCCGACGAGCGCGGAGACGTCCGTGCCCGGTGTGACGGGTCCCGAGGTCCACGGCAGCAAGTGGCTCTCGCCGACCGCGGGCTGCCGCCAGGCGATGGTGACGCGGTCGCCGTCCGGGTGCCTGCGCACGGTGAGCTCCTCCACCGGCGAGGGCCACCGTTCGGCGCGGGCGGTGACGAGGACACCGCGGGACCACACCAGGTCACCGTCGGCGTCGCGGTAACCGGAGCGCACTTCGTACGTGTACGTGCCCGCGGGCAGCGGCACGTCGAGCAGCCGGTCGTGCTCGCAGGGCACCCGCACCATCGATCCCTCGCCCCAGCCCTCGGCGTCCTCGCCCGCCCCGGAGCGCGTGACCCGCACCTCGGCCGCCGCCGGGTCGGGCCGCCAGCGCAGCTTGAGGCCGCCCGGCACGGCGTCGGCGCGCAGCTCCGTCACGACGGGCGTGACCAGCACAGGGGCGGTGACGCGCGGCACCCCCGCGATGCGTGACCGGCGCAGCGGGAACACGGCGTACCGCAGGGTGCGGCCCACCGGGGCGTCGGCGTCGACGGCGGCGAGACCGCGCTCGTCGGCCGCCGTCTCCACCGCGAGGTGCGGGGCGCCGTCGGGGAAGCGGAGCACCCGGTACGAGACTCCGTCGGCGCGGCGCGGCGGTGCGCACCAGGCCAGGCGTACGGCCCGGTCGTCCGCCGCGGCCGTCACCGTCGCCTCGGCCGGGGTGAACGGGTCGTCGGCCAGGAGCGCCGCCACGCGCAGCAGCCCCGTCTGGGCGTCCGCGTCGTCCCTGGCCAGGCGGAGCGCGGCGAGCCAGGAGCCGGCGGCGGCCCGCAGCGAGCCCGCGGACTCCTGCCGGCCGGCCTCGGCGGTCAGCCCGCGCACCTCCGCCGCGCGGGCGCGGACGCCGTCCACGAGGGCGGCCAGGCGGTGGTCGTCGGGGCCGTCAGGGTAGGCGGAGGCGAGCGGCAGCCGCGCCACGACGCCCTCCGCCTCGCGCAGCCGCACGCCCGGCCATACGTCGTTGAGCGTCTCGGCGGCGTGCCGGGCGGGGCCCGCCTGCGGGAACCCGGCGGCCACGGCGGCGGCCAGCGCACCGGCCTCGCCGCGGTGCACCCCGAGCGCGACGGCGTCGGCGGCCGTCGGGCGCTCCCCGCCGTCCCGCAGCCGACAGCACACCTCCCACAGGATCAGCCGCCGCAGCCCCATCGCGTCATCCCGTACGAGGGTCTCCAGGGTGTCCACCAGGGCCGCCGCGGCGAGGGCGCGCGCGTCGGCGGCCGAAAGCCAGCGGCGGCGGGCCTCCTGCACCCGGGGCAGGTCGACGCGTACCCAACTGCCTCCGCGGCCGGGGAACCAGAGCCCGTCCAGGATGCGGAAACCGTCGTCGGTGTCGGCCTTGGGGAGCGTGCCGAAGACCGCGTTCGCCGAGGGGGCCGCGGGCGCGGGCGGGCGCAGTACGTCGGCGGCGTGCCGGAAGGACAGGGCCGTCAAGGTGTCGTGCAGGTGGGCGTAGCCGCGCATCGCGGGGGTGCGGGGCAGCGTGGGCAGCGGCGGGCGGGTGCCGCTCGCCCTCGGGCGCTCGCCGGGGCGCAGGACCGCCATGGCTCAGCCGCCCGGCGCGGTGTAGAAGTACACGCGGACCACGGCGGTCTCCGGGCGCTTGCCGAGGTTGTGGAAGTCGTCCGTGGCCGTCTTCTTGGTGAACATGTCGCCACGGCCCTTGCCGAGCAGGCCGTTCACGCGGTGCGCGTAGACGGTGCCGTTCGGGCCGCCGCCGAAGGTGAGGACGAGCGCGGCCGTCCGCCCCTTCCACTTCCCGGTGCCCTTGCTGATCTGCTTGATCAGGTCGCCCTTGTCCCTGCCTGAGACCTTGAACTCCTGGGGGTTGCGGTCCACGGAGCGTGGTCCCGTGGGGGTCGGGGTGGGCTTGCTCGGCGACGGCTTCGGCCGGTCGTCGGCCAGCGGATCGGGCCGGTCGGCCATGGACACGAGCGCGAGCACGAGCAGCAGGTCGGCGAAGAGCCACCCGGCGAGCACCACCGCCCCGATCCGCCCACCACGCCCCCGCGCCCCCCGCTTCCGCGTCACGCGGAGCCCCCGTCACGGGGCCCGGGCGGGGGCAGCCGCGTGGTCGGCGGATCGAGCGGCTCGTCGAGGCGTTCGTCGAGGGGACGGGTGGGTGTGGGGAAGGGGGTGCTGGTGGGGGCGGGGTCGTCGGAGGTGCCGCCGGGTGAGTTGCCGGTGCTCTCCGCCTGGCGGCTGCCGGATGTGTGGGCGCTGTCGTACGGGGAGGAAGTGCCGGATCGGTGACCGCCGCTGGGCGAGTGGCCACTGCCGGGTGAGCCGCTACCGCTGGGTGAGTGGCCACTGCCGGGCGAGGCGCTGTTGCCCTGGGAGTGTCCGCTGGCCGGGGAGCCGCCGTTGCCCTGTGCGTAACCGCCGCTGGGGGAGCCGCTACCGCTGGGTGAGCCGCTGCCGCCGGGCGCGTAGCTGTTGCCGGAGGAGGCGCCGGGGGCTGCTCCGGCGTGGGGTGTGCCGCTCGTGGCGGTGCCGTACCCGCCGGAGGTTCCGCCGCTCCCAGTGGTGCCGTACCCGGCGGGAGTTCCGCCGCTCCCGGCGGTGCCGTACCCGCCGGAAGCCCCGGCGCTCGTGGCGGGGGCCGTGTTGTCTGCGTGGGTGCCGTAGGAGCCGCCGTTCGACCCGTACGCGATGGTGGCGTCGGGCTCGGGTTCCGGGGTGTGCGGGAGGCCCACGAGGGACATCGCTCCGGCCAGCGTTCCCATACGGGCGTCCAGGCGGGCCGCGGCGTCCTGCCAGTGGGCCGCAGCCGCGTCCCAGCGCTCCGTGGCCTCGCGCATGCCGTCCACGGCGTCGCCCGTGCGCCCGGTGCTGGAGATCAGGGCCTGAGAGGCCTGTTCCGTGGCCTTGACCACCGACTCCGACCTCACCACCAGCGACTGCTGCGCGCTGACCAGAGCCTTGAGGGACGCCTCCACCGTGTCGCCCACCGACTTGACCTGCCCGGCGATCTTGCCGGCGGCGATCGCGTTGGCCCGCCCGGCCTTGGCGGTCTCCGCCGTGCCGTTGTGCAGCGTGGTGTCGATGCGGTCCGCGACGGCGCCGAGCTTCGGGACCTCCGTGGTCAGGGTCAGCGCCGCGTTCTTCAGCGCGTCGGTGGCCTGTCCCACGGACGCGGTCGCACCGCTGAGCGCCTTGTGGCTCTGCACCGCCTTGGCGGTCAGGTCCCCCATCTGCTTGGCGGCCTTCGTCAGCTCCGCCGCGAACTGCTGCGGCGAGGCACTGCGGTGCGGCGCCAGCAGCATCTGCGTACGGGTGAGGACCGAGGCGAGCTCGGCGAGGACCCGCTCCCTGGCGGCCTCCTGCGCGGCATCGTCCCGATCCGCCCGCACCCGCGCGCGCGCGTGCCAGACGGAGAGCGCCACCAGCAGGGCGATGAGCAGGACGGCCATCAGGGCCACGTTCTCGAAGCGGCCGAGCGAGGACAGGTGCCCGCCGAAGCCCGACTGCCAGAGCTGGAGGAAGGGGCGCGTCGCCTGCTTGGGCTCCTCCGCGGCCAGCTCGCCATAGGCACGGACGGCCTCGCGCAGGCCGTACCAGGTGATCAGGAGCGGCACGAACACCAGCACCCCGAGAGCCGCCTCCAGGAGACGGTCCCGCTTGCCCGACGTCTGTTCGGGAGGTGACGTGACGCTTTCGGGCCGTACGTAGGCCTGGACGAGGTCGACCTCCGCCCACTGGTCGAGCTGCGACATGGAACCCAGATCCTTGTGCAGCACATCGAGTTCGGCGGAGCGCGGCGACAGCTCGGGCAGCGCCGCGAGACGCCGCAACTCCTTGATGATCAAGGCCTTGTCGAGCAGTTGTGCGGGCGTCAAGCGCTTTCCTCCTGGCTCGCGGGGTGGCTCATGAGGTGGGGGCCGTGCCCTTCATCCGAGGACGTCCCCTCTGCCACGCCGGTTCCTGCCGTCACGGTTCAGCCGCCGCAACAACGCCTCGGCGTCGGCGTGTTCAGGATCCCACGTCAGACACTTCCCCAGGGCCTCAATCGCCTCATCACGCTCGCCGCGCCGGTCCAGTTCCACGGCGTGCCGGTAGGTGCGCTCGGCGAGCAGGCCGCGTACCCGTACGTTCGTCGGATCGTGGCCGTACGCGCAGTTGAGCCACCGCTCGGCGTCGGCGAAGTGCTCGGGGGACATGTCGGCCATGGCCGCCGCGCAGTGCACGTCGATCATGGCGTCCAGCATGTCCGCGCCGGCCGGCCTGGTCGCCGCGTCCTGCCAGGCGATGTGCGCGGCCTGCACGGCATGGTCGTAGTGGCCGAGCGAGAGCAGCGCCTGCGCGCGGGCGAGCTGCCGCCGGGAAGTGCGGTCGAGCACCGGCGCGGGCCGGGACTCCGCGAGGGGCGCGGGCTCGGGCGGGGGCGAGGGACGGTCCAGGTCGTCGAGCAGCTCCTGCGCCTCCGCGATGATCTCGCGCAGCAACGCGGACGCCTCGCCCGTCCGCCCCTGCCCGACGAGCAGCCGCGCCCGCTCCACATCGCGTGCCTCATGGGCCTCATGGGGATCGTGCGCGACGCGCGGGTCGCGCACCGGAGGCTGCACGGAACGCTGTCCTGCGGAGTCCAGCTCGTCGGCGTCGTGGCGGCGGGCCGCGTCCACGGACGGGCGTTCACCCTCGCCGCCCACCAGTGTCGCCGTGAGCGGCGGCGCGTCGGAGAGGGTGTCGTGGGAGAGCGCGGCCGGTTCCAGCGGGCCCTCCTCCAGGGCCGCGGGACCCGAGGACGCGGCGCCGCCCGCGAGCCGCACCGCGTGTTTCAGCGCGCCGAGCGCGAGCAGCTCGGGACTCGCCCGCACACAGCGCGGCCCGAGCCCGGCGACCCGCGAACGCACCTGCTCCATCCGCGTGTTGCCGCCCACCAGGAGCAGCGTGTCCACGTCTTCCTGCCGCATCCCCGCCCGGTCCAGGAGCGCCTGCGCCCGGTCCAGGGTGCGCCGCACATGCCGGTCGACGTACGCGTCGAAGTCGGGCCGGTCGATCCGCACCTGAAGCGGCGGCCCCCCGCCGAACCGCAGCCCGAGCACCGCGGCCGGCGGCCCCTTCGGCCTGCCGAGCGCCTCGCGCGCCTCCTGCCCGCGCGCGCGAAGGCCCTGCCATACGGAGGTGTCGGGGCCCCCGGCCCGCCACGCGCCGCCGCGCGGAAGCAGCCGGACCGCCGAGGACAGCAGCTCGGCGTCGAACGCGCGGCCCCCCGACGTCGTCCCGCCCTCGTAGCCGAGCGAGCGGAAGTGGCCGCGCACGCTGCGGATCAGGCCGAGCTCGAAACCCTCGTACCCCATGCCGTAGACCAGGCACGTGCCGCTGTCCCGCTCTGTGGTGTGGCCGATCACCGCGGCCATGGAGTCGCTGACGAGGCGCGCCGGTTCGAGGCCCGCCTCGCGCGCCGCGTCCCGCAGGGCCGCCCGCTGCGCCGAGCCGAACCGCGCGGGCACGCTGATCACGGTCTGCGCCACCCGCCCGGGCGCCGCCGCCTCCACGCGCTCGCGCAGGGACCGCAGCCTGCGCACCACGATCCGGTCGGCGTCGGCCGCCCCCTCCGGGGTGCGCACCGGACGCCCGCTGCCCAGGCGGCTCTTGAGGCTCGGGAACGTCACCGGCAGCGTGCCCGTCTCCGCCGGCTCGCACAGCAGCCACGGCCCTTCCTCCGCAGGCTCCAGGCGCCGGCCGGGCCCCTCGGGCAGGGCGAAGAGCGCCCGCAGGCCCGTGGCGCCGAAGTCGATGCCCAGGCTGACGGGGGCCGCCCCCGGCGCGGGGCGGCCGTCCTGCCGCGCCTGCGTCATCCGCCCGCCGTCTCTTCGGCGAACCGCAGGATGCCCTCGTAGTCGGGCCGGTCGGGGAGCGCGGGCACGGCACGCTCCGACTGGGCCACCGCCACCAGGTTGACCAGATTGCGGGCCTGCTGCGCGGTCGTGACGCGGTTGCCCTGCCGGTGGGCCTGCTTGACGTACTCCACCGCCTCGTTGATCTGCCGCACCGTCTCCGGCGGCGCACCCTCCGACGCCAGCTCCGCCTGCCGGAACTGGCTCGCCAGGCCGCACTGGCGGTACATGTCGTCGAGCAGCAGCTCGGTGAGGCGCTTGTACTCGCCGCTGTCGCCCATCGCCACCGCCCGCTGCGCCTGCTCGATGTCACGGCGCACCTTCATCGCCTGCACCGGCTCGATGTAGGGCCCGTACCGCTTCAGGAAGTTGTCGGCCTCCCGCTCGGCGAACGCGAGCTGCTCGCGCAGGACCGCGCTGTCCAGCTCCTCCACCGGCTCGGGCGGCGGGGTGCGGGGCTTCTCCCGGTTGGGCGTGGCCTCCAGGACCATGTCCGTGCCGCGCACGCTGACCTTCACCGTGATGATGCGGTCCGCGGAGTAGTTGAAGGAGACGTCCACCTGGCGGTTGATCTCGATCTCCTGCGGCAGCTCGAACTCCACCACGCCCTGCTCGTGGTTCTCGCTCGCCACCTTGCTGTCGCCCTCGTAGACCGGCACCCGGATACGGCGGCTGTCGGTGGCGTGGAAGGTGCGCTGACGCGGCTCGGAGAGCGGGTACGGCGAGCCGGCCTCGATGATCTCCACGAACACGTCGCGCTGGCTGCCCTTGATCGCGGCGATGCCCATCGCCATCGGCGTCGACTCGTACAGGCCCGTGTCGCCCCTGGAGCGCCCGTCGGCCAGGCTCCGGCCGCAGGCCGAACAGGCGACCGCCCCGTACTCGTTGACCTTCGCGCACTGCGGGTCCGAGCACTCCACGCCGTGCAGCGTCTCGGCGAGGACGCCCGCGCCGAAGGCCACGCACTCCATGGGGTTGATGTTCCTGCGGACCTTGGCCACGCCGAAGAACGCCTCGACCGCCTCGTACACGGGCCGGGTGAGCGTGCCGCCGCCCACGAGCAGGACGTCGGAGATGTCGTCCGTGGACAGCTCGTAGCGCGCGAGGGTCTCCTGGACCAGCGCCATGGTCCTGCTCACCAGCGGCGAGATCATCGCGTTGAACTCGGCGCGCGTCAGCTTCATCTCGACGTCGAGGACGCCGTTCTCGCCGCGGTAGGCCGCGGGGACCACGATGTACGTCTCGTCCAGGTCGTTCAGCTCCCGCTTGGCGCGCTCGGCGGCCTTCTTCGCGTGGAAGAGGAACGCCTTGTCGCCCGACGGGTCCACGTGGTGCTCCTCGCGCATCCACGCGATGATCCGCTCCACGATGGCCAGGTCGAAGTCGTCACCGCCCAGCCAGATGTCACCGGCCGAGCGCAGCACCTGGAACTGGCTCCTGCCCTCCTGGTCCTTGACCGCGTTGAGCACGGAGATGTCGAAGGTGCCGCCGCCGAGGTCGTAGACGAGGACCCGGCTGCGCGCCCCGCCCGGCTTGTGCAGGCCGAAGGCGACGGCGGCGGCCGTCGGCTCGTCGACGATCTTCTTGACCACCAGGCCCGCCTTCTCCGCGGCCTCGCGCGTGGCGGCGCGCTGGGCGTCGCGGAAGTAGGCGGGCACGGTGATCACGGCGTGCGTCACGGGCTCGTTGAGGGTGCGCGAGGCGTCCCTGACCAGCTTGTCCAGGATGACGCTGGAGATCTCGGCGGGGGTGCGGGCGCGACCGCCGAGCACCACGTGAGCGCGCGGGTCGTCGTCGGGGCCCGCGACGATCTCGTAGCTCATGCGGTCGCGCGCCTGCGCCACGGAACTGTCGGCGAAGTCCCGCCCCATCAGGCGCTTCACGGAGGCGATGGTCTCCTTGGGCTGCATGATCGCCCAGTTCAGCGCGTCCTCGCCGACCAGCGGCTGGTCCTTGCCGTCGCGGTGCATGACGCCGACGACCGAGGGGGTGAGCCGCTCGCCCTTGCTGTTGGTGAGCACCGCGATGTCCGCGCGGTGCGGATCGTGGGCGGCGACAGCGCTGTTGGTCGTGCCGAGGTCGATGCCGATGGCCTTCATTCCCGCTCCGTTCCTTGCTCCGTCTCGCCGCCCGCGGCGACGACCACCCGGGCGGCACGCAGCACCTGCCCCCGGTACCGGTAACCGCGCTGCACTATCTCCAGGACCTCGCCCGCGGCCGCGCCAGGCGGCACGGCACGGGCCTCGGTCACGTGGTGGGTCGCGGGCTCGGCCCGCTCGCCGGGCCGCCCCACCTGTTCGAGCCCCTCTTCGGCCAGGGCCGTCTCCAGCTGCCCCGCGATCAGTGCGACGCTCCTGCGGTACGTGACGACGTCGCCGGCGGCCCCGTCCGCGAGGAGCCGGTCGAAGGAGTCGAGCACATCGGCGCAGCGCAGCAACAGCCGCTCGGTGAGCGCCTGATGGGCGGCGTCACGGGCCGCCAGGTCGCGGGCGTGCTCGTAGGCGAGCCGGGCCGTGGGATCAGACATCAAAGCGGACGAGGTCGGCCACGAGGCGCGCGGCGGCCTCCGGGAGAGGGTGCGGCGACGGGCCCTGCTGGGTGGATTCCAAGGCGAGCTCCCGGTCGGTTTCCGCCGCGGCCTGCGGCAGTTCGGCTTCCATGTCCACGTCGTACAACAGCAGATCGACGAGCAGCCTGCGGCGTACGCCGCGCAGCTCGTCCCAGGCCTGCTGGGTGACCGGCGTCATCAGATGCCGGGCGAGCAGCTCGAAGGAGACGTCCCGCATGTCGGCGTGGGTCGTCCAGGGGGTCACGCCGGCCGGGGCGAGCGCGTCGTAGGGGAAGGGGCCTTCCCAGCTCGCTTCGGGGTCCTTGATCACGCGACACTGCCTCCTGCTCGGTTCTCGGGAGCCCTGCTGCCGGGCCTCAGCTCGGTGTGCCAGCGGCGCACCGCGTCCAGGAGCGCCCGTCTGATCCGGCTGTTCGTGGGCTCCGCGCGGGTGGCGCGGAACAGGTGGTGCAGCGCCCACAGGATGTCCCCGCGGCTCAGCGCGAGCTCCGCCTTGTCGGTCAGCTCCGCCGCCCAGGCGGGCAGATCCTCGTCGTCCGGCGGCGTCTCCTGGCCGTCGCTGCGGATCAGGTCGCCCATGCCGCCCACACCGAGGTGCCGGGTCAGCAGCTTCTCCATCTCGTCCAGGGCCTCGCCGAGCGTCTCGCGGTAGCGGTGCGTCAGGGCCTGCCCGAGGCCCACGTCGAGCAGCCCGAGCGCCTCGTGCAGCAGCTCCAGGCGCTCGGGCACCTCGTACGTACGCTCGTCCAGCGTGAACACCAGGGCCCGCGCCAGGTTGTCGCGGGCGTGGTTCGACTCCGGGTTGAGGGCGAGCGCGCGGCGCAGGTCGGCCTCGGCGCCGTACACGTCGCAGCGCATGCCGTGCTTGGTCCGGGTGTAGCCGCGCCACACCCCGCGCAGGGACAGCAACGCCGACAGCTTCGCGTGCAGTTGCCCGAGCAGCTCGCGGTCCAGCGGATGCAGCACCGTGACCGCCGACTCGACGAGCGTGACGGCCTCGTCCAGGGCCGGGCCGAGCGGTGGCCCCTCCTCGGCGGACAGCGCCTCGACGCGGCCGAGCACCGTACGGATGACGGCCTTCTTGGACCGGGCCTGCATACCGGCCCTGCGGGACACCTTCACCAGCTCCGCCCACTGCTCCAGAGCCGTGCCGAGGCCGCCGTCGCCGCGCGTCAGGGCGGTCCTGCCGAGCGCGAGACGGACGTGGACGGCCAGCTCCACGCCGTCCTGGAGCAGCCGGGCGTGGCGGCGCGGCAGCCGGACGTAGGCGGGGTTGTCCCGCAGGAAGGCGAGGCAGTGCCCGCACTCCTCGGCGTGACCGGCCGACGAGGCGGGGCCCGCGCAGTCCTCCGGCAGGGTGGTCAGCGTGCGCAGCGCGGGCAGCTCGCGCAGCGCCTGCTCGAACTTGCGGACCTCCGAGAGCGCGAAGCTCCGCGCGAGTTCCGAGAAGGCCCAGCGCAGCTCGCGCACCGCGTACTCGCCGGGGTCCTTGCCCTGCTGCGCCGCCGCGTCCAGGCTCGCGACGAGGTCGCCCAGCGGTGCCTGGAGCCGCAGCAGCCGCAGATAGCGCGGGCCGCACGCCAGCGTGGCGCCCGCGCCCGGCACGGACGGCAGGCCACCCACGTCCTTCAGGACCCGCGCGCCGCCCAGCTCCGACTCCAGGAGGCCCGCCAACGCCTGGTAACCGGCGGCCTGTTCGGGCCGGCCCTGCTCGGTGTGGCGCTGCTCGAAGCCCGAGAGCTGCCCGAAGAGGTGCTGGTTCAGCTCCCAGCGCAGCGCCGCCATGTCCTCCGGCGTCAGCTCCCGCTCGTACGCGGCGGCCCGCTCGGCACACCAGCCGTCCCAGTACTCGTCGTCGCTCAGCAGGGTCGCCCAGTACACGAGCGCGGCCTCCCACGCGCTCACCGCGTGCTCCCACGCACCGCTCTGCTCCAGCTCCTGCGCCTGCCACAGCCGGGCCACCGCGAGGCCGTGCACCACCGTCATGTCGCCCGGCGCCGCCCGCAGCCGCCGCTCCCACTCGGTGGCCGCCGCCTCCCTGTCCCTGGCGAGGAGGAGCAGCAGCGGGGCGTCCTGCGGGAAGCGTTCGCACAGGGTTTCCAGGAGCGCGGGGCCCTCGTCGGGGGAGAGCTGGGCCAGGGCGTCCCGCAGGTCAGGGGCGGCGTGCCAGCGGTAGAGCAGGGCGTCGAGCTGGAGCCGCCGGCCCGGCAGCCGCAGCCGCTCCAGGGCGACGCGCTCGTGCCAGGACATCGAACCGCGTTCGAGCAGCGCGTACGAGGCGTTCTTGACGACGTCCATCGAGGCGCCGGGGTCCACGCCGGCGTCCCGCAGGGCCAGGTACGGGAACGCCTGGTCCCGTACCGCGAAGGGGTCGGCCACCAGGGGGGCGCTGGTGAGACCGTCCGCCCAGGGCAGCAGCCCGATCAGCCGCCGCAGCCTGCGGCACCGCACGTCGGCGCGGTCGAGCACACCGAGGGCCCTCTCGTACGCGGCCACCGCGCCGCTCCACTTTCCCGCGGCCTCCCGTAGCCGGCCCTCGGCGTAGGCGAGATGGGCGTCGGCGTCCCGGTGCCCCGGGCACCGCCGGAACGCCTCGGCGGCCCGCTGCCACTCCTGGTGGGCGTCGGCGAGGCGCCCGCGGGCGTACGCGGCGAGCGCGGGCGCGTCCCGGTGCCCGCCGAGGGCTTCGGCCTCCTGCACGACGCAGGCCCAGTCCCCCTCGGCCTCGGCGAGCCGCACGCGCGCGTACCGCCCCCGCGTGTCCGCGTCGACGCCGAGCGACCCGTCCACCGCCCCGTACGCCTCGACAACCCGCCGCCACGCCTCACTCGTGCCGGCCTCCGCTTCGGCGATGCGGGCCCGTACGTAGCGCTGCCGGGCCGGGGCGTCGGCCCAGTCGTCGGGCAGCGCTCCGTAGAGTCCGTCGGCATCCTGCCAACGCCCGGCCAGCTCGTGGGCGCGGGCCAGGGCGTACCGGTAGAGCCGGGTGGGCTCGTCCCCTCCCGGGCCGGGGCCCGCTCCCGGGCCGGGGTCCGCCGAACCCCGCGGGAACGCCCCCGCGTAGATCTCGCAGGCCCCCGCCCAGTCGCCCGCCTCCTCAGCCCTGCGGCCCTCCGCCTTGCGGCGCAGGGCGGACACCGTGCCCTCACGTGCTCCGTCCGGCACGCCGGAGAGCAGGCCGAGGACCGCCGTCCAGTCGCCGCGCAGATCGGCGGCGACACGCGCGCGTGCGTAGCGTCGGCGTACGCCCACCTCGCCGTCGGCGTACGTGTCGGGCAGCCGGCCGAAGCCGTCGATGACCCCGGTCCACTCGCCCCGCTCGTCGGCGGCCCGGCCCCGCGAGTACAGCACGCGGTCCGGCACGTCCAGTACCTCGGAAGGCAGCCCCGCGAAGTGGGCAAGGGCCTCGGACCAACGCCCGACCTCCTGGCAGAGCCGGCCCCGCGCGTACGCGCGAAGGTACGGAGCATCCGCCGGCACACCATCCGCAACGCCGAACCCGGGCGCGGCTGTGCCGGTTCTGGCGGAGCCCGGCGGGGCTGTGCCGTTGCCGCCGTTCGGCGGGGTGTCCGTGGCCCGCCTGTTTCCGGCGGTGTCCCGCACAGCCGTGCCGGTCACGGGGGAGTTCGGCGTGGCCTCGCCGTTTCCGTCCGTGTCCACCGAAGCTGTGTCGTCCCCGGGCCCCACCTCCCCGGACGCCTCGCCGGGCCCGGTCTCCCCGGACGCATCGCCGAACGCCTTCTCCGCCGTTGCCCAGTCGCCCTCCGCCATCGCCGAGCGGCCCTCGGCGTACCGGCGCAGGGAATCGGTGGCGCGGTAACCCGCGGGCATGGGGGCGAGGGATTCCAGTGCCGTGCGCCAGTCGCCCGCCTCCGTCGCCGTGAGCGCGGACTCGTACACGTGGTGGCGCAGATCGCTCAGGAGCGGTTCCGTGTCCCAGCCCTCCGCGGAGGCCGCCGACAGGTCGGCGAGAGCCTCGACGGCGCGGCCCGCCTCCGCCGCGCCCCTGCCCCGCGCGTACAGGAGCCGTACCGCGCTGTCCCGGAAGCCGGCCGCCTCGTAGGCCCGGACCGCCGTCGCCCAGTCGGCCACCGCGTCCGCCGCACGCCCCGCCGCGTACGCGCACCAGCGGTCCTGGCCCGCCCGCGCGAACGCCTCCCGCGCCGCGGGCCAGTCCCCGTCCTGCGCCGCCGCCCGGCCCCGCGCGTACGCCGAGCGCTCGGCCGCGTCGTCCAGGCCCCCGCACCCGCCGTACGCGGACTCCGCCGCACGCCAGTCCTCGCGCTCCTCGGCCGCCAGGCCCGCCACGTACGCGGCACGGGCCCGGGCCTCGGCATGGCCAGGACGCAGGGCGAGGACGGTCCCGTAGGCCTGGGCGGCGGTCGCCAAGTCCCCTGCGCTCCGCGCCTGTTCGGCGGCGGCGAGGGTCCGCGCCACATGCAGTTCGTCGCGCGCGGCGGCGAGCCGCGCCGCCACGTCCCGAGGCCCCCCGGGCCACGCGGCGAGCACCTCCTCGTAGCGGCTGATGGCGGTGGTCCAGTCCGCCGCCGCCTCCGCGGCCCGCCCCTCGTCGACGAGCGCGGCCATCCGCCGCAGACCGGCCACCTCCGCCGCGAGGCAGGCGGGCGCCGGTCCTGGCAGGCGCTCGCCGACCACCGCGAGCTGGGCCGCCGCGCCCGCCGCGTCCCGCTCCCCGGCCAGCAGCTCGCAGAGCTTCTCGATCTCGGGCCAGGCCAGTTCGAAGGCGGCCTCGGCCCGCATCCGCCGCTGCTCGTCGGCGTACTGCCGGGTCGGCGTGCGCAGGGTGCGCTGGACCTGCTCCCAGAGCCCGAGGTCCCGCAGATGGCGCGCCGCGCGGATCAGTACGGTCGAGTCGACGTGACCGAACTTGCTGTTCAAGGCCTCCAGCGCGGCCGCGCCCTCGTTCAGCGGGTCCGCGACCGCCCCGCCCTCGTCCCGCACCTCGCGCGCCTTGAACAGCCAGCCCTGCCTGCACTCATCGTGGAGGAACAACGCGGGCGTCGCCCACTCCACCGCCGTGTGCTCCGGCTGGTGGGAGATGCGCAGCCGCGCGGTGGCCATGGCCTCGTCGATCGTCTTGTTGGCCGCGATGCCCTTCAGGAGCTCCGGGCTGAAAGCGCCCGCCGAGACGTCGCTGACCTTCCCGCGCATCGCCACCACGGCGGGCACACCGTCACCGATCAGCGCCTGCGCGAGCCCGGAGAAGGGTTCCAGGTGCGAACTGTCCGCCCCGGAGCAGAGGTTGAGCGCGACGAGGCGCAGCCGCTGGGCCTTCAGGAGCATCGCGCTGAGCAGGTCGGCGGGCACGCGGTCGACACCGCCGCCCTCCGTCTCCAGGGACACGACGCCCTTGCCCAGCTCGTCGTCGTACGTCCCGTGGGCGATCAGCAGGACGGCCGTGGGCAGCTCGGAGTGGGCGGCGAGCGCCGACTCCAGGTTCGCGCGCGTGGCGCGCTCCACCACCGTCGTCTGCACGGCCACCTCCGGCAGGTCGTGCCGGAGGGCGGCGATCTCCGCCGAGGCCCGCAGCGGCGCGAGACCGGCGGGAGACGCGCAGGCCACCAGGAGCCTGATCAGGCTCGGCTCGTCGGCGGAGTCCGGAAGGCGCTGGCCAAGCGGCCCGCCGGGCAGCGAACGCGCCAGGGAGTAGCCGTGGTTGAGGGCGAGCGACTGCTGAGGGCTGCCGGGCGGCGCGCAGAGCGCCTCCAGTGGGAGGTCGCGCAGCTCGGGCGGCAGATCGAAGCGGAGCCGCAGGCCGCGCGACGGCCGCATCCGCTGGGCCCTGCCGAGCGACGCGTCGACGCAGGCCCCGACGTGCGCCCCGACCGCCTCGCACGCCGCCTCCGCCGCGCCCGTCTTCTCCCCGGCCCTGCCGGGCTCGCCGAACAGCAGCTTGAACACCCCGCGCCCCAGCTCCCTGAGCTGCGCCACGGTGTGCTGCTCGCCCATCGGCGCCCGGCCGAGCTCGGCGGCGATCAGCCGGTCCCACTGCCGGCGGAAGTCCGCGGGCTCCCGGCCGACGGCGACGATCTCGGCGGCCGACGCGGGGCCGCTCGCCGTCACGAGATAGCGGGCGGCGCCGACGCGGCGGACCCGGATGCGCAGTTCCTCGTACGTGAGCACGGCCGTCACCGCTCGCTCTCGTCGGGCTGCCACATCACGTGGTCGAGATCGGCGACCGCGGCCTCGCGCTGCTCCTCCAGCTCGGGGTCGTCGGGGAAGTGGCCGAGCGCGGCGGTGAGCTGGTCGATGGCCTCGCGCAGGGCGGCCCGCGCGCCGGAGAGGCTGCCCGAGCTCCAGCGGGCCGCGGCGAGCCCGCGCAGCACGATGCCCAGGCTGATCTGGGCCCGCAGCAGATGCGGGTTGAACGCGACGGAGCGGCGCAGATCGGCGGCGGGTCCGTCGAGCGGCTCCTCCTGGCCGTTGGCCACGGAGATGCCGCGGTCGGCGAGGACGCGCGCCAACTGCCCTTCGAGTCGCCCGCGTTCGTTGGCGCCGATCACCGAACGGGTCGTCTCCAGGGTGGCGACCGCGAGGCTCAGCCGCCCGTCGCGGTGGGCCTCGCGGGCCGCGCCGAGCGCCATGTCGACGATGGCGGTCTGCGTCTCGCGGTACCGCTCGATCTCGCGGCTGTGGACCAGCGCGCGCCGCCAGTACGCGGCGGCCGCCGGGAAGTCGGGCCGTGGCGCGGTCAGTTCGGCGCGGCCCATGCTGAGCCGCGCCTCCAGGGCCAGACCGCGCGCGTCCAGAACGAGCCTGTGGTGCTTGTCCACGAGCCCGGCGTACCCGGGGTTCAGCTCGTCGAAGCGCGTACACCCCGGCTCGCACACGGCCGCCGCGCCGGGGCCGCTGCCCCGCGCCCGGCAGCCGGGGCAGCGCAGCTCGGACAGGGCGGCGAGCGCGTCGGCGGGCTTGCCCTGGCCCAGCAGGAGCTGCGCGAAGCCGAGCTCGGAGAAGGCGTACGTGAGGGAGGCGTACGCGGGGGAGTCGTTCGCGGGCGAGGCGTTCGAGGCCGAGACGTATGCGGGTGAGGCGTTCGCGGCCGAAGGCGCGGTGCCCGTGGCCGTGGATCCCGGCGGGACGGTGGCCGCCGCCTTGAGGGCGCGGGCCTCGTGCGCGGCGGCGAACGCCCCGAACTCCGCGGTCCTGCCCAGCTCCGCCACCCGCAGCGGCCCGCAGAACAACGGCACCCCGCCGCCGTCGGCGGACGGGAAGCCGCCCACGGCCGCGAGCAGCTTCGCCGCGTCGGCCTCGCGCTGGAGCAGCGGTCCCGGCGCGACCCGCGCCCCGGAGTCGTCGGGCATCCGCCGCTCGATGAGCTCGCGGAGCCCCGCGCGCACCACGGGTACGAGCGACTCCTCCACGGGCACGCCGTACCGCCGGCCCGCGGTGGCCCGCAGCCGCTCCCAGAACATCGCGTCGTGCAGCACGGCCGCCCACGCGGCGACGCACCGCTCCCACTTCCGGCCGTCCGTGTCCTCGGGGGAGTGGAGCAGGGCGAGCGCCAAGGTGTGGGACACGCGATGGTCTGCCGGGTCGCGCCGGACCGCCGCGTCGAGCAGCTCCACGGCTGCCGCGCGCCGTCCGCCGCGTACGAGCACCACGGCGTGCAGGGGCGCGAAGCCGCCGGGGTCGCTGTCCAGGCCCCGGGAGGCGTCGAGCAGGGCGCAGGCCCGCTGCCACGCTCCTTCTGCGTCTCCGCCCGCGTCTCCCGTGCTGTCCAGCAGCCCGGTGAGCGCCGCCCGGCGCAGCCGCAGGGCCACCTCGCGGTCGGAGCGGCCCGACAGCGCGGCGAGGAGCCAGCGGGCCTCGTCGTCCAGGGGTGCGCCGCGGGACGCCTCGCGGAGGTCGGCGAGGGCTGCCGCCGGGTCACCCGCGCGGGCCCGCACATACGCGCGCTGCACCAGGGATCGGCCGTGCGGGACCGCGCAGGCCAGCGCGGCGGTGAGATGGCGCTCGGCGGCGGCGAGGTCACCGCGGTGCGCGGCGGCGCACCCCAGCCAGTGCAGCGGCCCGGCGGCCGTGGGCCGCAGCCGCCGCGCCCGCTCGAACTCCGCCACGGCCTCGTCCAGTTCCCCGGCGGCGAGCCGCACCCGCCCAAGGCCGGTACGGGCCCGCGCGGCGACACGCCGCTCCAACGTGTCGGCGTCGGGCCCGGCGGCGGCCTCGGCACCGGGCCCCGTGCCCGTCAACGCCTCCCGGAACCCGGCCTCCGCCGCCGCGGTGTCCCCGGCGGCCAGGGCCTTCTCCCCGGCGGCGCACGCCTGTTCCGCGCGGCCGAGCTCCGCCGCGATCTGCGCAGTCACAGTCAGTCCCCGTTCCACGGCGAACGCACCGCCGCGTCCTTCGGCCGGCGATCAGCCGGCGGCCTCGTCAAGGACCGAGCGCCAGCGTCCCTGGGCGCGGTCGTAGTGCAGCGGTCCCACCGAGTACGCCGTCAGGTCGAGTCCGACGAGCCGCTCGTACGCCTCGGCGGGCAGGTCGGCCTCAAGGACGATGCTCAGCCCGCCCACCGGGTCCTGGAGCAGCAGCGGCCGCGCCTCGCGCGCCTCGCCGAGGGTGCCGGGAGCGGGCGACGCGGGGCGCGCCAGCTTCCGTACGAGCCCCTTGAACGTGGTGTACGCGTCCTTGACCGCCTCCGCGCCCAGACCGCTGAGGAACGCCTGTAGCGGCAGGGAGGCCAGGATCACCCAGGGGATGTCCGCGGCACCGCGGTGGTCGATGGCGCGGCGGATCCGGACGGGCGGTGAGCCGAGCCCGGCCAGCGCGGCGACGAGTTCCTCGGCGAGGCCGTCGGGGACCTCTGGGTCGAGGAGCAGTTCCGCTCGCAGGGGCACGTCGGTCATGGAGGCTGTTCCTTCCGGGGACGTGCACCGCAGCCTAGGGGCGTGAGCCGAGGGCCCGAAGGGAAACCGGTGATTCACCGGGGGACCGGTGCCTCGGCGAGGCGCACCGGGGCCGCCGCCCCTGCTCCCCGTGCGCCCTCGACGCGCCCCGCCGCGCCCCCTGTTCACGCGATGGTGCGATCATCGGCAACCACGCGGATGGTCCCGGAGAGCCCCGGGTAGGGCGGGGCCATGACGCAGCCGTTCGAACTGCCGCACTTCTACATGCCGTACCCGGCGAGGCTCAATCCCCACCTCGACGAGGCGCGCGCGCACTCCTCCCGGTGGGCGCGCGGCATGGGCATGCTGGAAGGGTCCGGCATCTGGGAGCAGAGCGACCTCGACGCGCACGACTACGGCCTGTTGTGCGCGTACACCCACCCCGACTGCGACGGCCCCGCGCTGTCACTGATCACCGACTGGTACGTGTGGGTCTTCTTCTTCGACGACCACTTCCTCGACATGTACAAACGCAGCCAGGACCGCCCGGCAGGCAAGGCCCACCTGGACCGCCTGCCCCTCTTCATGCCGATGGACCTCGCGACCCCGTTACCCGAACCGGAGAATCCGGTGGAGGCGGGCCTCGCCGACCTGTGGGCGCGCACGGTGCCCGCGATGTCCGCCGACTGGCGCCGCCGCTTCGCCGAGTCCACCGAGCACCTCCTCGACGAGTCCCTGTGGGAGCTGTCCAACATCAACGAAGGACGGATCGCCAACCCCGTCGAGTACATCGAGATGCGCCGCAAGGTGGGCGGCGCCCCCTGGTCGGCGGGGCTCGTGGAGTACGCGACCGCCGAGGTCCCGGCGGCCGTGGCGGGGAGCAGGCCGCTGCGGGTGCTGATGGAGACGTTCTCCGACGGCGTCCATCTGCGCAACGACCTCTTCTCGTACCAGCGCGAGGTCCACGACGAGGGCGAGCTGAGCAACGGCGTACTCGTCCTGGAGACCTTCTTCGGCTGTACGACGCAGGAGGCCGCCGACACGGTCAACGACATCCTCACCTCACGCCTGCACCAGTTCGAGCACACCGCCCTCACCGAAGTGCCCGCGCTCGCCCTGGAGAAGGGCCTCACGCCATCCGAGGTCGCCGCCGTGGCCGCGTACACGCGAGGGCTCCAGGACTGGCAGACCGGCGGCCACGCATGGCACCTGCGCTCCAGCCGGTACATGAACGAGGGCGCCCTCACCACCTCACCGCTCGCCGGGCCCACCGGCCTCGGCACCTCCGCCGCCGACATCCGTGCGCTGCTCGCCTCCGCGGGCGCGGAACGGTTCCGCGCCTACACGCACGTGCCGTTCCAGAAGGTGGGGCCCTCGCTGCTGCCCGACTTCCACATGCCGTTCCCGTTACGTCTCAACCCGCACCTGGACGCCGCCCGGCGGCACGTCACCACCTGGTCGCAACGCATGGGCATCCTCGCGGAGGGCGTCTGGGACGAGGACAAGCTCGACGCCTACGACCTTCCGCTGTGCGCCGCGGGCCTCGACCCGGACGGCACGCCCGAAGCCCTCGACCTCAGCTCCCAGTGGCTCGCCTGGGGCACCTACGGCGACGACTACTACCCGCTCGTCTTCGGCCACCGCCGTGACTTCGCCGCGGCGAAGATCTGCACCGAGCGCCTCGCCGGATGCATGCCGATCGGGGGCGAAGCCGTCACCGTCCCCGCGAACGGCATGGAGCGCGGCCTCACCGACCTGTGGCTGCGCACCACCAGGAACATGACCGCGCGGCAGCGCCGGACCGTCAAGGGCACCGTCGTCGTCATGACGGAGAGCTGGCTGTGGGAGCTCGCCAACCAGCTCCAGAACCGTATTCCCGACCCCGTCGACTACCTGGAGATGCGCCGCGCCACCTTCGGCTCCGAGCTCACCATGAGTCTGTGCCGCATGGGCCACGGCCCGTCGGTGCCGCCCCAGGTCTACCGCAGCGGCCCCGTCGGGTCGCTGGAGAACGCCGCCATGGACTACGCGATGCTCGTGAACGACGTCTTCTCGTACCAGAAGGAGATCGAGTACGAGGGCGAGATCCACAACGGCATCCTGGTCGTGCAGAACTTCTTCGGCTGCGACTACCCGACCGCGCTCGGCATCGTCCACGATCTGATGACCCAGCGCATGCGGCAGTTCCAGCACGTCGCCGAGCACGAGTTCCCCGTCCTGTACGAGGACTTCCATCTGTCGGCCGAGGCACGCGCCACCATGGACGGTTACGTCGTGGAGCTGCAGAACTGGCTGTCGGGCATCCTCAACTGGCACCGCGACTGCCGGAGGTACGGCGCCGAGGACCTGGCGAGGCGGGCCCACGGCTTCGTACCCGATCTGGCGCCGAAGGCCCCCTCACCGGCCGGTCTGACGTCACCCGTTCGTGAGGCGTCACCGCGGGGGTGCGCCGGGTAGGGCTGTGCGCGGAGGTCAGCCATGGAACACAGTGCGTTGCGGCCCAAGCCGATGCCGGGGCAGGAACATTCCGGCATGCCCAGGAGCCGGGGTGACGACCCCGGGCGAAGTCACGGCCACCGCCATGACGGGGTGAAGCGCCGCGGCAGGCGCCTGGCGGCCCTGCTCTCCGGGCTGGGCGCCGCCGTCCTCCTGGTGGTCTGCGGGGTCGGCATCGGCACCGTCGGCGCCACGGTCATCGGGGCGAGCAGGCTCGCGGAGATGCGGGAGGAGGCGGGGGCCGCCGTGGAGCGGGCCGGAATGACAGGTCCCGGCGGAGCGGCGGGGGAAGCCGTGGCGAAGGGCGCGGGAGCGGCGGACACCAGGGCCATGGGCGGCGCCGGACACCCGGCCGCCGACCGGGAGCGGGAGCCCACGCGGAACCCCCGGCCCCCGGCCCGCACCGCGACCCTCGGCATCGAAGCCGTGGACGCTCCGCGCGGCCCCGGCGCCCTCGTCGTCGGCTTGCACGTCCCGGGGCCCGGCCACACCGCGGGCCTCGCACGCGGAGACACCCTGCTCGCCCTCGGCCGGTCCCGCATCGACTCCGCGGCCGAACTGGCCGCCAGGGTCGCCGCCGCCCGGCCGGGCAGAGCGGTGACCCTGACGGTCCGCCATGCGACAGGGGGACAGCAGCTCATCCGGGTCAGGCCGGGCGTCGTGACCTGACCGGCGGGCTCCCCGGCCCTAGACGGCTGCCAGGACCGCGCACGACTCCCCGGGCAGCCGCAGCACGCCGTCCGCGCCCGGGGCCTCGACGGGCTCCCAGGCGGCGAGCACGCGCGCGTGGTTCCCGCCGAGCGGGATCGCGGCGGCCTCCTTGCCGAGGTTCAGGACGACCCGCAGATCACCGCGCCGGCACGCGAACCAGCGCGCCGCCTCGTCGTACGCGACCCGCACCGACGCCAGGTCCGGATCGGTCAGGTCACCACGGGCGGCCCGCAGCGCGATCAGCTCGCGATGCCAGGCCAGCAGGCGGGCGTGGTCGCCGCCGTCCGGCTCCGACCAGTCGAGGCACGACCGGTCCCGTGTCGCGGCGTCCTGCGGGTCGGGGATGTCCTCCTCCGCCCAGCCGTGCTCCGCGAACTCCCTGCGCCTGCCCCGGCGTACGGCCTCGGCCAGCTCGGGGTCGGTGTGGTCCGTGAAGAACTGCCACGGCGTCGACGCCCCCCACTCCTCACCCATGAACAGCATGGGCGTGAAGGGACTCGTGAGCGTGAGCGCCGCCGCGCAGGCGAGCAGCCCGGGGGTCAGGGAGGCGGAGAGCCGGTCTCCTTGCGCCCGGTTGCCGATCTGGTCGTGCGTCTGCGCGTAGCCCAGGAAGCGGTACGCGGGCGTCCGCGCCCGGTCCACGGGGCGGCCGTGCGCGCGCCCGCGGAACGACGAGTACGTCCCGTCGTGGAAGAAGCCACGCGTCAGCGTCTTGCCGAGCGCCGCGAGGGGGGCCCGCGCGAAGTCCGCGTAGTACCCCTGCCCCTCACCGGTCAGCGCGGTGTGCAGCGCATGGTGGAAGTCGTCGTTCCACTGGGCGTGCAGGCCCAGGCCGCCGCTCTCGCGCGGGGTGATGATCCGTGGGTCGCCGAGGTCCGACTCGGCGATCAGGGACAGCGGCCTGCCCAGCTCACCGGCCAACGCGTCGACCGCCGTGGACAGTTCCTCCAGGAAGTGGCACGCGCGCGTGTCCACGAGCGCGTGCACCGCGTCGAGCCGCAGCCCGTCGATCCGGTAGTCCCGCAGCCAGGCGAGCGCGCTGCCGGTCAGATACGCCCGCACCTCGTCCGAGCCCGGCGCGTCCAGGTTGACCGCCGCGCCCCACGGGGTCTGGTGGCTCTTCGTGAAGTACGGGCCGAAGGCGGGCAGGTGGTTGCCCGAGGGCCCGAGGTGGTTGTGGACCACGTCCAGGATCACGCCGAGTCCGTGCGCGTGCGCCGCGTCGACGAAACGCTTCAGCGCCTCGGGGCCGCCGTACGGCTCGTGCACCGCCCAGAGCGACACCCCGTCGTAGCCCCAGCCGTGGCGGCCGGGGAACGGGCAGAGCGGCATCAGCTCCACATGCGTGACGCCGAGCCGCGCGAGGTGCCCCAGACGCTCCGCCGCCGCGTCGAGCGTCCCCTCGCGCGTGAACGTGCCCACGTGCAGCTCGTACAGGACCGCGGCCCGCACCCCGCGTCCCGCCCACGGCGTCCGCCACGCGTACCTGTCGTGGTCGACGACCGCGCTCAGTCCGTCGGGGCCGTCAGGCTGCCGCCGCGAACGCGGGTCCGGCAGCGTCGGGCCGCCGTCCAGCGAGAACCCGTACCGCGTCCCGTCCGCCGCCTCGGCCTCGGCCGACCACCAGCCCGCGCGCCCGCGCACGCGTTCCATCGCCCGCCCGGCACCCGCGCAATCCAGCACGGCCCGCTCGGCCTCCGGCGCCCACACCTCGAACCTCACCGACGGTTCCCCCTCGTCCGCTGTCCGGCACACCTGTGTCCCATGGTGCGTCAGGAGCCCCTGCTCCGTGGGCCGAAGTGATCGATCGGCCGCCGCCCGACCCATTCTGGACACCCGGGGCGGCGTTGCCCGACAATCGGCAGGTGACATCCTCTTTCGAGTTCTCCACGTACCCCGCGCGGGTGACGGACGTCGAGCGCGACCGGGCGCTGGACGCACTCAAGGAGGGCGCGGCCTCGGGCCGACTCTCGCACGACACCTTCGTGCGGCGCATGGAGCGTGTCCTCGCCGCCAGCAGGCCCGACGAACTCGCCGCTCTCACCGCCGACCTGCGGACCGAGAAGCCGTGGGCGCGCAAGGTGCTGGGCGGCGTCGAGGCCGTCTCCGGATTCACCATGAAGCTGCGCAGGGCCTGGCAGTCCGAGCGTCTGCCCAAGCTGCTCCTGCCGGCCCCCGACACCTCGCGTCCCCTCCTCATAGGCAGGGAGCCGACCAACGGACTGCGGCTCAGCCACGACACGGTCTCCCGGGTCCACGCCGAGCTGCGCAGGCAGGGCGGCATGTGGGTGCTGCGCGACCTCGGCTCGACCAACGGCACCTCGGTCAACGGCCGCAGGGTGATCGGCGCCGCCGTCGTCCAGGACGGCGACCAGGTCAGCTTCGGGCAGATGAGCTTCCGGCTCGCGGTGGCCTGAGGGCAGCACGGGGCACACCCCTCGCCCTCCGCTCAGCCCTCCGTCCGTTCGAGCAGCGCCACGGGCGACTGTGCGAAAAGCTCCGCCACGCGCGCGTGGCCCTCGAAAACACGCTCAGGGGCGAGCAGGTCCGTCCACCGCCCGGCCGGCAGCGGCAGCTCCGTCCCGCGCCAGCCGCCCGCGTCCGCGAGGCGCAGCGACAGCCGCGTCGCCGCCGCCACGACCTGCCCGGAGCGCGCGAACGCCACGCAGTGCGGCGCGCCCGGCCCCTCGGCCGTCAGCGGCTCGTACGTCGCGGCCCCGCCGAAGAGTTCGGGGCGCCTCCTGCGCAGCCGCAGGACCGCCGCCGTCAGCGCCGTCTTCTCCTCGGAGAGGTCGCAGCGCTCCCCGCCCGCGTCGAGCCGCTCCAGGACATGCCGCTGGAAGCGCGCGGGGCGCCGGTTGTCGGGGTCGACCAGCGCGCGGTACTCGCCCTCCGTGCCCTGGTACAGGTCCGGCACGCCCGGAGCGGCCAGATGGAGCAGGGCCGCGCCCAGCACGTTGGCCCGTACATGGGCGTCAAGGTCGCGCGTGAACGACGCGACCGCGTACAGCGGCGGCCCGCACGGCCCCGCCTCCACGAACGCCTCCACCGCCTTCTCGTACGCCTCGTCGGGCTCGGTCCAACTCGTGTGGAGGCCCGCCTCGCGCACGTGCTTGACCAGCGCGTTCCGCAGCCGTGCGTCGTACGGGAAGCCGAACCCCACCGACGTCTGCCAGGCCGCCCAGGCGAGCTGCGGGTCCGGCGCGCTCGTGCCGCCGGCTCCTGCCGTCTGCTCGGTCAGCGTGGCCAGCAGGTCGGCCCACCGGTCGGGGCACTGCGTGAGGACCGAGATGCCCGCCCGGACATCCGCGCTCCGCTTGGTGTCGTGGGTCGAGAGGACCGTGCCCGAGTAGGGCCAGTCGCGCTGCACGCGCGCGAAGTACCCGTGGAACTCCGCCAGGGAGACCGCGGGCCGCTCCGGCGCGCCGCCCACCTCCGCCGCCGAGAGCAGCGGCGCGTGCCGGTAGAACGCGGTGTCCTCCAGGGCCTTGGCCCGCAGCGCGGAGGCGACCTGCGCGAACCGCGCGCGGAACCCCGCCACCGCCTCCTTCTGGCGCCCATCGCCCGCCGCACCGGCCCGGCCCAGCGCAAGGTCCCGTACGACCGTGACCGTCTCCGCCTCCTCCGGCACGGTGAAGACGGCCCGTGCCTCGTCCGCCGCCCGCTCGGTGAGCACCGTTTCGGGGGCGGCGCCCCCGGTGGCGTACGGCCGGTAGACGGGAACGCGCACGAGCAGCTCGCGCAGCGCCGTCCGGATCGCCCAGGGCGCGTGGTCCCGCAGCGCGGGGTCGGCCGCGCAGATCGCGGTGGCCTCGCGGGTGAGGCGGTCCACCTCGGCGGCCAGTTCGTGCGTGACGACCTTGTACGCGGCGCGGCGCGCCGTCGCCTCCCACTCGCCGCCCCGGTCGGGAGGCGGCGCGGCGAAGCGCCGGTACTGCCCGAGCAGCTCCCCCGCGCCCGCCGGATCGGTGAGGACGCCGTCCAGGTGGCGCAGCGCGTCGTAGCCGGTGGTGCCCGCGACCGGCCAGGCGGCGGGCAGCCGCTCGCCGTCGGCGAGGATCTTCTCGACGACCGTCCAGCGCCCGCCCGTCGCCTCGTGCAGCCGTTGCAGATACGTTCCTGGATCGGCGAGGCCGTCCGGGTGGTCGATCCGCAGGCCCTCGATGACGCCCTCGTGCAGCAGCTCCAGGATCTTGGCGTGGGTCGCCTCGAAGACGTCGGGATGTTCGACGCGCACCCCGATGAGGTCGGAGACCGTGAAGAAGCGCCGGTAGTTGAGTTCCGTACGGGCCAGCCGCCACCAGGCCAGGCGGTACCACTGGGCGTCGAGCAGCTCCGGCAGCGGCAGGTGGCCTGTGCCCTCACGGATGGGGAACGCGTGTTCGTGGTAGCGCAGGACGTCGCCCTCGGCCCGCAGCGCCCCCAGCTCGTGCCCGAGCCTGCCCCCGAGGACCGGCAGCAGGACGCGCCCGCTCCCGGCCTCCCAGTCGATGTCGAACCAGTGTGCGTACGCCGACTCGGGACCCTCGCGCAGCACTTGCCAGAGCGCGTGATTGTGCCGCGGCACGGCCGCCATGTGGTTCGGCACGATGTCCACGACCAGGCCGAGGCCGGCCTCCCGGGCCGTGCGCGCCAGGGCCCGCAGCCCCTCCTCGCCGCCCAGTTCCTCCCGCACGCGCGCGTGGTCCACCACGTCATAGCCGTGCGTCGAACCGGGCACCGCCTCCAGGACCGGTGACAGGTGCAGATGCGACACACCGAGGGCGGCGAGATACGGGACGGCCGCCTCGGCGGCGGCGAACGGGAAGTCCGGCTGCAACTGGAGCCGGTACGTCGCGGTCGGCAGAGGCGGCACCGCGGGGCCGGAACGGTCAGGGGTCATGCGAAGGTACGTACCCGCCCGGACGCCTTTCGTGTCATCCGCTCCCGCCGGTCACCCTCTTCGGCGCCGCCCGGCCCCGGAGCCGCCGCCACGTCGCTCGCCGAAGCCGTCGTCACGCGGGCCGCCGCAGCACCGTGAGGCTCCGGTCGGTCAGGGTCAGGCGGTCGCCGGCCCGCACCTTGGGGCCCGCGTCCGGCTCCGCCCCTTCTTCGAGCGCCGTGTCGACCACGATCTGCCACTGCCGCCCGTGGTTGACCGGAACCACGAACTCCAGGGGCTCCGGAGAGGCGTTGAACATCAGCAGAAACGAGTCGTCGGTGATCCGCTCGCCGCGCTGTCCCGGCTCCGATATGGCGTTGCCGTTCATGAACACGCTCAACGCGCGCGCGTGCGACGCGTCCCAGTCGCTCTGCTCCATCTCCTCGCCCTCCGGAGTGAACCAGGCGATGTCGGACAGCTCGTCACGGGTGCCCTGGACCGGGCGGCCGTGGAAGAACCGGCGCCGCCGGAAGACCGGATGGTCGCGCCGGAGCATCGCCATCGCGCGCGTGAAGGCCAGCAGGGAACTCTCCCCGTCCGGCCAGCGCACCCACGCCACTTCGTTGTCCTGGCAGTACGCGTTGTTGTTGCCGCCCTGGGTGCGGGCGAACTCATCCCCGTGGCTGAGCATCGGCACGCCCTGGGAGAGCATCAGCGTGGCGATGAAGTTGCGCATCTGCCGCTCGCGCAGGGCGAGGACGTCCGCGTCGTCGGTCTCGCCCTCTGCGCCGCAGTTCCAGGAGCGGTTGTGGCTCTCGCCGTCCCGGTTCTGCTCACCGTTGGCATGGTTGTGCTTCTCGTTGTACGAGACGAGGTCGTGCAGGGTGAATCCGTCGTGGCAGGTGGTGAAGTTGATGGAGGCCAGGGGCCGCCGGCCGTCGTCCTGGTAGAGGTCGGACGAGCCGGTGAGCCGGGACGCGAACTCCGCGAGGGTGCGCGGCTCGCCCCGCCACAGGTCGCGCACCGTGTCGCGGTACATGCCGTTCCACTCGGTCCACAGCGGCGGGAAGTTGCCCACCTGGTAGCCGCCCTCGCCGACGTCCCAGGGCTCGGCTATGAGCTTCACCTGGCTGACGACGGGGTCCTGCTGCACGAGGTCGAAGAACGAGGAGAGCCGGTCCACCTCGTGGAACTGCCGGGCGAGCGTCGCCGCGAGGTCGAAGCGGAAGCCGTCCACGTGCATGTCAGTGACCCAGTGCCGCAGCGAGTCCATGATCATCTGGAGTACGTGCGGCGACCGCATCAGGAGCGAGTTGCCGGTCCCCGTGGTGTCCATGTAGTAGCGGGGATCGTCGGTGAGACGGTAGTACGAGGCGTTGTCCAGGCCCTTGTAGGACAGCGTGGGGCCCAGGTGGTTGCCCTCGGCGGTGTGGTTGTAGACGACGTCGAGGATCACCTCGATGCCCGCCTCGTGCAGCGCCTTCACGGCCTGCTTGAACTCAAGGACCTGCTCGCCCCGGTCGCCCCAGGAGGCGTACGCGTTGTGCGGGGCGAAGAAGCCGATCGTGTTGTAGCCCCAGTAGTTGTTCAGGCCCATGTCGACCAGGCGGTGGTCGTTGACGAACTGGTGGACCGGCATCAGCTCCAGAGCGGTCACGCCGAGGCCGGTGAGGTGCTCGATGACCGCCGGGTGGCCGAGCGCCGCGTACGAGCCGCGCAGGTCGTCGGGGAGGTCCGGATGCAGCATCGTCAGGCCCTTCACATGGGCCTCGTAGATCACGGTCTGGTGGTACGGGGTGCGGGGCGGCCGGTCGTCGCCCCAGTCGAAGTACGGGTTGACCACCACCGACGTCATCATGTGGGGGGCCGAGTCCAGGTCGTTGCGCCTGCCGGGGTCGTCGAAGTGGTAGCCGTACACCTCCTCGCCCCAGTCGACGCGCCCGCTCACCGCGCGCGCGTAGGGATCGAGCAGCAGCTTCGCGGAGTTGCAGCGGTGCCCCTGCCCGGGGTCGTAGGGACCGTGTGCGCGGAAGCCGTAGCGCTGTCCGGGCATGACGCCGGGGAGGTAGGCATGCCGTACGAACGCGTCGGACTCGCGCAGTTCGACGGCTGTCTCCGAGCCGTCGTCGTGCAGCAGACACAGCTCCACGCGCTCCGCGGCTTCGGAGAAGACCGCGAAGTTCGTGCCGGCTCCGTCGTACACGGCGCCTAAGGGGTACGCCTGTCCAGGCCAGACCTGCATGCGGAGTCTCTTTCACTCACGCCCCCTCTGTTCGGGGCACATTGGCCAGAGTCTGCCCAAAAGTGGGGCAACCACTGCGTAGTCGAACCCGTCTAACCCGCTGACCACATACTCGGCATGCCCACAAAAGGGATGCCAGGGGAGTAGGGGGAGTAAGTGCGCGAAATAGTCAGACGCCACCTGGGGAAGGTGGTGGCGGGCGCGGCAGTAGCGGCGGCCGCCACCGCCGTGCTGGTGGGCGCCGTTCTGCCCGGAGCGGGGGCGGGCGAGTCGGGGGACCGCCAGGCCAACGCGGCAGCACAGGAACAGGACGCCATCGCCAAGAACGGCGTCGTCGAACCAGCGCCCGAGGAGGGCGCGAGGGGCGTCGGCAGCGATCCGCTGACCGACGACGAGATCAAGCGGGCCGAAAAGGTGTCGGTGTCCGCGCCGATGCGCTCCAGCGCCCGGGACGTCGAAGGGGACCGCGGCCCGCAGCTGCTGTCCACGAACCTCAGCGAGCCGGACCCGACCGACATCGGCGCGGCCGCGGAGCGCAGGGCCGAAGTCGTCTACTACGACTACAAGAAGGACGCGGTCATCACCAAGACGGTCAACCTGGAGACCGGCAAGGTGGACGACACGACGACCGCCCAGAACATCCAGCCGCCGCCCAGCCAGGAGGAGCTCGTCGAGGGCGCCCGGCTGCTGATCGCCGACCCGCTCGGCAAGGGCCTGAAGAAGGACTTCAAGCACGCCACCGGCAAGGCGCTCACGGGCCCCGGGCAGCTCGAACTGAGCGGCATGGTCTTCCGCAAGGAGACCGTCGAGCGGGTGCCCGCGGAGCTGACCGAGTGCGGCAAGCACCGCTGCCTCCAAGTCGTCACCAAGGTCAAGAGCGGCCCCTGGATCGACACCAGGTCCCTCGTCGTGGACCTGAGCGCCGGCACCGTGGGGCGCCTCGGCTGACCCGGCCGCGCGCGGCACGGCGACCCGTGTCCGCGCCCGACACCACACTCGTTTCTCCTCGTACGAGGGAGTTCACTCCGCAATGCACGTCAACAGACTTTCGCGCGCCCGCGGCCGGGCCACCATGGCCGTCGCGGTCTCCGCGCTCATCGGCGGCGCCCTGAGCGCCACCACCCCCGCCTCCGCCGCACCGCAGGCGCCGAGCGCGCCCGCCGCCGCGGCCGACTGCAGCGCCGCCTACAAGATCGAGCAGACGCTCGACGGCGGCACGACCTGGCGCATGTGCTGGCACTACAACACGCTCTCCGGGCTGATACTCGACAAGATCAGCTACCAGCCCAAGGGCGAGCCCAAGCCGATCCCCGTCCTGACCAGCGCCCGCCTCGCGCAGGTCCACGTCCCCTACGACGACGGTGAGGCCGAGTACGACGACGTCACCGGCACCGACTTCGGCCAGGCGCTTCAGAACCTCAAGACGAGCGAGTGCCCCGGCGGCACCATCAAGACCGTCAAGGTCCCGAACCGCGGCAACGTCAAGGGCCTGTGCACCACCACACGCGCGCGTGGGCACGCCTACCGCCTGAACGACGACCCGAGCACCGGCGGCACCGGCAAGGTCTACACGAGCCAGGGCAAGGACCTGCTCGTCTACACCGTGAACAAGGCCTCCTGGTACGAGTACATCACCGAGTGGCGCTTCTCCTCGGACGGCACGATCACCTCCAACGTCGGCGCGACCGGCAGCCTCTCGCCGTACGACTACGACGGCGGCGACAGCCGCGGCTGGCCCATCGGCAAGGGCGACCAGGCCAAGGCCGAGAGCCACGCCCACAACGTCTTCTGGCGGCTGAACTTCGGCCTGGACGGCTCCCCGAAGGCCAAGGTCGAGCAGTACGACTCCAAGGTCACCCCGCCCACCGGCCAGGGCAGCCCCAAGACGAAGACCACCCGCACCAAGGTCAGCAAGGAACTCGCGGGCGACCGCAAGGACATGCGCTGGTGGCGCGTCGTCAGCGGCGCGGGCAAGAACAAGGACGGCCACCGCAGGTCGTACGAGATCGTGCCCGGGGCCAGCAGCAAGCACGCGGGCCGGGAGTTCACCAAGCACGACGTGTACTTCACCCAGTACAAGAAGTGCGAGCAGTACGCGAGCAACAACCCGGGCTGCGCGGGCGGAGCGCCGACCAGCGTCGACAAGTGGGTGAACGGCCAGACGATGACGCACCCCGTGACCTGGGTGCACGTCGGCTTCCACCACATCGCCCGTGACGAGGACCAGCAGCCGATGCCGGTCCACTGGCAGGGCTTCTCGCTCGCCGCGCGTGACGTCACCGCTATGAGTCCGCTCACTCCGCAGGACCTCGCGGGGCAGAACGGTCAGCCTCCGATGGGCGGTTGAGAAACCACCCTGCCCATCGGGCTGCACCGCCCGCCGCTCCCGGAGTACCCTTCCTTGATCGTTGACCGGGGGAGTGTGCGGGGGAGCGGAAGGCGGGTGCGCGGGTGAGCTCGGGTGGGCGGGAGCTGCCCCCAGGTGACGAGGGTCACGAGGGGGGCTCCGCGGACGTACCCGCCGGAGCGGTGTCGCTGGCGCGGCCGATGGAGACGGCGTCCCAGATAGGTCCGGAGCTGGAGTGGGGCGCCGACGCCTGGCGCGAGGTCCGTACGCGCGCCCAGCGGGCGGGGCGGGCCTACATCTGGCTGAATCTGGTGGAACAGCGGCTGCGCGCGGTCGTGGCCGCTGTTCTGCGCCCGATCTACGAACCGGTGCACGGGGACGACTGGGTGGTCGCCGCCGCAGGGCCCGCCGGCCAGGAGTGGGTGCAGCGGGCGGTCGCCGTGCGCGAGGTGAGCCGCCGCAAGGGGTACCTGCTGGACCTCGCCGACGACAACGTCCTCAGCTTCCTCACGCTGCCCCAGCTCCGCGAGCTGATGGTGCAGCACTGGCCGTGCTTCGAGCCGTACCTCGACGAGCGGCGCGACGTCGAGCTGGCCCTGGACGAGCTGGAGGTCACCCGCAACGTCGTCTCGCGCAACCGCGCGCTCTCGGAGGCGGTCCTCGGCCAGGCCGAGCGCGCCTCGGCCAGGCTGCTCGACATCCTCGGCGCGGGCACCGACACGCCGTCCGCGCGGCGCCTGCCCGTCGACGCCGTCGAGGATCTGGTCGGCGACCGGTACGCGGACGTGGTCGCAGTCCACCCCGACCGGGTGCGGCTGCTGCGGCAGTTCCCCGCGGAGGACATCTTCGGCGGCGCCCGCCGCCTCGACGCGATCGGGATCGGCCTCAACCTCCTCGCCCAGAACTTCTCCGGCCGCCGTCTCGTCGGGCTCGCGGAGTCCGGCTGCCGGGCGCGGCTGCTCTTCCTCAACCCGGCGAGCAGCGCGGTCAAGCGCCGCGAGCGCGAACTGGGCATCAAAAAGGGCGAGTTGAGCCGTACGGTCGAGATGAACATCCTGCACATGCGCCGGGTCAGGGCGCGCCTGCGGGACCCGGGTGCCTTCGAGATCCAGGTCTTCGACGAGACGCCGCGCTTCACCGCGTACCTGGTCGACGGGGACGGATCGGACGGGATCGCCGTCGTCCAGTCGTATCTGCGCAGGACGCGGGGGATGGAGGCGCCGGTGCTCGTGCTGCGCGGCGGCGGCCGGGTGGTGAAGTCGGACGATCCGGGTGAAGGCGGGCTTTTCGCCACGTACCGCGAGGAGTTCGAACTGGCGTGGGCGGACTCGCGACCGGTGTCGTGAACGCGGCCGCGGCGTTCGTGGTGGCGGGCTGAGCGGAACGCGGCCCTCGCGTTGTCAGTGGTGCGTGCGATCGTGGTGGTCACTGGGGGAAAGCACCACGAAGAAGGGGGCGGCCATGGGCTGGCACCAAGAGCTGATGGTCGGGTTCGACCTGGAGACCACGGGGACAAACCCGGCCGAGTCACGCATCGTCACCGCGGCGGTGGTGGAGCTCAAAGCCGGAGAGACGCTGGGGCACCGCACCTGGCTCGCGGACCCGGGCGTTCCGATACCGGCCGACGCGGTCGCCGTGCACGGCGTCACCAACGAGCGCGCGGTGGCCGAGGGCAGACCCGCCGACGAGGTGGCGGGGACAGTGGCCGACGTCCTCACGTCGTACTGGCTGTCGGGCGTCCCGGTCGTCGCGTACAACGCGGTCTTCGACCTGAGCCTGCTCTCCGCCGAACTGCGGAGGCATGGCCTGCCGTCCCTGAGCGAGCGCCTCGACGGCGCCGAGCCGGGCCCGGTCATCGACCCGTACACGATCGACCGCCGCGCGGACCGCTACCGCAGGGGCAAGCGGAATCTGGAAGCGGTCTGCACGGAGTACGGCGTGGTCCTGGAGTCCGCCCACGACGCCCTGGCCGACGCCCTCGCCGCGGTCCGCCTCGCCCGCGCGATAGCCGGCCGCCACCCCAAGGTCGCCGCTCTCGGCCCGGCGGAGCTGCACCGCCGCCAGACCGAGTGGTATGCGCAGTGGGCGGCGGACTTCCAGACCTTCCTGCGCGGCAAGGGCAACGCGGACGCGGTGGTGGACGGCGTGTGGCCCCTGCGGGAGGGCTAGGGCTAGGGCTCCGGCCGCCGGGCTCAGAAGGGGTACCAGCGGACCTCGGGATCGCCGTCCCGCAGGGACGCCACCCGCCGGCGGAACTCGTCGAGCGCCTTGGGGTTGGCGGGCGCGTGCTGGGCGACCCAGGCGCAGCTCGCGGTCTCCCTGGCCCCGCGCAGCACGGCACACCCGTCCCACTCGCGCACGTCCCAGCCGTACGTCGACACGAAGCCGTCGTACGCCTCGGGCGCGAGGCCGTAGCGGTCGCGGGAGAGCGCCATGACGACCAGGTCGTGCTCGCGCAGATCCGAGGAGAAGGTCTCCAGGTCCACGAGTACGGGGCCTTCGGGGCCGACCAGGACGTTGCGCGGCAGCGCGTCGCCGTGGATCGGGCCCGGGGCGAGGTGCGGGGTCAGCGCGGCCGAGGCGGCGGCGAAGCCGTCCCTGCGCTGCCGGAGGTAGTCCGCGTCGGCCGGGTCGACGGCGTCGCCCGCGAGCCGCAGCCAGCGCTCGACACCACCGAGCAGTTCACGGCGGGGCAGTTCCAGGGAAGGAGGTTCAAGGGCGTGTACGAGACGGATGAGCGCGGCGAGGTCGCGCGGCTCGGCAGGGCGCACGGCCTCCGGGAGCCGGTGCCAGACCGTGACCGGATGGCCGTCCACCAGGCGGGCCTCGCCTTCGGCGGCGCGCACGGCGGGGACGCCGGCCTGTTCCAGCCACCGGGCGACGGCGAGTTCCCGCTCGGCCCGGTCGAGCAGTTCGGGGGCGGCGCGCCCGACCTTGACAACGAGATCGCCGGCGGCGAACACCGCGTTCTCACCGAGGGCGAGCAGCTCGGCCCCGCCCGTCGCCACCGCCGGAGCCGCCGCGCGCAGTACACGCCGCGCCTGTGCCTCGTCCATCCCGTGCCTCCCGCACCCATCACCCGGATCGCCGACAGTCTCGCATTCGCACTGGCCAAGGCGTGTGCGCGGGCTGCGCAGCTGCTTGACGTATCAAGATCACATCAGCACGATGACGGGGGCCGCCAGGGCGGCCGGACCCACACCAGCCGCCCAAAGGAGCCGATCCCGTGACATTGGCGACCGCGACGAAGCGGTCAGCGAGAGGCGCGCCAGGCCCCCGGCCCGCGGACCACGGCGCCTGGTTCCTCGTGCTGCCCGCGCTGATCCCGATCCTCGTCCTCAGCGTCGGCCCGCTCCTCTACGGCATCGCGCTGGCCTTCACCGACTCCCAGTCGGGCCGCACCGAACCCACCCAGTGGATCGGCGGGCTCAACTTCCAGGACCTGCTGCACGACACGCTGTTCTGGGACTCGTTCCGGATCGGCCTGCTGTGGGCGTTCGGCGTCACCGTGCCGCAGTTCTTCCTCGCGCTCGGCCTCGCCCTGCTGCTCAACCAGCCGCTGCGGATGCGCTGGCTGGCGCGGGCGCTCGCGATCATCCCGTGGGCGATGCCGGAGGTCGTCGTCGGCATCATGTGGCGGCTCGTCTACCACCCGGACGCCGGCGTGCTCAACGAAACGCTCTCCGGCCTCGGCCTCGGGGACGGCAAGGACTGGCTGACCGGCACGGCCACCGCGCTCTTCGCCGTGATCGTCGTCGGCATCTGGGCGGGCATGCCGCAGACCACCGTCGCCCTGCTCGCCGGACTTCAGAACACCCCGCGCGAGCTGCACGAGGCCGCCGCGATGGACGGCGCGGGGGCATGGCGCCGGTTCCGCACCGTCACCTGGCCCGCGATCAAGCCGGTCGCCCTCGCCATCACCGCGCTCAACTTCATCTGGAACTTCAACTCCTTCGCCCTGGTCTACGTCCTGACCCAGGGCGGCCCCGGCGGCCGCACCCGCCTGCCCATGCTGTTCGCCTACGAGGAGGCGTTCCGCTACGGCCAGTTCGGCTACGCCGCCGCCATGGGCTGCGTCATGGTCGCCGTGATCTCGGTGATCCTCGCCTTCTACCTCGTGGGCCGCCTGAAGGGAGGCGACGAGGCATGACGCGTACGAAGAAGACCACCCGCGCCGCGCAGTACGTGGCGCTCGCCGCCTACCTCGTCTTCCTGGCCTTCCCGTTCCTCTGGCTGATCTCCACGGCCTTCAAGCCCGCGCGGGAGCTGGGCAGCCTCCACCCCACGTGGATCCCGCAGGACCCGACCCTGGAGAACTTCCGGCAGGCCTTCGACGAGCAGCCGCTGCTGCGGGCCGCGGGCAACTCCCTGGTCGCGGCGGGCAGCGCGGCCCTGATCGCGGTCGTCATCGCGACCCCGATGGCGTACGTCATGGCGCGGCACCGCAACCGCCTCGCGAAGGCGGCCACGGGCTGGGTGGTGATCAGCCAGGCGTTCCCGTTCGTCCTGATCATCATCCCGCTCTTCCTGATCCTGAAGAACCTGCACCTGATCAACTCACTGCTCGGCCTGATCATGGTCTATGTGGTGTGGTCGCTGCCCTTCGCGCTGTGGATGCTCGTGGGGTACGTCCGTGCCGTGCCCGCCGAGCTGGAGGAGGCGGCGGCGGTGGACGGCGCGAGCAGGGTGCGGACCTTCGTCTCGGTGGTCGCGCCGCTCCTCGCGCCCGGCATCGTGGCCACCGCGATGTTCGCCTTCATCACCGCGTGGAACGAGTTCTTCTTCGCGCTCGTCCTGCTCAAGACCCCGGAGAAGCAGACGTTGCCGGTCATCCTCAACCGTTTCATCGGCGCGGAGGGTGTCGCGGACCTCGGTCCGCTCGCCGCGGCGGCCTTCCTCGCGACCATCCCCTCGCTCGTCATCTTCGCGATCATCCAGAAGCGGATCACGGGCGGCATGCTGGCGGGGGCGGTGAAGGCCTGATGAGCACCTCGCGATTCCGCTTCCGCCGCGGCCGGCTCCTCGGCGCCGCCACCGCGCTCACCCTGCTGCTCGCCGGCTGCGGCGGCGGCTCGGGCGACGACGACGGCGGCCGGATCACCCTCCAGTTCCAGTCCCTGGCCTGGCAGAAGGAGTCCGTCGACGCCAACAAGGCACTGGTCGAGGAGTGGAACGCCACGCACCCAGACGTCAAGGTCGAGTACGTGCAGGGCAGCTGGGACAGCGTCCACGACCAGCTCCTCACGTCCTTCGAGGGCGGCGAGGCGCCGGACATCATCCACGACGCCTCGGACGACCTCGCCGACTTCGCGTACGGCGGCTATCTCGCGGACCTCGGCGACCTCCTGCCCGAGCGCCTCAAGTCGGACATCCCGCAGCGGAGCTGGGAGACGACGACGTTCGGCGGCAAGGTCTACGGAGTCCCGTTCCTCCAGGAGCCGCGCGTCCTGATCGCCGACGCGAAGTGGCTGAAGAGGTCGGGCGTACGGATTCCGACCCCCGAGAAGCCCTGGAGCTGGCAGGAGTTCAGACGCGTCACCGCACGGCTCGGCGACGGCGAGGACGGGAAGTACGGCGTCGCCTGGCCGCTGAAGGAGCCGGTCTCCGCGACGCTCAACCTCTCGCTGTCCGCGGGCGGCCAGATGTTCCACCGGGGCGAGGACGGCAAGGTCGACATCCGCTTCGACAAGGCCGACGAAACCATGCCGCGCACGGTCCACGACCAGGTGAACAAGGACAGGAGCGCCTCGGACGTCACTCTCGGCATGGGCGGCTCCGACACGCTCCCCGGCTTCTTCGGCGGCAAGTACGCGATGGTCCCGCTCGGCTTCTCCTACCGCCAGCAGATCGTCCAGCAGGCCCCCAAGGGCTTCGACTGGCAGGTGCTGCCCGCGCCCGCGGGTCCCGAGGGGCTCGCGCAGGGCGTCAGCCCGCAGACGCTGTCCGTGGCCGAGGACAGCCCGCACAAGAAGGAGGCGGCCGAGTTCATCGACTTCTTCCTCCAGCCGCAGAACATGGTGAAGCTGGCGCGCGGCGACTGGATGCTGCCGACCGGTGAGGAGGCACTGCGAGACCCCGCGCTGCACACGGAGAAGCACGACTGGGCCACGGGCACGGCCCTCGCCAAGCATTTGCGCCCGGCCCCCGCCCAGTCGGTGCGCGGCTACCCGGAGTGGAAGGACAAGGTCGCCACCCCGGCGCTCCAGGAGTACTACAGCGGCGCGATCGACATGGCGGAGCTACGCAAACGCCTGGTGGAGGACGGCAACAGGGTGCTGGCGAGATACCAGCGGTAGCCCCGCCTCACACGGCCACCGACTCCTCCATCTCCTCCTCGGGGGCCTCGGCCGCACCGGGCGTCGCTGCACCGGGCGTCGCCGCCGTGGGACGGCGCCGCTCCCACAGGGCCGCGACGGCGACGATCAGCAGGCCGAGGACCAGCCAGGCGGTCAGCGTCCACACGTGGGTGGCGAGGTCGTGGCCGCCGAAGTAGAGGTGGCCGCGGACGCCCTCGACGAAGCCGGCGCCGTTCCAGAAGGAGTGCAGCGAGCCGAAGAAGCCGTTCTGCAGTTCGGGGCGGAAGAGGCCGCCGGACGTCGTGAAGTTCAGCATCACGAAGAGCACCATCATCGTCAGCGTGGTCCAGCGCTTCAGGAACGTGTGCAGGCCGACGCCGATGAAGAGGACCCCGGCCGAGTAGAGCCAGGCAAGCGCCCACACGCCCCAGAGGCCCTGGTGCGCCAGGTGGAAGATCGGCCCCGCGAGCGCCGCGCCGATCAGGCTGACGGCGAAGGAGACCCCCACGACGAGGCCCGCGCGGGCCCGCATCCGCAGCCCCGCGCCCGCGGCGCCGAGTACGGCCACGGAGGCGTAGGAGCCGATGCTGACGGCGACGAGCAGGAAGAACAGGCCCTGCCCCGTGGGATCGTCGACGACCGGCTTCGCCACGTCGGTGACCTTCAGCGGTACGCCTTGCTCCGCCGCGATCGGCGTGAAGATCTTCTGCACCGCCATGGCGCTCATGTCGGAGCCCGCCGAGGCCACGACCAGCTCGGGCGCCTTCGCGTCGGGGACGTAGGCCCCCGCGATGTCCAGCGACTTCAGCGCGTCCACGGCCTGCCCGCGGTCGGGGAGCGAGCGCACGTCGAGCGCGTCGCCCGCCGATGCGCGGACGCCCTGCGCGAAGGAGTCGGCCGCCGGGCCCGATCCGACGACGGCGACCGGCAGATGGTTCGGCTCGGGGGTGACGAAGGCGCCCATGTAGGCGAGGCCCATGCCGAGGCACATGAGCAGGGGCGTCACCAGGTGGAGGAGGACGTGGCGCAGGGTGTCGCGCACTCCGGGGGCGGGTTCCGCTGTGGCGGACATGGGCGTTCTCCGGTTGTTCGTCTTGATCGGGTTGCTCGTCTGGATCGGGGTGTGGCGAGACGGATAGGTAGTTGGTATATACAACTCATCGTCATGTTGTACTCTACAACCATCCACGGAAAGGGTGAAATCGTGACCGAGCGAGACAGTTCCCCGGGTGGTGCCCCGGCCGGCGGCCCGGCTGATTCCCCGGCCGGGGAGCCGGGCGAGGCGGCCCCCGAGTCGCGGGACGTCGCCATCGAGACCATCCAGCGCGAGATGACCGCCTTCGCGCGCCGCGCCCGCGCCACCGCCGCGCGGATGCACCCCGAGCTCTCGCTCGTCTCGTTCACCCTCCTCGGGCACCTCGAATTCCAGGGCGGCTGCCGGGCCACGGATCTGGCCGCGCACTACACGCTCGACAAGTCGACGATCAGCAGGCAGGTCGGCGCGCTGGAGAAGGCCGGGCTCGTCGAGCGGCGGCGCGACCCCGCCGATCACCGGGTGCACGTGCTGCACCTCACCGAGCGGGGCGACGAGGTCCTCGCGCAGGTCGGCAACGCCCGCCGGATCGCCTTCCGGGAGCGGCTCGCCGAGTGGAGCGGGCCGGACCTGTCCCAGTTCGCGGAGTACTTGCTGCGCTACAACGAGACCGCCGCCGAGGAGCCTGGCATCGAGTAGCCGCCGCTGGCGCGGGAAAGGTATTGCACGAGACGTCTCGTCTTGTTTAGGCTGCCGGGTATGACCACACCCCGGCCCGCCCATATCGCCATGTTCTCGATCGCCGCCCACGGCCACGTCAATCCGAGCCTCGAAGTCATCCGTGAGCTCGTCGCCCGCGGGCACCGCGTCACGTACGCCATTCCGCACGCCTTCGCGGAGAAGGTCGCCGAGACCGGCGCCGAGCCCCGGCTCTACACCACGACGCTGCCCTCGCCGGACGATGACCCGGAGGCCTGGGGCACCGAGCTGATCGACCACGTCGAGCCGTTCCTCGCCGACGCGGTCCAGGTCCTGCCGGAGCTGGCCCGCGCGTACGAGGGGGACGAGCCCGACCTCGTACTGCACGACATCACCTCGTTCCCCGCGCGCGTCCTCGCCCGCCGCTGGGGCGTCCCCGAGATCTCGCTCTCGCCGAACCTCGTGGCCTGGGAGGGGTACGAGGAAGAGGTCGCCGAGCCGATGTACGCGGAGTTGAAGGCGACCGAGCGGGGGCAGGCCCACTACGCGCGCTTCACCGCCTGGCTCGCCGAGAACGGGATCGACCAGCACCCCGACTCCTTCGTCGGCCGGCCGCCGCGGTCACTCGTGCTGATCCCCCGGGCCCTTCAGCCGCACGCCGACCGGGTCGACGAGAGCGTGCACACGTTCGTCGGCGCCTGTCAGGGCGACCGGGCCGCGCAGGGCGACTGGGAGCGGCCCGCCGGCGCGGAGAAGGTGCTGCTCGTCTCGCTCGGGTCCGCCTTCACCAAGCAGCCCGCGTTCTACCGTGAATGCGTCAAGGCCTTCGGGGACCTGCCGGGCTGGCACGTGGTGCTCCAGGTGGGCAAGCACGTCGACGTGGGCGAACTGGGGGATGTGCCGGGGAACGTGGAGGTGCGGTCCTGGGTGCCGCAGCTCGCGGTGCTGAAGAAGGCCGACGCCTTCATCACGCACGCCGGTGCGGGCGGCAGCCAGGAAGGGCTCGCCACGGCCACGCCGATGGTCGCCGTACCGCTGGCCACGGATCAGTTCGGCAACGCCGACATGCTCCAGGGGCTCGGCGTCGCCCGGCATCTGCCGATGGCGGAGGCGGACGCGCGGGCGCTGCGCGAGGCGGTCCTTGCGCTGGTCGACGACCCCGAAGTGGCGCGCAGGCTGGCGGAGGTCCAGGCCTCCATGGCGGGCGAGGGCGGCACGAAGCGGGCGGCCGACCTCATCGAGGCGGAGCTGTCGAAGGCGCGAGCCTGACCTGGCCCGGCCCGGGCTGGCCTGGCCTGGCCTGGGCCGGGCTGACCGAAGCGCGGCGTGAGCGAGTGTGCGGGCGTCCCGCCGTTCGCCATCGAAACGACCGGAGCCCAGTGGTTCCACTTTCAATGTAACGCTCCGTCACGCTTTTCGGTAACGCTCAGGTAACGCGGCCTTGTTCTGGCAGGGCTATTGACTCGTCCGGAAAGGCAGACCGTTACCCCCCGTTAAAGGTTGCACGGGGGAGATCTTGTCCCTTGAGCGAATATCTCCCTAGCGTGAGGTGAACTTTCATCGAACACCAGGAAGTTGACCCCCATGCGCCGAGACATACCGCCCCTCGCCGAGGTGCGCCGCATCACCGAGAAGAAGCGCGACGCGTGGTGGACCGTGTTGCTCGTCGACCCGGTCGCCACGCCGCTCGTACGGTTCACCGCGATGCGGACGAACATCACGCCCAACCAGATCACGTGGGGTGCGTTCCTTCTGGGGCTCGGCTCCGCCGCCTGCTTCGCGTTCGGTGACTGGAAGTGGCTCGTTCTCGGCGCCGTCATCTACCACCTCAGCTTCATCCTCGACTGCATGGACGGGAAGGTCGCCCGGCTCACCGGTCAGGGCTCCGTCTTCGGCGCATGGCTCGACTTCGTCTTCGACCGCATCCGCGTCATGGTCTGCGGCGTCGCCCTGATGGGCGGCCAGTACGAGCGCACCGGCGACACCTTCTACATCTGGCTCGCGCTCGCCGTGGTGGGCCTCGACACCCTGCGGTACATCAACTCCCTGGAGATCTTCAAGATCCGTCACACCATGCGCAAGCAGATCAAGACGCGCATGCGGGCGGCGCGGCGGGCGCAGAACGAGGCGGAGCTCGCCTTCATGGAGGACCTGCTGCGGGACAACCCCCAGGCGGACATCGAACAGGACATGCAGAGGGCGCGCGGTGAGGCTCCGTACACCGTGCCCGCCCAGGCCGAGACCGAGGCCGACGTCGAGGCGGGGAGCGGGGCCGGGATCGACGGGGAGGAGTCGGCGGCCGCCGCGCCCAAGGCCCGTGTCATCGACCTGCACCAGGAGTTCCGGCGCAAGTTCCCGCTCTATCTGCGGGCCCGTTCCTTCCTGCTCCGTCACCGCATCCGGGCACACCTCGTCAGTGGCATCGAGTTCCAGATGGGCGTCTTCATGATCGGCCCGCTCTTCGACGTGGTGATGCCCGCGACGATCGTGTCCGGCGTACTCCTGCTCGTCTTCGAGCTCGCCATCATCTACAAGCTGCTGCTCTCGACGAGGGACTTCACGCGGACGATCGACTCCTTCGAGGAGGAGCGGGTCGCCGCCACGGTGTGACCTGAGGCGGTCCCGCCGTGAGGTGACGCGGGGCGGTCCCGTCGTGGTGCGGCCGGAAATGGGTGGCGCGGGGCCCGAGTTGGGGGGATTCGGGCTCTGGATGTCCGTTCCCTTGTGACAGATCCGGTTTGTTATTACAGAACCTTGTTGAACAAGTCACAGCTGCATGAAGGTATTGATCTGCGCGCGTCAATCCGTCAGGGTTTCGTCCCAACACCCGGAGATCTTCCGGGCCGCGAGGGCTGTCGCGACGACTTCGTCGCCACGACGCACCCCAAGCGAGACAGCTGAATACCCCCCACATCCCCCCACATGCACCACGAGGAGACCCCTCTTCATGGCAACTCACAAGCGCGCTCGCTCGATGAAGCTCACCGCCGCGATAGCCACCACCGCCACCGCGATAGGCGTCACGGTCTTTGCCACCTCCTTCGCCGGTGCGGCCACCCCCGCCGAGGGCAAGGTGTACGGCGCCGAGGCCAAGGGCGCCGTCGCAGGCAGCTACATCGTGATGATGGACGAGAAGGCCGACAAGGGCGCCAAGTCCGACCTGGCGAAGGAGTACGGCGGCGAGCTCAAGCGGAACTACTCCTCCGCGATCAACGGCTTCTCCGCCAAGGGCCTGAGCGGGACCGAGGCCAAGCGCCTGGCCGCCGACCCGGCCGTCGGCAAGGTCGTCCAGTCGAAGAAGTTCACCATCGACGCCACCCAGGACAGCCCGCCGTCGTGGGGCCTCGACCGCATCGACCAGGCGGACACCGCGGGCGACGGCAAGTACACCTACCCGGACGCCGCGGGCGAGGGTGCCACCGCGTACGTCATCGACACCGGTGTCCGCGTCAGCCACAAGGACTTCGGCGGCCGTGCCACCTCCGGCTTCGACGCCGTTGACAACGATGACAACGCCGACGACGGCAACGGCCACGGCACGCACGTCGCCGGCACCATCGCCGGTGAGGCGCACGGTGTCGCCAAGAAGGCGAAGATCGTCGCCGTGCGTGTCCTGGACGACCAGGGCTCGGGCACCACCGAGCAGGTCGTCGCGGGCATCGACTGGGTCACCAAGAACCACCAGGGCCCGTCCGTCGCCAACATGAGCCTGGGCGGCGGCGCCGACGAGGCCCTCGACGCGGCCGTGCAGAAGGCCATCGCCTCGGGCGTCACCTTCGCGGTGGCCGCGGGCAACGAGTCGACCGATGCCTCGCAGGGCTCCCCGGCCCGCGTGAAGGAGGCCATCACGGTCGCCTCCTCCACCAAGGACGACGAGCAGTCCGACTTCTCCAACTACGGCGACGTCGTCGACATCTACGCCCCGGGCTCGGACATCACCTCCGCCTGGAACACCGGTGACGACGCCACCAACACCATCTCCGGTACGTCGATGGCGACCCCGCACGTCGTGGGAGCGGCCGCCGTCTACCTCGCCGCCCACCCGGACGCCAAGCCCGCGGACGTGGCCACGGCCCTGACCGAGGGCGCGACGCCCGACAAGATCTCCAACCCGAGCGAGGGCACGCCCAACAAGCTCCTGAAGGTCGTCGAGTAGTCTCGCCGCCCCGATGGACCGCGGTCGCCGTGCCCACCCCCACGGGGCACGGCGGCCGCTTCGCCGTGTGTGCGCCCGCCGTACCCGTCGCGTGTCTATCGTGTGCGCATGGTGACGGTGACCAAGACCTACGCGGCACTCCTGCGCGGCATCAACGTGAGCGGCCACAAGAAGGTGCCGATGGCCGAGCTGCGCGCGGTCCTGGAGGGCCTCGGGCACAGCGGCGTACGGACGTACCTCCAGAGCGGCAACGCGGTGTTCGAAGCGGCAGGGGGCGACGAGGAGACGCTCGCCGCCGGGCTGCGGGCGGCGATCGAGGAGCGCTTCGGCTTCGCCGTGGACGTCCTGGTGCGCGACGGCGCCTATCTGCGGGCGGTGGCCGACGCCTGCCCCTTCCCCGCCGCCGGCCTGGCGCCCAAGCAGCTCCACGTCACCTATTTCTCCGCGCCGGTCGACGCGGCGCGGTTCGCCGGCATCGACCTGCCCGCGTACGCGCCCGAGGAGTTCAGGCTCGGCGACCGCGCCCTCTATCTGTACGCGCCCGACGGGCTCGGCCGCTCCAAGCTCGCCGAGCAGCTCGCGAAGCCACGCGTGAACAAGGGCGTCGTCGCCACCACCCGTAACTGGAACACCGTCACCCAGCTCGTGGAGATGACCCGTGACTGACCGCAACCCCGCCGTCGATGCCGCCATCGACGGCGAACTGCACCTCCTGGACCCCGAGGTCCGCGCGTCGCCCGAGCTGTTCGGGGCGCTGCTGCACCCGGAGTTCACCGAGGTCGGGGCCTCCGGGACGCGCTGGGACCGGGCATCCATCGTGCGGGTCCTCATGGCCCGCCCGGAACCGGGAGCCATCCCCACCACGACGTCCGGCATGCGGGGCGTGCAGCTCGCCGACGACCTGGTGCACCTGACCTTCGACACGGACCGCAACGGCCACAAGGCCCACCGCAGCTCGCTGTGGCGGCGCACGGACGACGGCTGGCGGCTCTGGTACCACCAGGGGACGCCTTACGAAGAGGAGTGATCTCCGGCGGGCGGCGGCGCGGGGAGCCGTGAGGTGAGGAGCAGAGTGGTCCTGCCGTTCTCCTCGGGGACCTCGTGGCCCTGGGTGTAGCCGAGGCGCTTGAGGACGGCGAGCGAGGCGGTGTTCTCCGAGTCCACGGTCGCGTGCACCTCGGCGAGACCCAGCGTCTCGTGGCCGTACGAGGTGAGCAGCCGCGCCAGCTCGGTGCCGAGACCGAGGCCCCAGCTCTCCTTGGTCAGGCCGTACACGATCTCGTGGCCGTCCAGCCAGCTCTCGGGGGACGGCTTGATCTCGGCATGGCCGACGTAACGTCCCTCGTGGCGCACGGCCCAGACGGGGAAGCGCTCCTCGGCGTAGACGAGGCTGAATATACGGCCGAAGAGCGCCCGGTCCTCGGCGGCGCTCTGCACGCCCTCACCGAACCAGCGGCCCACGGCCTCGTCCTGGAACAGTGCGACGAAGTGCGTCTCGTCGGAGGCGACGTAGGCGGTGAGCGCCAGGCGTTCGGACCGCAGTTCGGGTGTCATCCGCGAGACGGTAGGGGGCCGAGACCCTGCGGAGCAAGCGATTTGGCCTGGCTTTGGCCAACGGTTTGGAGCGGCCACGGCGTGATCCGGACGACAGGCCCTAGCCCGCCATGCGCGGCAGGCCTATGGGGTTCGGGAAGGGCAGGATGCCGGAGTCCAGGACGGAGCGGGCCGCCGGGAGCAGGGCGGTGAGCAGGGTGTCCGTCGTCGTTCTGGTGAGGGGGCGCAGGAGGTGTTCCGAGAGGCGGTCCGTGTCGTCCTCCACCAGCTCGCGCTCGGTCACCCCGCGCTCGGTGACCCGGCCCGAGCCGTCGATCAGGCCCCGGTCGCGCAGCCGGTCCACGGAGACCGCCCACTCCTCCTCGGTCCAGCCCCTGGCCTGCCGGATGCCTGCCGCGTCCACCCGGCCGGTGACGGCGGCGAGCGCCAGCGCCTCGCGGGCGTCCAGGCCGTGGTCGGCGAGGACCGCCACATGGGCGTCACCGCGGAACTCCCGTACGCACGTCGCCAGTTGCCAGAGCTGCTCGACAGGGTCGGAGCGGTCGGCGAGGGAGCGATTGGCGGCGAACAGGGGGCGGGCGAGCGGAGGCGCGTCCTCCACGGCGGCCGCCAGGGGGCCGTTGACCGTCGCCGCCAGCCTCTCGACGTCGGGCACGAGGCGCCGAAGCGCGCGTGCCGTGTGCCGGGCGCGCTCCTCGACGACACGGTCCGGCGACACGTACTCCCAGGCCGAAGGCAGGGCGCGCTCGACCATGCCGGGCGCGAAGACCCCGAGCGCCGCCCCGGCGACGCCGGGCCCGACACGGCCCATCGGGGCGGTACGGCCGGCGAAATACCCCATCCAGAAGCCCTTGAGACCCAGGGCACGGCCGAGGCCGCGGCACTGCTCCTCGAAGTAGATCACCGCGTGCAGAGGTTCGGTCCGCAGCCACAGCGTGCGGGATCGGCTCGGGGTCATGGATCCACAAGCTAGGCCAGTGCGGGAGTCCGCGCCAGAGGAGCCGTCCGGCGGGTGCCGTAAACATGGGCCTCGTCATAGCGCCGCAGGAGCAGCCCGGCCACCGCCGGTGCGGGGCCGAGGACGTCCGCGAGTACGTCGGCCTCGGCGGCGCCGCGCGCGATGCGGTCCGGCAGGAAGCCGGGGGCGAGGACGTACGGGGCGACGGCCACCCGCCGCACCCCGGGCTCGGCCCGCAGCGCGCGCACGGCGTCCTCGGTGCGCGGCAGGGAAGCGGAGGCGAACGCAGGCCGCACGGCGCACCAACCGGTGTGCCGCCACTCCCGCGCGATGTCAGCGATCACTGCGATCGCCTCCGGGTCGGAGGACCCCGCCGAGGCCAGGACGACCCCGGTCGAGGACTTGTCGGCGGGGTCGAGCCCCGCCTCGTACAACCGCTGCTCCAGAGCGGCCGTCAGCAGCGGGGACGGGCCGAGGACCGCCGCCGTGCGGATGCGCAGTCCCGCGGGGGCCCGGCGCAGGACGGCCGGGATGTCGGCCTTCGCGTGGAAGGCGCGCGTCAGCAGCAGCGGGAGCGCGACGACATCACGCACGCCCTCGGCCGCGAGACGTTCCAGGACACCCGGCACCGTGGCCGCGTCGAAGTCCAGGAACGCCGTCTCCACCCGCAGTCCCGGGCGCAGCGACCGCACCCGGCGCACGAGCGCGTACACGGTCTCGGCGTGCCGCGGGTCGCGGCTGCCGTGGGCGATGACGAGCAGCACGGGCCGGTGCATGGGGCTCGTGGAGTGCCCGAGACGCAGGGGTTGCGTGGGATGCATGGTGGTCAGCTCCGCACCAGGAGACCGCGGCCGCGCAGGACCCGCCGCTCCAGCGGACTGAAGATCAGCAGGTCGATGGCGATGCCGACGACGAGGATGAGCAGAATGGCCAGGAAGATCATGGGCATCGAGCTGGCGTTGCGGCCGTTCTCCAGCAACTGGCCGAGACCGATGCCCAGCTCGGGCGAGGACGCGATGATCTCGGCGGCCATCAGCGACCGCCAGGAGAACGCCCAGCCCTGCTTGAGCCCCGCGAGATAGCCGGGCAGCGCGGCCGGGAGCACGATGTGCCAGGTGTGCCGCAGCCCCGTCGCGCCGAGCGTGCGGCCCGCGCGCAGGAACAGCGGCGGCACCTGGTCGACGCCGGAGACCAGGCCGTTGGCGATGGAGGGGACGGCGCCGAGCAGGATCACCGCGTACATCATCTTGTTGTCCAGGCCCAGCCAGAGCACGGCGGGCGGCACCCACGCCACCGACGGCAGCGACTGGAGGCCGGAGAGGATCGGGCCGATGGCCGCCCTGATGAACCGCACCCGCGCCACGATCAGGCCGAGCGGTGTGCCGATCACGAGGGCGAGCAGGAAGCCGAGGAGGCCGCGCGAGACGGACGTCCAGATGTAGTCGAGGAGGGTGCCCTGGAGCCAGGCCTCGCGGACCTCGTCCCAGACCGCGGACGGCGAGGGCAGCTTGCTCGGGTCGTCCACGATCTTGAAGGAGACCAGCGCCTGCCAGACCACCAGGATGAGCAGCACCGCGGAGAGCGGCGGCAGCACCTTCTGTACGAGGACCTGGCGCACCGGGGTGCGGACGGGGCCCGCCTGGGACTCCAGGGCGTCGAGCCCCGCCTCGAGACCGGCGAGGTCCTGGCCGTCGCCTGCGGTCCCGGCCGCGCCGGCGTTCGTCGCCCCGTCGGCCGACTTCGCCTCGCCGGTCGTCTCAGTGCTGGCCATGGCGGCGGATCTCCCCACGCAGTTGTTCGGTGATCTCCAGCGAGAGTTCCGCCACGGCGGAGTCCTCGATGCGGCGCGGGTGCGGGATGTCGACCCGCCACTGGTGCGCCACCCGGCCGGGACGCGACGAGAGGAGCACGACGCGCTGGGCGAGGCGCACGGCCTCGCGGACGTTGTGCGTGACGAAGAGGACGGAGACGTTCGTCTCGCGCCAGACGCGGGTCAGCTCGTCGTGCAGCACATCGCGGGTGATGGCGTCCAGGGCCGCGAACGGCTCGTCCATCAGCAGCAGTTGGCTGTCCTGGGCGAGCGCGCGGGCCAGGGCCACACGCTGGCGCATGCCGCCGGACAGCTCGTGCACCCGCTTGCCGTACGCCCCGTGCAGCCGGACGAGTTCGAGCAGCTCCTCGGCGCGCGGGCGGCGCTCCGCCTTCGGTACGCCGCGCAGCTTCAGGGCGAGTTCGATGTTCTTGCCCGCGGTCAGCCACGGGAAGAGGGCGTGCTCCTGGAACATCAGGGCCGGGCGGCCGTCGGTCGCGATGGCCCCGGCCGAGGGCTTGTCGAGCCCGGCCACGAGGTTGAGCAGCGTCGATTTACCGCAGCCCGAAGCGCCGAGCAGCGTCACGAACTCGCCGGGCGCGACATCGAGGGTGATGTCGTCCAGGACGAGCTGGGGCCCGGCGGGGCCGTCGAAGCGCTTGGACACGTGCTCGATGCGGGCGGCGTGCGTGGCCGTGGTGCCGATGTCCTCGGCGGCCTTGGCGAGGGTGGTCGCCATGGTCGTCACCTCCAGGGAATCCAGGGAACGGGGCGTCTTCGGTGGTTACTCGACGCCGAGACCGGCGTCGTCGACCGGGGACTCACCCGCGGCCTTGAGGACCTTGTTCAGCGGACGCAGGTCGTAGATGCCCTTGAGGTCGGGCTTCTCCAGGAGCCCCGCCTCGACCGCGTGGCCGGCCTCGGCGTCGAGCGTGGCGGCCAGCGGATCGTCGGTGGTCCGGATGGACTTCCAGGCCGGGTCGAGCACCTCGGCGGGCAACGGCTTGCCGGAGTCCGCCTTGAGCCGGGCGTTGGCGGCGGCCTTGGCCTTCTCCGGGTTCCGCTCGATGAAGGCGTTGGTCTTCACCGAGCCGCGCAGCACGGCCTCGACGACCTTCGGGTGCTCCTCCAGGAACTCCTGCCGCACGATGATGTTCGTGATGACGAACTTCTTGTCCGGCCACAGGTCGGCCTCGTCGAGCAGCACCTTGCCGCCCTCGGCGACCAGCTTGGACGCGGTCGGCTCGGGCACCCAGGCGCCGTCGATGGAGCCCGACTTGTAGGCGTCCGGGGTGATCTTGTTGTCCGTGCGGACCACGGAGACGTCACCCTTGCCGCTCTGCGCGTCGACCTTCCAGCCCTTCTCGGCGATCCAGTTGAGGAAGGCCACGTCCTGGGTGTTGCCGAGCTGCGGCGTGGCGATCTTCTTGCCCTTGACGTCGCTCTGGGACCTGATCTTCTCGGGGTTCACGACGAGCTTGACGCCGCCGGAGGCCGAGCCGCCGATGATCCGCAGGTTTTTGCCCTGGGACCTGGTGTAGCCGTTGATGGCGGGGGAGGGGCCGATCCAGCCGATGTCGACCGAGCCCGCGTTCAGCGCCTCGATCTCCGAGGGACCGGCGTTGAACTGGGAGTACTTCGCCTCGGTGCCGCCCAGCTCCTTCTGGAGGATGCCTTCGTGGCTGCCGACCAGAGCGGTGGCGTGGGTCAGGTTCGGGAAGTACCCGATCTTCACGCTGTCCAGGCCGTCGATCTTCTTCGCCCCCGCGGCGATCTTCGACCGGCCGCTCTGCTCGTCCGCCTGGGAGCCGTAGCCGCAGGCGGTCAGGGTCAGGGCGAGCAGCGGCAGGGCGGCGAGGGCCGCGCGGGCGCGGCGGCCTGTGGTGCGGCGGCCGGTGGCGCGGGAGCCGGTGGGGCGGGAGGTGTGGCGGGCTGGCACGGGAGGGGGTCCTCTCGTCGGCCCGGCGCTCACGCCGTCAGGGCGCGGCCGGGGCTCTCGGCGGTATACGTCTTCGTGGGGCGGTGCGGTGGGCGCGCGAGCGGTGCGCGTACGTCATCGCGCACATCGGGCGACGCCTCCCTGACCACTGCCGAGGGCGCCGCTGCCGATGCGGCCGCCCTCCTTCGCGAACGTCGCGAACACGTCGGCGTAGGACATGGTCAGAAGTCCCAGCCCTCGTCGTCCGCCGAGGCCAGGGCCGCGGCCGCCGCCTCGTCGGAGTCCGGCGCGGCGAAGGCGGTGCCCGCCATGCCGGCCGCGAGCGTCGTGCCGTCCGCCGGGTCGATGAGCAGGAACGATCCGGTGCGCCGGGAGTCCGCGTACGCGTCGAGGGCGAGCGGCTCGGCGGTGCGGACGAGCACCCGGCCGATGTCGTTGGCGACCAGTTGGCCGGGGGCCGGGTGCTGGGAGAGGTCGTCGAGGGTGAGCCGGGAGGGGATCTCCTTGACGATGGCCTTGACCGTGCGGGTGGTGTGCTTGAGCAGCACCCGCTGGCCGACGCCGAGCGGCGTGTCCGCGACGTGGCAGACCGTCGCCTGGATGTCCTGCGTGGACGGCGGGACGTCCTTGCTCGGCACGATCAGGTCGCCGCGCGCGATGTCGATGTCCTCCTCCAGGAGCAGCGTGATCGACTGCGGCGTCCACGCCACGTCCACCGGCTGCCCGAGCAGGTCGATCCCGGCGATCTTCGAGCTGCGGCCCGACGGCAGGACCGTCACCGACTCGCCCACGCGGAAGGTGCCGGCCGCGATCTGTCCCGCGTAGCCGCGGTAGTCGGGGTGCTCGGCGGTCTGCGGACGGATCACGTACTGCACGGGGAGGCGGGCGTGGCAGGTCGCCAGGTCGTGGCTGACCGGGACCGTCTCCAGGTGTTCGAGGACGGTGGGGCCGCCGTACCAGTCCATGTTGGAGGACGGCTCGACGACATTGTCACCGGCGAGCGCGGAGATCGGGATGGCGGTGATCTCGGGGACGCCCAGCTCACCGGCGTACGCCGTGAACTCCTCGGCGATCCGCGCGAAGACCTTCTCGTCGTAGGAGACGAGGTCCATCTTGTTCACGGCGAGCACGACGTGCGGGACGCGCAGCAGCGCGGCGACCGCGGCGTGCCGGCGGGTCTGCTCGATGACGCCGTTGCGGGCGTCGACGAGGACGACGGCGAGGTCGGCCGTCGAGGCGCCGGTGACCATGTTCCGCGTGTACTGCACGTGCCCCGGGGTGTCGGCCAGGATGAACCGGCGCCGCGGGGTCGCGAAGTAGCGGTAGGCCACGTCGATGGTGATGCCCTGCTCGCGCTCGGCCCGCAGGCCGTCGGTGAGCAGCGCCAGGTCGGGCGTGTCCTGGCCGCGGCCGAGGGAGGCCCGCTCGACGGCTTCGAGCTGGTCGGTGAGGACCGACTTGGAGTCGTGCAGGAGCCGGCCCACCAGGGTGGACTTGCCGTCGTCGACGGATCCGGCGGTGGCGAACCGCAGCAGGGTGGTGGCCGACAGATCGGCGAACTGCTCGGTCACGGCGGTGGTGTTGCTCATGGTTAGAAGTACCCCTCGCGCTTGCGGTCTTCCATCGCGGCCTCGGAGAGCTTGTCGTCGGCCCGGGTCGCCCCGCGCTCGGTGAGCCGGGACGCGGCGATCTCGGTGATGACGGCGTCCAGCGTCGTCGCGTCCGAGTCGACGGCGCCGGTGCAGGACATGTCGCCGACCGTGCGGTAGCGGACGAGCCGCTTCTGGACGGTCTCCTCGTCCTTGGGGCCGCCCCAGTCACCGGCGGTCAGCCACATGCCGGACCGCTGGAAGACCTCGCGCTCGTGCGCGAAGTAGATCTGCGGCAGGTCGATGTCCTCGCGGGCGATGTACTGCCACACGTCCAGCTCGGTCCAGTTGGAGAGCGGAAAGACGCGCACGTGCTCGCCGGGGGCGTGCCGGCCGTTGTAGAGCTGCCACAGCTCGGGGCGCTGGCGGCGTGGGTCCCACTGCGAGAACTCGTCGCGCAGCGAGAACACCCGCTCCTTGGCGCGCGCCTTCTCCTCGTCACGGCGTCCGCCGCCGAAGACCGCGTCGAACTTCTCGCTCTGGATCTTCTCGGTGAGCGGCACCGTCTGGAGGGGGTTGCGCGTGCCGTCGGGGCGCTCGCGCAGCTTGCCCGCGTCGATGTACTCCTGCACCGATGCGACGTGCAGGCGCAGCCCGTGCTCGGCCACCACCCGGTCGCGGTACTCGATGACCTCGGGGAAGTTGTGCCCGGTGTCCACGTGCAGGAGCGAGAAGGGGACGGCGGCCGGGGCGAACGCCTTCAGCGCCAGGTGCAGCATCAGGATGGAGTCCTTGCCGCCGGAGAAGAGGATCACCGGCCGCTCGAACTCGCCCGCGACCTCGCGGAAGATGTGCACGGCCTCGGACTCCAGGGAGTCGAGGTGGCTGAGCGCGTAGGGGCTGTCGGTGCCCTCGTCGGTCACGGTGGCCACGGTGGTCATGCCAGACCCCTTTCGGTGAGCAGAGCGTGCAGGGCCGCGGCGGACTCCCGCACCGTCTGGTCCTGCGATTCGATGCGCAGATCGGGCGACTCGGGCTCCTCGTAGGGGTCGTCGACCCCGGTGAGCCCGGAGATCTCGCCCGCCGCCTGCTTGGCGTACAGGCCCTTCACATCGCGTACGGAGCAGACGTCGACCGGCGTCGCGACGTGCACCTCCAGGTAGGGCGTGCCGCCGCTCTGGTGGCGCTTGCGCACCGCCTCGCGGCTGTCCGCGAACGGCGCGATGACCGGTACGAGGGCCAGGACGCCGTTGCGGGCGAGGAGTTCGGCGACGAAGCCGATGCGCTGGACGTTGGTGTGCCGGTCCGCGCGGCCGAAGCCGAGGCCCGCCGAGAGGAACTCGCGGATCTCGTCGCCGTCGAGCACCTCGACCTGGCGGCCCTGAGTGCGCAGCAGGCCCGCCAGCTCGTACGCGATGGTCGTCTTCCCGGCGCTGGGCAGGCCGGTGAGCCAGACGGTGGCTCCGGTCACGTGATTCTCCTGAAGTGCTTGTCGTCCCGCGGTCGCCGGGACCGCCGCTTGCCCCGCGGTCATCCGTGGATCCCGCACTCGGTCTTGGCGTTGCCGGACCATCGTCCCGCCCGTGCGTCCTCGCCCTCAAGGAGGCGGCGGGTGCAGGGCGCGCAGCCCACCGAGCCGTAGCCGTCCATCAGGAGGGGGTTGGTGAGGACGCCGTGCTCGTTCACGTACGCGTCGACATCGTCCTGCGTCCAGCGGGCGATCGGCGAGACCTTGACCTTCTGCCGCTTCTCGTCCCAGCTGACCACGGGGGTGTCGGCGCGGGTCGGCGACTCGTCGCGGCGCAGCCCCGTCGCCCAGGCCGCGTACCCGGTCAGGCCCTCTTCGAGGGGCGCGACCTTGCGCAGCTTGCAGCAGAGGTCGGGGTCGCGGTCGTGCAGCTTCGGGCCGTACTCGGCGTCCTGCTCGGCGACGGTCTGCCGGGGCGTCAGGGTGATGACGTTGACGTCCATCACGGCCTCCACGGCGTCGCGGGTGCCGATGGTCTCGGGGAAGTGGTAGCCCGTGTCGAGGAAGACGACGTCCACGCCCGGCATGGCACGCGAGGCGAGGTGGGCGACGACCGCGTCCTCCATGGAGGAGGTCACGCAGAACCGCGGGCCGAAGGTGTCCGCGGCCCACTTCAGGATCTCCGGGGCCGAGGCGTCCTCCAGGTCGCGCCCGGCCTGCTCGGCGAGCGCCTTCAGCTCGTCGTTCGTCCGGGTCTCACGCGCTTGAGTGGCCGTCATATCCGATCCCCTCCGCCGTCGGTGCGCTGAACGCCCCGGGCGAGGAGCCCGAGGAACTTGAGCTGGAAGGCCCGGTTGCACGCCGCGCACTCCCACGCGCCGTGGCCGGTCTCGTTCGGCCGCAGGTCCTCGTCACCGCAGTAGGGGCAGTGGAAGGGCGCCGCACGCTCGCTCACTTGAGGTCCTCCTCGCCGGCGCGGGCGGCCCAGGCGGCGAACCGCTCGCCGTCCTCGCGCTCGGCCTGGAAGCGCTTGAGGACCCGCTCCACGTAGTCGGGCAGCTCGTCGGCGGTGACCTTCAGGCCGCGGACCTTGCGGCCGAACCCGGCGTCGAGCCCGAGGGCGCCGCCCAGGTGCACCTGGTAGCCCTCGACCTGGTTGCCGTCGTCGTCAAGGACCAGCTGGCCCTTGAGGCCGATGTCGGCGACCTGGATGCGGGCGCAGGCGTTCGGGCAGCCGTTGAGGTTGATGGTGATCGGCTCGTCGAACTCCGGGATGCGGCGCTCCAGTTCGTCGATGAGCGAGGCGCCGCGGGCCTTGGTCTCGACGATGGCGAGCTTGCAGAACTCGATGCCGGTGCAGGCCATGGTGCCGCGCCGGAACGGCGAGGCGTTGACCCGCAGGTCGAGCGCTTCGAGCGCGGAGACGAGCGGCTCCACCTGCTCCTGCTCGACGTCGAGCACGATCATCTTCTGCTCGGCGGTGGTGCGCAGGCGGCCGGAGCCGTGGGCCTCGGCGACGTCGGCGATCTTCGTGAGGGTGGCGCCGTCCACGCGTCCGACGCGCGGGGCGAAGCCCACGTAGAAGCGGCCGTCCTGCTGCTTGTGCACGCCGAGGTGGTCGCGCCAGACGCCCGCGGGCTGCTCGGGCGCGGGGCCGTCGGCCAGCTTCCGCTCCAGGTACTCGTCCTCCAGGATCCGGCGGAACTTCTCCGGACCCCAGTCGGCGACGAGGAACTTCAGGCGGGCGCGGTTCCTGAGCCTGCGGTAGCCGTAGTCGCGGAAGATGCCGATGACACCGGCGAACACGTCGGGTACGTCGTCCAGGGCCACCCAGGCGCCGAGGCGCACGCCCAGCTTGGGGTTGGTGGAGAGGCCGCCGCCGACCCAGAGGTCGAAGCCGGGGCCGTGCTCGGGGTGGTGCACGCCGACGAAGGCGACGTCGTTGATCTCGTGCGCCACGTCGAGCTGCGGGGAGCCGGAGATCGCCGTCTTGAACTTGCGCGGCAGGTTCGAGAACTCCGGGTTGCCGATGAAGCGGCGCTGGATCTCGTCGATGGCGGGGGAGCCGTCGATGATCTCGTTCTCGGCGACGCCCGCCACGGGGGAGCCGAGGATGACGCGCGGGGTGTCGCCGCAGGCCTCGGTGGTCTGGAGCCCGACGGCTTCGAGCCGCCGCCAGATCTCGGGCACGTCCTCGATGCGGATCCAGTGGTACTGGACGTTCTGCCGGTCGGTGAGGTCGGCGGTGCCGCGCGCGAACTCCTCGGAGATCTCGCCGATGACGCGGAGCTGATCGGTGGTCAGCCGCCCGCCGTCGATGCGCACCCGCAGCATGAAGTACTCGTCGTCCAGCTCCTCCGGGGCGAGGACCGCGGTCTTGCCGCCGTCGATCCCGGGCTTGCGCTGGGTGTACAGACCCCACCAGCGCATGCGCCCGCGAAGGTCGTTGGGGTCGATGGAGTCGAAGCCGCGCTTCGAGTAGACCGTCTCAATACGTGTCCGCACGTTGAGACCGTCGTCGTCCTTCTTGAACTGCTCGTTCCCATTGAGCGGCGTGAAGTGACCCACGGCCCACTGGCCCTCGCCGCGGTGACGGCTCGCCTTGCGGCGGGGCGTGGCTGGGGCAGGCTTCTCTGGCGTGGCGGGCATCGGGTTACGTCCTTCGGGCAGCGGGAAACCAGTTCTGACCTGCGGGTATGGGCACATGCGAAATGTGCGCGCGGCGCTGCGCAGGAGAAAGTCAGGGAAGACCGGTGATCAGATGTGCGGCGGTGCTGAGTCGATCAGCAGGCCGGACACATGGCGCTGGACATGCGGCCGAGGTCGACGTGACGCCGACTCACCAAGGCAGTTCCAGTGCGATCCATGACGGAAGCGTGTCACGGGACTTTCGGCCCAGTCCAGCATTATCCAAAATGTGGACACCCTTGTCCCGTATCGTGGACAAGGGTGTCGTCGGTCACATCAGCGGGGGTCAGTGTCAGTCCCTCGCGGCCCCCGGCCACGGCCCCGGATTCGGCACGTCGGGCTCCTGCTCGACCTTGGTGTCGAAGAGGCGGAAGCCGCGCCGCAGGTAGTTGTCCATGGCGTGCTCGCCGTCCTTGGAGCAGGTGTGCAGCCAGACCCGCTCGGTCGGCGCGAGCCCCGGCCACCGCCCCGCCAGGTCCCACGCGCGCGCGATCCCGTACGAGAGGAGGTGGCCGCCGATCCTGCGGCCGCGGAAGGAGGGCAGGAGCCCGAAGTAGACGATCTCGACGACGCCCTCCGGCCCGTCACCGCTCTCGCCGCGCGCCGCCAGCTCCACGTACCCGGCCGGTGTGCCCCTGTCGTACGCGACCCAGGTCTCCACGCCCGGCCGGTCGAGCAGCTTCTCCCACTCGGCGTACGTCAGGGACAGCCGGTCGGTCCAGCGGATGTCGCCGCCGACGGAGGCGTAGAGGAAGCGGCTGAACTCGGGCGAGGGCACTTCGGCGCGTATGACGCGTACGTCGCCCTCGGGCGCGGCGGCGGGCAGCAGGTCGCGCGGGGAGGTCTGCTCCAGCGACCAGGTGGTGACAGTGAGGCTCATGGGGCCCAGCGAATCATGGCCGCTCACGGCCCCGCCACGCACCGCCCCCGGCGCACGGCGGGCGCGGTCGAGTGCGGCAGGAGGCCGGAGGGGTCGTCCGGCAGGACCACCTCGACCCGGACCTCCTCGTGGAAGCGGTAGGGGCGGTGTTCGAGGAGCCCGCCCAGGTAGCGGCGGACACGGGACAGTTCGGCGCGGACCGTCACCGTGCGGGCGGGATCGCCGAAGATGTCGCGGGCCAGGTCGGAGGCGCTGCGGCCCTCGGGGTGCGTGGACAGGACGTAGAGCAGCTCGGCGTGGCGGGGGCTCAGTTCATGGGTCCAGTCGCGGGCGCCGCCGAGCGCCGTGATCGTCCAGCGGCGGGCCCCTCTGACGTTCAGGACGAGCCGGGCGGCCGCGGGCGGCTCCGGTTCGTCCCCGGGGTCGTCCGGGCGCAGCAGCCAGCCGCCGGGCAGCGGTTCCACCCGGCAGACGCCGAGCGAGGGCAGCCAGGACCGGCCCGCCATGAGCGACTTGGGCAGGGCCAGGCGGTCCTCCAGGGGCATCCCCGTGACGGTGGCGGTCCAGCCGTGCACGTCCACCGCGACCGCCCGGCCCTCGAGACGGGCCAGGATGGGGGCCGCCACCGCCCGCAGCCGGTTCAGCGACCTCTCGTGCCGCTCCCGCAGCCGGGCCTCCGCGAGCTTGGCCACCGAGTCGACCAGGGCGAGCGTCGCCGGGTGCATGGTCCGCAGCGGGCCGCTGACGTCGATCACGCCGAGCAGCCTGCCGTCGCGCGGATCGGTCACCGGGGCGCCCGTGCACGTCCACGCGTGCTGGGTGCGCACGAAGTGCTCGGCGGAGAACACCTGCACCGGGCGCCGCACCACCAGCGGGGTGCCGACACCGTTGGTGCCCACGACGTCCTCGCTCCAGTCCGCCCCGGGCGTGAAACCGAGGGCGTCCGCTTGGCGGAGCACCGCCGCGCTGCCCTCACGCCACAGGACCCGCCCGTCCGCGTCACACACCACCATGATGTGCTGCGCGGCGTCCGCCACGGGGACCAGCGCGTGCCGCACGGCCGGCAGCACCTCCGCCAGCGGCGAGGCACGCCTGCGCTGCTCCAGCTCCTCCTCGCCCAGCGGACTCGACCGGTGGCCGCGGTCGGGGTCGACACCGCCGGTCATCATGCGCACCCAGGAGTCGCCGATCACCGGACGCGGCAGGACGAGCGGACGCCGCCCGGAGAGCGTGGCGTCGCGCACGCCCGTCAGGAGCCGCGCGGCCTGAGTGCGGTCCATGGCGGAGATTCGTGCGAGGTCGATCGTGGAGGGAGCGTTCATCACCGCGGAGTCCTTTCGCACCGGACCGGTGTGCCGGGCATCCCTTCATCGTGCCCTGTGACCGCGCCGCCACGTGATGGTTCGACAATGAATCAACGGGGGCGCCCGCCGCGCGTTGCAACCTCCTGCAACTCTGGCGCGGCCCCGTCAGGCGGACGAATCTGTACCCAACGCCGCCCGTGCGGTGTTCACGCTCCTCAAGGGGCCTGAAGTGCGGGGGTGGTGCCGTGTCGGCGCAGCACCACCCCCGTGTCAGCTCCCGGGCGTCCCGCTACGGGCGCGCGGCGGCCCGCTCCACCACCGAGGCCAGGTCCAGGGTGTGCGGCAGTGTGCCGAACGCCGCGCCCCAGTCGCCGCCGAGCCGCGAGGCGCAGAACGCGTCGGCGACCTCCGGGGGCGCGTACCTGACCAGCAGCGATCCCTGGAGCACCAGCGCCATGCGCTCCACCAGGCGCCGGGCCCGCGCCTCGACGCCCGCCAGGTCGGCCAGTTCCGTCAGCAGGTCCTTGATCGCGCCGTCCAGGCGGTGGTCGGCGCCGCGCGCCTTGCCGACCTCCTGGAGGAACGCGTTGAGCGCCAGCGGCTCGCGCTGCAACGCCCGCAGCACGTCGAGGGCCTGTACGTTGCCCGAGCCCTCCCAGATGGAGTTGAGCGGCGCCTCGCGCAGCAGCCGGGGCATGCCCGACTCCTCGACGTAGCCGTTGCCGCCCAGGCACTCCAGGGCCTCGCCGACCATCGGCGTACACCGCTTGGTCACCCAGTACTTCGCCGTGGGCACCGCGAGGCGCAGGAACGCCCGCTCCTGCTCGCCCCCGTCGTCGTACGCGGCGGCGAGACGCATCGCCAGCGTCGTCGCCGCCTCCGACTCCAGGGCCAGATCGGCCAGTACGTTGCGCATCAGCGGCTTGTCGATGAGCTTGCCGCCGAACGCCTCCCGGTACGTGGCGTGGTGCACCGCCTGCACGACGGCCTGCCGCATCAGGGCCGACGAACCGATCACGCAGTCCAGGCGGGTGGCGGCCACCATCTCGATGATGGTGCGCACCCCGCGCCCCTCCTCGCCGACCCGGCGCGCCCACGTCCCGTCGAACTCGACCTCGCTGGAGGCGTTGGACCGGTTGCCCAGTTTGTCCTTGAGCCGCTGGATCGCGAAGGCGTTGCGCGTGCCGTCCTCCAGGACGCGCGGCACGAGGAAGCAGGTCAGCCCCTGTTCGGCCTGGGCCAGGACCAGGAAGCCGTCCGACATCGGCGCCGAGCAGAACCACTTGTGGCCCGTCAGCTCGTACGTCCCGTCCTCGGCCAGGGCACGCGCGCGTGTCGTGTTGGCCCTTACGTCGCTTCCGCCCTGTTTCTCCGTCATGCCCATTCCGAAGAGGACGCCGGCCTTCTGCGACGCCGGGCGAAGACCCTGGTCGTAGATGGTCGAGGTCAGGCGCGGCTCCCACTCGGCGGCCAGCGCCGGGTCGGCGCGGAGCGCGGGCACCGCCGCGTGCGTCATGGAGACCGGGCAGCCGTGCCCGCCCTCGGTCTGCGACCAGACCAGGAACCCGGCGGCCCTGCGCACATGCCCGCCGGGCCGCGTCCAGGCGGCGGTCAGGCCCGCGCCGACCGCCTTGCCGAGGAGCCGGTGCCAGGACGGATGGAAGTCGACCTCGTCGATCCGGTGGCCGTACCGGTCGTGCGTGCGGAGCACGGGAGGGTTCTGGTCGGCCAGCGTCCCCCACTCCTGTGCCTGGGCCGAACCGGCGCTGCGGCCGAGCAGCGAGAGCTCGTCGCGGGCCGCGCTCAGGAGCGCGGGGTCCAGATGCCGCTCCACGCCCTCCACGAGGGCCCGGTCGGACGCGAATACGTCATATCCGACCAGGGGCGGAGCCTGGTTGGTCACTGTGTGGGTGGTGGCTGCCATGCCGCTACGGTAAGGAGGTGCACCAGGCAAAAGAAACACCCGGGCAGCCCGCGGGGCGCTGGAACCGGGCCCGCGTTCTGTATCGAAACGTCTCCAAGCGCAGGACCGCCTGGCTGCTGCTCAAGGACACCGTCAACTCGTGCATCGAGTACCGCATCCTCGGGCTCGCGGCCGAAGCGGCGTTCTTCACGCTGCTCTCGGTGCCGCCGCTGCTCCTGAGCCTGATCGGGCTGCTCGCCTACGTCGACACGTGGACGGGCGCGGACACCATCGCCAGCGTCCAGAACAACATCCTGGAGGCGTCGCGCACGGTCCTGTCCGACCGGGGGGTCAGCCAGATCGCGCAGCCGATACTGGAGGACGTCATCAAGGTCAGCCGGCCCGACGTCATCTCCATCGGCTTCCTCTTCGCCCTCTGGTCGGGCTCGCGCGCGGTGAACGTCTTCATCGACACGATCACCGTCATGTACGGCCTCGACGGGGTGCGCGGCATCGTCAAGACCCGCATCCTCGCCTTCGGCCTCTTCCTCGTGGCGCTGCTGATCGGCTCGGTGGCACTGCCGCTGATGGTGGCGGGGCCCGACGCGGTGGTGGACCTCCTGCCCGGGTCCACGACGGTTGTCCAGATCCTCTACTGGCCGGTCGTCGTCCTCCTCTCCATCGTCTTCCTGACGACCCTCTACCACGTGTCCGTGCCGGTGCGGTCGCCGTGGGTCGAGGACATGCCGGGCGCGCTGGTCGCGCTCGGCATGTGGGTGCTCGGCAGCTTCCTGCTCCGGATCTACCTCACCAGCACGGTGGAGGGCCCGACGATCTACGGCTCGCTCGCGGCGCCGGTGGCCGTGCTGCTGTGGATCGGCGTGTCGGCCTTCGCGGTCCTGGTGGGCGCGGCCGTCAACGCGGCGATCGACCGCGTCTGGCCCTCCGTCGCCACGGCCGCCGCGCGTGCGGCCAACGACCGCATAAGGGAGGCGCAGGCCGCGGAGGTCGTGGCCCGCGCGGCCGCCGCGCGCGAGGCGTACGCGGACCTGGACCCGGACGACCCCGAGATGCCCTCGGAGTTCCCGGAACGCTGGTCCCGCTTCCTCCCCCCGGACGACGTCACCTCCCGCCTGAGGACCCACGCGAAGAAGAACGGCGACCAGCCTCCTCCGGAGTAGGTGGGCGCCCCGCGAGCTTCAGGCGGGAAAATTTAGCCCCTCCGGCGTTTGAGGAGCGGGGTCCGGGGTGGAGCCCCGTGGGGGTGTGGGGCGGGCCCTGCCAGGGCTGGGTCATTGCCAGGCGCCGGCCGCCGCGCACTCGTGGGCGAAGGCCGTGAAGTCCCTCGGGGCGCGCCCGAGGACCTCCCGCACCCCCTCGGAGAGCTCCGCGTTGCGCCCGTCCAGGTTCGTCTCGAAGAGTTCCACCAGGAACTCCGCCTCCCCGGGCGGGACGCCGAAGTCCGCGAGCGCGGCCCCGTACTCCTTCGCGGACACCGGAACGTACGCGATGTCCCGCCCCGCCGCCGCCGAAACCTCCGCGACCGCCTCGCGGAACGAGAGCAGCCGCGGGCCCGTCAGGTCCAGGACACGGCCGGCGAAGCCGCGCGTCAGGGCAGCCACCACCACGTCCGCTATGTCCCTCGTGTCGATGAACGGCTCCAGCACCTCACCCGCGGGGAACACCAGCTCCCCGGCGCGCATGCCGTCGAGCAGCGGGCCCTCGCTCAGGTTCTGCGCGAACCACGCCGCCCTTACGATCGTCCAGCGCGCCCCGGAGTCCCGTACCGCCTGCTCCGTCGCGTGCGCCTGGTCCTCGCCGCGCGCGGAGAGCAGCGTCAGCCGCCCCACGCCGAGTTCGACCGCGAGCCGCGCGAACGCGCCGACCGCTTCGGCCGCGCCGGGAGCCCCGACATCCGGCAGGTACGCGATGTGCGCCGCGTCGGCGCCCCGCAGGGCGTCCGCCCACGTCGACCGGTCCGCCCAGTCGAACCGCACCGCCCCGTCCCGCGAGCCCGCGCCGTTCCGCGAGGCCGCCCGTACCGTGAGCCCGGCCGCCTCCGCCGACTCCACGACCCGGCGGCCCACCCGCCCGGTCGCGCCCGTCACCAGCAGTGTCCGAACGCCCGCGTCCGTGTTCGTCATGTCCGTGTTCGTCGTCATGGGTTCAGTCAACCGGCCCCCAGGCCCCGCGCCCATCGGCGAGAAGCTCACGGCCATACGCGTACGTCTACGCTGCCGCCATGGACGTACTGGCAGGCTTGCTGGAAGGCCCGCGGGCGCGCGGTGCCTTCATGATCCGGGCGCTGTTCGACCCGCCCTGGTCCGTGCGCATCGCGGACGAGGCCCCCCTCTCCGTCATGATCATGGTGCGGGGCACCGCGTGGATCCGCCCGGAGAACGGCGGGCCGGCGCAGCGCTTCCGCCCCGGTGACGTCGCCATCGCCCGCGGCCCGGACCATTACACCTGCGCCGACGGGCCGGACACCGCGCCCTTCGCCGAGATCCGGCCCGGCCAGCGTTGCGTACCGCTGGACGGCGCCCCCGTCGCCCGCTACGCCGATCTGGGGCTCCGCGCCTGGGGCGAGTCACGCGACGGCTCCGTGGAGATGCTGATCGGCACCTACCAGATGCGGGGCGAGCTCACGGGACGGCTCCTCGACGCGCTGCCGCCCCTCCTCGTACTGCCCACGGAGGTGTGGGACTGCCCGCTCACCCCGCTGCTCGCCGAGGAGATCAGCCGCGCCGACCCCGGCCAGGAAGTCGTCCTCGACCGCCTCCTCGACCTGCTGCTCATAGCCGCCCTGCGGGCCTGGTTCTCCCGGCCCGAGGCCGAGGCCCCCGCCTGGTACCGGGCGATGGGCGACCCCGTCGTCGGCCGCGCCCTGCGGCTGCTCCAGGACGACCCGGCGCACCCGTGGACGATCGCGGACCTCGCGGCGAAGGCGGGCGTCTCGCGGGCCGCGCTCGCCCGGCGGTTCGCGGAACTCGTGGGGGAGCCCCCGATGACGTACCTGACGAACTGGCGGCTCGCGCTCGCCGCCGACCTGCTGCGCGACAGCGGGCTGACGATCGCCTCCATCGCCCGCAAGGTCGGCTACGGCAGCGCCTTCGCCCTCTCCGGCGCCTTCAAGAGGGTGTACGGGGTCAGCCCGCAGGAGCATCGCGGCCGTGGCGGCGTAGCCTGAGGCGCGTGGCCGACCAGCACACCGCGCGCTATCACGAGCGGCCGTCCCGGCTGACCGGCGCGGTCGTCTGGACCAGCGTCCCGGCCGCCGCCGGTGGCGACGACGACGTCCGTCCCGTGCTCCCCGACGGCTGCATGGACCTGCTGTGGAGGCAAGGGCGGCTCTTCGTCGCCGGTCCTGACACCCGCGCGTACGTACCGGGCGGCACGGAGACCGGCGGCCGCCATGTCGGTGTCCGTTTCGCTCCCGGCACCGCCCCGGCCCTGCTGGGCGTACCGGCCCACGAACTGCGTGACCAGCGAGTCGAGTTGGCCGACCTGTGGACCTCGGCGCGGGCCCGCCGCCTGACCCGGCGGGTGGACGCCGCGGACGACCCCATGGCCGCTCTCGAAGCCGTCGCCGTGGAGCGCGCCGCCGACGCCGCGCCCCCCGACCCGCTCCTCGCCGAGGTCGTCCGCTGCCTGGCCGCCGGGCGTCCGGTCGCCGAGACCGCCGCGAGGGTGGGGCTCAACGCCCGTACTCTGCACCGCCGTTCACTGCCCGCCTTCGGCTACGGGCCCAAGACGCTGGCCCGGGTGCTGCGGCTTCAGCGGGCGCTCGCGCTCGCCCGCGACGGTCTGCCGTACGCGCGCACGGCGGCCGAGGCGGGCTTCGCCGATCAGGCCCATCTGGCGCGCGAGGTACGGGAGTTGACCGGGCTTACCCTCGGCGGGCTACTGAACGGGCAGGTGGTCGAGCGGCGCGAAGAGGTCGACTCCGTTGCCGTCCGGGTCGAGCACGGTGGCGTACCGCTGCCCCCAGGGAGCGTCGAACGGCTTGAGCTCGCTCTCGTGCCCGGCGGCCGTCAGCTCCGCGTACGTGGCGTCGACGGCCTCGGGGGAGGCGCAGAGGAAGGCGAGCCCGATCCGGCCGCCGCCGGCGGCCGGCTGCCAGCCGGGGTGGAAGGACCGGACGATCTCCTCCGTGTCGAAGGCGATGCGCAGACCGCCGAGGAGCTGGGCCTCGACGTGCGGGGCGCTCTCGGCGTCCTCGGGGAAGCGCAGGCCGAGCCGCCGGTAGAAGGCGAGGGACGCGGCCATGTCGGAGACGACGAGGCCGATGAGGTCGAAGCGTGGGATCGGTGTGCTGTTCATGCCTCGCAGCGTAGGAAAGCATCCGGTGCGGGGTCTTGAACGAAACGGACACGGCGCGCCCCGGCCGGCCGACGGGCCGCCCGCGCAGACGCGCTGCGGGCCGTGTGGGTGACCGGCTACGGCGATCAGTTGACGGGCGTCTATGTTCCGCCCCCGCGCGACCAGCCAGAACACGGCCAGATGGCCGAGACGCGCCCCGGCCGACTGTCACCCTCCCCCGATCCCCGCTACGTTGGAGGGTATGGATTATCCCGGTGACAACCGGCTCGCGGCGGCTGTCGTGGCCCATCATGGCCGCGTCCTGCTCGTGCGGCGCAGTGAGACGGAGCGGTTCCATCCCCGGGTGTGGGGCGTGCCGTGCGGAAAGCTGGACCCGGACGAGAGTCCGCGCGACGGCGTCCTGAGAGAGCTGAAGGAAGAGACCGGGCTCCTCGGCGAAGTGATGCACAAGGTCGGCGAATCCTCCTTCCTCAGTGTCTACCACGGCCACGAGGTGAAGAACTGGCAGGACAACTTCCTCGTCCGCCCCCTCACCTTCGACGTGACGCTCCCCCTGCCCGACCAGGCCTACCGCTGGCTGGCGCCGGCCGACTTCGGCTCGGTCGACATCGACGACTACAACCGCGAGATCGTCCGCCAGGCCTTCGGCCAGGACTCCCGTCAGCTGATGAGTTCCGCGAGTACGGCCAGCTCCGCCAGGTAGTCCGACACCTCCAGCGGCTTCTTCCTCACCATCGCGCCCGCGTCCGCCGCGCCAGGTCCCGTGAACACGTCCGTGTACCGGCGCCGCTCCGCTCCCGTCTCCAGGAACAGCGTGACCGTCGGGCCCGTGGAGGCGCACCACGCCCGGTGCAAGGCGTCCGGCGGCAGCGCGTAGCCACTGCCCGCCGCGTACTCCATGGTCAGCGCGAGCCGCAGCCGGGCGCCTCCGGCCGGCTTGAGCAGCCAGTCGCCTCCGTCGTCCGACAGCGACTCGCGGTACCACGACGCGGGCGCGCCGCCGTCCGACGCCGCGTGGGCCGCCTCGTACAGCTCCATGCCGAGCGTGCCCCGCACCACGCGCGACGCCAGCGGTGAGCGGTGGTTGTGGACGTCCTCGCGGCCGTTCGGGCCCGGATGCCAGATGTGGGCGCGCAGCATGTGCCGCGGCCCGCCGTCGATGAGGAGCAGCTTGTCGAAGCCGAGGACGTGCCGGTACGACAGGAGAGCGCAGCCCGAGGGGTCGCCCTCGCCCTCGGCCAGCTCCCGTACGAGGGGCAGGAGCCGTTCCTCGGAGCCGAGTTCGGAGACGACCGTCCGGGCGGCCCGCACCAGATCGTCCCCCGTGGATTCGTCGAGGGCTTCTTCGAGGAGCCGTCTCGCGTCGTGGACGTGCCGACCACCCAATGGATTCTCCCCCTCGTCAGCCGCGCACGCGCGCACGCGGAGCCGGGGGTTCAGTCACCCGGCTGATACATCCATACGGCATGTGCCCGCAGCACCGAAAGCCCTTGATAGGTCATCCAGAGCGGGTGGGCGAGATCGTCACCGTCCCACGTCCAGATCCCGTCGCTCTGCTGGCGCCAGACCGAGGCGGCGGCACCGGCGAGCATCTCGTGCCAGGCCGCGTCCAGCCCCTCATCGGCCGCCGTCTCCCTGGCCCCCGGCGTCAGCAGGGCCCGCATCACCCAGGCGGCCGAGAAGTGCCGTACGGACAGCACCTCGTGCCGCGAGGCGTCGACCGGGTGCGGGCGGCGCACCGACTCGTGGCCGCTCTCCAGGTCCTCGCAGCCGTCGTGGGCGGGCCCCGGGCAGGCCAGCAGCCAGCGGATGCCGTCCTGGCGGGTGGCACGGGCGTTCGCGTCCTCGCCGAGCACCCGCGCCGTCCGGTCCAACGCGACCACGGCCTGCGCGGTGTGCACGGGCGACGGCGCGACCGGGCGCCCGCCGAGCGGCGCGAGCCGCGCGCCCCAGCAGCGCCGGTGCTGCCGGGCCGGGTCGGTGACCGCTCCGTCGACGAGCGCGTCCCGCAGCCGCGGCAGTGCGTCCGTCTCGGGCGCCGCGCGCAGCAGCCCGCGCAGCACGGTGGTCACCACGTGCGTCATCTCAAGCCCTGCGGGCTCCATCTCGTGCCGGAACCGGTCCGCGCACTGCTCCGCCTCCGCCGCGAGCCGCTGCGGGTCCGCGCCCGCCCGCGCGAGCGCGCCGAGCACCAGTGCGGTCACCTCGGGGCGTGGCACGGCACCCTGCGAGCGCGCCGCCCAGCCGCCGTCGGGCAGCCGAAGCCGCCACAGCGTCTCGACCAGCTCCGATGCGCGCAACCGCCCGTCCGGCACGCCCAGTTCAAGGACCGTGTGCAGTCCGTACGCCGTCCCCGTCGCCGTCGGCCGCACCGGCTGGGACTGCTCGTCCAGCGCGTGCGGCCAGCCGCTGAGACGGCCCCGCAGCGGATCGTCGAAGACCGTGAGCCGGGCGGCGAGGGTTTCGTACGTGGCCGCCGACAGACCCGGCAGCGGCCCCGCCCCACCGCCCCGCGCGGCCGTACCCGGCCCCCGCTGCGGTGGAACCCCGTCGAGCCTCCCCGTGACCCCGCTACCGCCCGCCCTCGCCCGCATCAGCGCCCCGGCCAGCCAAGCGCAGAGCCCGGTGCCGAGGCCGCTGACCAGGGCGAGCGAATAGCGTGCGGTGTCCCCGTACAGGGCATCGGGCAGCAGCCCCACCAGGGCCTGGAACACCGCGTACCCCACGGCGATCGGCCCCAGGGTGCCGAGCCACGACACGACCCTGCCGGCCGGTGGCGGCTCGGGCTCCGGCTCGGGCGGCGCGGAGGGCCCGCGCGCGGGTGCGGTTCGCATGCTGCTCGCTTAGCGGTTTGCGGTGTGCTTGATGAACTCCCCCCAGGCCTGGGGGGCGAGGGCCAGTTGAGGTCCTTGCGGGTTCTTGGAGTCTCGTACGTGGATGGTGGACGGGCAAGGGCAGATCTCGACGCAGTCGCCGCTTGAGCCGCTGCTGTACGTCGACTTGCGCCAGCCGCGGGCCACCTCGACGCAGTCGCCGCTGTCGTCGCCGCTGTAGCTGGACTTGCGCCAGTCGAGGGCTACTTCGATGCAGTCGTCGCCCTGCGAGCCGCTGTGGCTGCTCTTGAACCAGGCCAGTTCACTTGTGCCGTTGCTCATAGCGCTCCTCGCATCTGCCGGAGCAGGCTCACGGAATCCTCGGGGGTGAGGGCCTGCGATCGCAGTTTCGCATACCGCATCTGGAGCACGCTGATCGTTCGTGGTTCGGAGAGCAACTGGCCGGTCTCCTGCCCCTCGATGTAACCGAACCACCGGTTCTCCGGGGTTTCCAGCAGTCGCATGGGCCCGTTCAGCCCGGAGTGCACCTCCCGCGCGAGCGGCATCACCTGGATCTCCACGTTCCGCATGCGGTCCAGGGCCAGCACATGGTCGATGAGGTCACGCGTGGCCTCCACGCCGCCCGTGCGGCGCAGGAACATGTGCTCTTCGAGGATGAAGCTGAACGCGGTGTTCGGCCGGTCCGGGAGCAGTTGCTGCCGCTCCTGCCGCGCGGCCAACTGGATGTCGACCTGCTCGTCGCTCAGCAGCGGAACCCGGTTCTCGAAGAGCGTGCGGGCGTACGCCTCGGTCTGGAGCAGGCCCGGGACCAACCGGCTCTCGTACGTGTAGAGGCTGATGGCCAGCTCCTCCAGCCCGGCCCATTGACGGAACCAGGCCGCGAGGCCCGGCTGGCGGGTCAGTTTCGCCGCGACCTTGCGGAGGATTCCAAAGGCATCGAGGACCTCCTCGGCCCGTTCCACGAACCGCGCCGGAGGCAACCGGCGGCCCTGCTCGACCGACGCCACGCAGTGGACGGAGTACCGCACGCGCCGGGCGAACGCCTCCTGCGTGAGGCCCGCGCGTTCTCGGAAGCCTTGAAGAACCGCGCCGAAGATCTTGAGACTTTCGCACGGTCCGGGTTCGCTGCTGATGGTGTCGGCGGCCACGGCTGGTACCCCCAGGTGTCTGAATGTTCTGATGGTGAACCCCGCCAAGCCATCAAGAGTCACGCACGGTGACCAGTACTGTCCAGCCTTGGGACTCGTACGCTGAGGCGCGTACGAGTCCCGTACGGTCGACGTACCTGGTCAAACCCCGCGCGGAAGCGCCACCGTAGGCGTATGACAGCGCAAGCCAGACAGCAAGTGCCGGTTACCGTACGTATGTTCACCCAGTGCTTCAGCTCCACGCCGAGGGGCGCCCGGCTCGCCCGGCGGCTCGTGGCGCATCAGCTGGACGGCTGGGGGCACCCCTACGCGGGTGAGGTCAACGAGACCGCCACGCTGATCACGGCGGAGCTGGCGGCGAACGCGGCCCGGCACGGGCGGACCTTGCCGGCACGCGACTTCCGCGTACACCTGACGGAGGCGGCGGACGGCACCGTCCGCGTCGAGGTCACCGACACGCGCGGGGAGCGGCTGCCGGTCATCGCGGGAGTGGTGGACCCGGAGGCGGAGTCGGGCCGGGGGCTGCTGCTCGTCGAGGCGCTGGCCTGCCGCTGGGGAGTGATGCCCCGCCCGGACGGCCCACCGGGGAAGACCGTCTGGGCGGAGCTGAGGGTCACCGTTCCGTCAGACTGAAGGCGTACGCGAACTCAGCCACGCGCGCGTGCAGTTGATGCTGCGGGAGCACGCCGGGCCCGCAGGACTCCGTGCCGATACCGTGCTGGCCGCTGTCGAGGTTGACCCAGACCGTGTCGCCGGGCGTGAGGTCGGGGCGGTGGGCGGCGGCGTCGAGCTGTTCCGTGGTCCAGCGGCGGACGGTGAGCCACGGCTCATGGTCGGTGTCGATGCGGAGGCCGTCGATCTCGGCCCAGCGGATGCCGGGGCGGGCGCCGTTCTCCTGCGGGCGGACGTACGGGGTCTGCATGGCGTCGACGTCCGCTTCGTACAGGCCGAGCATCGAGGCGGCGCGACTGTCCGGGTAGGCCTCGCCGGGGCCGCCGCCGAACCACCGGACCCGCCCGGCCGCGCCCGGCAGCCCGAAGCGGACGCCGAGCCGGGGGAGCGGCACCTGCCAGTCGCCCTCCGGCGTCACGGAGACGGCGAGGCGGAGCCTGGCCCCGTCGGAGGTCCAGCGGTAGGTGACACGCAGCCCGAGGTCACTGGCGGCCGGGGCGACGCGCGTACGTACGGTCAGGGCGTCGTCGCCCAGTTCGACGGCGTCGACGCGGTGTTGGACGCGGTCGAGGCCGATGGCGCGCCAGCGTGCGGCGACGGACGGCTCGGGGCGCCACGGCATGCCGTTGTCGTTGTCGGTGGGCGCGCGCCACACGTCGAGGCGGAGACCCTCGAACTCCAGGTCGCCGAAGGAGAGCAGCGTGCCGTGGGCGTCGAAGGCGGCGGGGCCGAGGGTGATCCGCCGGCCGTCGCGGGCAGGGGGCGTGGAGCCGGGTACGGGTGATCGGTCCATGCCCGGCTCCACGGGACCCGGCTCCACGGGCAACTGGGCCCAGGCGACGACATGTCCGCGTGGCGCCCACGCCGTGTCCTCGGCGAGCACGGCCCGTACGGTCCACTGCGTCTCGGCGCCCGTGCCGCGCGTCGGGGCGGGCGGCAGTTTCACCTCGGTCCGCTCGCCGGGCGCGAGGGGCGGCACGGTCAGGTCACCGTCGGCGACGCTCACGCCGTCCACCTCGTACGACCAGGTGAAGGCGAGGTGGGAGAGGTCGGCGAAGTCGTACAGGTCGGTGATCCTGACGGTCCCCTCGGGGCCGTCGCCTTCGATGCGGACCGGCTCGATCACCTTCTTGTACTCGATCAGGCCGGGGGAGGGCGTGCGGTCGGGGAGGACGAGGCCGTCGCAGACGAAGTTGCCGTCGTGCACCTCCTCGCCGAAGTCACCGCCGTAGGCGTACTCGTACGCGGGGTGGGCGAGGCCGTGGTCGATCCACTCCCAGACGAAGCCGCCCTGGAGGTGTTCGTACGTCTCGAAGAGCCGCTGGTATTCGGTGAGGCCGCCGGGGCCGTTGCCCATGGCGTGCGCGTACTCGCAGAGGATGAAGGGGAGCCCGGCCCGCCTCTCCGGCCCGCCGTCCTCTCGCCGTCCGATGCTCTCGACCTCGGCGTGGTCGGCGTACATGCGGGAGTAGACGTCGGTGTCTGCGCAGGAGCGGTCGCCCTCGTAGTGGATGAGGCGGCTGTCGTCGCGGGCCCGGATCCACTCGGCCATGGCGGTCAGGCCACGGCCCGTGCCGCACTCGTTGCCCAGCGACCACATGATGACCGAGGGGTGGTTCTTGTCGCGCTCGACCATACGGGCGGCACGGTCAAGGAGCGCGGGGGTCCAGCGGTCGTCGTCGACGGGGTTGGCGCGCCAGCCGAAGGCGTGGAAACCGTGGGTCTCCAGGTCGCATTCGTCGATGACCCAGAGGCCGAGTTCGTCGCAGAGGGCGAGGAAGGCGGGGTGCGGCGGGTAGTGGCTGGTGCGGACGGCGTTGATGTTGTGCCGCTTCATGAGGAGGACGTCCGCGCGCATGGTCTCGGCGTCGAGGGTGCGGCCGGTCTCCGGGTGGAACTCGTGGCGGTTCACGCCCCGGAAGAGGAGCGGGCGGCCGTTGACCTTGATGAGCCCGTCTTCGAGGGCGACGGTGCGGAAGCCGATGCGGAGCGGGATGCGTTCGCCTTGGCCTTGGTGTTCGCCTTCACCGGGGGTGGCGAGGGTGGCGTCGTAGAGGCGGGGGGTCTCGGCGGTCCACGGCTGGACGGGGAGGGTGACGGATTCGCCGGTGGCGATGTCGATGCCCAGTTCGTCGAGGGTGACACGGCCTTGCGCGTCGGCGTCGACTCGTAGGGTGCCGGTTCCGGTGCGGTGGTCGTACGTGGCGTGTACGAAGTGGTCGCGGGCGGCGTGCTCCGGGCGGTGGAGGAGGGTCACGTCGCGGAAGATGCCGGGCAGCCACCACTGGTCCTGGTCCTCCAGGTAGGACCCGGAGGACCACTGGTGGACGCGGACGGCGAGGACGTTGCCCTCGGGGCGCAGCAGCGTGCCCACGGCGAACTCGTGGGCGAGGCGGGAGCCCTGGAAACCGCCGAGCTCCGCGCCGTTGAGCCAGACGCGGGCGAAGGACTCGACACCGTCGAAGCGGAGCGTGGCGCCGCCGGACGCGGGCCAGTCCGTGGGGAGGTCGAAGGTGCGGAGGTGGTCGGCGGTGGGGTTCTCGGTGGGGACGCGGGGCGGGTCCACGGGGAAGGGGTAGAGCGTGTTGGTGTACTGCGGCGAGCCGTGCCCTTGCAGCACCCAGTGTCCGGGGACGGTGACGTCGCTCCAGGGCGCGGAGTGGTATCCGTCGTACCCGTCGTGGGCGAACTGGTCGTCTTCGGCGTCAGCGGTGGGGGAGAGCCGGAATCGCCAGGTCCCGTTGAGGGAGAGGGTGGGGGCGTCGGACTCCGGATACCAGGCCCGGGGCGGGAGGGTGCCGCTGCCGGGGGTCAGATCTTCGTGACGGGAGAGATCCATGCCTCCCATGCAACCCTGCGGGCGCGGCTGGTCACCATTGCTTCGGGGTGGGAGTTGTTGGACTTTTTGGGCGCGACGCGGAAGAGGTCAAGCCCCGGGGGAGCAAAAATAAGCCCCTCCGGCGATTGAGGAGCGGGGTCCGGGGCGGAGCCCCGTGTGCGGTCACGGCAGCTTCGGGGGAGGGGAGGCGGCTTCGGGGAGGGGCAGCGCTTCGGTGCGGTCAGGGCAGCTTCGGCGGAGGGCAGCCGTGGGACCGGGCCGAGCGGGCGGCGAACTTCCGCAGCGCCGCGCGTTCATACGCCAGGTCCGCCGCCGGCTCCTCGGCGAGCCGCTCGTCGTCCTCCGCGTCACCGGGCCGGACCGTGTACAGCGCCGGGCCCCCGGCCCGACACGCCGCGCTCGCCCACTGGCCCCCGCCCGTCAGCCGCCCCGCCGGGGCCTCGCCGGGTACGGGCTTCTCGGAGTACCGGCCGTAGCGGTCCTGCTGACGCAGCCGTTCCGTCTCCGCGTACGGCCCGTAGTACGCGACCAGCGTGAAGCGGCGCTCGGCAGCCCCGGCCGGAGTCCCCGTACGGCCGCCGCCGAGCACGCACACCTCCACCGGCCCGCCGCCGGGCCCCGCGTCCTCCCACACCCGCGTGATCCGCGAACCCCGGCCGGGCAGGCCCGCGCAGGTGCCGGACGCGTCGGCCGACTTCACGTCCTCGTCGGCGCCGACCGGCAGAGGCACCGTCCGCAGCGGCTCGCCGAGCTTCGCGTCGCAGCCCCACTTCTCCGAGGCCTTCTCGGCCGTGGCGGTGGCGACGCGGGCGAAGGCCAGGCGGAGCCGGGGGTCGTCCAGCGTGGCGTCCTCCTCCTTGGCGTCCACGGAGACGAGGAGGCCACCCGCGCCGCCGCTCCCGGTACAGCTCAAAAGCACCGCCGTGCTCGCCGACTCCCCGCCGGACGAGCCGCCGAAGGCCTCGCCCGTGCTGAACATGCCCTGCCAGCCGTGGCCGAGCCCGGCGGGCGGCAGCTCGGTCGACACGCGCGGATACTGGGCGTCGTACTGGTCCGCCGGCGTGGTGGCACGCCATCCGTCGCCGTCGGACTTCAGCCGCCGCGACACGCTCTCCACGGTGACCTCGACCGACGCGTCGTGCGTGGGACGACCCGCGCTGTGCTCGGTCTCGCCGCTGACGGAGCAGGTCACCTGGCGCGCGTCCCCGTCGCCATCGCCATCCCCGGCGCCGTCGTCCTCCTCCATGTCCCGGACCTCGACGTCGATCCTGCCGCGACCGGTCCTGTAGGGCCCGTCGCCCAGCACGGCCCGCATCTCGGCGGACGGCAGCAGCCCGCCGCACGCCTCGTCCAGTACCCGCTGCGCCGCATGGCGCTCACGCGGCCCGCCCCACCAGTAATAGGCACCCGCGATCAGCGCGAGGGCGACCAGCGCCCCGCAGGACGTGAGCGCCACGCGCCCCGCCCTCGAACCCCACGTCAGCCGCGCCACTCCGCCACCTCTCCCATGATCTTCGTGGACCGGCAGTGCGCACGCCGGGGCCAGCCGTCGGGCGCCGCCAGGTAGCGGTCGAGGACGGCACGGGCCTGGCGGGACAGCCGCCGCCGGTCCTCCGGTTCGAGCACGGCCTTGCCCTCGTCGAGGCCGACGCGGTAGTCGAGCTCGGGGGTGACCGCGACCCGGTGGTAGGTCGGCCCCGCGTCGCACTCCGCACGGGCCCACAGCGCGAGCGCCGGGTCGTCGCCGGACTCCTCGACCGTCAGGGGCTCGTCGGGGTCGGGGTCATCGGGGTCGGGCCCGTCGTGATCAGGGCCTCCGGGGTCGGCGGGCCCGGAGGCAGGGACGTCGCCGGAGTCCTCGTAGTGGTCATAGGCACCGGCGGCAAGCACCCCCGACCAGCTCTCCACCCCTGCCCCCTTGATCTCGAACGCTCCGGGCGAGCCGATCGTGTCGTCCCAGTGCCGGTCGCACGAACCAGTGCGCGGGCTGTAGCCCGGGGCGTTGTCCGCCGTCGTCCCGCCGGACTTCCACTTGCCCGACGCGAAGGCGGGCAGCGCCTTGGGGTCGAGCCAGTCGCACAGCTTCGGCGCCTTGGCCGGGGCGGAGCCCGCCGCGTCCTTCGCGCCCAGCGGCTCGCTGCCGCAGCCCTGCTTCTCCGCCACCCAGTCCGCGACGCGGACCGCCGTGCGGGACGCGAGGAGACGGTCGGCGCGCGGGACGTCGTACTCGTCGGCCGCCGACGGCAGGGCCACCGTGACGAGCAGATCACGCGCCGGGCGGACACGCCCCCGCAGGCCATCGGGGCAGTCGGCGAGGAGTCGGGCCGTGACCTCGCTGCCCCGCAGCCGGGAGTCGGTCGACACGGAGCCCAACGCGCTCTCCGGCAGCGGGAGTCCGAAGCCGCCGTCGACGGCGATGGGGTCCGTACGGGTCAGGACGGCCTCGGCACGTACCCGCGCCATCGCGTCCGGCTCCCAGGCGTCACCGCCGCCGCCCCACGACAGCGTGCAGTCGAGCAGCGCCCGGCTCTCCTCGCGGGGGCGGAGCATCGTGCCGAACTCGTTCAGTACGCCACGCTCGTCGTCCGGCACGAAGGCGCCCAGCTCATCGGGGAGCAGGCCCTCACAGGCCCGCGCGAGCTGCCGCTGGTTGTCCGCGAGCCGGTCCTCGCGCTCCGCCGACCTCGCCACGCCGTACCAGGTCACGGACGCCGTGATCACCAGGACCGCCGCCAGACCGGCCACCAGCCAGGTACGCCGCCGTACCGAGCGCATCCCGGGCATGGCGTCCCCCTTCCCCCGTGTACCGCGTTCCCGGGTACCGCATCAAGATCAGTGGGGACCGTATCAACACCGGGGCGAACGGTCGTGCGGGGACCCTTGTGGCGGCTGGGGGCATCTGCTTGACTCCGGCCGCCTGAACCTACGTCCGAAGCCCATTCGGTCCCGCTGCCCAGCGCCTTCGCGGACGGTCCCGAGTAGGTTGCTGTAGAGCCCCGAATGCGTTTCCGAACCACGTACACCTGCTTGCCCGTCACCTGCCTGTCTGTCACCTGCCTGTCTGTCATCTGCCCGTCAGTCTGTCGTCGTTCGGCGGTGGAGGCCCGCATGGAGATCACCCGCAGAAGCCTGCTGTCGGCCCTGGCGGCCGCCGGACTCCTGGCGGTGGTTCCGCGGGCCCCCGCGGACGCCGCCACGGCGGCCGAGGACCGCGAGCGGCTGCTCGCCAACACCGTGGACGTCTTCGCGGGGACGGCCGCGTCCAACGCCCGGCCGGAGACGGCGGGGAAACTCGCGGCGATCGACAAGGCCGCGCGGGCGAACCTCAAGGCCATGGACGACGCGGGCGACGGCGAGCTCTTCGACGGCCTGGTCCTCGGCACCGACGAGGCCAACCTGAACACCGCCTACCGCCGCCTCTACGAGATCGCCCTCGCCACCCGCACGCCCGTCCCCGGCGCCACGTCCGGTGTGCACGGGTCCGGCCTGTACGGGGACACCGCCGTGCGGCGCCGTGTCATCGACGGCCTGGTGTGGCTGCACGAGCGCTACTACGGAGACCAGTCGAAGGGCTACTACGGGAACTGGTTCCACTGGGAGATCGGCATATCGCAGCACGTCAGCAAGACGCTCGTACTGCTCGCCGAGGAAGTGCGCGTGTACCGCCCGGAGTTGGTGCGCACGTACGTCACCTCCATGGACGCCTACCTCCGCAACGGCACCGGCGGTGACGTCGACCTCGACTCCCGTTTCCACACCGGCGCCAATCTCGCCGACATCACCACCAACCGCATCCTCCAGGGCGCCCTTCTCGGCGCGGACGGCGACGCCCGCGTCCGCAAGGCCCTGGTCGACCAGCTCACGGTGTTCGTCACCATCGACCCGTACCGCCTCTCCCACGGGGTGACCGACGGCCACTACGCCGACGGCTCCTTCATCCAGCACGCCTCCGTCGCGTACACGGGCTCGTACGGAAAGGGCCTGCTCAGCCGGGTTGTACAGACCCTCAAGATCCTCGAAGGGACCGGCTTCGCCCACGGCGGGGAACTGGTGCCGACGGTCTTCGGCTGGGTCAAGGACGGCTTCGCCCCGCTCATCTTCGAGGGCTGGATGATGGAGATGGTGAAGGGCAGGGCGGTCGCGCGCACCGACTCCGGCTACACCGACGTGGCGGTCGTCGTCGAGGCCGCCGTCGACCTCTCCTCGCTGGCCGGCGGGGCCGAGGCGGCGGCGCTGAAGGGCTACGTCAAGCACCTCGAAGCCACCTCGCGCGCCCGTCCCGACCCGGCGCGCTTCGTCTCACCCATCAGCATCGTGCGCCACGCCGATATCGTCGCCGACGACTCCGTGGCCCCCGCCGACCTCAACCCCGCCGAACGCAGCGTCGCGTTCAACGCCATGGACAGGACCGTCCACCGCAGACCGGGTTACGCCTTCGCGCTCGCGCGCAGCTCCGACCGGATCAGCAAGTACGAGTACATGAACGGCGAGAACCTCATGCCGTGGTTCCAGGGCGACGGCGCGCACTACCTGTACCTCGCGGGGCAGGACCAGACGCAGGCGTACGGCGTCGACTACTACACGACGGTCTCGCCGTACGGCCTCGCCGGCGTCACCGCCCCGGTCGAGCGGCGCCGCACGGTCCCGGAGGCCTACGGGAAGCCGTACTACGACAACCCGGGTCACCCGCTCAACTTCACGTCGTCCTCGGAGTCGCAGAACAAGTACGTCTACTTTCCGCGCGGCACCCACCGGCACTCCGGCGGGGCCGTCCTCGGGGCGTACGGAACCGCCGCGATGGTGCAGTCCAGCGATGCCGCGTACCGCGATCGGGAGCTGCTTCCGGATGACTTCCTGGTCTACCGGGGGGCGTCGGCCACCAAGTCGTGGTTCCTGCTGGACGACGAGATCGTGGTGCTCGCGGCGGGGGTCGGGGATCTCGGGGAACCCGGAGGCTCCCGGGGCTCCGGGGGCTCCGGGGGCTCCGGGGGCTCCGGTGGCTCCGGGGCGCGGGCCGTGACGACGACCGTCGACGCCCGTATCGCCGCTCCCGGCGACCGGGTCACGCTCACCGGGGCGCGCGTCGACGGCCGGGCATGGACCGGCCCCGGCACCGCCGACCTGCGCTGGCTGCGCTACGCCAACGCCACGCAGGACACGTCCGTCGGCTACGTCTTCCTCGACACGCCGCCGGTCCGGGTCAGCCTGGACCGCGTCACCCGGAGCCGCCGGGTCGTACGCACCGCCAACCCCGACACGGCCGTGACGCGGTCGGTGTTCGGCGTGACGGTGGACGCGGCGGCGGGGGCGACGGGGTCGCGGGCGGGGCGGTACGCGTACGCCTTGCTGCCGAACGCCACGGAGGAGGGGGTGCGGGGGTACGGCGACGGCAAGGGGGGCAAGGGGGGCCCGCTGAGGGTGCTCGCCAATTCCACCCGCCTCCAAGCGGTGACGCACGGCGGCCTCGGTCTGACGGGGGTCAACTCCTTCACCGCGGGGCGGCACGAGACGGCGGACCTGCGGATCGAAGGCCCCGCCTCGGTCCTCGTACGCCGCAGCCGGACCCGGAAGGGGAACACCACCGCCGTCGCCGTGTCCGACCCGACCATGGGCCGGGACACGGTGACGGTCCTGCTGCGCGGCCGCCGACTGCGCGTGGTCTCGGCCGACCGTGGGGTACGGGTCGGCGCGGCACCCGGCGGAACGCGCATCGACGTCGACACGCACCACGCATACGGCAGGAGCTTCACGGTGACACTGCGGTCCTGATCCGTCCCCCGTTCTGGGACTGCGGGCCTGACCCGTGCTCCGTCAAGGGACTGTGGGCCCGACCCGTGCTCCGTCCTAGGGCTGCCCGGTGATGGCGTCGGCGACGGTGATGGCCTGCACCGGGCACGCCCGTACGGCCTCCTTGACCAACGGGTCACCGCCGCCGTCCTCGCGGCCCCGGATCACCTCGCTGAAGCCGTCGTCGTCCTGGGTGAAGACGCCGGGCGCGGTCAGCGCGCACATGCCCGCGCCCACGCACCGGTCGTGGTCCACACGGATCACCGTGCCGGTCGCCTCGTCGCTCATCACGGCCGCCCCTACCAGGTCACGGGGAGTTCCAGCATCCCCTGGATCGTGTCGCCCGGTTTGAAGGGGATGTCCTCGGCGGGCATCGCGAGGCGAAGGCGCGGCAGGCGCTCGAAGAGGGAACGCAGGGCGATCTCGATCTCCGCACGGGCGAGGTTCTGCCCCAGGCACTGGTGGATGCCGAACCCGAAGGCGAGATGGTGCCGCGTGCCGCGGTGCCAGTCCAGCTCCTCGGGCGATTCGTAGGCCGTACCGTCGCGGTTGACGAGGGACGTGGAGAAGATGACGCCGTCGCCCGCGCGCACGGTCTCGCCGCCGACCTCCATGTCCTCCTTGGCCACCCGCATCAGCCCGTCCGCGATGGACAGATAGCGCAGCAGCTCCTCGACCGCGGCGGCCATCAGCGGTTGCCCGGCCGCCTCGCCGGTCCGCAGCTCGGCGAGCCGGTCGGGGTGCTGGAGCAGCGTGAACGTGCCGAGCGAGATCATGTTCGCCGTGGTCTCGTGGCCCGCGACGAGCAGGATCGTGGCGAGGCTGACCAGCTCCTCGCGGTCCACCGCTCCCGAGGCGAGCTGCTGGTGGATCAGCTCGTCGAGGAGCCCGTCACCCGGTTCACGCTGCTTCTGGTCGATCAACGCGTAGAAGTAGGCGTCCAGTTCCTCGCGCGACGCCTGGACGTCCCGCGCGTCAGGACCGCGCAGTAGCCGGCGTGACTGCTCCTCGAAGAACTCGTGATCGGCATAGGGAACGCCGAGCAGGGCGCAGATGACCATGGACGGCACGGGCAGCGCGAACGAGTTCACCAGCTCGGCGGGCGGCCCCTGTTCGACCATGGCGTCCAGGAGCCGGTCGACGGTCTCCTGGATGCGGGGCCGCAGGGCCGCGATGCGCTTGACCGAGAAACTGGGGATGAGCATTCGGCGCTGGGTGTTGTGCTTGGGGTCGTCGACGCCGAGCAGGGCGATGCTCCGGTTGCGCACCTGGGCCAGGCGCTCGCTCTGCATGGGGAAGCCCTCGCGCTCGCGGTCCGTGGAGAGCCGCTGATCGGCGAGCAGCTCACGGGCCGCCGCGTGCCCGGTGACGAGCCACACCTGGCGTCCGTCGAACAGCGTGACGCGGGTGAGGGGTGCGGCCTCGCGCAGTGGGGCGTAGCCCGTGGGCGGGTGGTAGGGGCAGGCGCGGTCCTGGGGGAAGGGGATGGGGTCGCTGGAGCGGGTCGTACTGAAGCGGGTTGTGGCGGTCCCCGTCGTGGCGGACTCAGTCGTGGCGGGCTCGATCGTGCTGGCCTCGATCGTGCTGGCCTCGATCGTGCTGGGCTCGGGCGTGGTGGAGTGCGTGGTCGGGGGGTGGGTCTGGGTGGACTCCGGCATGGACGTACCTCGCAAACGCAGACGTTCCCTTACGGGAATCCATTGGATGCCTCAGGCATCTATCTCGTCCACGGCAAGACCGGCCAGATCGTCCGGGGGACGGGTTCTGTCCGGAATCCACCCCTCCGCGAAGGGATGGAGGGGAAGTCGACCGGCGGCCCGGCGGCCTGGCGTGGCTCGTGCGAGGATCTTGCTCTTCGGCGGCGTGGCCGACGGTGTGATCGGTGTGACCATGGTGGAGGTGGGGGCATGTTCGCGATTTCCCTGGGTGACGAGGACGGCGCGGAGCTGCGCCCGCTGGAGCCGTGGCAGGCCGAGGAGTTCTTGGCGCACATGGACCGCGGCCGGGACTACATAGGCCGGTACGTCGGTCTGCCGGACGTCACGTCCGACCTCGCGTCGGCGCGGAGATGGCTCCGGGTGTTCGCCGACAAGGCGGCCGCCGACACCGGCCGCCTCTACGGGATCTGGCTCGACGGCCGCCTCGTCGGCGGCGTCATGTTCCGGGTCTTCGACAGCGCGAACGGCACGTGCGAGGCGGGCTGCTGGCTGGAACCGGACGCCTCGGGGCGCGGTCTGGTCACCAGGGCGGTGCGTGTTCTCATCGACTGGGCGTTCGAGCAGCGCGGAATGCACCGGGTGGAGTGGCGCGTGGCCTCGGAGAACCGCCCGAGCATCAAGGTGGCCGAGCGCCTGGGAATGAGCCGCGAGGGGGTCCTGCGGGGCAACTACCTCTACAAGGGCGTACGGCAGGACACGGAGATCTGGTCGGTCCTCGCGGAGGAGTGGCGCGCGGGGCGTGGCGGGGGACATGGCGCGGGGCGTGGCGGGGAGGGCTGACGGCCGTGGAGGTGGACCGGGAGTTCGGTGACCCGCGGCTGGCCGCGCTCTACGACCCGCTCGACCCCGACCGCGGCGATCTGGTCCCGTACCTCCGCATGGCGGAGGAGTTCGGGGCGCGCCGGGTCCTCGACATCGGCTGCGGTACGGGGGTGCTCGCGCTGCTGCTTGCCGAGCGGGGGACGGACGTCGTCGGCGTGGACCCCGCGCGGGCGTCCGTCGACATCGCCCGCGCCAAGCCGGGCGCGGAGCGCGTGCGCTGGCTGCACGGGGACGCCACGGCCTTGCCGCCGCTGCGGGTGGACCTCGCGACGATGACGGCGAACGTGGCCCAGGCCATCGCGGACCCCGCCCCGTGGCGGGCGACGCTGCGGGGCGCTCACGAGGCCCTGCGGCCGGGCGGCCACCTGGTCTTCGAGACGCGCGACCCCGCCCGGCGCGCCTGGGAACACTGGAACCGCGCGGCCTCGCACCGCGTCACGGAGGTCCCGGGCGTGGGCCCGGTCGAGAGCTGGGTGGAACTGACGGCGGTCGAAGGTCCGCTGGTGTCGTTCCGCTGGACGTACGTGTTCCGGGCGCGGGACGGCGAGGCGCTGACATCGGACTCGACGCTGCGGTTCCGGGAGCGCGGAGAGGTGGAGGCGGATCTGCTCGCCGAGGGGTACGTGGTGGACGACGTACGGGACGCGCCGGACCGGCCGGGGCGGGAGCTGGTGTTCGTGGCGCGCGCGTAGACGGCGATAGCGGTGGGTGGGGCGGGGCGGGGCGGGGCGTACGTGGCGTGGCGGTGCCGTGCCGTGCCGTGCGCGGGAAATTAGGTGGTGCTTCGCCCGGGGGGTTCTCTAGGCTCTGCGCTGTTCCCTGGTGGCCGGACGGTCGCCGGGGCCGGCCCAACAGATCAGGAGGTGTTGACGATGGCTGTCATCGCGACGGGCATGGCCTGCATCCGTGAGTTCACCAAGTCCACCTTCTTGGCCGCCGGCTGACCGGAGCTTCTCCTTCTGCGTGCCGCAGGGCGCGTATCGCCGGGGCCTTCTGTGAAGGGTCCCCTTGTCTTCCTCATCCTCATCCTCAATCTCGTCCTCGTCATCCTCGTCTTCGTCTTTCCCGTCTTCCTCCGCGCATCCCCTCGCCCCGTACGGCTGGGACGCGGACTGGGAGGCCGAGTTCGCGCCGTACGCGGCGCGGGGGCTGCTCGCCGGGCGGGTCGTGCGCGTCGACCGTGGCCAGTGCGATGTCATCACCGCCGAAGGTCCTGTGCGTGCGGACACCGAGTTCGTCACGCCGCGTGATCCGCTGAAGGTCATCTGCACGGGTGACTGGGCCGCCGTCGACGCCGACGGCCGCGACCCCCGTTATGTGCGCGCGTATCTGCCGCGGCGTACGTCCTTCGTGCGCTCCACCTCGTCCAAGCGGTCCGAGGGGCAGATCCTCGCGGCCAACGTCGACCACTCGATCATCGCGGTCTCGCTCGCCGCCGAGCTCGACCTGGGCCGCATCGAGCGGTTCCTCGCGCTCGGCTGGGAGTCGGGCGGGCAGCCGGTGGTCGTCCTCACCAAGGCCGACCTCGTGCCGGACTCCGCCACGCTCGCGCACCTCGTCGAGGACGTGGAGACCGCGGCGCCCGGCGTGCAGGTACTGGCGGTCAGTGCCACGTCCGGGGAGGGCGTGGACGTCCTCGCCGCGGTTGTCTCCGGCGGGACCTCGGTTCTGCTGGGGCAGTCCGGTGCGGGCAAGTCGACGCTCGCCAACGCGCTTGCCGGGGCGGACGTCATGGACGTGCGGGCCATCCGTGACGTCGACGGGAAGGGACGGCACACGACCACCACCCGTAACCTCCTGGTGCTGCCGGGGGGTGGGGTCCTCATCGACACACCCGGGCTGCGGGGCGTTGGCCTCTGGGACGCCGAGACCGGGGTCGGGCAGGTCTTCTCCGAGATCGAGGCACTGGGGGAGGGATGCCGGTTCCACGACTGCGCGCACGTCTCGGAGCCGGGGTGCGCGGTGCTTGCCGCGCTGGCCGACGGTTCGCTGCCCGAGCGGCGGCTCGACAGCTACCGCAAGCTCATCCGCGAGAACCAGCGGATCGTCGCCAAGACCGACGCGCGGGTCCGCGCGGAGCTCCGGCGGGAGTGGCGGCTGCGGGGGGCTGAGGGCAAGGCGGCTGTGCGGGCCAAGCGGGGGCGTCTTTAGCGGTTCTTCACCTGCGGTGGGCTTCAGGGCTGGGCGGGTGCCGTTCGTCTGTTCCCTGCGGGGGCGTCGGGGTTGCTCGCGCAGTTCCCCGCGCCCCTTACGGGGACTCGGGCGGCCGTTCCCGCGCCCCTGACGGGGCTCGGGCGGCTGCCTCCGTGTGCCTTACGGGGGCAGGTCCGTGTCCGAAAGCCGCCAGCGGCGTTGGGGGGCGTGGACGCACACTGGGTGGCGTGATCGATGAAGAGACCAGGTACGAGGCCGTGCGGAGTCGGGACGGGCGGTTTGACGGGGCGTTCTTCTTCGCTGTGGAGACCACCGGGATCTACTGTCGGCCGAGCTGCCCCGCCGTCACGCCCAAGCGGCAGAACGTCCGGTATTACGCCACGGCGGCCGCCGCCCAGACCTCGGGGTTCCGGGCCTGCCGGCGCTGTCGGCCCGACGCCGTGCCCGGGTCCGCCGAGTGGGACGTGCGCGCCGATGTCGTCGGGCGCGCCATGCGCATGATCGGTGACGGCGTCGTCGACAGGGAAGGCGTGCCCGGGCTCGCCGTCCGCCTCGGGTACAGCGCCCGGCAGGTGCAGCGGCAGCTCACCGCCGAGCTGGGCGCGGGGCCCGTCGCGCTCGCCAGGGCGCAGCGGGCCCACACCGCCCGGGTACTGCTTCAGACCACCGACCTGCCCGTCACGGAGATCGCCTTCGCCGCCGGGTTCGCCAGCGTGCGGCAGTTCAACGACACCATCAAAGCGGTGTACGCCCTCACTCCGACCGGCCTGCGCGCCGCTGCCCCGAAGCGGGGGGCCGGGCGGGCCACCCCGGCCGCCGGGATTCCGCTGCGCCTCGCCCATCGGGGGCCCTACCAGTCCGCCGCCGTCTTCGACCTGCTCGCCCACGAGGCGCTGCCCGGCGTCGAAGAGGTCACGGGAGAGCGCGGCAGCCGCACGTACCGGCGTACTCTCCGGCTGCCCTACGGCACCGGCATCGTGGCCGTCCAGGAGGCCCGCTCCGCCCTCACCCCCACCGCTGCCGTACACCGCGGCGGCTGGCTCGACGCCCGGCTGCACCTCAGCGACCTGCGGGACCTGACCACGGCCGTGCAGCGCCTGCGCCGCCTCTTCGACCTGGACGCCGACCCCTACGCGGTGGACGAACGGCTCGGCGCCGACCCACGCCTGGCCCCACTCGTCGCCGCCCGGCCGGGGCTGCGCTCGCCGGGCGCCGCCGACCCCGAGGAGTTCGCCGTGCGCGCGCTCGTCGGGCGGGCGGGGGCCGCGCGGCTCGTCGAGCAGTACGGCCAGGTTCTCGACACCGCGTGCGGGCGCCTCACCCATCTCTTTCCCGCGCCCGCCGCGCTCACCGCCGAAGCGGGGCCCCTGGGCTCACTCGCCGCGGCACTCGCCGACGGCACCCTCCGCCTCGACGCCGGGGCCGACCGCGACCAGGCCGAGGCTGTCCTCGCCGATCTGCCCGGCATGGACCCCCGTACGGCCGCGTTCATCCGCATGCGGGCGCTCGGCGACCCCGACGTCGCCCCGCCCGGCGAGCCCGAATCCGTACTCGACACCTGGCGCCCCTGGCGCTCCTACGCCCTGCGCCACCTCAGGACGAACGCCTCGTGAGGGGCTCAACCCCGAGGAGGGCCGCGGTCCTGGTGTAGACGGTCCGGGCGAGAGCGTCGTCCAGGGCCAGGCGCGAAGGGGTGTCCGGCCGGGACTCGCTGAAGAAGCCGCCGTTGGGGCGCGGTGCGGGCGAGGCACCGGCGAGCCAGACCGGGGTCCGCACACCTTCGTCCGGGGTGATGGAGAACGGACGGAACAGCGGGGCGGTCAGCCGCATGAGACCGCCCGCGTTGCTGTTCATCCCGGTGCCCTTCACCATGCCGGGATTGGCGTTGTACAGGCTCATGCCCTCAGGCAGGCGCTGCGCGAGTTCTCGCGCGGCCAGGAGGCCGACGAGTTTGCTCGTCGCGTAGACGTTGATCTGGTGGTAGAAGCGCTTGCTCCACGATGTTCCCGCGACATCCGGGTCGGTGGCATCGAGCCTGCCCCGCTTTTCCACGAACGAGGACATGTTGATGATCCGCGCTTCGCGCGTGAGTGCTCCCTCGGCCAGCAGGGCGTGGGTGAGGAGGAACGGGGCGTGATGATTGAGCGCGTACGTGCGCTCCGCGCCGTCCGGCGTCTGCTCGTACCGGGGGAACGCCGCTCCCGCGTTGTTGACGAGGACGTCCACCGGGTGTCCGTCGGCGGCCAGTTTCGCTGCCAGTTCCCGTACCTGCGACCACTGTTCGAGGTCAGCGGTGTATGTCCTCGGCGGTGCCGCGTCGCTGCCCGCAGGGGCCAGGCCGTGCAGGCTGTCGGCGGCGGCCCGGGTGCGGCTCGCGTCCCGGCCGACGAGGACGACGCTCCGACCGGCCTCGGTCAGGTGGCGTGCCGTCACCAGGCCCAGGCCAGAGGCTCCGCCGGTGATGACCGTGGTCCCGCCGCTCATCGCTGCTCCTTCTCCACGGTGCCGTCGATCACTTCGCGGAGAAGCGTGTGCAGGCGCTGCCTGCTCTCGTGGTCGAGATGGGCGAAGGGTGAGTGCTCGGTGGTGTGCTGGATGACGCGGTCGCGCAGTGCGCATCCCTCGGGGGTGAGCTGGATGACTTTCACGCGGCGGTCGTCGGGGTGCGGCACACGGCGCACCAGGCCGCGCTTCTCCAGCCGGTCGATCATCGACGTGGCGGTCGAGGCGTCGCACTGCAAGAGGTCGGCAAGACGGCGCGCGGTCATCTCCCGCCCGCGACTCAGCCTCCACAGCGCGTCGGTCTGCGTGTCGGTCAGCCCTATGTCCCGCACCAGCTCCTTGAGCTCGGCATGCACCTGGGTGCGGATCGCGAACAGGCAGTCGTAAAGCTCTTCGGTCAGTTGCCGGTCATCCATGACCCGACAGTACATGGAATTTCCAATCATTGGAAAGTCCATGTACTGCGGGGGTTCTCGGGTGCGGCCCAACGGGAGCACCAGGGTTCGGAAACGGTGACGGCGCGCTAGTTGCCTTCCAGGCCCCAGCTGTGGATGCGCCGCGGCCGGATGCGGATCAGTTCCTCGCTGAAGCCCGGGCCCAAGTCGTGCGGGCCGGTGAGGAGTTCGGCCTCGCCCCTGATGTCGATGCCCCGGACCTTCCACGGCTTCAGGGTCACGATGTCGTCGACGACCAGGGACACCTTCGGGTTCGCCCGGAGGTTGCGCCACTTCTTCGTGGTGCCCAGGGCATGGCCGCCGACCAGGATCGTGCCGTCGTCCTGCGGGAAGAAGCCGACGGGGTTCGCCTGGGGCTGGCCCTTCGGGTCGACCGTGGCCATGCGCCCCAGGCGCTGGGACTTGAGGTACGCGCGCTCGGCTTCGCTGAATTCGGTCATGCGGCGAGCCTCGCACGCGCACCGCCGCGACCGCAGCGGTCACGTACCGCCCGCCCGCTAACCCCAGAACACCGCCCCCAGCCACGCCCCCAGAATCAGCAGGCAGGCGAACAGCTCGGTCAGCACGCTGGTGCCGCCGTTCCGCATGGCGGTCCGTGTCGCCGTCACCGCCTCGCCGTGGCCGCCCAGCCGCAGCCGTTCCCCGGTGTAGATGCCGCCGACGAAGCCGGGCAGGGCGCCGAGCACCGGGATCACGCAGAAGCCCAGCAGTGCCCCGGCGCCCGCGAAGAAGGCCATCCGGGGCGTCGCGCCGCTCGCCCGCAGCCGCCGCGGGGGCAGTTGCCAGCGCACGGCCTGCGCGGCGAGCAGGACGAGGGACGACCCGACGAGGATCAGCCAGGCGAGGCCGTTCGGGTCCTGCAAGGCCCACCACAAGACCGCGGCCCACACCAGCCACGGCCCCGGCACCCCGGGCACCAGCACTCCGCACAGGCCGAGCAGCATCACCACAGCGACCAGCAGGAGTTCCCAGACTCCCATCTGCCCAGAATGCGACAGATTCGGAGAAACCGCAGGTCAGATTAGCCCTGGGGCGGATGGGGCCGACGTGCCACCCACTGCCGTTCGTACGCGTGCCAGCCCAGTTGCAGCCGCGTCGTCACGCCCGTCAGCTCCATCAGCCGCTTCACCCGGCGCTGCACCGTGCGCAGCCCGAGGTCGAGCTGTTTGGCGACGCTCGCGTCGGTCAGGCCCGCGAGCAGCAGGGAGAGAATCTCCAGGTCCGTGCCGTCGGGGCCGTCGGGGGCCTCTTCGGAGAGCGTGCGGCCGTCCTCGCCGATGCGCAGCGGCAGCGCGTCCCGCCAGACCGCCTCGAACAGGCCGGTGAGGGATTCGAGGAGGCCGCTGGCGTGCACCACCAGCGCGGCGGGCTCGGCGGTGCGCGAGGTCAGCGGCACCATCGCCAGACCGCCGTCGGCGATCACCAGCTTGGTGGGGACGCGGTCCACCGCCCGCACCTGCTCGCCGCGGCCGATCGCCGCCGAGAGCTCGATGAGACCGGTCGGCAGATCGAGGACCGAGCGCTCGACCACGACGCGGTAGCGCACGCCGCGGCCTGCGGCCTGCTCCTCGGCGCTGTTCTCCATGCCGGAGACGGCGATGGGGGTGCCGGTCACCAGCGCGCACACCTCGTCGCTCGCCCCGAGCTGGAGCTGGAGGAAGCGCTGCGAGACGGCCGCCGCCCCGGTGACCACCTCGACCAGATCGTGGACGGTGGGCTCGACGGCCCGCGCGCGGTACTCCTCGGCGAGCAGGGTCGCCGCCAGCTCCGCCTTCTCCAGCTCGTGCCGCTGCTGGGTGAGGAGCGCGCCGAGCGCGACGCCGGGCGGCGCCGCCACCCAGCGGCCCGCCCTGCCCGAGGCCTGCGCGGCCAGGCCGTGGCGCTCCAGGCGGCGCAGCGCCCGCTCCGTCTCCGGTTCGGCGAGGGTGAGCCTGCGTGCCAGATCGGGCACGTCGGCGGCGCCCACCGCCACAAGGGCCCGGTACGCCGACTCGTGCGTCTCGTCCAGACCTATCGCTGCCAGCATGCGGCGACGTCCCTCCCCGGGTTCCCATCCGACTGCCCCGACCCGGCGGCCCCGTGGCGGGAAACGGCCACGGCGTAAACCCGCCCCAGCACATCATCCCCGTACCGTTCGCGGATTGAACGCGCCGCTACGGGGCACGCGGCCCGGCGAGCAGGTCGGGCTCGGAGCCACACCGACACCGCCGGGCGGGCCTCCCGTGGGGGGTGGGTCCGCCCGGCGGCCTCCGGGCGGGCTCCCGGGCCGGTCCCCGTCGGTGTCACCGGAAGGGCCGGAAGGGCCGGATTTTCCGGAAGCACCGTTTTCGTGCGGCCCTCGCGGTGGAAAATTGGGGACATGAGCCAGCAGGGGGAGAGGCACACCGGCCGCGACGACGACTGGTGGGGGCAGCTGTACGACGATGCCACGCGGGACACGGGCCCGGCGCCCGCGGCGGACACCCTCGACGACCGGTTCGCCTCGGCGGCGGACGCGGTGCAGGAGGACATCCCCGCCCAGCGTTCCGGCGACTCCCCGGACGGCGACTCCCCGGACGGCGACTCCCCGGACGGCGACTCCCCGGACGGCGACTCCCCGGACGGCGAATCCCCGGGCGGCGGCCTCCCGGAAACCGCCGCGCAGGCGCCACCCGAAGCCGTGCCACCCGAAGCCGTGCCATCCGAAGCGGCGCCATCCGAAGCCGTACCGCCCGAAGCCGTGCCGCCACCTCGGGGCCCGGACCGCCCCGCCTCGGGACCGCCGCTCACCACCCCCGTCGCCCCCGCCCCCTGGGAGCCGCCCGCCGCGCCCAGCGGTCCCGTGACGTTCGGGTCCGGGGCCGGGCCCGTGCCCGGTGCGGAGGCGTCCACCGAGGAGCCCCCGCCGCCGGGACCCGCCCACGCGGAACCCCGCCCCGCGGGGCTCGACCACGTGGGCGACGGGCCGCCGACCTACGAGGCAGAGCCCACCGCCCTGCCCGCGGCCGACCCCGACGACCTCGGCGATCTCGTCGCCGACACCGTCCTCGACGGGGCCAGGTACGGCACCTGGACCCTGCGCGCCGCCTCCCTGCGCGGCGACTCCGCGCGGTACCGGGGCGAGCCCCGCCGCGACTCCCTGCTCACCGCCCGCTTCGGCAGCGGGGACGAGGCCCTGCTGCTCGTGGCCATGGCCACCGGCGCCCGCGCGACCCCGGGGGCGCACCGGGCCGCCGCCGAGGCCTGCGAGTACATCGGCAGGGCCGTGGGCCGCAGCCACCGGCGGCTCGCCGAGGACATCAGGGGCGGCCGGCGCGGCGACCTGAAGTCGGGCCTGCACCGCCTCACCGACCGCAGCCTCGGCAGGCTCCGCGCCCGCGCCGCCGACCTCGGTCTCGACCCCGGCGAGTACGCGGCGTCCCTGCGCTGCCTCCTGCTGCCCGCCGACCCCCGGTGCCGCACCCGCGTGTTCTTCGGCGTCGGCGCGGGCGGGATCTTCCGGCTGCGGGACGGCGCGTGGCAGGACATCGAGCCCCGCGTCGCCGCCGCCACCGGCGACGCCGTGGTCGGCTTCGGCTCACCGCCCCCGCAGACACCGGAGGGCGACCGCCTCACCATGGACCTCAACATCACCACGCCTCCCAGTCCGTACGAACGGGCCCCCGAGCCGCCCCACGACCCGTTCCGGTTCCGCGCCTCCGTCGCCCGGCCGGGTGACACGCTCCTGCTGTGCAGCGGCGGCCTCGCCGAACCCCTGCGCGGCGAGCCGGAGCTGCCCGAACACCTCACCCGCCGATGGCACAAGAGCGGCCCGCCAGGGCTCGCGGGCTTCCTCGCCGACGTCCAGGTGCGGGTCAAGGGGTACGCGGACGACCGGACGGCCGCCGGCGTCTGGGAGGCATGACCGCCGCACCTGTGAATTCATGGACCCAGCGGGGGAACGAGGACCGGGTCCACGGATCACCAGGCTGGAGAGGTGCGTACGGCATGGCCAAGCAGAACATCGCCGAACAGTTCGTCGACATTCTCGTCCGCGCGGGCGTGCAACGCCTGTACGGAGTCGTCGGCGACAGCCTCAACCCGGTCGTGGACGCCATCCGCCGCACCCCGGAGATCGACTGGATCCAGGTCAGGCACGAGGAGACCGCCGCCTTCGCGGCCGGCGCCGAAGCGCAGATCACCGGAAGGCTGGCCGCCTGCGCGGGCTCCTGCGGCCCCGGCAACCTCCACCTCATCAACGGCCTGTACGACGCCCACCGCTCCATGGCGCCCGTCCTCGCCCTGGCCTCGCACATCCCCTCCAGCGAGATCGGGCTCGGCTTCTTCCAGGAGACCCACCCCGACCGGCTCTTCCAGGAGTGCAGCCACTACAGCGAGCTGATCTCCAGCCCCAAGCAGATGCCCCGGCTGCTCCAGACCGCCATCCAGAACGCCGTCGGCCGGTCCGGCGTCAGCGTCGTCTCGCTGCCGGGTGACATCGCGGGCGAGCCTGCCCCGGCCAAGGCCGCCGAGACCGCCCTGGTGACGTCCCGGCCGTCGGTGCGCCCCGGCGACGCGGAGATCGAGAAGCTCACCAAGATGATCGACGCGGCCGACAAGGTCACCCTGTTCTGCGGCAGCGGCACGGCGGGCGCCCACGCCGAGGTCATGGAGTTCGCCGAGAAGATCAAGTCCCCGGTGGGCCACGCCCTGCGCGGCAAGGAGTTCATCCAGTACGACAACCCCTACGACGTGGGGATGAGCGGCCTGCTGGGCTACGGCGCCGCCTACGAGGCCACCCACGAGTGCGACCTGCTGATCCTGCTCGGCACGGACTTCCCGTACAACGCGTTCCTGCCCGACGACGTCAAGATCGCCCAGGTCGACGTGCGCCCCGAACACCTCGGGCGCCGCTCGAAGCTGGACCTCGCGGTCTGGGGCGACGTCCGCGAGACCCTGCGCTGTCTGACGCCGCGCGTCTCGCCCAAGACGAACCGCAAGTTCCTCGACAAGATGCTCAAGAAGCACGCGGACGCGCTCGAAGGCGTGGTCAAGGCCTACACCCGCAAGGTCGACAAGCACATCCCGATCCACCCCGAGTACGTGGCGTCGGTCCTCGACGACGTCGCCGCCGACGACGCGATCTTCACCGTGGACACCGGGATGTGCAACGTCTGGGCGGCCCGCTATCTCAGCCCCAACGGCAGGCGCCGCATCATCGGCTCCTTCAGCCACGGCTCGATGGCCAACGCCCTGCCGCAGGCGATCGGCGCCCAGTTCGTCGACCGCAGGCGCCAGGTCGTCTCGATGTCCGGCGACGGCGGCTTCTCGATGCTGATGGGCGACTTCCTCACCCTCGTCCAGCACGACCTGCCGGTGAAGGTCGTGCTGTTCAACAACTCCTCGCTCGGCATGGTCGAACTGGAGATGCTGGTCGCGGGCCTGCCCTCGTACGGCACGGACAACCACAACCCGGACTTCGCCGCCATCGCCCGCGCCGCCGGTGCCTACGGCATCCGCGTGGAGAAGCCCAAGCAGCTCGCGAGCGCCCTGAAGGACGCCTTCTCGCACAAGGGCCCCGCCCTGGTCGACGTCGTCACCGACCCGAACGCCCTCTCCATCCCGCCCAAGATCAGCTCGGACATGGTGACCGGCTTCGCGCTCTCCGCGGGCAAGATCGTCCTGGACGGCGGCGTGGGCCGGATGGTCCAGATGGCCCGTTCCAACCTGCGGCACGTGCCGAGGCCCTGAACCCGGGCCCCGGCACGCTCCCCTCGGCTCAGGCCGGCCGCAGCCGCAGGGTCACGATCTGGAACGGCCGCAGGGTGAGCGTCAGTCCGGCCTCGCCCGTCTCGGCGTCGTGCAGCGGCCGTTCGAGCAGGTCGGTGACCTCCGCCCGCGCCACGGGGAACGACGTGGCGAGCGTGGCCGCGGCCCGGCCGCCGCGCGACTCGTAGAGACGGACGATCACGTCCCCGCCCCGGTCGTCGGCGAGCTTGACGGACTCGACGGTGACCCCCGGATGGTCGACGTCCACCAGCGGCGCGAGCACGGGCGCGGAGGCCACCCGCAGCGGCAGGTTCAGGGCCAGGCCCCCGGCCACCGCGTCCCCCGTCGTCGCCCCGGGAAGCAGCGCGTACGTGAAGCGGTGCGTGCCCTGATCGGTCTCCGGGTCCGGGCTGTGCGGGGCCCGCAGCAGCGTGAGCCGCACGGTCGTGCCGAGCGCACCGCCGTGCTCGGCCCGGGTGACGTCATGGCCGTACGTCGCGTCGTTGAGCAGCGCCACGCCATAGCCCTCCTCGGCGACGCGCAGCCAGCGGTGCGCGCAGATCTCGTACCGCGCGGCGTCCCACCCGGTGTTGGCGTGGGTCGGCCGGTGCACATGGCCGAACTGGATCTCGGCGGCCGAGCGCTCGGCGTGCACGTCGAGCGGGAACGCGGTCTTGAGCACCTTCTCCGACTCGCGCCAGTCGACGTCCGTGACGACGTCGAGCCGTCTGCTGCCCGCGTCGAGCCGGATCTCCTGGGTGATCCGGGACTTCCCGAAGGCGCGCACCACCCGCACCGCGACCCGCAGCGGCCCGTCCTCGACCAGCTCCACGGACTCCGCCTCCGTGAGGTCGGTGTGCCGCCGCAGGTAGTGCTTGTCGAGGTCCCAGGCGTCGTAGTGCGTGGGGTGGTCGGGGTGGAGCTGGAGGAGGTTGCCGGGGGCGGCGAGCACCTCGCGCCCCGCGTCCAGGTCCATGACCGAGGTGAGCAGCCCGGCGGCGTCGACCGTCACGCTCAGGTGCTCGTTGGTGAGGAGGATCGTCTCCCCGGTGGTGTGCGCGACCGCGCCGGGCCCGGAGCCGCCGGCGGCCTCCAGGCTCCGCGTGCCGAGCGCGGGCACGTCGACGCGCGCCAGGGTGCCGTCACCGGTGTCCACGACCTCGTCACGGGCGTACGGCGAGGCGTTCAGGACAGCGGGACCGCCCGCGCCGAGCGAGCGCACGGCCGCCGCGGTGACCTCGTCAAGCTCGGCGAGGACCCGCTCATAGGTCTCCCGCGCCTCCCGGTGCACCCAGGCGATCGAGGACCCCGGCAGGATGTCGTGGAACTGGTGCAGGAGCACCGTCTTCCACAGGCGGTCCAGGGTGTCGTACGGATAGCCGTACGCGGGGTCGCGCACCGCCGCGGCCGTGCACCACAACTCGGCCTCGCGCAGGGCGTGTTCGGTGCGTCGGTTGCCGCGCTTGGTCGCCGCCTGCGTCGTGTACGTGGCGCGGTGCAGCTCCAGGTACAGCTCGCCGGACCAGACGGGGGCCCGGGCGCCGTACTCCTCCTCGGCCGCCGCGAAGAACGCCGACGGCTTCTCGATCTCGACGCGCGGCGAGCCCTCCAGGGAGCGGAGTCGCCGTGCCCGCTCCATCATCTCCCGGGTGGGGCCGCCCCCGCCGTCGCCCCAGCCGAACGGCACCAGGGAGCGGCTCGCGCGGCCCTTGTCGGCGAAGTTCCGCTCGGCGTGGGCGAGTTCGGCGCCGTGGAACTGGGAGTTGTAGGTGTCCACGGGCGGGAAGTGGGTGAAGACGCGGGTCCCGTCGATGCCCTCCCACCAGAAGGTGTGGTGCGGCATCTTGTTCGACTGGTTCCAGCTCAGCTTCTGCGTGAGGAACCAGCGGATGCCCGCGAGCTTCGCGAGCTGCGGGAAGGCCGCGGTGTACCCGAAGGAGTCCGGCAGCCAGATCTCCTCCGTCTCCACCCCCAGTTCCTCGCGGAAGAACCGCATGCCGTGCGTGATCTGCCGGGCGAGCGCCTCGCCGCCCGGCATGTTGGCGTCCGACTCGACCCACATCGAGCCCACCGGCGCCCACGTCCCGTCCGCGACCGCCTTCTTGATCCGCTCCCAGATGTGCGGCTGGTGCTCCTTCACCCAGGCGTACTGCTGCGCCTGCGAACAGGCGAAGACCAGCTCCGGATACTCCTCCGCCAGGGCGGTCACATTGGCAAACGTCCGCGAAGCCTTGCGCACCGTTTCGCGCAGCGGCCACAGCCATGCCGAGTCGATGTGGGCGTGCCCGGTCGCCGACACGCGGTGCGCGCTGGCGTGCGCGGGCCTCGAAAGGACCTCGGCGAGCTCGGCGCGCGCGGCGGCGGCCGTGCCGGACACGTCGTGCAGATCGAGGGCGTCGAGCATGTCCTCCAGGGCGCGCAGGATCTCATGGCGTCGCGGCCGGTCGGCCTCCAGTTGGGCCATCAGCTCGGTCAGGACCTCGATGTCCAGGACCAGTCGCCAAACGTCCTCGTCCAGTACGGCCAGATCGGCAGACGCGAATCGGTAGATCGGGGTATTGCCTGCGGTCAGGACGTCGCCAAGGGGCGTCGGCACGAAGTCGTGCAGGACGGCAGGGTTGGCCGCCGCCTCCAGGAGTAGGTGCACCGGCTCGCCGCCATCGGCCGGGGAGGCCACGGGAATATGCCGGTTGCGCGGGTGAACTCCCTTGATCGGGACGCCCGCCGCGTCGTACACGAGCCCCTCCGCCTGGAACCCCGGTCCCTCACCGCTGAACCCGGGGTCGACGACCACTTCGACCCGGCGTCCGCGCCACTCGCCCGGCACCGCTCCCTTGAGCCGGAACCAGCTCGTTGACCAGGGCTTTCCCCATTCCATGCCGGTCTCGAAGGGTTCGTACGACGCTTCGAGAGCCGCCGATACGGGCACCGGCTCGCCCGGCGCGTGCCAGACGGAGAGGGCCAGCGGCGCCTTCTCGGCGTACTGGGCGGGGCGGATGAACTGGCGCAGCGCCCGCTCCAGGCGGCCTTCCACCAGCAGTCTGTCGTCGTGCACGCGGGCTCCTCGGAACGCTCGGAGGCGGGGGTCCACGGCTTCACTTCCCCGTGAGCCCGGGGCACACCCCTGCCGATGGTTGACGATTCGACAGGAGTGCGGGTGCGGGCCCGGGGCATGCATTCCGAGAAGAAGTTCGAGCTAGGAGGCCAGAACATCGCTCTGTGGGCGGGGAACATGACGAGGCAGACACGTGGACGTGCCCCTGGGGGGCTGGGGGACTCGTCGCCGAGCGCAGCGGAAAGGAATGCCGGCGAGTTGCCGGTGGGCCCGGGCACGGCCCAACTCAGGCGCAGGCTGGCGAAAGCGGATCTGCGCGCGGTGTCCGAGGTCAGAAGAGCCCTGAGGGAATTCCTGAGACCCTGGGAAAGGCCGGGGACGGCCGACGTTGCCGAACTGCTCACCAGCGAACTGGTCACCAACGCGCTGGTGCACACCGATCACGACGCGGTCGTCACCGCGACCGTGGGCCCGCGCGGCCTGCGCGTCGAGGTGCGGGACTTCACGGGAAGCCGCCCCGAACCACGGACACCGGCCACCGGCGACGGTACGCACGGCCGGGGCCTGGTCCTCGTCCAGTCCCTCGCCGACGCGTGGGGGGTACGGGCCCACGGCGTGGGCAAGGCGGTGTGGTTCGAGCTGGGCAGTGGCAGCGCGGCCTGAGCGGCGGTGGCACGGACCTGGCCGTGTCACCGCCGCTCAGTGCTCGACGGCCCGGGAGGGCCGTCAGCCGAACTGCTGCTCAAGGTCCTTGAGCTTCCGCTCCAGGGAGTCGAGCCGGGGCAGTGCCTGGGTGTCGTCCTCCGCCGTGAGGTCGACGGTGACGGCGGCGTCGGAGTCACCCTTGACGGCCTGGAGGGAGGGCCGGGCGCGTAGCGGCAGCTGTTCCTGCGCCGCTATGGCAGGGTCCGCGCCGACCTGCGCGGACCCGGCACCCGACGAGACGGCCTGCACGTCGACCTGGCGGCCGCCCCTGGCGTAGCCGCGCTGACCGCGGCTGATCGCCTTGAGCTGGGCGCGCTCCAGCTTCTCCTTGTCGCGCCGGTGCAGCCGGGTGCGTTCCTTCTCCTTGCGGTCCTCCCGCACCTCCTCGACGGCCTCGTCCAGGGAACGCACGCCTTCCAGGAGCATCAGCGACCAGGCGCCGAAGGTCTCCCGGGGCGCGCGCAGCCACCGCACGATGCGGATCTGCGGCAGCGGACGCGGCACGAGGCCCTGCTCGCGCAGCGCGGCCCTGCGGGTCTGCTTCAGCGCACGGTCGAAGAGCACGGCCGCCGAGAGCGACATCCCCGCGAAGAACTGCGGGGCACCCGCGTGGCCCAGGCCCCTCGGAGCGTGCACCCAGTTGAACCAGGCCGCGGCCCCGGCGAACGTCCATACGAGCAACCGGGAGCCGAGCGCCGCGTCGCCGTGGCTGGCCTCGCGCACGGCGAGGACGGAGCAGAACATCGCCGCGCCGTCCAGGCCGAACGGGACGAGGTACTCCCAGCCGCCGGAGAGGCTCAGGTTCTGCCGGCCGAAGCCGACGAGTCCGTGGAAGGAGAGCGCGGCGGCGACCGCGGCGCAGCAGAACAGCAGGACGTAGGAGGCGCTGCCGTAGATCGCCTCCTTGCGCCTGCGGCGCTCCTCGCTGCGTTCCCACGAGTCGTCGGCCGAGGCGTCCTTGCCCGTCTTCGCATGGCCTCGCTTCCCGCGCGCGAGCACCGCCACCGCCACCAGCATGCCCAGGAGCAGGACGCCGCCGGGGAGCAGCCAGTCCAGCGATATGTCGGTCAGTCTCATCTGGGGTCCCTTGCGTCGCGGTAGGGCGTTTCGGCGCCATATTGACCTGGTCGCGATGGACCACAAGGGGTTTCGGGGCAAGAAGACGCCAAGGGGGTGCCAGGGAGCACCGAGAGCGCGTTTTTACTCGAACACGCCTCGGGGGAGCGGGCGTTGAGTTCGATTAGGCGGACGCGAAAGGGTGGTTCGAGGCGCGGCGCGGGTTCAGTTCGCCGCAGCGGCGGCGCTCAGCCGGGCGACGCGCTCCGCGTCACAGGTGCGCGGACAGGTGACGCAGGGGTCCTCGGGGCGCAGGGTGTAGAACATGCAGCAGCTCGCCCGGTCCCGGGTCGGCAGCGCCTCGCCGTCGGGGCCCGTCAGCTCCCGGAAACCGGCCGTGCCCACGTACGGCTTGGTGGCGCCAGGAAGCAGCCGCTCCAGCTCCGTCATGGCGCGCCGCTCCTCGCCGAGGAGGTGCGCGACGTACCAGAGGCCCTCGACGATCTCGTCGGTGGCGACGCTCCACAGGGCGCGCGAGCGGCGCCGCATCCGGGGGCCGAAGCCGTCGAGGAGCGGACCGAGGTGCTCGGCGACCGCCTCCCGTACCTCCGCGCGCAGCGCCTCCTCGTCCGGTACGACACGGGCGCCGGGCAGCGTGGCGGCCGGGTCGCCCGGCAGACAGGCGAAGCTCTCGGCGCGTACGGCCATCCGGCCCAGGGTGCGCTGGAAGGAGACGTTCCGTACGGGGTAGCGCGGGACGCGGCGGTGCAGGAACCAGGGGACCGTGATCAGCAGGGTGGCCGGCCAGGCGTACCGGTGCAGGCCGAAGCTCGCGATCACGTCCGGCCGTGCCTGGGTGCCGTAGTCCTTGAGGACCTGCGCGTTGTCCCAGGCCAGAAACGCGTCGAGGTCGGCCCCGCCCTCCGCGAGCCGGGCGGCGGTGACCCAGCCGCCGCCCTGTGGGGCCTGTTCCTCGTGGCCGAGTTCGGTGACGCGCAGTCCGGAGAACACCTCGGAGAGGCGGGCGTAGGAGTCCGCCACGGCGCTGGGGGCGCTCGGGGCGGGCGCTGCCAAGGTCTGAACGGACATGCGGGGACCACCGAATCGCGATCGATTGCAGGTAAGCCTTACCTTACCCGACATGATCGAGGTTTCAACCGCGGACGTGTCCGCCTAGGGTGCCTCTCGTACCTTTTCGGTGGCTGGACGCGAATGGACGCGGGTGAACGTGGTGGAGCAGGCCGGAGCGCGTGGGGTGGACCGCCTCGCGGGGATGCCGCGCGTCCGGGTGCCGGAGCAGCCGGGTCCGGGGGACCGCAGGCCGACCGTGACCGCGCGCGGGGAGCACACATACGGTGCGGCGGAGCAGCCGAGCAGGGCGGAGCAGCCGCGCAGGGTGGTGCGGCGCACCTCCGTACGGGGGCAGATCCTCGACGCGCTGCGGGCCGCGCTCGTGAGCGGCGAACTCGCGCCCGGCGAGGTCTACTCCGCGCCGGTGCTCGGCGAGCGCTTCGGCGTCTCCGCGACCCCCGTCCGCGAGGCCATGCAGCAGCTCGCCACGGAGGGGGCCGTCGAGGTCGTCCCGAACCGCGGCTTCCGGGTCACCGAGCACAGTGCCCGGGAGCTGGCGGAACTGGCGGAGGTGCGGGCCCTGATCGAGGTGCCGGTGATGCTGCGGCTCGCCCGCACCGTCCCCGCGGCGCGCTGGAGAGGGCTGCTCCCGCTCGCCGAGGCGACCGTGACGGCGGCGGCGGGCGGCGACCTCGCGCGCTACGCGGAGGCGGACCGCGCCTTCCACGGCGCGGTGCTCGCCCTCGGCGGCAACCAGCGGCTCGTCCAGATCGCCGCCGATCTGCACCGGCGCTCCCAGTGGCCCCTGACCGGCGGCCCCGCGGCGGGCCGCAGGGCCGCCCTCGTGGCGGACGCGGCGGAGCACATGGCGCTCCTCGAAGCGCTCGTCGCCCAGGACTTCGACGCCGTCCCGGCCCTGGTCCGGGGGCACTTCGCGGGAGCGGACGGCTAGCCCTCCGCCGGGCCGTCGCCCCCGCCCGCTCAGACCGCCGGTGCCGGTGGTGTCAGGTGCTGGGAGAGCCAGGCCGGCACGCCCCCCAGGAGGCGGAAGAGGCGGGTGGCCTCCGCGCGCAGCCGGGTGGCCTCCGGCTCGGGCTCCGCGTCGGCGAGGGCCGCGAGCGCCGGGGCCGTGCCGACCAGATAGCCCAGCTCCTCGCGGATGCGCAGCGACTCCGTGAAGCCGTGCCGCGCCTCCGCCAGCTCTCCGTCGCGCAGGGCGAGTCCGGCCAGGTGCCGCCAGGTGAACGAGAGCAGCAGGGCGTCGGCGTGCGCCGTGGCGCCGGCGTGGGCCCTGCGGTACGCGGCCTTCGCGGCCTGCGGGGAACCCGCGATGTGCTCGGCGATGAGCCCCCGGCGGAAGTCCAGCAGGGGGCGCCGCGCGGCGTTCGGTGCGAGCAGCGCGGCGGCCCTGCCGAGCGCCGTCCGCGCCTCGTCGGCCCGGTCGCGTACCCCCAACACCGTGGACGCGTAAGCCAGTTGGCCGCGCTCGCAGGCTGCCGCGCCGCGGTCGTCGTCGTCCTCGGCCAGGGCCTCCGCGGTGCGCAGGCCGTCCTCGGCCTCGCCCCAGCCGTCCCCGGTGAACAGGCAGCGCTCGACGAGGAGCGCCGTCCGCTGCACCGCGGGGCCGGGTCCGGGCCGCGGGGCCAGGAGGGCTGCCGCGTCGGTCCAGCAGCCGCGCGAGCGCAGCCGCCATACCGCGGTCTGGAGTGGATCGTCCCCTGCAGTCGTTCCGGTACCAGACATGGCGGTATGCGCCACGTTGCCCTCCCCGAGCACACCATTGAGCTGTTGAGTCGTGGGCGCATCTCAGCACGGATGGCGGCACCGGGCCAAGAGGCCGGGTGAAAGAATTCACAAAGGGTGGGCGAGGAAACGGGCCGGGGCCGACCGGCGGACGCGGCCGCCCGGACCCGCTTCCGGGGTCTTTCCTCAGCTCATGCGCAGGGCGAGGAAGAAATCGAGCTTGTCCTCAAGACGCGAGAGGTCGCGGCTCGTCAACTGCTCGATACGGCCCACCCGGTAGCGCAGGGTGTTGACGTGCAGGTGCAGCCGCGCCGCGCACCGCGTCCACGAGCCGTCGCAGTCGAGGAACGCCTCCAGGGTGGGCACCAGCTCGGCCCGGTGGCGCTTGTCGTACTCGCGCAGCGGGTCGAGGAGGCGGGCGGTGAACGCCCGGCGCACGTCGTCCGGCACGAAGGGGAGCAGCAGCACGTGCGAGGCCAGCTCCTGGTGCCCGGCGGCGCAGACCCGGCCGGGGCGGGCGGCGGCGACCCGGCGGGCGTGCCGCGCCTCCTCCAGGGCGCCGCGCAGACCCTCCGCCGAGTGGACGGAGGCGCTGACGCCCAGGGTGAGGCGGCCGTCGCCGTCGAGGCCCGCGGAGAGCGGGCCGCGCACCGACTCCAGGAGCGCGTCGGCGAGCAGGCCCGTCTCCGAGCCGTCGTGCTCGGTGGAGACCGCGGGGAGCGGCACCAGCGCGATGGCCTCGTCGCCGGTGTGCGCGACCGCGATGCGGTCGGAGGGCTCGGACCCGGCGGCGAGAGGAGCGACGAGGATCTCCTCCAGGAGCGACTGGGCCACCGGGCCGCTCTCGATCGCCGCGTTCTCCCACTCGACGCGGGCCACCACGACCTGCCAGTGCGGGGCCGCGCCGAGGCCGGGCAGGAGCACGGGCGCCGCCACCCGCAGGCGGGCGGCGATCTCGGCGGGGGCCGCGCCCGTCTGCACCAGTTCCAGGACGTCCTGGGCCAGGCGGCGGCGTACGGTACGGGCCGCGTCGCGCCGGTCGCGCTCGACGGCGATGAGCTGGGTCACGCCCTGCAACAGGTCGAGGCGCTCCTCGGGCCAGTCGCCCGCGTCGGCCTCCACGGCGAGCAGCCAGTCGGACAGGAGGGTCTCGCGCACGTCACGCGCGGCCCCCGCCGCCCCGCGCGCCTGGCCCTCCGCGGCGGCGGGCACGGCCGCTCTGGGCCGAATGGGGAACAGCGAGTACGTCACGCCCTCCACCGCCACGCGGTGCGGGCCTCGGCGGCCGGTGCGGGTGGCGGCCAGGTGCTCCCCGGCGAGGCGGGCGCGGACGGGGCGCGGCAGGGCCGTGCCGCCCGCGCTCGACCCCGCGACGGTGCGGCCCGCGGGGGAGAGGACCCAGGCCCGCAGGTCCAGGTCGGTGCCGAGCAGGTCGAGGACGACGTCGGGGCCGCCGCCGGTGGGGCCCGAGGTCATCAGGCGCCGGTGGCGGTCGACCACGGCCGCCAGGTCGCCCGCGCGCTCGCCGGAGACCTGGCGTACGACGTGCTCGGTGATGGTCGCGAAGGCCACCGACTCGTTGACCGCGAAGAGCGGCAGGCGGTGCCGGGCGCAGGCCTGCACGATGTCGTCGGGGACGGCGCCCATCTCGGCCTCGCCGGCCGCCAGGGCCGTGACCCCGGCGTTGGCGAGGATGCGCACGAAGGGTTCGGCGTCCCCGGCGTCGCGGCGCCAGGCGAGGCCCGTGAGGACCAGCTCACCGCCCGCGAGGTAGCGGCTGGGGTCCCGCAGGTCCGTGGTCATCACACCGCGCACGGTGCGGTCCAGTTCGTCCTCACCGCCGAGCAGCCGCAGGCCCAGCGCGTCGGTGTCAAGGAGTGCGCGCAGCCGCATGTGTCGTCGCCGCCGATCTGTCTCGAATGGGGTGTACAAGAAACGGCGCTCGGTAGCGCCGGGGCTCTGTGTCGACGGGTGCTTCCGGTTTCCCGGGGGATTCCGCGAGGTTACTGAGGCCCGTTCTTCATACGAATCTACAAGACGCGCGGGTTGGCCAGCCAACTCCTTCATGGTTTCGGTGACTGACCCCATCGGAGTACCGGGCGGTGTACTTGCCCCACTCCGCGTTAACAGCACATGAACGAGCAGTCGAGGGACCAACGGCCCCGGTGGCCTGATCGAAGTCCCTTCACAGCGAACGACCCTCGATACGAAGAAGAGAGCCTCATGGACTTCCTTCGCCCCGCCAGCTGGGAGGAGGCGCTCGCCGCCAAGGCCGAGCACCCCACGGCTGTGCCGATTGCGGGTGGCACCGACGTGATGGTCGAGATCAACTTCGACCACCGCCGTCCCGAGTACCTGCTCGACCTCAACCGCGTCGGCGAGCTGCGCGAGTGGGAGGTGGGCGAGGAGACGGTCCGGCTCGGTGCCTCCGTCCCGTACACGCAGATCATGGAGGAGCTCCGCACGGAGCTGCCCGGTCTCGCGCTCGCCTCGCACACGGTCGCGTCCCCGCAGATCCGCAACCGCGGCGGTGTCGGAGGCAACCTCGGCACGGCGTCCCCGGCCGGCGACGCCCACCCGGCGCTGCTCGCCGCCGGCTGCGAGGTCGAGGTGGAGTCGGTGCGCGGCTCGCGCCTCATCCCGATCGACGACTTCTACACCGGCGTGAAGCGCAACGCGCTCGCCGCCGACGAGCTGATCAGGGCCGTCCACATCAAGAAGGCGGACGGCCCCCAGCAGTACTCCAAGGTCGGCACCCGCAACGCCATGGTCATCGCCGTGTGCGCCTTCGGCATCGCGCTGCACCCGGAGAACCGGACCGTGCGGACCGGCATCGGCTCCGCCGCCCCGACCCCGATCCGGGCGAAGGCGGCCGAGGAGTTCCTGAACGCCGCGCTCGACGAGGGCGGCTTCTGGGAGAGCAAGAAGATCATCACCCCCTCGATCGCCAAGCAGTTCGCGGAGCTCGCCTCCGGTGCCGCCAACCCGATCGACGATGTGCGCGGCACGGCGAGCTACCGCCGGCACGCCGTCGGCATCATGGCCCGCCGCACGCTCGGCTGGACCTGGGAGTCGTACCGCGGCAAGGGCCGCAGCACTGAGGGAGTCGCATCATGCGCGTGAACTTCACGGTCAACGGCCGTCAGCAGGAAGCGGACGACGTCTGGGAGGGCGAGTCCCTCCTGTACGTACTGCGTGAGCGCATGGGCCTGCCGGGCTCCAAGAACGCCTGTGAGCAGGGCGAGTGCGGTTCCTGCACCGTCCGCCTCGACGGCGTTCCCGTCTGTTCGTGTCTGGTGGCGGCCGGTCAGGCCGAGGGCCGGGAGGTCGTCACCGTCGAGGGCCTCGCCGACTTCGCCAGGCAGCGCGACGAGCAGGGCGGCCACGCCGCCGGCGCCTGCGGCACCTCGCTCCAGGACGCCCGCCAGTGGCAGGCCCAGGGCACGGACTCGCAGACCGGCGAGGGCGGCGAACTCTCCCCTGTGCAGCAGGCGTTCATCGACGCCGGTGCCGTCCAGTGCGGCTTCTGCACCCCGGGCCTGCTCGTCGCGGCCGACGAGATGCTGGAGAAGAACCCGCAGCCGACCGACGCCGACATCCGCGAGGCGCTCTCGGGCAACCTCTGCCGTTGCACCGGCTACGAGAAGATCCTGGACGCCGTCCGCCTCGCGGCCGCCCGCCAGGACCGTGGACTCCAGGAAGGCGTGGTCTGATCATGGGAACGACCGGAGCCCCCACCAAGATCACCCAGGGTTCGCAGACCAAGGGCGGGATCGGCGAGTCGACGCTGCGCCCCGACGGCACCCTGAAGGTGACCGGCGAGTTCGCGTACTCCTCGGACATGTGGCACGAGGACATGCTCTGGGGCCACACGCTCCGCAGCACCGTCGCGCACGCCGAGATCGTCTCGATCGACACCGCCGAGGCCCTGGCGATGGACGGCGTCTACTCCGTCCTGACCTACGAGGACCTGCCGACCGCGACGAAGAACTACGGCCTGGAGATCCAGGACACCCCGGTGCTCGCGCACGGCAAGGTCCGCCACCACGGCGAGCCGGTCGCCATCGTGGCCGCCGACCACCCGGAGACCGCGCGCCGCGCCGCGGCCAAGATCCGGATCGAGTACAAGGAGCTGCCCCTCATCACGGACGAGGCCTCGGCGACCGCTCCCGACGCCGTGCTCGTCCACGAGGGCCGCGACGACCACCACATCGGTCACGTCCCGCACCCCAACATCGTGCACCGCCAGCCGATCATCCGCGGCGATGCCGACGAGGCCGCCAAGAAGGCCGACGTCATCGTCACCGGCGAGTACACCTTCGGCATGCAGGACCAGGCCTTCCTCGGCCCGGAGTCCGGCCTCGCCGTGCCGTCCGAGGACGGCGGCGTCGAGCTGTACGTGGCCACCCAGTGGCTGCACTCCGACCTCGGCCAGATCGCCCCCGTCCTCGGCCTGCCCGAGGAGAAGGTGCGCATGACGCTCTCCGGCGTCGGCGGCGCGTTCGGCGGCCGCGAGGACATCTCGATGCAGATCCACGCCTGCCTCCTGGCGCTGCGCACCGGCAAGCCCGTAAAGATCGTCTACAACCGCTTCGAGTCCTTCTTCGGCCATGTGCACCGCCACCCGGCGAAGCTCCACTACGAGCACGGCGCCACCAAGGACGGCAAGCTCACGCACATGAAGTGCAAGATCGTCCTGGACGGCGGCGCCTACGCCTCGGCCTCCCCGGCCGTGGTCGGCAACGCCGCCTCGCTCTCGGTGGGCCCGTACGTGGTCGACGACGTCGACATCGAGGCCATAGCCCTCTACAGCAACAACCCGCCCTGCGGCGCCATGCGCGGCTTCGGCGCGGTCCAGGCGTGCTTCGCGTACGAGGCGCAGATGGACAAGCTGGCCGCGAAGCTCGGCATGGACCCGGTCGAGCTGCGGCAGCTCAACGCCATGGAGCAGGGCACGCTGCTGCCGACCGGGCAGCGGGTCGACTCGCCGGCCCCGGTCGCCGAGATCCTGCGCCGCGTCAAGGCCCGCCCGCTGCCGCCCGAGCGCCAGTGGGAGTCCAGCGAGGGCGCCGACGTGCGCCAGCTTCCCGGCGGTCTGTCCAACACCACGCACGGCGAAGGCGTCGTACGCGGTGTGGGCTACGCGGTCGGCATCAAGAACGTCGGCTTCTCCGAGGGCTTCGACGACTACTCCACCGCCAAGGTGCGCATGGAGGTCATCAACGGCGAGCCCGTCGCGACCGTGCACACGGCCATGGCCGAGGTCGGGCAGGGCGGTGTCACCGTCCACGCGCAGATCGCGCGGACCGAGCTGGGTGTCGCGCAGGTGACGATCCACCCGGCCGACACGCAGGTGGGCAGCGCGGGATCGACGTCCGCGTCGCGCCAGACGTACGTGACCGGCGGCGCCGTCAAGAACTCCTGCGAGCTGGTGCGCGAGAAGGTCCTGGAGATCGGCCGCCGCAAGTTCGGCTCCTACCACCCCGCGTGGGCCACCGCCGAGCTGGTCCTGGAGGGCGGCAAGGTCGTCACCGACGGCGGCGAGGTCCTCGGCGACCTGGTCGACGTCCTGGAGGGCGAGAGCGTCGAGGTCGAGGCCGAGTGGCGCCACCGCCCCACCGTGGCCTTCGACCTCGTGACCGGACAGGGCGACGGCCACGTCCAGTACTCCTTCGCCGCGCACCGCGCGGTCGTCGAGGTCGACACCGAGCTGGGCCTGGTCAAGGTCATCGAGCTCGCCGTCGCCCAGGACGTCGGCAAGGCGCTCAACCCGCTGTCCGTGATCGGCCAGATCCAGGGCGGCACCACCCAGGGCCTCGGCGTCGCGGTCATGGAGGAGATCATCGTCGACCCGAAGACCGCGAAGGTCAGGAACCCCTCCTTCACGGACTACCTGATCCCCACCATCCTCGACACGCCGACCATCCCGGTCGACATGCTCGAACTCGCCGACGAGCACGCCCCGTACGGGCTGCGCGGCATCGGCGAGGCCCCGACCCTGTCCTCGACCCCGGCCGTCCTCGCGGCGATCCGGAACGCCACGGGTCTGGAGCTCGACAAGACGCCGGTACGCCCGGAGCACCTCACCGGCACGTAACCGCACGTAGGTCACGCCGGGGTGGAGTCATCCCCCCTCCGAAACTCTCCGAGCGGTGCGGGCGAATCCAGGAACGTCACAATTCCCCGCCCGCACCGCTCGGAGCCCAGCTCCCCTCCCCACGTGGGAGCGTCGTTCGTCTCGGGCCGTCCCCCGGGTCGTGCAGCCAATGCACCATCCCAAACCCCGCCACTCGTGCGGGTGCCCCTGTGAACCTTGGGAGTAGGCAACATGACCCACTCATCAGTGGAGCCCAAGACCACCGCGGAGGACGCGGGCCCCGGCTCACGCGTCCCGGCCGGCAGGTCCTGGCTCGACCGGTACTTCCACATATCCCTCCGGGGATCGACGGTCGCGCGCGAGGTGCGCGGCGGCATCACCACCTTCATGGCGATGGCGTACATCGTCCTGCTCAACCCCGTCGTGCTCTCCGGCAAGGACGCGGCGGGCGACACGCTGGGCCAGAAGGCCCTGGTCACCGCGACGGCACTCGCCGCGGCGGTCACCACGCTCCTGATGGGCTTCGTCGGCAAGGTACCGCTGGCCCTGGCCGCCGGGCTCTCCGTGTCCGGAGTGATCTCGTCCCAGGTCGCGCCCGAGATGACCTGGCCGCAGGCCATGGGCATGTGCGTGATGTACGGCGTGGTGATCATGCTTCTCGTGGTCACCGGGCTGCGCGAGATGATCATGAACGCCATCCCGCTCGCCCTGAAGCACGGCATCACCATGGGCATCGGCCTGTTCATCGCCATCATCGGCCTGGTCAAGGGCGGCTTCGTGCACCCCGGCAAGGCCACCCCGCTCTCCCTCGGCCCGGCCGGTGAGCTCTCCGGCTGGCCCGTGCTGCTCTTCGCGGGCACCCTGCTCCTGATCTTCATGCTTCAGGCGCGCAACACCCCCGGCGCGATCCTGATCGGCATCGTCACCGGCACCATCGTGGCCGTCGTGCTCAACGCGCTCGACGTCATCGACCCGAAGCAGTGGGCGAACGGCGCCCCCGAACTGCACGGCGGCGCGGTCTCGTCACCCGACTTCTCGCTCCTCGGCGACGTCGAGTTCGGCGGCTGGGGCGAGGTCGGCGCGATGACCGTCGGCATGATCGTCTTCACCCTCGTGCTCGCCGGCTTCTTCGACGCGATGGCCACCATCATCGGCGTCGGCACCGAGGCGAACCTCACCGACGAGAAGGGCCGCATGCCGGGCCTCTCCAAGGCGCTGTTCATCGACGGCGCCGGCGGTGCCATCGGCGGCGTGGCGGGCGGCTCGGGACAGACCGTGTTCGTCGAGTCCGCGACCGGCGTCGGCGAGGGCGCCCGCACGGGCCTCTCCTCGGTCGTCACCGGCCTCTTCTTCGCGGCCTGCCTCTTCTTCACGCCGGTCACCGCCATCGTGCCGCAGGAGGTCGCCTCCGCCGCGCTCGTCGTCATCGGAGCGATGATGATGATGAACGCACGGCACGTCGACTGGGCCGACCGCGCCACCGCCATCCCGGTCTTCCTGACCGTCGTGCTCATGCCCTTCACGTACACCATCACCACCGGTGTCGCGGCGGGCGTCATCTCCTGGGTCGCCATCAAGATCGCGCAAGGCAAGGCCCGCGAGATCGGCGCCTTCATGTGGGGCCTGACGCTCGTCTTCATCGTCTACTTCGCCCTCAACCCCATCGAGAGCTGGCTGGGCGTCCACTGACGCACGGCCCTCCGCACATCCACGAAGCCCGGCACGCCGGGCCGCCGAAAGCCTTTGAGGAGGCCGACATGCTGGACATCGCCGACGAGCTGAACCGGTGGGTCGAGCAAGGACGTGACTTCGCCGTCGCCACCGTGGTGGCGGTCGGCGGGAGCGCGCCCCGGCAGCCCGGCGCCGCCCTCGCGGTCGACGCCGACGGCACCGCCATCGGCTCGGTCTCCGGCGGATGTGTGGAGGGCGCCGTCTACGAACTGTGCCAACAGGCGCTCGCGGACGGCGAGACCGTGCTCGAACGCTTCGGCTACAGCGACGAGGACGCCTTCGCCGTGGGACTGACCTGCGGCGGCGTCATCGACATCCTCGTCACCCCCGTCCCCGCCGACGCCCCGGCCAGGCCGGTGCTCGCCGCCGCCCTCGCCGCCGCGTCCGCGGGGGAGGCGGCAGCGGTCGCCCGGGTCACCTCGGGCCCCGCCGAACTGCTCGGCCGCGCCCTCCTCGTCCGCCCCACCGGGCAGTACGAGGGCGGGCTCGGCGGACATCCGGAGCTGGACCGCACGGTGACGGAGGAGGCCCGTGCCCTGCTCGAAGCCGGGCGCACCGCCACCGTGGAGATCGGCGAGGACGGGTCACGGTGCGGAACGCCGCTCATGGTCCTGGTCGAGTCCAGCGTGCCGCCGCCCCGCATGATCGTCTTCGGCGCGATCGACTTCGCGTCGGCGCTGGTGCGCATCGGCAAGTTCCTCGGCTACCACGTGACCGTGTGCGACGCCCGCCCCGTCTTCGCGACACCCGCCCGCTTCCCCGACGCCGACGACATCGTCGTCGAGTGGCCGCACCGGTACCTGGAGGGCACCGACGTCGACGCCCGCACCGTGCTCTGCGTCCTGACCCACGACGCCAAGTTCGACGTGCCGCTGCTCCGCCTCGCGCTGCGGCTGCCCGTCGCCTACGTCGGCGCCATGGGCTCGCGCCGCACCCACGAGGACCGCAACCGCCGGCTGCGCGAGGTCGGCGTCACCGAACTCGAACTGGCCCGCCTGCGCTCACCCATCGGCCTCGACCTCGGGGCGCGCACCCCCGAGGAGACCGCCCTCTCCATCGCCTCGGAGATCGTCGCCGACCGCCGCGGCGGCAGCGGCGTATCCCTCGCGGGAGCGCACACCCCCATCCACCCGGTCACCGGGGGTACACCGGAACGGATCGGCTCGGTGGCCTGACGGCTCAGCCACGCCCCGCGGCCCCGCCCCCGGTGAGCCGACGCACGACCCTGCGGAAGACGACGCGGCCCGCGGCGGCGAGCACCCCGTCGAAGAACCCCGGCAGCCACCGCACGCGCAGGTCCTCGTGCCAGGACACCGTGGAGCCGGTGACGGCTTCGCGCACCTGGAACTCCGCCCACCCCGTGACGTACGAGCCCCGCTTCTCCAGGCGGCAACGGCCCGGGACGGCGCCCGACGGCGGGCGCCACTCGACGACCTCCATCGCGTCGTCGAAACCGGCGGGCCCGAGCGCGGTGCGGGCGACGAGGAGCGTGCCCGCAGCGGTCGGCGGCGGCGTGCGGACGGTGACGCGGGTGAAGGGCACGGAGTCGCCGTGCCGCTCCCACTCGGTCAGCCGGTGCCATGCCTCGGCGGGGGACAGCGGGGAGTGCTCGGCGAACTGGAAGACGGCCACGCCTTCGAGCGTGCCAGAGAGCGGGGCGGTGCGGGCCCTTCGACGCGGAGATCCAGCGGAAGCCCTGTAGCGGAAGCCCTGTGGCGGAAGCGCTCCAGCGGCAGACCTCCAGCGGCAGACCTCCAGCGGCAGGCCTCTAGCGGTAGACCTTGCCCGGCTCGGCCTTTCCGGGGGCGAGGAGCTGGGGGACCGTCACGAAGACGTAGCCGCGCTTCTTCAGCTCGGCGATGACGCCGGGCACGGCCGGCACGGTGCCCTTGTAGATGTCGTGCAGCAGGATGATGCCGTCCCGCTTCGTCTGGTCGATGACCCGCTTCTGGATCAGCGCGGAGTCATTGGTCGTGTAGTCCTTGGCGGTGACGGTCCACAGCACCTCCGAGAGGCCGAGCTCCTTGGAGAGCTTGTTGATGTCGCCGTTGGTGCGTCCCTGCGGCGGCCGCATCAGCGTCGGCTTCTTGCCTATGAGCTTCTCTATCGCGTCGTTGGGGCGCTGGAGCTCCCGGCGCGCCTCGGCCGCGTCGATCTTGGTCAGGATCTTGTGGGACCAGGTGTGGCTCGCGACCTCGTGGCCCTCGCGGTCCATCTGCTTGACCAGCTCGGGGTACTTCTCGATGTGGTTCTTGCCGAGGGTGAAGAACGTGGCGGGCACGTTCTCGCGTCTGAGTATCTTCAGCAGCCGGGGCGTGTTCTCGCTCGGCCCCGCGTCGAACGTCAGGGCGACGCACTTGGCCTTGCGGCAGTCGACCGTCCCGAATTCCGCGGCCTTCGCCTCCGCCGCCCCCTTCCGTACGGAACTGGGTGACGTGGTCTCCAGCTTGGTGCATCCGGTCAGCGCGAGGGCGAGCGCCGCCCCCGCCGCGAGGACGGGGGCGGTGCGACGCAACCTCTTGGGCCGAGTCGTCATCTTGCAGGTGGCAGGCGTGTTCACAGCGGACATGCGAGCACTATACACGCGGCGTATACATCGAGTTCATAGTGATCGCCGCGGCCCGTGCCGCGAGCAGGCCGACCGGGGTTCCTCAGATCGCGAGCACCCTGATCGCCGGGTGGATCGCCGTGTTCAGGTAGAGCCGCTCCTTCTTGCCCTCCTGCTCCAGCTCCATCACGAGCCGGTACCTGTACAGGCCGGGCTTGGCGGTGCTCATCACCGTGCCGGCCCAGTAGTAGTAGACGGGCGTGAACTTGTCGCGCATGCGGTCCGGCATCCCGTAGATCTTCAGTTCGTTGAAGATCCTGCGCTCCGCGACGTCCTCCTCGTCGCCCAGCTCGGTGTCGAGGAACACGATGTTGTTGATCTTCGGCATGGGCGGCCAGGTGCCGTCGAGGCGCTTCTCCATGTCGATGGGGCGCACGATCCAGTTGAGGACCTGACCCTGCTTGCAGACCGTCTCCAGGGACGGCGTGCCCTGTCCCTTGCCGCCGACGCTGTTGTCCATCATGTACATCGCGTCGCTCAGCGAACCCGTGTCCGCCGCCCGCTCCATGTTGATGAGCGTGACGATGTTGAGCTGGACCGAGTTCAGCTGGCCGGGATTCTGCTTCTCCTGCGTGCCCGTGGCTGTGCGCGCCGCCGTGCCCTTGCCCGTGCGCGCCGCCGTGCCCGTGCCTGTGCGCGTGCTCGTGCTCACCGCTCCTCCTTCGCGTACGCGGTCATGGCTGCCCGGGTCACTGGCCGACGAGGGACGACGACCGGGTCGCCGTGATCGGCTCGTCCCGCGTGCCCAGCCTGAACGTGATCTGGTAGGTGATCGGTTCGGGCCCCGTCTTCTTCACGGTCCCGGTCCAGTACGAGACGTCGGTGCCGGGGTAGACCTTCCGCTCCGGCTCGCAGAACTCGGGGTCGATCACGATGTTCTCGATGCTGACGTAGGCCTCGCACTCCAACGCCAGGCAGTTCCAGAGCAGTTGGTCGCCGCGCACGGCCCTGGTCCGCAGCTCCTCGGTGCCGAACCCGGTGGAGCCGCCCGAGCGGTTGGTGTCGTACATGTACAGGTGGCCGTCCGTGTCGCCGGCCGCGAGCGCGCCCACGGCGTCCACGACCGCGGTGATCGAGATGGGTCGCTTGGCCGCGGTCTCCCGCGGCTTCGTCCTGGTGGTCATCCGTTCCTCCTCGTCCGGTGGGATCTTCAGGCGCCCTGGCCGGGGGGCGTGTGCGGGATCGGCAGCGGGCCGACACCCGCCTTGGTGAACGCGTTGCGCCGCGGCTCCGAGGAGATCTTCAGGGCCGAGGGGCAGGTCAGGTTCACCGGCTCCCACCGGAGCTCGCCGTTGACCTGCGCCAGCTTGTGGAGCTGGATGCGCATCATGTACGAGTACGTGCCGGGGCGGGACGTGTCGACGGTCGCCGACCAGTACCAGCCGTCGGTCACCATGTCCGGGGAGCCGTACTCCGCCGGATACATGATCTTGGCGTCGACCGCCTCGCCGTAGATGTCGGTGATCACCGGGGCCGGGTAGCTGTGCGCGTGTGTGCTGTCCTCGGCGACGACCTGCCCCGTGACGTCGAGGATCTTCGCGCCGGACATCCTGCCGCTGGTGCGCCGCGTCGTCTTGACGCGCGTACCGGTCTTCGTGCGGATCCGGGTCAGCTCGCCCGCCGCGTCCGTGCCGGCCACCGAGGACTTGTTCGCGAGGTCGTGCAGCTCGGCCAGGGCCTCCTCGTCGCTCTGCCGCGCCCGGTCGGCATGGTAGCCGCGCGGGACGGTCGGCGGGAGGGAACCCAGGCTGTACGGCAGCCAGTTGAGGACCTGCTCGCTGGCCTGGGAGCCGTCGCGCCAGTAGGAGCCGTGGATCGCGGTCACCAGCTCGCCGGTCCCCTGGTTCTCGGAGCCGTGCAGCTTCATGTTGTCGAACAGGTAGGTGTTGCCTTCGAGCGTGCTGGTCGCCAGCGCGTTGCCGACGTCCACGAGCACGATGATCGCCAACTGTTGGGGCATGTTTCCGCCTTCGTCGTCGTTCCCGGCACGGCCGTCGTCGGATCGGCCGCTACTGGCACATCAGCGCGGGCGTCTCGACGTGCATGACGCTGTGTGCGCCCTCGTACATCTGGAACTCGATGCGGTACTGGTACGGGACGCCCGGGGTCATCCAGTGCGGCACCACGCCGGTCCACACATCGAGGTCGAGCTTCGCGCCCGCGGCGTCCTCCCCGCCGTTGGTCTCCGGCTCGTGTGCGCCGGGGAGCTGCTGCCCTTGGGGCTGCTGTCCGTACGCGTGCGGGCCCTGCTCCGTCCGGCCGTGCACGTCGTGGTCGGGCGCGTCGTGGCCGTGCGTGGCATGGTCGTGCGTGGCATGGCCGTTCGACGGCGCGAACGAGATGTTCTTGATCTCGACCGGCGTCTGGAGGTCCACGGCGAGCGCGGTCCACGAGACGACCTGTCCCGGCTTGACGATGGTGACGAGGTCCGCCGTCCCCTGGTGGGAACTGCCGAACGGTCCGTCGTCCACCATGCAGAGGTTGCCGTCGTGCAGTCCCCTGATCGACAGAGCCCCGATCACGTCCACGACGGCGATGATGTTCACCTGCGATTTCATTCCACTCCTGTCCTCGCACCTGGTGGTTGCGCGCGGTGCCCCGCGCCTAGCCGCGGTCCCGCACGAGCGGGACCTTTCCGACAGCCGTCCGCTCGATCTCCGCGGACAGCCTGGGTACGAACGTGAGCTGGAAGGTGTAGCCGGTCGCCTCGAACGACACGGCGTTGGCCTCCCCGTGGTTGAAGAGCGAGAGGGCGCGCGGCAGGGCGTTCACGAAGAGCCGCTGGAGGCCGTAGGGGCCGAGCACCGTGTCGGCCCGGTAGGTCAGGCCGAGCACGTCGTCGACCGACGCGTAGAGCTGGATGCGCTTTCCCTCGCGGTGGTTGACGAACTGCACCTCGTGCGCCACCGCGTCCAGGTCGACCACCTCGGCGGCCCGCAGCTCGTCGCGGAGCACGGCGTACGCGCGCACCGCCGAGTACTGGCTGTCGTTGATGTGCAGCACGTCTCCGGTGCGCCCCGCGAACTCGAACTTCCGCGTCTTCGGTCCCGGGCCCCGCGTGCGCGGCCGGTGGATCATCCGGTCGCCCAGCTTCAGGCGCAGCAGCGGCGTCTCGTGCGCGTGCAGCCGCGTGACGACGAGCTCGCCCTCCTCGCCCTCGGCGACCTGGCGCCCGTCCTCGTCGACGATCTCGATGAAGTGCAGCCCCGGAACGGCCGACAGATCGGGGGACTCCGCGTCCAGTTGCAGCCCCACGGTCTCCGCCTGGGTGGCGGCGAAGTAGCTGAGGATCGCCAGGTTCGGGTACATCGCCTTGAGCTCCACCCGCTTGCGCTGCGGCAGCACGCCGCTGCCGTACAGGGCGACGCGGAAGCTGTCGCGGTACTCCTGGCGCATGCCCGCGCCCAGCTCCGCGAGGATCGCGATGCCCGCGGAGATCCCCATCAGGGCCTTGGGGCCCCGGTAGGAGAACATGTGCTCGAGGACCGGGGCGGTGACCGGCCCCGCTCCCACGTAGTTGACGCCGGGCACCTGCTGGAGGACCCCGCCGACCATCGTCCCGCTGCTCCACATCTGGTAGTCGGCCAGCGTGGTGAACAGCCATTTCGGATCGGTGCCCGCGAGGTGCGGCGCGAGCTGGTGGGCGCCCATGAAGCGGCCCGCGATCTCGTACGTGTCACGCAGCTCCCGCAGGGCGTAGACGACCTCCAGGGGGCGGCCGCCGCTGGTGCCGCCGCTCGCCACGATCTCGAAGTCGCCGCGGGTGAGGGGCACCACCATGCCGGGCCGTGACTCCATGAAGAAGTCGCGCTGGACGTCCTTGTCGGAGAGCGGGACGCGCTGCCACTCCTCGTACGTGCGCGGCGCGTCCGTGATGCCGGCGCCGCGCAGCCGTTCGCGCCAGAGCGGATTGAGCAGCACCGTGTTGACCATCTGCTGGAGCCTGCGCAGGACGAGGGCGTCCTGTACCTCGTGGGCGATCTCGCTGTAGAGGGTCTGGCAGACCCGCTCGCATTCGCGCATCTTGCTCGCGAACGAGGGAAGTACGGTCACGGCCTCGATGGACTCCGGCCGCAACTCCCATTCGGGAATGAGCCATTCGGCCAGTTCGCGGGCCCCGCCCGGAGCCGGGGGCGCCGGTGGAACACGTGTTACCTGTGGAGCGTGAGATGTACTCAACATCCGTCCTCTCTAGGCTTTTCCGGTTCCCTCGTCACTCTCGATCAGGTCCTGCCCCGTCCTCCTGATTTCGGAGAGCAGCATCCTGAAGTGTTCCGTGGTGATCTGGTGGTTCATCATCACCACGCGCAGAGCGGCCACTCCGTCGATGTCCACCTTCGAGATGAAGAAGTTCCCCTCGCTTTTCACGCGGTTCCTGATGGCGACCTGGAGGTGGTGCAGCGCCTTGCTGTCCAGTTTCTTTCCCGGACCCCCGCCGAGACCGGCCGGGTGGTACCGGAAGCAGAGAATGTTCGCTTCGGGGCGGTGCGGGGTCTCGAAGTCGGGATCGGCCCGCAGAATGGAATGGGCCTCGCCGGTCAGCCGGCACAGGTACTCGATCTTCTCCGCGAAAAGTGACCTGCCGTAAATGGCCCACAGCGCCCAGAGAGTCATGACCATCGGCCGCTTCGTGCACTCGAAGTTCTTGCCCCCGCTGTCGAAGGCGGTGTAAATGTCCTGCTCCTCCTCGAAGACGTAGCTGGCCTTCTGGCGGAAAGCGGAGAGGGCCGTTTCCCTGTTCCGGTAGAAGAGCATCGTGCAGGGCGCGGGCACGAACATCATCTTGTGCGCGTCCCAGGTCAGGGAGTCCGCCTTCGCGATGCCCCGCAGCTTTCCGCGGAGCGCGTCGGAGACGAGCAGGCTCGCGCCGTGCGCGCCGTCGACGTGCAGCCAGAGGTCCTTCTCCGCGGCCAGGGCGGCGAGGTCGTCGATCGGGTCGAAGGCACCGACCGACGTGCTGCCGGCCGACGCGACCAGGCAGAAGACCTTGAGGTTCTGCCGCTCGGCCGCCGCCAGGGTCGCGCGCACCTCGCCCACGTCGATCTGCTGCCGGCTGTTGAGCGGCAGGCGGACGAGCTGCGCGTCGCCGATGCCGAGCACGCCGGCCGCCCGCGCCACGCTGTAGTGCACGTCCGCGCCCACGGCGATGGCGGGCCTCGGCTGGCCGCGGACGGCGGACGCGCCCTGTGACCAGTAGCCGGGCAGCTTCTCGTTCCGCGCCGCGAGCAGCGCTGTCAGGTTGGCCAGCGAGCCGCCCGAGGTGGTCACCATGGTGAAGCGGCCCGGGTCGTAGCCGATGAAGCGGTTCAGCTCGTCGGCCATGATCCGCTCCACGGCGTTGGGCAACTGCCCCGCCTCGTAGAACGACGCGGGCTGGCTGACCATGGAGCTCACGAAGTCGATGACGCCCGCGAGCGGCACCACACCCGAGAACTGCCGCCCCATGTAGCCCGGCGAGAGCACCTGGATCCCCGTCCTGACGTACAGGTCGATGATGCCCGTGAGCCGCTCCTCGTCGAAGGCGGCGACCGTGTCGTGCTCGGTCGTCATCAAGGCCCTCGCCGCCCGGGTCAACTGCTCGGGTTCGATCAGTTCAAGGCCTCTGATCGAGATGTCCGACAGGTGTTTCTCCAGTTTCGCGAGGGCGGTCTCCGAGTTCTCCCTGAAAAGCTGCGGATCGAACGCCTCAAGCAGTAAGCCGCTCGGTTCCGATCCGGGATCACTCGACCGAGATTCCGTCACTAGGGTCCCCCCTCTTCGTGGAAATTCCCTGTGCTGCCCGACGTACGGCATATGGGGGCGAGGGTATGCGGCAGCGCCAAGGAGACGACGCGAGCCGGCTGGTCGAACCGGATCGCGGCGTCATTCCGCACATGAAGCGTTGAAATTCCGCACATGAGGCGTCGAACGCCGTACGTACGGGATTACCCCTCCGAGAACCGCACGCCAGCCGTCCCCTCCGGCATGGTCAGTGCCTGCCCCCCACAGCGAACACCGTATGCGTTGCTGATCGGTGGATAAATCGAAACTCTGGGTCTGACCGAAAAATGTCGCGCACTTCCTGATGGGGCATCAATCCCCGTGAGTCACACGCGTCCCCATGGATATCGGGGGTTCCGGACGGGGTCCGTGTTTTTCGGACACGGTGCCTGTGGCATGTGCACGGCGGAAATGACGACAGGGCAGGACGGCGACGGCACATGGGGCGGCGCAAGGCGTTTCCTGCCAACTTCCGGGCCATTGCGGGGGATGCGTTTCCGGCGTCTGCCGGATCCTGCCGGCAGGGTGTGATTTCCGCCGTCGCGCGGGTGATCCGGCCATGACGACGGCGCGTGGACCCGGTGCTTTCGGAGCGATCGGGCCGGAACTGTTCGAACCGGGCCCGGACGTTCGACGTGACGCAACTGGCGGTCTCACGCCGCCCTTACGCGCCACGCGGGCGCCGGAAGTGGTGCGCAAGACCACACGCGACGCGGTTGTACGCCTGGCGCCCCGTGTGGCTAGGGTGCCAGGGATGTCTCGCACCGACGCAGTACCCACGAACTTGGTAAGACGCAGGATCGCCGCTCCGGGTTGCCTGCGGGAGGTGCCGTGAGCGACACAGCGCGCCTGCCCGGCCGCCACCGCGCCCCCCTCCCCGAGGCCGTCCCCGCGCCCGCGCCGACATCGAAGCGGGCGCCGGCCGCGAGACCGGGACGGCACGGCAGACGGCGCGCGTCGGGGGCGCCGGAGCCGGGCACGGCCGGGCCGGAGCCGGGCAAGCAGCGGGACGCCTTCTTCGACAACGCCAAGTACCTGGCCATCGTCCTGGTGGCCATGGGCCACGCCTGGGAGCCGCTGCGCGACGACAGCCGGACCGCCGCCGCCCTCTACATCACCGTCTACGCCTTCCACATGCCGGCGTTCATCGTCATCTCCGGCTACTTCTCCCGCAGCTTCGACGCGAGCCCCGGCCGCATCAAGCGCCTGGTGACCGGCATCGCCGTGCCGTACGTCCTCTTCGAGGTCGCGTACACCTTCTTCAAGCGCGGGGCGGGCGGCGACCCCACGTACCCGATCAGCCTGCTCGACCCCTGGTACCTCACCTGGTTCCTGGCCGCGCTCTTCGTCTGGCGGCTCTCGACGCCGCTGTGGAAGCTCGTGCGGTGGCCGCTGCCCCTGGCGCTGGCCGTGGCCGTGCTCGCCTCGGTCTCGCCCGACATCGGCGACGACCTGGACCTCCAGCGGGTCCTGCAGTTCCTGCCGTTCTTCGTGCTCGGCCTGGTCCTGAAGCCGGAGCACTTCCAGCTCGTGCGCCGCCGCGAGGTGCGGCTGCTCTCCCTGCCGGTCTTCGCCGCGGCACTGGCCTTCGCCTACTGGGTCGCCCCGCGGATCAGCGCGGCCTGGTTCTACCGCCGCGACAGCGCGCAGGAGTTGGCGGCCCCCGGCTGGACGGGCGTCCCCATGACGCTCGCGATGTTCGGCTGCTCGGTGGTCCTTGTCGCCTGCTTCTTCGCGTGGGTGCCGCGCAGGCACATGTGGTTCACGGCGCTCGGCGCGGGCACGCTCTACGGCTATCTGCTGCACGGCTTCCTCGCCAAGGGCTCCCGCTTCTGGGACTGGTACGAGGCCGACTGGCCGCACCGGCCGCTGGGCGCGATCGCCGTCACGCTGTTCGCCGGCGCGGTGATCACCCTCCTGTGCACCCCGCCCGTGCAGCGCCTCTTCCGCTTCGCCATGGAGCCGAAGATGGTGTGGGCCTTCCGGCGTGACGCGGCGGAGCTGCGCCACGGCGAGGGCGGTGCGAAGCTTTTCGGAGGAGGCCCGGGCCGCTCGCGCGCCCGAGGGGCGTGAATTCCGGCGTACGGGACACCCGCGTGAGCAGCATCCGGAAGAGCACCCGGCGCGCAGTCACCGAAGAGAGGAGCCGGTATGTCGAATCCACAGCAGCCCGAGCTGAGACGCAGCGGGAAGGGCGGTGCCACTCCCCAGGAGAGCGGGTCCGCGAAGGCGGCCGAGCCCACGAGCACGCAGGGTAAGGGAGGCGACGCGCACGGCACGGACCGCGGCGCGAAAGGCGGCGGAAAGGGCGGCGGGAAGCCCCCGGAGCAGCAGCCCGATCACCCCTGACGCATATCGGCGGTAAACCCGTCCGGGTGTACTCAGGAAACACTCTCGGTAGTTCCGTCGGAGCTCCCGGCGACGCCTCCGCGCGCGTCGCCGGGTAGCGCCTGCCCATTCCGGGGGAAGGCCGCCCGCCGTCGTTTGCCATTCGCCCGCGAATCGCACCGTCGACCGTGTTTAAAAAAGGTATGCCCAGCTATTTTTCGGGCCGGGCGGGTACAACCCCTGTATGGAAACAATGGAACTCGCAGCCTCGTCCACATCCCACCTGCTGATGTGGCTCGCCGGGCTCGTCGTGGTCGGCGTCCTGCTGAGCGCCTTCTACTTCGGGCGGCGCGCCCAGGCACGGCAGATCGATCCGCCGAACCCCGAGAAGCAGCCGAAACGCCCGTACGACGGCCCGGTCAGGGAGGAGCGGGAGTACCGCGAGCCGAACGAGATGCCGCACGACGGCCACCGGCTCCTGCCGCACGAGATCCAGGGGGGATACGGCAACTGCAGCAGCCATCCCTGTGAATCGCAGGACCCGGAGGACCACAGGAAAACCAGCGGGGGCGGCGGCTTCGGCAGCGGCGGACTCGGCTGAGCCGCGGGGCCGCTGAATTAACCGTGCCCATAGCCGCCTGGACAGCGAAAGGGAGTGGCCGACTTCTCGTACGGAATCCGAACCGACCAAACCGTCCGCCCGGCCCTGCCGCTGCCTCTCCCGCAGTGGCGGGGCTTTCTGCTTTCCGCCTGCTTTCCGCCTGCTTTCCGCCGTGAAAGACGCCCGTTCACCCGGTTGCCGTACGCCGCGTAGCCGTCTCTCTCCGTTTCGCGGAGGCTGATCGAGAAATCGGCACGGAGGAGACCTTGATGACCACAGCTCTGTCGGGGAACTGGGAACACGCCGTCGTCACCGGCGGAGGAGGTTTCGTCGGCTCTCACCTGTGCGCCGCCCTGCTGGCCGCGGGCACCGACGTCACCTGCGTGGACGACTTCAGCACCGGACGGCCGGAGAACCTCTCACCGCTCCTCGACCGCCCCGGCTTCACGCTCATACGGGCGAACGTCGCCGAAGGCCTCGGCGTCGACCGCCCGCCCGACCTCGTCCTCCACTTCGCCTCCCCGGCCTCGCCCGCCGACTATCTGCGGCTGCCCCTGCACACCCTGGAGACCGGCAGCCTAGGCACCCGCAACGCCCTGCGGCTCGCCCACCGCACCGGCGCCCGCTTCCTGCTCGCCTCGACGTCCGAGGTCTACGGCGACCCCCAGCAGAACCCGCAGGACGAGCGGTACTGGGGCCATGTGAACCCGGTGGGCCCGCGCAGCGTGTACGACGAGGCCAAGCGCTTCGGCGAGGCCCTGACCACGGCGCACGCCGAGGCCGAGGGCACCGACACCGGCATCGTGCGGCTGTTCAACACCTACGGGCCCCGCATGCGCGGCCACGACGGCCGCGCCGTGCCGACCTTCGTCCGGCAGGCCCTGGCCGGTGAGCCCCTGACCGTCACCGGTGACGGGAACCAGACCCGCTCGCTGTGCTACGTCGACGACACCGTGCGCGGCATCCTCGCCGCGGCGGCCCACGGAATGCGCGGCCCGGTCAACATCGGCAACCCCTCCGAGATCACGATGCTGGAGCTCGCGCGTCTGGTCATCGAGCTCGCCGGATCGCGTTCGGAGATCCGCTTCATCGACCGCCCGACGGACGACCCGGCCGTCCGCTGCCCGGACATCACCCTGGCCCGCGACAAGCTCCAGTGGGAGCCGCGCGTCGACGCGACGGACGGCCTCCGGCGCACGATCGAGTGGTTCCGCGGCACAGCGGACCACTGACCGCAGGGCGGCGCCCCGGCACCACGACTGCGCGGGAGACCTGCCTGCCCAGACCAGCCCGGTCATGTTCCCCGTCCCCGCGACCGCCGAAAGAAGGCCGGATCTCCCATGCGCATCCTCGGAATCAACGCCCTCTTCCACGACCCCGCCGCCGCCCTCGTGATCGACGGCCGAACCGTCGCCGCCGCCGAGGAGGAGCGGTTCTCCCGGCGCAAGCACGGCAAGCGGCCCGTGCCGTTCTCGGCCTGGGAACTGCCCGAGCAGGCCGCCGCCTGGTGCCTGAGCAGGGCCGGTCTCCGTCCGGAGGACCTCGACGCCGTCGCCTACTCCTACGACCCGGGCCTCGCGCGGCCCGCCGAGTCGATGGGGCTGGACGACCCCTGGGACCACCTGCGCCAGACGTACGCCCGTGAGGCGCCCGGCTTCCTCAAGGCCGCGCTGCCCGGCCTCGACCCCGGCGTCGTCCGCTTCGTGCCGCACCACATGGCGCACGCCGCCTCCAGCGCCTTCGCCGCGCCGGGCGCCGAGGACTCCTCGGTGCTCGTCCTCGACGGCCGGGGCGAGCGCGCCTCGCACCTCGCCGCGCGGCGCGTGCGCAACGAACTCCGGGCGCTGTACGCGCAGGACCTGCCGCACTCCCTCGGCCTCGTCTACGAGGAACTCACCGGGCACCTCGGATTCCTCCGCTCCTCCGACGAGTTCAAGGTCATGGCCCTCGCCTCCCACGGCACCCCGCGCATGCTCCCCGAACTGCGCAGGCACGTGTACCCGACCGGCGACGGCGGATTCCGCGCCACCGCGGTGCCCTGGCATGAACTCTGCCCGCCCCGCGGCGCCGACGAGCCCTGGACGCAGGCCCACGCCGACGTGGCCGCGAGCGCCCAGGCCGTCCTTGAGGAGACCATGCTCGACCTGGCGCGCTGGCTGCACGGCAAGACCCACGACAGCGTGCTCACCCTCGCCGGCGGCGTCGCCCTGAACTGCGTCGCCAACTCCCGCATAGCCAGGGAGGGCCCCTTCTCCCGGGTGTGGGTCCAGCCCGCGGCCGGTGACGCGGGCACGGCCCTCGGCGGCGCGCTGCTGCTCACCGCGGGCGAGGGCGTCGAGCCCGAGCCCATGACCGGCGCCGACCTCGGCCGCGACTGGACGGACGCCGAACTGGGCGCCTGGCTGAAGACGGCCGCCGTCAGCTTCGAGCGGCCCGCGGACATCGCGGGGACCGTGGCGCGGGCGCTGGCCGACAACCGGATCGTCGCCTGGTTCCAGGGCCGCTCCGAGTACGGCCCGAGGGCCCTCGGGCACCGCTCGCTGATGGCCCACCCCGGCCACGCGGGCAACCTGGAGCGCCTCAACGACGTCAAGGGCCGCGAGCAGTTCCGCCCGGTCGCCCCGATGGTGCTCGCCGAACGGGCCCCGGAGATCTTCGACGGGCCGCTGCCCAGCCCGTACATGCTCTTCGTGCACGATGTGGCCGAGTCCTGGCGGGAGCGGATACCGGCCGTCGTGCACGTGGACGGCACGGCCCGCATCCAGACCGTCGACGCGGCGCGCGAGCCCCTTGTCGCCCGCATGCTGGGCGAGTTCGAGAGGCTCACCGGGCTGCCGGTCGTCGTCAACACCAGCCTAAACACCGCGGGCCGCCCCATGGTCGACGACCCGCGCGACGCCCTGGAGTGCTTCGGCTCCTCGCCCGTCGACCTCCTGGCCATCGGCCCGTACGCGATCCGCCGCCAGGACCTCTTCCGCGCCGACCTGCGTGCCGACGAGAACGGCGGTGCCTGATGGCCACCCGCGAGCGACGGCACGAAGGCACCGAAGGCACGTACGCGGTGGTGATCCCCACGCTCGGACGGCCCAGCCTCGGCGCGACCCTGCGCGCCCTCGCCGCCGCGACAGGGCCGAAGCCCGAGAGCGTGATCCTCGTCGACGACCGGCCGCACAAGCACGGCACCACACCGCTGCCGGTCGACGTCCCGGCCGCCCTGCGCCCGGTCACCGCCGTGGTGCCGGGCAGGGCGCGCGGCCCCGCCGCGGCCAGGAACACCGGCTGGCGGGCGGCCATGCGGGTGCCGTGGGTCGTCTTCCTCGACGACGACGTGGTGCCGGGGCCCACCTGGTGCGACGACCTCGCCCTCGACCTCGCCGCGGCCACCCCCGCCAACGGCGCCGTCACCGCCCGCATCGACGTGCCGCTGCCCGCGGACCGCAGGCCGACGGACTGGGAGCGCAGTACCGCGGGGCTCGCCACCGCCCGGTGGATCACCGCCGACATGGCCTACCGCCGGGAGGCGCTCGAAGCCGTCGGCGGCTTCGACGAGCGGTTCCGGCGCGCCTTCCGCGAGGACGCCGACCTGGCGCTGCGGGTACTCGCCGACGGCTGGACGGTGGCCCGAGGGGCGCGCTCCACGGCCCATCCGGTACGCCCCGCGGACCGCTGGATCTCGGTGCGCCTCCAGCGGGGCAACGCGGACGACGTGCTCATGACCCGGCTGCACGGCCCCGACTGGTGGACCCGCGCCGCAGCTCCCCGCGGCCGGCTGCCCCGGCACCTCGCGGTGACCGCGGCGGGCCTCGGCGCCCTCGCCTGCGCCGCGCTGCGCAGGCCCGCGGGCGCCACCGCCTGCGCCGCCGGCTGGCTCGCCGGTACCGCCGAATTCGCCCTGGCCCGCATCCTGCCGGGTCCCCGCCACCGCGAGGAGGTGGTCGCCATGGCCGTGACCAGCGCGCTCATCCCGCCCGCCGCCACCTGGCACTGGCTGCGCGGCCACCTCGCGCACCGCGGGGCCGCGCCGCTGCGGCCGGTGTCGGGACCGTCGAGGCCGCCGGGTACGCCGCTTCGGCCGCTCACCGGGGAACAGGCCGGCCGATGAACCGGCACCCGGCCGCGCAGACCCGGCCCCCCAGGGTCACCACCGCCATCGCCGAGACCGCCGACGGGCCCTGGCTGATCGACGGGCCCGCCCCGCCGCGCGGCCCGGGCGCGGCGGACCGGGACCTCCCCGCCGCCGTCCTCTTCGACCGTGACGCGACCCTCGTCGCCGACGTGCCCTACAACGGCGACCCCGCGCGGGTGCGGCTCATGCCGACCGCCCGCGAGGCCGTCGACGCCGTACGGGCCGCGGGCGTCCCGGCCGGCGTGGTGAGCAACCAGTCGGGCGTCGCGCGCGGCCTGTTGTCGCGCGCCCAGGTCGACGCGGTCCGGCGGCGCGTCGAGGAACTCCTCGGCCCGTTCTCCGTCTGGGCGATCTGCCCGCACGGCCCCGGCGACGGCTGCGGCTGCCGCAAACCGGAGCCGGGGCTCGTCCTCGCCGCGTGCGCACGGCTCGGGGTGCCCGCCGGACGCGCCGTCGTCATCGGCGACATCGGTGCCGACGTGGACGCCGCGCGCGCCGCCGGTGCGCGGGGTGTGCTCGTGCCCACCCCGGTCACCCGCGCCGAGGAGACCGCCGCCGCGGACGCCGTCGCCCCCGACCTGCTCACCGCCGTCGGCCTCGTCCTCGGCCGCCGGACCGGGGCCGCGCGCCCCTCCGGCGTCCGGCCGGGGGAGGGGGAGCGGCGATGAACGGCTCCCGCGCCCCTCTCGTGTCCGCCGCCCTGCCCCACCCGCCGACCGGACCCGGCCGCGCGCCCGGGCCGGAACGAGGAGCGACCGTATGAACATCCTGCTGTGGCACGTGCACGGCTCCTGGACGACAGCGTTCGTGCAGGGGCCCCACACCTACCTCGTTCCCGTCACACCGGACCGCGGCCCGGACGGGCTCGGCCGCGCACGCACCTTCGCCTGGCCCGACTCCGTACGGGAGATCACCCCCGGGGAGCTGCGCGACGCGCAGGTGGACCTCGTCGTCCTCCAGCGTCCGCACGAACGCGACCTGGCCGAACAGTGGCTCGGCGGGCGGCGCCCAGGCCGTGACGTGCCCGCGGTGTACCTGGAGCACAACGCGCCGGACGGCGACGTACCGAACACCCGGCACCCCTGCGCCGACCGCGACGACCTCACACTCGTGCACGTCACGCACTTCAACCGGCTGTTCTGGGACAACGGCGGTACGCGCACCGAGGTCATCGAGCACGGCATCGTCGACCCCGGGCACCAGTACACCGGACGGCTCGCCCGCGCGGCCGTCGTCGTCAACGAACCGGTCAGGCGCGGCCGGTACACCGGCACCGACCTCCTGGCCCACCTCAGCGAGGCGGCGCCCCTCGACGTCTTCGGCATGCGCACCGAGGGCCTCGCCGCGCACCTCGGCGTGGCCGATGACCGCTGCCGCGCCGCCGACCTGCCCCAGGGCGAACTGCACGCCGCGCTCGCGCGACGCCGCCTCTACCTGCACCCGGTGCGCTGGACGTCGCTCGGCCTGTCCCTCCTGGAGGCCATGCACCTGGGCATGCCCGTCGTCGCGCTCGCCACCACCGAGGCGGTCGAGGCCGTACCGCGCGGCACCGGCACCCTCTCCACCCGCCCCGACGTCCTCGCGCGGGCGGTCCGGCACTACCTGGCGGAACCGGAGGCGGCGGCCGAGGACGGCGCCCGCGCCCGTCAGGCGGCACTCGAACGGTATGGACTCAAGCGCTTCCTCGCCGACTGGGAGCGCGTGATGACGGAGGCGTGCTCATGACCTCGTCCCTGGACCCCTTCGACCCCGGCATCCCCGGAGCGCTGTCGATCGCGCTCGTCTCGGAACACGCGAGCCCGCTCGCCGCCCTCGGCGGCGTGGACGCCGGCGGACAGAACGTGCACGTCGCCTGCCTCGCGGGCGCCCTCGCCGACCGCGGCCACCGGGTCACCGTCTACACCCGCCGCGACGCGCGCGACCTGCCCGACCGGGTGGCGCTGCGCGACGGCGTCGAGGTGCGCCACGTGCCCGCGGGCCCGCCCGAGCCGATCCCCAAGGACGAACTCCTGCCCCACATGGCCGAGTTCGGGCGGTACATGGCCCGCAGCTGGCGCAACCGCCCGCCCGACCTGGTGCACTCGCACTTCTGGATGTCGGGGCTCGCCTCGCTCCGGGCCACGCGCGAGCTCGGCCTGCCGCTGCTGCACACGTACCACGCCCTCGGCACGGTGAAGCGGCGCCACCAGCGGCTCGCCGACCCCAGCCCGCCGCGCCGGGTCGCCCTGGAGACGGAGGTGGGCCGCGGCTGCCACCGCATCATCGCCACCTGCCGCGACGAGGTCGCCGAACTGGGCCGCATGGGCATACCCGCCACCAAGGTCGGCGTCGTGCCCTGCGGCGTCGACACCGACCTGTTCACCCCGCGCGGCCCGGCCGCCGAGCGCGGCCCCCTGCGCCACCAGCTGCTCCAGCTCGGCCGGCTCGTTCCGCGCAAGGGCGCGGCGGTCTCCGTCGCCGCGCTCGCCCTGCTGCCCGACACCGAGCTGGTGATCGTCGGCGGTCCTTCCGCCGACCGGCTCGACCAGGACCCCGAGGTGCGCAGGCTGCGCGCCCTCGCCCGGGACGCGGGCGTCGCCGACCGGGTCCGCTTCACCGGCGGCGTGCCGAGCGTGGACGTGCCGCCGCTGCTGCGCGCGGCCGACGTGGTGGTGTGCCCCGCCGACTACGAGCCGTTCGGCATCGTCCCGCTGGAGGCCATGGCCTGCGGCAGGCCCGTCGTCGCCAGCGCGGTCGGCGGACAGCTCGACACCGTCGCCGACCCGGCCACCGGGCGCCTGGTGCCGCCCCGCGACCCCGTGGCCCTCGCCCGCGCCGTCGCCGGACTCCTCGCCGATCCCGCGGGGCGCGAGGCGGGCGGCGAGGCGGGGCGCCGCAGGACCCTGCGCCGGTACGGCTGGCCACGGGTCGCCGCGGCCACCGAGGCCGCCTACTGCGAAGTGCTCGACGCCCGGCCCGTCGTGACGGGCGTCGGCGCGGTGTGAGGCCCTGACCGGCCCCGGGCCCCGTGGCCCGGGAGCCGGCGGCCCAAGACCCAGCGGCCCATCAGAAGGAGGTGCGGGCCCGCCGCCGTCCCCCGCGGACGCGGTACGCCCGAACAGCATGAGCGAATTCTCTGCACTCGACGCCGCACATCTGCACTGCCGATCCCTGGAGCGGGCGATCGTCCGGCTGCGCCGGGACGGCCTCGGCCGCATCACGGACTGGGGCGGCAGACTCGCCGCCGCACTGCCCGCGGGGAACCGGCTGCTCGCCGCGGGCAACGGCGGCAGCGCCGCCCAGGCGCAGCACCTGACCGCGGAGCTGGTCGGCCGCTACCAGCGGGAGCGGCCCGCGTACTCCGCGATCGCCCTGCACGCCGAGACGTCCAGCATGACCGCCATCGGCAACGACTACGGGTTCGAGCACGTGTACGCGCGCCAGGTCGCCGCCCACGGCAGGCCGGGGGACATCCTGCTGCTGCTCTCCACCTCGGGCCGCAGCGCCAACCTCATCACCGCCGCCGTGGCGGCGCGGGCCGCGGGGCTGCGCGTCTGGGCGCTCACCGGGCCGGGCCCCAACCCGCTCGTCGAGGCCGCCCACGACTCCCTCAGCGTCGCGGGCGACACCACGGCGACCGTGCAGGAGGCCCACCTCGTCGCCGTCCACCTGCTCTGCGAGGCCTTCGACGCGGCGGTCGCCGAACCGGCGGAGGCCGCGGTGCGGACCTCCGTACCGAGTGTGATCCGAGTCAACGGGAGCGTGTCATGAAGAACACCGGTCCCAAGCCGCTCGTCGTCGTCGGGGACGTCCTGCTCGACGAGGACATCGAAGGCATCGCCACCCGGCTCTCGCCGGACGCCTGCGCGCCCGTCGTCGACGTCACCGTCGACCGGCGGCACCCCGGCGGCGCAGGTCTCGCCGCCGCGCTCGCCGCCCGCGGCGGACGCGACGTGACCCTGGTGACCGCGCTCGGCGACGACCCCGCGAGCGAGGCCGTGCGCCGCGAACTCCGCGGCCGGGTGCGCCTGGTGGAGCTGCCGCTCGAAGGCACCCTGCCGGTGAAGACCCGCGTCATCGCCTCCGGGCGGCCGCTGGTCCGCATCGACCGGGGCGGCGGCACACCGGGCGAGCCCGACGCCGCGGTGCGCGACGCGCTGGCCGGGGCGCACGCCGTCCTCGTCGCCGACTACGGGCGGCACACCGCGAGCGCCGTACGCGAACAACTGGTGGCCGTCACGCCGCGTACACCCCTGGTCTGGGACCCGCACCCCAAGGGCGACGACCCCGTGCCCGGAGCGCGGCTCGTCACCCCCAACGCCGCGGAGACCCGCGCGCTGTGCGGTGGCGAGGACGAGACGCTGCGCGCCTACGCGGGGCGGGGCGCGGAGCTCGCCGAGCGCTGGCGGGTCTCCGGCGTCGCGGTGACCCTCGGCGACCGGGGCGTCCTGCTCACCCGCCCCGGCTCGGGCACGCCGATGCTCGTGCCGTCCCCCTACCGCGCCACCGGCGACGCGTGCGGCGCCGGTGACTGCTTCGCGGCGACCACGGCCGCGGCGCTCGCCGACGGCGCGCTGCCGGAGGAGGCGCTTCAGCGGGCCGTCGCGGAGGCCGCCGCGTTCGTGTCGGCGGGCGGCGCGACGAACCCCGCGCTGTGGCGGACGACGCCCGCGGCCCCGCCGGAGGAGAGCGCCCGCACCGACGCCTTCACCCTCGTGGAGCGGGTACGGGCGCGCGGCGGCACGGTCGTGGCGACCGGCGGCTGCTTCGACCTCCTCCACGCGGGCCATGTCGGCCTCCTGGAGAGCGCCCGGGGCATCGGCGACTGCCTGATCGTCTGCCTGAACTCCGACGAGTCCCTGACCCGCCGCAAGGGCCCCGGCCGCCCCCTCAACCGCCAGGCCGACCGCGTCCGCGTCCTGGAGGCGCTGGGCAGCGTCGACGCGGTGGCGGTCTTCGAGGAGGACACCCCGCAGAACCTCCTGGCGAAGCTCCGCCCCGATGTCTGGGTGAAGGGCGGCGACTACTCGGTCGAGGACCTCCCCGAGGCGGAGACCCTGCGGGCCTGGGGCGGCCAGGCGGTGGTCCTGCCGTACCTGGACGGCCGCTCGACGACACTGCTGGCCCGCAGAGCGGCAGCGGTGGTACCCGCTACCCAGCGGGAGACACCGTGAGGTGGTTACGCGGCCGTGCTCAGCGCGGGCTGGGCCGTGGCCTCGTTCGTGTCCGTCCGGACCAGTACCGGGGAGCCGACGCCGCGCCTGCGCAGCAGGAGGCCCGCGCCGACCGATCCTGCGATGAGGAGGCCGCCCGCGACGAGGGCGCCGCGTGCGCCGGCCAGTTCCATGAGGAGGCCGAGCGCGGGCGGGCCGCCCAGGCCCCAGGCCGTGCTGATGCTGCCCCACACGCCGAGGACGCGGCCGCGCATGTGGGCCGGCGGGTCGGTCTGGAGGACCGTCGTGCCCGCGGTGTCGGAGACCGATTCCACGACGGCCATCGGCAGGACGAGGACGAGCAGGACCGCGAAGGTGGGGGAGAGGCCCGCGAGGACCTGCAACAGGCCTCCCGCCGCGGCCAGCGTGCCCACCAGGCGCACGGACGGCTTCCGCAGCCGGGCGCCGAGCACCGCGCCGATGATGCCGCCGACCGCAAGCACCGTCGAGACCGTGCCGAACGCCCCCGCGCTCCCGGCCAGCGGCCCGGTGACCAGCACGACCAGCGTGAGGTTGTAGTTCCGGCCGAAGACCGCGCTGATCCCGGTGATGCCCGCGAGGGCGACCAGGCGGGGCCGCCGCATGAAGTACGCGATGCCCTGCCGCACGGTCATGTTCTCGCCCACGGTCGTGTTCTCGCCCACCGTCGCGGTGGCATCCTTCGGCCGCTCGGCCACCGCCCCGCGCACCGCCCCGTAGGCGGGACGCAGGAAGGGTATGACCGAGGCCACGAAGAGGAACGACACGCCGTTGGCGGCGTAGGCCGCGGCCGTGCCGAGGAAGCCGACCGTGACACCGCCGAGCGCGGCGCCCGCGAGCCGCCCCGCGCTGTGCACGAGCGAGCCCACGCCGATGGCCGAGGGCACGTCCTCCGGGGGCACGAGGTCGTTGCCGAGCAGCGAGCACGCGGGCCCGTCGACGGTGGCGATGACGCCGGTCACGGCGGCGAGCCCCATGAGGACGGTCAGGTTCAGCCCGCCGCACGCCACCAGGACGGCGGTCGTGAAGGCGATGACGCCCAGTAGCGCCTGGCTGACGGCGGCCGTGAGCTTGCGGGGCCAGCGGTCGACCGCGGCGCCGCCCACGACGCTCATCAGCAGCGCGGGCGCGGCCTGCACGGACATGGAGAGACCGGTGGCCGCCGCGGAGCCGGTGATCTGGAGCACCAGCAGGTTCTGCACGGTGAGCTGCATCCACGTACCGGCGTTCGACACGAAGTTCGCGACCGACCACCAGCGCATGCTGCGGTACTTCAGCGACCGCCACGGCGACCGTGACGCGTCCTGGGCAGGAGAGGACAAGGGAGAAGAAGAAGACACAGGCTACTCGGGGCTCGGGCGAGTCGGCGGGGACTCAAGCGTGGTTCCGGCGGTGTTTCCGGACGCGCGCAGCTCTGCGCGGTCGCTCCACCGGATCTGTTCGGCGCCGTGTCGCCGAGTAGGCGTCTCCTGGCCGGCGTCACGTCGTCGCGGACACTCCGGAGTACGGCGATGACCATCGTGGCAGATGGTCCTGAAGCGCTTCTGCCCCGCTTCGGGACGCTTCGCCCCCGCGACCGGCCGTGGAGCGCCAACTCCCTTGCCGTACGCGGGCATTCGTACTTCTGGTGTGCTTGCTCACACGCTTCTCCGGCGGCTTCTCCGGCGGCTCCCGACGTGCCGTGCGGCGTGCTCCGGGTCACAGTGGGAGGCAGGAAACCAAGGAAGGCACAGCATGGGCGCCGCAGCACAGATCGACCTCCACGGCAGACGCGCGCTGGTGACCGGCGCGGCCCGGGGCCTCGGCGCCTCGATCGCCCAGCGCCTCGCCGCGGCCGGGGCCACCGTCCTGGTCGCCGACGTCCGCAAGGACCTCGCCGTGGAGCTCTGCGCGGAGCTCACCGGCGAGGGGGGCGACGCCCGCTTCGTGGAGATGGACGTACGCGACGCCGTGGGCGTGGCCGCGGTCTTCCGGGATCTCGACGAGGCCGGGGAGCCGGTGGACATCCTGGTCAACAACGCCGCCGTGGACGTCTCCAAGCCGATCGAGCACCTGACGGCCGACGAGGTGACCCGGGTCGTCGAGACCAACCTGCTCGGACCCATGTACCTCTGCCTGGAGACCTACCGCCGCATGATCGCCCGTGGCGGCGGCCACATCGTGAACATCCTGTCCACCGCGGCGAACCGCACCTGGACCGAGGCGGGACCCTACGCGTCGGCCAAGTCGGGCCTGCGAGCGTTCACCCACACGCTCTTCAAGGAGGCGCAGCGCGACTGCGTCGGCATCGGCGTCACGGGCGTCATCGCGGGCGGCATGGAGACCGCGTTCATCATGGAGCGCTTCCCCGACGCCGACGTCACGATGCTCCAGAGCCCGGACATCGTGGCCGACACGGTCCTGTACGCGCTCTCGGTCCCGGCGGGCAGCGTGGTGGGCGAGCTGGTCGTCGTACCCCGCAGGGAGCCGTCCTGGCCCTGAGACGAAAAGGTGCTCCCATGCGTCGTCCCACGAGCTCTCCCACGAGCTCTCCCACGAGTTCTCCCACGAGTTCTCCCACGAGCCTTCGCGCAGGCCCCCTCATGGCGCGTCACGCGAGGCCTCCCGGCACGGAGGCGATGTTCTCCATGGCTCCCGTGGCCCCGCCCCCCTGGCGGCACGCCCTGGTGACCGCCGGTACCGGATTCCTCGGCTCACATCTGTGCGAGCGCCTGCTCGACGCGGGCGTCGCGGTCGACTGCGTGGACGACCTGCCGCTCGGCGCCGCCCGCGACATCGCCCACCTCGCCGGCCACCCCCGCTTCCGCCACCTGGAGCGGAACCTCGCGCGGCCCGGCACCCCGGACACCCTCGCGGGACCGTACGACCTCGTGCTGCACCTCGCGTGCCTCGCCCCGCCCGCCGCCTCGCGGCAGCGCCCGCTGGACGCGCTCGACGCCGCCAGCCTGGGCACACGCAACGCCCTCGCCGTGGCCGGCAGGGACGGCGCCCGCTTCCTGCTCGCCTCCACCTGCCACGCCGAGGGGGCCCCGCCCCGCGACAGCGCCCGTGACGAGGCCCGGCGCTTCGCCGAGACCCTGACCACCGCCTACGTGAGCGTGGAGGAGGCCGACGCCGGGATCGTGCGGGTCTTCCCGGCGTACGGGCCGCGCATGGGGCCCGGTGACGGCGGCATGGTCCCCGGACTCATCCGGCAGGCCCTCGACGGCGAACCGGTCACCGTCCCCGGCGACGGCAGCCACGCGCCCTCCCTCTGCTACATCGACGACACGGTCGACGGCGTGCTCCTGGTGGCCGCGAGCCGGTCGGTGCGGCCGGTCGACATCGGGGGCGACGACGGGACCACCGTGGCGGAGATCGCCCGCAGGGTCCTCGCCCTGACCGGCTCCGACGCGCCTCTGCGGTACACGGGCGCCGCGGTCCCCGAGCCGCCCCGGCCCCTGACGGGCTTCGCCCACGAGCTCTTCGGCTGGATCCCGAGGACGGGCTGGGACGACGGGCTGAAGCGCACCATCGCCGACTGCCTCGACCGCCGCGCCGAGGCCCGCTCCGAAGGCGGAGGCCAAGGCGTGCCGGGCGCGGAGAGGGGCACACGGCATGCGTGCTCGTGGTGAGAGGGAGGATGTGTCATGAAGGCGCTCGTGGTCTGCCCCGACAGCATGTCCGGGGTACTTCTGGCAGGTCCGGCGGTCCGCGCCGTCGCGGCCTCGGCGGACCACGTGACGGTGGTGTGCGGACCCCGCGGCGAACCCGCGGCACGGCTGCTGCCCGGCGTCGACGACGTCCTCGTACCGCGGGCGCCGTGGGAGGGTGACGGGCCGCGCCGGCGCCTGGCGGAGGCGGCGTTCGACGTCGCGCTCGTCCTGGCCTCCCCCGGGGAGAGCACGCTGACGGCCGCGCTGCTGCGGGCGGCGCAGGTGCCCCGCGTCGGGGCCGGCGGCACCGCGCACGACGCCGAGGCGGCGCTCGACACGGCGGCGGCCCTCGGCTTCCACCCGCGGCACGGGGACGACGGCAGGCTCCGCGTCCACCCCGGCCCCGACACCACCGGCCTCACGGGCAACGGCCCGTACGTCGTGCTGCACCCGGGCGCCGACGCCTCGGCCCGCGGCCGGGGCGCCGAACGCGCGGCCGATGCGGTCGCCCTGCTCGCCGACACCGGCCACCGCGTCGTCGTCACCGGCGGGCCCGAGGAGACCGGCCTGACCCGGCGGGTCAGCGGCGACACCGCCGTCGACCTGGGCGGCCGCACGGACCTGCGGACCCTGTCGGGCGTCCTGCGCGCCGCCGACGCCGTCATCGCGGGCAGTACGGGCCCCGCGCACCTCGCCGCCGCCGCGGGCGCCCCGGTCGTCCGCCCCCGCGGCACGGCCCTCGACGTGGTCCGCTCGGTGCAGAAGCTGCTGGCGCGGCAGACGGCGTAGTACGTACGGGCCGACGCCCCGCCGCTCAGCCCGGCCGCTCGGCGGAAGCGGCGGCCGTCGCGGGCTCCGCGTGCTCGCGGCCCCGCAGGTGGTAGACGTTGAACGCCTTGCGGATGACCGGCTGGGCCACGTTGCGCACCGGCACGCCGCCGCTGGTCATCCCGTGTTCGGTGCCCGCGTGCGCGTGGCCGTGGACGACGAGGTCCGCGCCCACCGCGTCGACGGCCTCGGCCAGCAGATAGCTGCCGAGGAACGGGTAGATCTCCGGGGGTTCGCCCGCCAGGGTGTCCGGCACGGGCGCGAAGTGCGTGAGCGCCACGCGGGCCTCGCAGCCCTGCTCGGCGAGATCGGTGAGGGAGGTCCGCAGGCCGTCCGCGCAGCGGCGGGTGTACCGGATGAAGTCCTTCATCATCCGCTCGCCGAACTCGCTGCCGCAGCGCCCGACGAACCCGCCGCCGAACCCCTTGGTGCCCGCGACGCCCAGGCGCGCCCCGTCGACCTCGACGACCGTGCCCTCGCCTTCGAGCACCCGTACCCCCGCGTCGCGCAGGATCGCGGTGACCTCGTCGGGCTTCTCGTCGTGGTGGTCGTGGTTGCCGAGCACCGCGATGACGGGGACCGGCAGCCCCGTGACCTCCTCGGCGACCACCCGGGCCTCCTCCGGTGTGCCGTGGCGGGTGAGGTCACCGGCCAGGAGCAGCAGGTCGGCACAGTCGGGCAGGGTCTCGAAGGCGGGCCGGAGCACTCCTCGGCTGTCGAGGCCCATGTGGATGTCCCCGACGGCTGCGACGCGGATCATGACAGTTCCTCCGGGTGGTCCGGGGTCGCCGTCTCGGCGACCACGATGTCGCAGTGGACCGTGAGACCCTCCAGTTCCTCGCGCACGGTGCGCAGCAGTTCCTCGCGGCAGTGCGCCGTGGGCACGGTCCCGGCGACCGTGACGGACGAGCCGCGGTTCTCCACGCGCAGGCCCAGCTCGCCCTGTTCCTCGGCGGCGAGCCGTTCCTGCAAGTGGGCGATGCGGTACTCGACGTTGGCCGGGTCGTTCATCGGTCTCCTCCTCGCGGTGCGACGACCTGAAGGCGTTCCAGCAGATAGAGAAAGGCGGCCGGCATCGGAGCGTCCTCGTACTCGCGGCGGACGGTCTCCCAGTCGACCATCTCGCGGAGCTGCCGCGCGATCGGCAGGACGGCGCCGAAGTCGCAGTGGTGCTCGGAGAACGCGGCGAGCAGGGCCCGCATCAGGTCGGTCGGCGCCAGGACCGGCATCCGTACGGAGTCCACCGGCAGTTCGGCGGCCCGTGCCAGCAGGTCGGCGGTGACGGGCTGGTGGGCCAGCTCGAAGATGAGGTCGATGTCCTGGCCCAGGCACTTGGCCTTGAGCAGCCAGTCCTCGGGCGGCTGATACACCGTCAGGCCTGCTTCGGTGAGCGTCGCCGCGACCGTCTCGGCGTCCTCCGGCTTGATGCAGAAGTCGGCGTCGTGCTGGAGGTTCCCCGCCCCGCCGTGCGCGTACACGGCGACGCTGCCCGCGAGGGCGAAGTCGTGGCCGTTCCTCTTCAGCAGGGAACCCACCTGCTTGGCCGCCTCCAGGATGGCCTGGTTGAGGTCGGGCGGGAGTTCCTCCGCGGGGGCGTCGTGCCGGGCTTCGTTCACCCCGATGGGCCCGGCCGCCGGACGCAGCTCGGTGACCGGCTGCTGTCGCTCGCCGGCGGCGTGGTCGGGAGTGGCGTTCTCTGCGTTCCGCGTCACCTGCTGCTCCGTTTCCGGACGCCGGCTGCTGCACTGACCGTGCAGGTCGGCCGTCTGAGACGATCCCTGCTCCAGGCACCACCGGTACCCGGTCCGCCGACTTCGACACGGGCCGCTTCGCCGCCGGCCTCCTGACGTGCGGGGCCGCGCGATGTCGCTCTTTCCTTATACCGCAGGGCCGCGGGGGTCACCTCAGGGCCGCCGCCAGGCGTCGCTGTGGAGGTGGGAGCCCGCCTGGGGGCCCATCCGGACCATGCCGCCGTCGGCGACGTAGGAGGCGCCGGTCACGTACGAGGCGTCGGGGCCCGCGAGGAACGCGATGATGGCGGCGATCTCCCGGGCGTCGCCGGGGCGGCCGAGCGGGATACCGGGGCGGCTCTCGGTGTGCACGTCCGTGTCCTCCTGGCCGGTCATGGGCGTGGCGATCTCGCCGGGGGCCACCGCGTTGACGGTGATGCCGTGCTCCGCGAGCTCAAGGGCCATCACCTGGGTCAGCAGCCCGAGCCCGCCCTTGGCCGCGCAGTACGGGGCCGCGCCCACGCGGGGCTGGTGCTCGTGCACGGAGGTCACATTGACGATGCGGCCGCCGTCGCCCTGCCGGATCATCCGGCGCGCGGCGTGCTGGCCGCAGAGGAACGGGCCGATGAGGTCCACGTCGACGACGTGCCGCACGTCCTCGTGGGTGAGGTCGAGGAAGGGCGTCGCGGTGCCCGTACCCGCGTTGTTGACCAGTACGTCGATCCGGCCGAGCCGCTCGGCGAGCCGGTCGACCACGGCCGCCTCGTCGGGCAGCCGGCTCAGGTCCATCCGGGCGACCTCCGCGCGCCTGCCGTGGCCGCGCACCTCCTCGGCCGTCCTCTTCGCGCCCTCCTCGTCGGTGTGCCAGGTGATCCCCACGTCCAGTCCTGCCGCGGCGAGCCGGACGGCCGTGGCGCGGCCGATGCCGGAGTCCGCGCCGGTGACGACGGCCGCCTTGGCCGGGGGAGCGGTGAGGTCGGTCATGGGGGTCTCCCTTTTTGGGCTTTTCGGGTGAGGGCGAGGCGATCGGGTACCCGGTGGCGCACGCCACGAACGGACACGGCCGCCGCCCGGGGCGACCATGGACATATCGGAATGTACCGGGCTGAATGGGAGGCGTACCTCATGAGTGAGAACACCCCGTCGCAGGCCGAGGGCGAGCGGGACACGGGCGCCGACGGCACGGGCCGGACGGCCCAGGACGAGCGGACCGATCCGCCGCGCACGACGCCCTCGCAGGCCGAGGGGGACGACGACCAGGACGCGGACGACACGGACGGGTGAGCGCGGCTCCCTCGGCGCGGACAGCTCAGACCCGCACCGACGGCAGCCCCGGACACACCACGGCAAACCATGATCACCAGGCACGGAGCACGTGCCGATCTCGGGTCGAAGGAGCAGACGCAGTGACCGACGTATCGAGCAAGGGCCCCGCCCCGGACGACAACCGGGAGACGCTCACCAACCGGCAGGGCCACCCGGTCCACGACAACCAGAACCAGCGCACCGTCGGCGCCCGCGGCCCCGCGACGCTGGAGAACTACCAGTTCCTGGAGAAGATCAGCCACTTCGACCGCGAGCGCATCCCCGAGCGCGTCGTCCACGCCCGCGGCGTCACCGCGTACGGCTTCTTCGAGGCGTACGGGACCTTCGGCGACGAGCCGATCGCCCGCTTCACCCGGGCCAAGCTCTTCCAGGAGCGCGGCAAGCGCACCGACGTCGCCGTGCGCTTCTCCACCGTCATCGGCGGCCGTGACTCCTCCGAGGCGGCCCGCGACCCCCGCGGCTTCGCCGTGAAGTTCTACACCGAGGACGGCAACTGGGACCTCGTCGGCAACAACCTCGGCGTCTTCTTCATCCGCGACGCGATCAAGTTCCCCGACGTCATCCACGCGCTCAAGCCGGACCCCGTCACCTTCGAGCAGCAGCCGCGCCGCATCTTCGACTTCATGTCACAGACGCCCGAGTCCATGCACATGCTGGTCAACCTGTTCAGCCCGCGCGGCATCCCCTCGGACTACCGCCACATGCAGGGCTTCGGCGTCAACACCTACAAGTGGGTCAACGCACAGGGCGAGTCCCTCCTGGTCAAGTACCACTGGATGCCCAAGCTGGGCGTCCGCAGCATGACCGCGGAGGACGCCGCCAACGTACAGGCGCAGGGCCTCGGGCACGCCACCAAGGACCTGTACGAGGCGGTCGGGCGCGGCGACCACCCCGAGTGGGAGCTGCTCGTCCAGGTCATGGACGACCACGACCACCCCGAGCTGGACTTCGACCCGCTCGACGACACCAAGACCTGGCCCGAGCAGGACTTCCCGCCCAAGGCCGTCGGCCGGATGGTGCTCGACCGGATGCCGGACAACTACTTCGCGGAGAACGAGCAGATCTCCTTCGGCACCGGCGTCCTGGTCGACGGCCTCGACTTCTCCGACGACAAGATGCTCGTGGGCCGCACCTTCTCCTACAGCGACACCCAGCGCCACCGCGTCGGCCCCAACTACCTGCAACTCCCGGTCAACCACGCCAAGAACGCGAACGTCCGCACCAACCAGCGCGACGGACAGATGACCTACCACGTCGACCGCGGCGGCGAGAACCCCATCGTCAACTACGAGCCGTCCATCACCGGCGGCCTGCGCGAGGCCCAGTACGCCACCGAGGACGAACAGGGCCCCGAGATCCGCGGCAGGCTCACCCGCAGGCGCATCCCGCGCACCAACGACTACCTCCAGGCGGGCCAGCGCTACCTCCTGATGGAGCAGTGGGAGCGCGACGACCTCGTGGAGAACCTCGTCGGCATGCTGTCCCAGTGTGACCGGGCGGTTCAGGAGCGGATGGTCTGGCACTTCCTGCTCGTCGAGAACGACCTCGGTCTGAGGATCGGCGAGGGCCTCGGCATCGGGCCCAAGGACGTCGCGGGACTCCAGCCGCTGGCGAGCCAGGACCTGACCGAGGAGGACCGCAAGCGGCTCGCCAACCTCGGCGAGAACCCGCCGCGCGACGTCGAGGGGCTGACCATGACGCACTGCGTCCCCGACGAGCGACACGTCGTCTCGCGCTGACACAGCCGTGGTCAGGAGGAAGAGGTACGCGGTCGCGGCCTCCGGGCAGTGGGTCGAGGAGGAGGAGGGCCGCCGCAGGCTGCCCTCCGGGGAGGCGCACGCCTGGGAGCCGGGCCGCAACGAGACCGTCTGCGGGCTCTCCCTGCACCGCTCGCAGCTCACCCGCTTCCCCCATGTGCCGTGGACCGACGCCATCCCCGAGTCCGGCGGCGCCGCCGACCGCGTACAGCGGCTCTGCCCGCGGTGCGCCTCCGTCGCCGGACGCACGGGGGCCGACGCCCGGCCCCCGTGGCGGCGGGAGAACCCCCGCCCGTGAGCCGGGCACCGGCCCCGACGTCCCCTCAGGCGGCCGGCGCCCCGGCCGTGGTGGTCAGGGACAGCGCGTCGCCCTCGACGTCCACCGTGACCCGGCTGCCCGGCGTGAGCCGGCCGTCCAGAAGCAGCCGGGAGAGCCGGTTGTCCACCTCGCGCTGAATCGTGCGGCGCAGCGGACGCGCCCCGTACTCCGGCTGGTGCCCGGTCCGTGCCAGCCAGTCCACCGCCGCCGGGGTGAACTCGATGGTGACGTCCTGCGCGTGCAGCCGGCGCCGGGTCTCCTCCAGGAGGAGATCGGTGACCTGCCGGAGCTGCTCGTCCGTGAGCCGCCGGAAGATGACCACCTCATCGATACGGTTGAGGAACTCCGGCCTGAAGTGTTCGCGCAGCGGCCGCATCACCTGCTCGCGCCGCGCCTCCTCGTCCGCCTCGGACCCGTCCGCGCGGAAGCCGAGGGTGCCGCCGCGCCCGGTCAGCGCCTCGGAGCCGAGGTTGCTCGTCATCACGATGACGGTGTTGGTGAAGTTCACCGTCCGCCCCTGCGCGTCGGTGAGACGTCCGTCGTCAAGGACCTGGAGCAGGGTGTTGAAGACATCGGGGTGGGCCTTCTCCACCTCGTCGAGCAGCAGCAGCGAGTACGGGTGACGGCGGACGGCCTCGGTGAGCTGGCCCGCCTCCTCGTGGCCCACGTACCCGGGTGGCGCCCCGACGAGCCTGCTGACGGTGTGCCGCTCCTGGAACTCGCTCATGTCCAGGCGGACCATCCGGTCCTCGCTGCCGAACAGCGCCTCGGCCAGCGCCCGCGCCAGCTCCGTCTTGCCGACGCCCGTCGGGCCGAGGAAGAGGAAACTGCCGATGGGCCGGTCCGGGCTCGATAGGCCCGAGCGGGAGCGCAGGACCGCCTCCGCCACCGCGCTGACGGCTTCCTCCTGCCCGACGACCCGCTCGTGCAGATGCGCCTCCAGACCGAGCAGGCGCTGCTTCTCCTCCTGTGTGAGGGTGCTCACCGGGATGCCGGTCTGCCGGGACACCACCTCGGCGATGTCCTCGGCGGTCACCTCCACGATCTGCCCGTCGCCCGGCTCGCGGCTCCGCCCCGCGCCGATCTTGCGGGCGAGGTCGGTGACACGGTCCCGCAGCTCGGTGGCCCGCTCGTACTGCTCCGCCGCCACCGCCTGGTCCTTGTCCCGGGTGAGCTGCTCCATCTCGCGCTCCAGGGCCCGTACGTCGGTGCCCTTCGTGCTGGCCCGCAGCCGCACCCGCGCGCCCGCCTGGTCCATGAGGTCGATGGCCTTGTCGGGCAGGAAGCGCTCGGTGAGATAGCGGTCGGACAGCTCCACGGCGGCCAGCAGCGCGTCGTCGGCGTAGCGGACCTGGTGGTGCGCCTCGTAGCGGTCGCTCAGCCCCCGCAGGATCTCCACCGCGTCCGCCGGGCTCGGCTCCGCGACCAGGATCGGCTGGAAGCGGCGGGCGAGCGCGGCGTCCTTCTCGATGTAGCGCCGGTACTCCTCCAGGGTGGTCGCCCCGATGACGTGCAGCTCACCCCTGGCGAGGGCGGGCTTGAGCATGTTGCCCGCGTCCATCGAGCCGCCCTCGGAACCGCCGCCGCCGGCCCCGACCATGGTGTGCAGCTCGTCGATGAACACGATCAGCTGGTCGGAGTGGGCGCGGACCTCCTCGATGATGCTGTTCAGCCGCTCCTCGAAGTCACCGCGGTAGCGGGTGCCCGCCACGACCCCGGACAGGTCGAGGGCGATGACGCGGCGGCCCGCCAGGGTCTCCGGTACGTCGCCGTCGGCGATCCGCTGGGCCAGGCCCTCCACCACGGACGTCTTTCCGACGCCCGCGTCACCGATCAGCACCGGGTTGTTCTTGCCGCGCCGGGAGAGCACCTCGATGGTCTGCTCGATCTCCTCCTCGCGGCCGATCACCGGGTCCACGCCGCCCTCGGCGGCCCGCGCGGTCAGGTCCCGCCCGAACTGGTCGAGGGTGGGCGTCGCGCCGCCACCGCCACCGCCGCCCTGCCGCTGCTCGGCGTGGCCGCCCGACTGGCCCTGCGGCGGCTGCGGGGACGGGCCCGGGTCGAAGCGGGCCGCGTTGAGGATGTGCCCGGCCGCCGAGTCGGGGTTGGCGGCAAGCGCCATGACGATGTGCTCCGGGCCGATGTACCCGGCGCCGACCGCCCGCGCCACCTCGTGCGCGTCGAGCAGGGCACGCTTCACGGCCGGGGTGAGCGCGACGGCCTGCGTGGGCACGGCGCCCTCGGTCTCCGCGGAGTGCCGGTCGATCTCCTCGGCGATCTGCTCGGGGTCTGCCCCCGAGCGCGCGACAAGGCCGCGGGTCGGCTCGATGGTCAGCGCCGCCCGCAGCAGATGCTCGGTGTCGAGGTTGCTCTTGCCGCGCTCGGCCGCGTACGAGGCCGCGGCCGCCACGAGCTGCCGCGCCGGGCCGCTCATCATCCTGCCGATGTCGATCTGCCGTCGGCCGCTGCCGAGGAACCGTGCGAAGAGCTCCCCGAACGGGTCCTGCCCGAACCCTTCGGGGCCGATGAAACCGCTGCTCATAGCCGTCCGTTCCGGCGTCCCTGCACCCGGGACACCCTGGTGCGTGATCGTGTCGTACCCGTTTCGCGTACCCGTACCTAGGGGGCGGGTGGCATCTCCTCGTCGGGGACGACGTGGACCGCGGCCTCCTCGGCGGACGCCGCGCCCCCGTCGATCCCCTCGTCCGTCGCGACGACCTCCTTCGTGGTGTCCGTGTGGGCGCCCTCGTCCGGGGCGACGAGGCGGCCCGCGCGGCTCTCCCCGGCCTCCGGGTCCACGGGCTCGCCCTCGCCGTCCCGCAGGTCGCCGATGCCGTCACCGCCCGCGGGCTCCGTGTCGGGCACCTCCTGCGCGAGCCGCTCGTCGAGCGTCTCGCCCTCGTGCTGCTCCTCCGCCGTGGTGCCCGTCTTGTTGACGCCGAGGGGCTTCTCCGGCGGCGAGTAGCCCTCGTCGAGGATGTCGTCGTAACTACGCTCGTCCACCGCGTCCTGGAGGTCCAGCGGAGCCGCGTCCTCCTGCTCCTCGTTGTCGCCGGTGGGCTGGTAGGCGTCGTCCGCCATGTTCTGGTCGCTCATCACTACCTCGCGCTAGGGGTCGTCAGAGATCGCGCTTCGCCCTTAGATCGTCGCGCGTAGGTGCTCGAAGTGCCCGCGGCGGACTGAGCCAAACGCCCCGCCGGGCGGTCTGGCGGCACGCTTCCGGGGCACTTTTGAACCATGCGCGAGACGCGGCGGCTGCGGACCAGCCACATCGAAGGACCCGGGCTCACCCGCGTCCGTTCGGGCCGCGGATTCCGCTATACGGATGCCTCGGGGCGCCCCGTCACCGACCCCGGGGAGAAGGAGCGCCTGCGGCGGCTCGTCATCCCGCCGGCCTGGCGGGACGTGTGGATCTGCCCGTGGCCCAACGGACACCTGCAAGCCGTCGGCACCGACGCCGCGGGCAGGCGCCAGTACCTCTACCACCCGCGCTTCCGCGAGCAGCAGGAGGCGGCGAAGCACGAGCACGTGCTCGAAGCCGCCGCCGCCCTCCCCGACGTGCGCGCCCAGGTCGCACAGGACCTCGCCGGGCGCGGCCTCAGCCGCGAACGGGTCCTCGCCTGCGCCGTACGGATGCTCGACCTCGGCTTCTTCCGGATCGGCAACGAGTCCTACCGGCGGGACCACGGCACGTACGGCTTGACCACCCTCCTCAGGGAGCACGTCTCCTGCCGGTCCGGCGAGGTCTGTCTCACGTACCCGGCGAAGTACTCCAAGACGCAGACACGCGCGCTCGTCGACCCGCCCGCCTGCAAGGTCCTGCGCTCCCTGCTGCGCAGGAAGGGCGGGAGCGACCGGCTCTTCGCGTACTGGCATGGCGGTGCCTGGCACGAGGTGCACGCCGGCGAACTCAACGCCTACCTGCGGGACAGCGCGGGCCGCGACATCTCCGCCAAGGACTTCCGCACCTGGCACGCCACCGTCCTCGCGGCGGTCGCCCTCGCCGTGTCGGAACGGATCGCCGAGGAGTCGAGGACCGCCCGCAAACGGGCCGTCACCCGGGCGGTCCGCGAGGTCAGCGAGTACCTCGGCAACACTCCGGCGGTGTGCCGGGCCTCGTACATCAACCCCCGGGTCATCGAGCTGTTCGACGAGGGCCGCACGATCGCCGGCGACCTGGACCGCCTGGGCGACGGCGGCCGTCCGGCGACGCAGGGGGCGATCGAGGAGGCGGTGCTGAGACTGCTGACGTGAACGGCGTCGCGCCCCACGGCGTGGTGGCCGTGGGGCGCGTGGTGACGTCACGTGTCGGTCAACCGGATCCGGCCCGGTACACGCCGCTCCTCCTGCCGCGTCCCGCGCCGCCCTGCGACTCCGCCTTCTTGGCGGCCATGGCGGCGGCCAGGGCGAGCAGGGTGGCGATGGCGCCGGTGATGACATTGCTGACCACGGTCCGCGTGGTGCTCTGGTCACCCGCGACGACCCAGGGCGCGACGATGGTCCACAGGCCCAGGGCACAGGCGGCCCAGGCCATGCTGTGGCTCCGGTCGTAGGCCCGCCCGAAGCCGCCGCTCATCAGCAGCGCGTAGGAGATGCCGACGATGAGGTTGACGACGCTGAGGCGCGTGAGGCCGTTGAAGCCCACGATCCAGGGCGAAGCGGCCAGGTAAAGGCCTGTCAGGAAGGCCAAGGTGTCGATGGCCTGCACCTTCGGTGTGCTCGCCATGCGCTCGGCACTCTCGTGGCGGGCCCGCATGTCGACGATGTCGGGGTGCGTTTCCATGGACGGCGACCTGGGAGAGGTTGTCACTGCGTCCACCTCCAGCTAGGTGGTTCTGTGCTGCGGACGGGGCCGCGAACCCGACGCCAGGACGGCGTCACACGGCCGGACCAGGACTCGAAGGCGGGGCGGAAGACCTCGCCGTGCGTCCAGAATACTCGGCTATGTCCGTGTTGTCGTACGCGATCGGAGAGGCAAGAACAAGGGCCGGAAGGGGGACGTGTCCCCCTTCCGGCCCCATGCTCCGGTGCTGTCCGCTCACACCATCTCCGGTTGCGCCTCCGCCGGTTTCGGTGCAGGGGCGAGCTTCGGTTCCCAGAGCTTGGTGGTGCGCATGTAGCCGTAGATCACCGAGACCATCGCCAGGACCATGAGCGGGCCGAAGACGTACGGGTGCTTGGCCATCGGCATCGGAATGAAGCGGTACGACAGCAGGAGCAGCGTGAAGACCGCCGCGCCGTAGGCGACCAGTTGGACCGCCGACCTGTCCCAGCCGCGGTCGAGCGCGCGCATCGCCGCGTCGATCGTGAACGCGAAGACGACGCCCGCGATGATGTCCGCGCCGTAGTGGTAGCCGAAGCCCAGCGTCGCGCCGAGCGTGGCGATCAGCCAGAACGTGCCCGCGAACCGCAGGAGGCGCGGGCCCCTGCGGGAGTGGATGAAGATCGTGGTGGCCCACGCCGTGTGCAGGCTCGGCATGCAGTTGCGCGGGGTGATCTCGTTGAAGTCCATGTGCTGCGGGGCGCTCAGCGGCGGCATGACGTCCGGCCACAGGTCGGCCGTCGCGAACTGCCCGCCGTCGGCGCCGTACGCGAAGATCGGTCCCACCACCGGGTAGATCATGTAGAAGGCCGGGCCGAGCAGGCCGATGACCAGGAAGGTGCGCACCAGGTGGTGGCCCGGGAAGCGGCGCTCGGTCGCGACGTTCCGCAGCTGGTACAGGGCGACGATGACCGCGGCCACGGCGAGCTGGATGTACACGTAGTCGAGGACGTGCGCGCCGACCGGGCCCGAGGCCTCGACCAGGCGGCCCACCAGCCAGGAGGGATTGCCGAGCGCGTGATCGGCGGTGCCCACGTACTGGTCGAGCACCTGGGGGCGGGTCTTCGAGGTGATGAGCAGCCAGGTGTCACCGGTCTTGCGGCCCGCCACCAGGAGCAGACCGAGGCCGACGCCCTTCAGGAGCAGGACGCGCTCCGAGCCGGTGCGGCGGACGACGGCGACGACCGCGACGCCGATGATCACCCACAGCGCGCCGTTGCCGAACATCATCTTGGCGTCGACCACCCAGCGCACCAGGAAGAAGACGACGTCGATGCCGACCGCGACACCGGCGGCGATGAACCGCTGCCGCCAGGTGAGCACCACCATCATCAACGCCATGCTGGCGTACAGCAGCGGCCCCGACTTGGGTGCGAAGAGCACCTCGCGCGCCTGGTTCGTGATCGGCCCCGGCAGGCCGTAGTGGCGCGCGGCGATCTCCAGCGCGACGAGGAACCCCAGCCCCACCACGACGACCGCGGTCCACAGCAGCGCCCGCGGCCGGCGCCAAGCGGTGACCAGGTTTCTGTAGTTTTCCCGCGAAGTTATTCGCGATGCCATAGATATCAACTGTTTGGCCGATGTGTTAGATGTCGGAACAAGGTGACCCTCGTGAGCCAGATCATGCTAACGGAGCAGTGGGCATGGCTTCCCGGGGTTACGGCCCCACCTCGTGCCGCCTGCTGGGCCGACCGGGGCCCAGCAGTCTCTGACCTGCGCGGACGGGCGACTCAGCCGGCCCGGCGGCAGTCCTGGAGCATCTCGGCCACGAGGAACGCCAGGTCCAGGGACTGGCTGTGGTTGAGGCGCGGGTCACAGGCTGTTCCGTAGCTGCGCGCGAGGTCGCCGACGCCCACGTCCTGACCGCCGCCCAGGCACTCGGTGACATCCTCGCCGGTCAGCTCGACATGGATGCCGCCGGGCTGGAGGCCCAGCGCCTCGTGCACCTCGAAGAAGCCCTTGACCTCGTCGATGACGTCATCGAAACGGCGGGTCTTGTAGCCGCCGTCCGCGGTGAACGTGTTGCCGTGCATGGGATCGGTGATCCAGCAGGCCTGGATGCCGTTGGCGACGGCCTTCTCCATCAGCGCGGGGAGCAGGTCCCTGACGCGCTCGCGGCCCATCCGGGTCACGAACAGGCGGCCCGGGCGGCGTTGCGGATCGAGCCGGTCGGCGTAGGCGAGCAGATCGTCGGCGGTGGCGGAGGGGCCGAGCTTGATCGCGACCGGGTTCTCGATGCGCGAGAAGTACTCCACGTGCGCGCCGGACGGGTCACGGGTGCGTTCACCGATCCAGAGGAGATGCGCACTCGTGGCGTACGGTCTGCCGGTGTCGTCGTCCGGCCGCGTGAGCGCCGACTCGTAGTCGAGGAGCAGCCCCTCGTGGCTGGTGAAGAACTCGGTGATGTGCAGCCGGCGCGGATCGACCCCGCAGGCGCGCATGAAGGCCATCGTCCGGTCGATCTCGGTGGCCAGCCGCTCATAGCGGCCGGCGGCGGGGGAGTCCGTCAGGAAACCCTGGTTCCAGGCGTGTACCCGGTGCAGGTCCGCGAAGCCGCCGTCCGCGAAGGCGCGGACCAGGTTGAGCGTCGCGGCCGACGCTTCGTACACGCCGCGCAGCCGTGCGGGGTCGGGACGGCGCGCTTCGGCCGTGAAGGCCCGGTCGTTGACGGCGTCGCCGAAGTAGGAGGGCAGGGTCACCCCGTCGCGCGTCTCGGTGGGCCTGGAGCGGGGCTTGGCGTACTGACCGGCCATCCGGCCGATCTTGACCACGGGTACCGAGGCCCCGTGGGTGAGGATCGCCGCCATCTGGAGCAGGGTCTTCAGCTTGCCCTGGATGGAATCGGCGGTGACGCCGCCCAGGGTCTCCGCGCAGTCACCGCCCTGCAGGACGAACGCCTCCCCGCGCGCGGCGGCGGCCAGCCGGGACCGCAGCCGGTCGCATTCGGCGGGCTGAACGAGCGGGGGAGCGGCGGCCAGTTCGCCGGTGACGCGGCGCAGCGCGTCCCGGTCGTGCCAGTCCGGCTGCTGAGCGGCGGGCAGACCGCGCCAGCTCTGGGCCGCGGCCGGCTTCTCCATCGGATTCATTCGGTTCCCATTCCGGTGAGTGGGGTGAGTGCGTAATCCAATCCGCGCCGTCACAAAAGGGTCAAGCAATGCGGTGAATGGACCGTAGCGGCACCCGGGAATTGGTCTGGTCCCCCTCTCGCGGTGCCTGCTTGGCTGACCGAACCAATCCAGCGGATCAATTCGAATGAGGACCGCATGCCCGGCAGGACAGGAACGCAGACAATCTCCCGGGGGGTGTCCGCGGAACGCGTCGGCGTGCGCGTCACCACCACCGAACTGCCACCGCACGCCCCCTTCGACCTCTACGCGCTGCTGCGCGGTGAGCGCGGCGGACAGGACGTCTTCCTCACGGAGAGTCCCGTCGGACCCGAGCAGGACCGCAGGCCCGCCGTCGTCGGCTGCGGGCGTCTGGCCGAGATACGGGTGTACGCGACGCACATCGAGGTGGACGGGCTGCCTGAGCTGCGCACCGCGCTCGTACGCGTCGCGGAGCGGGCCGGGATGACGACGGACGAGGAGGGCGAGGCGGCCGGGGACGATCCGGCGGGCCGGGGGCCGGCGCGCCGCGCCTTCCGCTCCGCGGCGCAGATGTGGGAGCTGCTGAGCCGGGCGCAGACGCTCTTCGATCTGGACACCCCGGTGTCCGAGGACCGTTACGCCTTCGGGTTCCTGAGCACCCTTTCGTACGAGGCCGCCTGGCACATGGAGCGGTTCCGGCCGCGCGCGTCGGCGTCCGCCACCCCCGACATCACGCTCACCCTCTTCCGCGACACCGTGTGGTACGACCGTGACTCCGGCGGGGTGGAGCTGCGCCGGGCGGACGGTCCCGGCTTCGACCAGGTGCCCGTTCCCGACATGACGGAGCTGGCCGGGCGGGCGCTGGGCTCGCCGTCCCTGGGCCATCCCGACGCCCCCGCGCCGCGGTCCGTGCGCGACACCGTGGACCGGCAGACCTTCCTGGGCTGGGCCGAGCGGTGCCTGGAGCACATCCGGGTCGGGGACGTCTACCAGATTCAGATCGGCCACCGGATCGACGTGGAGAGCGACCTGGACCCGGTCGACGTGTACCGGCGACTGCGCGGCCGCAACCCCTCTCCGTACATGTATCTGGTACCCCGCGCGGGCAGCACCCTGATCGGGGCGAGCCCTGAGCTGTTCGTCAGGACCGAGGGGGACCGGATCGTCATGCGGCCGATCGCCGGGACCGCCCGCCGGGGGCCGGACGCGGCGGCCAACGAACGGGGCGTGGCCCAGATGCTCGCCAGCCGCAAGGAACGGGCGGAGCACATCATGCTCGTCGACCTGTGCCGCAACGACATCGGCCGGGTCAGCGAGCCGAGCACCCTGCCGGTGGACCGGCTGCTCTCGGTGGAGAGCTTCTCCCACGTCTTCCACCTGGTCTCCACGGTGACCGGGCGGCTCCGGCCCGACGCCGACACCTGGGCGGTGCTCCGTGCGACCTTCCCTGCGGGCACCATGAGCGGCGCCCCCAAGATCCGCGCCATGGAGATCATCGACACGCTGGAACACGAGCCGCGCGGCGCCTACGCGGGAGCGGTCGGCCTGATCGACGTACGGGGCTGGAGCGAACTCGCGCTGTGCATCCGCTCCGTGGTGTACGACGGGCGTACGTACTCGACGCAGAGCTCGGCGGGCATCGTCGCCGAGTCCGACCCCGTGGCGGAGTGGGCGGAGACGCTGGCCAAGATGGGCGCCACCTACTGGGCGCTCACCGGTGCGGAGCTGGAGGCGGCGGAATGAGGGTGCTGCTCGTGGACGCGTACGACAGCTTCGTCCACATCATCGACCGCTATCTGCGCACACTCGGCGCCACGACCCAGGTGGTGCGCTCCGGTACCCGCACCGAGGCCCGGCTCACCGCGTCGGCCCCCGACGCGGTGGTACTCGGCCCGGGGCCGGGGCACCCCGCGGACAGCGGCCACGTCGAGCTCGTCCGCTCCTTCGCCGGCCGGGTGCCGCTGCTCGGGGTCTGCCTGGGACACGAGGCGATCGCGCTGGCCTTCGGCGGCCGGGTGCGGGTCGCGGAGCACATCATGCACGGCCGCACCAGCACGGTGCGGCACGACGGGGAAGGACTGTTCAGGGGCGCCGGTGACGCGGCGGAAGTCACCCGCTACCACTCGCTCGTCGTGGCCGAGCCGCTGCCGGACGAGCTGGTGGTCACCGCCCGGTCGACCGACGACGGATACGTGATGGGGCTGCGGCACCGGACCCTTCCGGTGGAAGGGGTGCAGTTCCATCCGGAGTCCATCGCCACCGGGGGCGGGCTCGCCATGCTGGGCAACTTCCTCGCCATGTGCCCCACGGGTCAGGCGATGCGCGCCGCCGCCGGGGAGACGCGCCCCGAGACATCGGTGTAGGCGGCGCCCAACTGCCGCAGGGCCTCCGTCAGCCCGGACCTGGGCAACGACGTGTAGCCGACCACCAGAGCGGGCCGTGCCCCCGCCGGTCCGCTGTGGAACTCCCGTCCGCCGCGTACGAGCACCGACCGGTCCAGGGCGGCGGCCACCAGGGCGGCCTCGTCGGTGCCGTGCGGCAGTCGCACGTAGGCGTGCAGGCCCGCTTCCGCGCCGCCGACGCGCGCCTGCGGCAGGGAGTGCCGCACAGCGTGGACGAGGGTCTCCCTGCGCAGCCGGTAGCGGGCCCGCAGTCTGCGCATGTGGCGGTCGTACGAGCCCGATCCGAGCAGCTCGGCCAAGGCGAGCTGGGTGAGGCTGTCCGAGCCGAGGTCGCGCCGGGAGCGGGCCCGTTCGAGCGGCGCCAGGAGTTCACCCGGCACGGCGAGCCACCCCAGCCGGAGCCCGGGGACCAGGGACTTGGAGGTGGTGCCCGCGTACACCACCCGCTCGGGGGCGTGCCGTTGCAGCGCGAGCGGCCGGGAGCGCCGGTCGAACCAGAAGTCGCCGTCGTAGTCGTCCTCGATCACATAGCCGTCGACGTCCCGGGCCCACCGGGCCAGTGCCGCGCGCCGCTCCTGTGACATCGTGACACCGGTGGGGAACTGGTGGAACGGGGTGACGAGGACGGCGCGCGCTCCGCTGCGAGCCAGGGCCTCCACGTCGATCCCCTCGTCGTCCACCGGGACGGCGCGGGTGCGCAGGCCCGTCTCCCGCACGAACTCCCGCTGCCGCAGCAGACCCGGCTCCTCCATGGCCAGCACGTCGATGTGCGACTCGGGCAGCGCGGCACAGAGCAGGCCGAGGCCGTGGGCGAACCCGGACACCACCATCACCTGTCCCGGTGTGGTGCGCACTCCCCGCACCCGCCCCAGATGCCGGGCCAGTTCCTCCCTCAGGGCCGGTGCCCCCGAGAGCGGCGGATAGTCGAGATCGGACTGCCGCGCCGTCTGGAGAACCCGCTGGTAGCCCGCGAGCCACTCCCGGTAGGGGAAGTGCGACACGTTGGCCCTGCCGGTGCGCAGGTCCCAGCGGACGGACGGCACCCGGCCCTCGTCCAGCAGCGTGGGTACGACCGTCCCGGGCGTGGTCGACAGATGGCGGGCCACCCGGGTGCCGGAGCCCTGGACCGCCTCCAGGTAACCCTCGGCGATCAGTTGGCCGTACGCCTCCACGACGACGCTCCGTGACACGTCGAGATCGTCGGCCAGGCGGCGGCTCGGCGGCAGCCGGGTCCCCGGGTGCAGCACCCCTTCGGTGATCTCGCGCTTGAGCACGCGCTGGATCTGTGTGGTGAGGGATTCCCCGGAATTACGCGAGACGTCGATCGAAGTGCGCCAGCTCATTTCCCGACTCCTCCCGTGCGTAATTGGACCGCACTGATTTCCTCAAATGGTCTGGTGGACCGGTGGCCGCGGCTCGCAGAATGAGGGCCGGTGAACCGAGCCAACCGCATGGGGCGCTGCCCGCGAACTCAGGGAGAATTCGACGTGACCGGAAGCACGTATGCGGGGGACTGGCCCGCCCTTCTCACCGCTCTGCTCGCCCATCGCGATGTCACGTCCGGCGACACCGAATGGGCGATGGACCAGATGATGAGCGGGACGGCGGGGGCCGCGCGGACGGCGGCGTTCCTGATCGCGCTGCGCGCCAAGGGCGAGACCGTGGAGGAGATCGACGGCCTGGTGCGGTCGCTGGCGGCGCACGCGCGCCCCCTCGACGTGCCGGGCCCGGCCCTCGACATCGTCGGCACCGGCGGTGACGGCGCCCGGACGGTCAACGTGTCCACCATGGCGGCGATCGTCGCGGCGGGTGCCGGGGCACGGGTGGTCAAGCACGGCAACCGCTCCGCCTCCTCGGCCTGCGGCTCCGCCGATGTGCTGGAGGAGCTCGGCGTGCCGCTCGACCTGTCGCCGCACCATGTGGCGGAGACGGCGGCCCAGGCGGGGATCACCTTCTGCTTCGCCCCCGGCTTCCACCCCTCGATGCGCCATGCCGCGGGGGTCCGGCGCGAGCTGGGCGTCCCCACCGTCTTCAACGTGCTGGGACCGCTGTCCAATCCGGCGGCGCCCGCCGCGCACGCGGTCGGCGTCGCGGACCTGCGGATGGCTCCGCTGATCGCCGGGGTGCTCGCGCGCCGCGGCACCCGGGCCCTCGTCTTCCGGGGCGACGACGGCCTCGACGAGCTCACCGTCAGCACCACGTCCACCATCTGGTCGGTGCAGGGCGGTGAGGTTCACCGGACCCGCCTCGATCCGCGTGACATCGGCATCGGGCGCGCCCCGGTCGAAGCGCTGCGGGGCGGCGACCGGGTCCACAACGCCCGGGTGGCCAGAGCGGTGCTCGCGGGTGAGCGCGGCCCCGTCAGGGACGCCGTGCTGCTGTCGGCGGCGGCCGGGCTGGCCGCGCTGGATCCCGACGACCGGCCCGTGACCGAGCGGATCGCCGACGGAGTGGAGCGTGCGGCCCGGGCCGTCGACTCCGGTGCGGCGGCGCAGGTCCTGGACGACTGGATCACCGTGACCACCAAACTGACCTCCGCCACAGCTGCCTCCACCGGTTGAGCCGGAGCCGCACGACACCCGTCGGCCGGAGATTCAGCCGATGGGCATCCGTGGCGCGATCAGCGCCGGCGCTCCGCCACGGATGCCCATCGGCTCATCCGCATGTCTTCTTCACCATGACTCGGGCCGACCAGTTGCTTCCGGCCGCCGGTTGTGCTCACTCGAAGTATCCGGACGACGGGCCTCACCGGATCATGCGGCCTGTGGCTATGTGCAGTCCATCGCGCGGTTATTGAGTGGACAACTGGCGCTGGTAAGCCCCTTGTTGAGGCGTCCTGGGGCGTTCGCGCGCTCTGCGGAAGGTGTCATACCTGGCGGGATTTGATGGCTGTGCGCACCTTCGCCGTGCGAAGATCTCGTTGTCGTTGGTGTCCGGGAAGGAAGCGTTCCAGGGGATCGTCTCTCACACGACGGGGGAGTTCGCGCGATGGCATATCAAGGCCAAGGTCGGCGTTCGATGCTCAGACAAGGACTCGCGGAGGGAGAGAAAAGGGACGATATGTCCCGGTTTGGCCTGGAGTTCAAGATACTGGGGCCACTGGAGGCCGCCGTCGACGGAAAGCCGCTGCAGATTCGCGGCGTGCGTCAGCGGGCGGTACTCGCCCACCTCCTCCTGGCCCAGGGGGGAGTGGTTTCGGTCGAATCCTTGATCTCGAACGTCTGGGACGGGAGACCGCCGAACACCGCGCGCACCCAGGTCTCGATCTGCGTGGCGGAGCTCCGCAAGCTGTTCCGGAGGGCCGGATGCACCGGCGAGGTGATCGCCACCGTTCAGCCCGGCTATCAGCTCTCCCTCGCCGGGCACCGCCTCGACGCCATGGAGTTCACCCGCGGAGCGGAGCGCGGGTACGGCCTCGGGCGGGAGGGGAATCTGGCGGAAGCGGCCGAGTTCCTCAGACAGGCGCTGGCGCTGTGGCGCGGACCGGCGTTGAGCGACGTACCCGCGCAGTTCGCCGAGATGGCGGCGACACGCCTCTCGGAACAGCGGTTGCTGGCAGCGGAACAGTTAATGACGTTCCGCCTCGAACTGGGTGAACACCGCTCCATCATCGGCGAGTTGAGGGCGCTGCTGCACACGCATCCACTCCGTGAGCAACTGCGAGCCACCCTCATGCGGGCCCAGTGCCGCGCGGGTCAGCGGGCCGAGGCGCTGCACACGTTCCGCGAGGGCCGCGCGCTGTCGATCGACGAGCTGGGCCTGGAGCCGGGCGCCGAACTCCAGGCGCTCCACGACGCGATACTCAACGACACGTCCGTTGCCCCGGCGGTCGCCGATGGCCCGGCCGTGGAGGCCGAGCAGCTCGGGCGTCCGTGCGAACTGCCGCTGGACAACGGAGACTTCATCGGACGGACCGCTGAATTACGGGAGCTCGACTTCCTGTTGGCCGCCGAGCCCGGGCGACGGCGCACCGCCGTGTGTTTCATCAGCGGCAGCCCCGGCAGCGGCAAGACCGCGCTGGCGGTCCACTGGGGACGGACGAACGCCCGGCACTTCCCCGACGGCCAGCTCTACGTGGACATCCGGGACGCGGCGGCCGGGACGCCCGAGCGCACGGCCCTGCGCGTCCTGCAGCGGTTCCTGCGCTCCCTCGGCATGCATCCCGACCTGGTGCCGAAGGGCCTCGGCGAGTGCTCGGCCGCCTACCGCAGCATGCTCGCCGACCGGCGCGCCTTCGTCATCATCGACAACGCCACCGCGTTCCGGGAGGTCGAGCCGCTGCTGCCGGGCGGTGGACAGTGCTGCGTCCTGATCACCGGCCTCGAACAGTTCATGCACGGCCGGGGCACGAAGGGCCTGCGCCTCGGCCCGGTCGAGCACGACGACGCCATCGCGCTCCTGGCCGCCAGCACGGGGCGGGAACCGGCCGCTGCCGAGGCGGAGGCCGTGGACCGGCTCCTGGAGCTGTGCGGCCGGCTGCCCCTCGCCATACGGGCCGCCGGCATGAGGCTGGACAGCAAGCCGCACTGGAGCGTCGAGGACCTGGTCACGCGGCTGTCCGACCCGGCGCGCCGCCTGGACGCGCTCAGCCATGGCGAGAGCTCGCTGCGCGCCTGCTTCGACCGGGCGCTGCGCCATGTGCCGCAGGACACGGCGGCCGCGTACCGCGCGCTGAGCGCCAGCCCCTCGGCCGACTTCGACGTACGCACCGCGGCCGATGTGCTGCGCACCAGGGCCGCGGACGCCGAGGACACCCTGGAACGGCTCGTCGACCTCAACCTGCTCGAACTCAACCTCCTCGGATTCAACATCCTTGAGGGGCGAAGACGAATGCGGCGCGGCGCAGGTCTGCACTACCGCTATCCGCACCTTCTGCGGCTGCACGCCCAGCAGTTGCTCCACGAGGAATCCCTGGAGCGCACGACGTTACGGCTGACGCAGCACGTCCGGCCGACCCGTCTGGCCTCCGGCGCGTGCCCGACATAGTCCCGCGATAAAGCTGCCATAGCCGAGTTACGCAGAATGAGGAGCACGCACGATCGAATCCGCGTGTTTCCACGTGTTCTGCGTGGCTCGGCTGAGCCGCGCCCGATTTCGGAGGTTCAACGATGCGTTCTCGGGTACTTATGTCGATGGCCACAGCCGGTGCCGCGCTGGCGGCGACCCTCGGGACGGCCATTCCGGCGCAGGCGGCTCCGGCGGACAAGCCCCAGGTGCTGTCCAGCTGGACCCAGACAAGCGCTTCCAGCTACGCGGCGTGGAACAGCGCCCGGCAGAACCAGGGCAATTGGTCTGCCTACGGGTTCAACTGGTCCACCGATTACTGCACCTCTTCCCCGGACAATCCGTACGGCTACCCTTTTAAGATGTCATGTGCACGGCATGACTTCGGGTACCGCAACTACAAGGCGGCCGGTCAGTTCGACGCGAACAAGGACCGCATCGACAGCGCCTTCTACGCCGACATGAAGCGCGTCTGCGCCGGCTACGGCGGGGAGCAGCGCACCGAATGCGACAGCCTGGCGAAGGTCTACTACGAAGCGGTGCGCATCCTCGGCGTCAAGGAGGCGCAGGCGCACGTGAAGGCGGCGTGACACCCGCTCCCGCGTAGCAGTGTCCGTCGTCAGTGTCTCGGTGGAGGGCAAGGAACGTGCAGAGGATTCACTTCACGGTCGAGGATCTGGCGCGCACCCGGCTGAGCCCCACGCTCGGCCCGGTCGCCGAGACCGTGTTCGCCCTGGGAATGCTCGGCAGGCCGGGCGCCGCCCCGCATCTGCGCTGGCGCAACCGTCTCGCGAAGCACTTGCGGCAGCGCACCGTGCCGGCCGGCCTCCTCGCCTCACCGCAGAGCCGGGTGCGCGCCCCCGGTGACCTTCTCTGCCTGGTGGACAGGTCACCGGACGCGGACGACGGGCCCCTGCTCGCACTGGGGCTCTCGCGCGAAGAGGCGCTGACGGCGGTCTGGGACGTGTGGCACTGCGCCGTGGCGCCGTACTGGAACCGCGTGCGCAACCAACTGGAGTCCGAGTGCAACGCCCGCGGCCGGATCACCATGTCGGGCGGCGTCGACCGGCTGCTCGAAACCCTGCACTCCAAGATCCTCTGGCGCAGCCCGGTGCTTGAGGTGCCGGGCCCCGACCGGGACGTGCACCTGGACGGCCGGGGCCTGCTCCTGGTGCCCTCCCTCTTCCTGACGCACCAGCCGGGCATGCTGATCCGCTCCGAGCCGGAGTCGGGCAACGCGGCCCTGGTGTTCGCGGTGCCGCCGGACTTCCCGCGGGCCGCCGACCTGTGGGACGAGCCCGACCACATCGTGCAGGCGCTGCCCGCCCTGGTCGGCCGGACCCGCGCCGCCGCCCTGCAGGCGCTCACCGTCGCGTGCACCACCTCCGAACTGGCGGAGAGGCTGGGCATCTCCTCGGCCGGCGCCAGTCAGCACACGGCAATTCTCCGGGAATCCGGACTCATTACGACGCGCCGCAACCGAAACACCGTCGTGCACACGGTCACTCCACTGGGAATGGCATTGCTCGGGGTGCGGAACAGGGATGCCGCCGCCTTCGAGCCATGGGGCGGCGTCGAATCTCGGATGCCCGCGGCATGAGACAGGACCCCCACCCCCGTCACGCCGTCATTCAGGCGTCAGTGAAAGACGCAGTTGGCGCCGGAACCGTTCATTAAGCCCTCGCTTAAAAACGGTGACAGGCGATCCGGCGGGCCGCACGGCAATTGTCGACCAGCCCTCTTCGCTCTGAATCCCGTCCTTGACGCCGAGTTCTCGCGACGGATAGCTTCGCAATGCGCTGGCGACTGTGAACAGGTAATTCCCATCGGAGAATTGAGGAATCGACGGGCATGTCCGACGCAACGAATCATCCCAGCGCGACGGAACTCCTCCGGAATTGGGCCGCCGACCGTCCGGGGCAGGATTCCCTGATCTGGGTGCGCGACCCCGAGCAGGATGTCGCGACCCGTCTTTCCTACGCGGAACTCGACTCGCAGGCGCGAAAACTGGCCATCTTGCTCACCGGCCGCCACCCGGCCGGCTCCCGCATCTTGCTGCTCTACCCGCCGGCCGAATTCATCGTCCCTTTCGTCGCCTGTCTGTACGCCGGGATGGTCGCCGTGCCTGCGCCCCTGCCGGGGCGCTTCGCCCACGAGCGCAGGCGGGTGCGGGCCATCGCCGCGGACTCGCGGGCGAGCGCCGTGCTGACCGACACCGCGAACCTGCCGGCGGTCGAGCACTGGGCGGCGGAGGAAGGGCTCGACCGGCTCCCCGTGATCGTCACCGACGACGGTGAGCTCCCCGACGGCACACAGTGGTCGGCGCCCCGGGCCGACCACGGCACGCTCGCCCTGCTCCAGTACACCTCCGGGTCGACCGGCACGCCCAAGGGCGTGATGATCAGCCACGGGAACCTGCTCACCAACGCGGCCACCCTCTGCTCCACCCTTGAGGTGCCGGCGGACGCGAGGTTCGGCGGGTGGGCCCCGCAGTACCACGACATGGGTCTGATGGCCCAGACACTGCCCGCGCTCTTCAGGGGCAGCACCTGCGTGCTCATGGACCCGACGGCCTTCCTCAAGCGGCCGCACCACTGGCTGAAGATGATCGACGCCTATGACATCAGCTGGTCCGCCGCCCCCAACTTCGGCTACGACTACTGCTCCCGCAAGGTGACGGACGAACAGATCGCGGGGCTCGACCTGTCGCGCTGGCGCTACGCGGTCAACGGCTCCGAGCCCGTACAGGCAGGCTCCATGACCGAGTTCGCCAAACGGTTCGCGTCCGCCGGGTTCCGCGCCGAGGCCGCGTCCCCGTGCTACGGCCTCGCGGAATCCACCGTGTTCGTCTCCGGCGCACCCCCGCGCGTACCGGTCGTCACCAGGGTCGACGCCGAGGCCCTCGCCCGCCGCGAGTTCCGCCCCACACCCTTCGCCGACCAGGGGCGGGCCCTGCCGAGCAACGGCACCGCGCGGGGCTTCGAGGTCGCCGTCGTCGACCCCGCGTCCCGGACGTGCCTGGACGCCGGGGGCATCGGCGAGATCTGGCTGCGCGGACCCAGCGTCGCCCAGGGGTACTGGGGCGACGAGGCGGCCACCGACGCGACGTTCCGCGCGGTGACCGCCGACGGCAGGGCGGGCTTCCTGCGGACAGGTGACCTGGGCGCCGTGCACGACGGTGAGCTCTACGTGACCGGCCGCATCAAGGACATGATGATCTTCCGCGGCCGCAATCTCTACCCCCAGGACATCGAGTACGAGCTCAGGGCCCACCACCCCGAACTGGGGAACGTGGGCGCCGTGTTCGCCGTCACGGCGAGCCCGCACGCCGACGGTGACACCGAGGAGAACCTCGTCATCACCCACGAGGTGCGCACCGGCCTGGACGAGCGGCGACTGGCCGGACTCACCGCCCGCATGAAGCAGAGCGTCGCGCGGGACTTCGGGGTCGTGCCGTCCGCGGTGGTCCTGGTCCGCCGCGGTGGCATCCGCCGCACCACCAGCGGCAAGATCGAGCGCGCCGCCATGAAGGAACTCTTCGCCGAAGGACGCCTGGACAGCGTGTACGCCGACGACGCGACGCCGGGAGCGGCGGTATGACCACACACGGCGCGTCAGAGACCGAGATACGGCAGTGGCTGGCCGGGCGGATCGCCCACCTCATGGGCAGGGAGGGCCAGGATGTCCCGCCGGACCTCCTGCTGGCCGAGTACGGAGTGGACTCCCTCCAGGCGGTCTCCCTGATCGGTGAGATCGAGGACCGCTGGGGACTGAGCCTGGACGCGGCGCTGACCTGGGAGTACCCCACCATCGCGCTCCTGGCGGAATTCCTGGCGGCCGAGATAGCCGTCGACGCGGTCGGCTGACCCGCACCGCATCCCCGAGCCCCTGCCCGTGGAGACGGCACTCCCGGGGAGGGCCGCGCACTCATCGAAGAAGTCCCAGAAAGGGCAGGTTGAGTATGTCCGAGGGTGGATCCACGCGTCACCGTGCGTCGGCCGCACAGTTGGGTGTCTGGGTGGCACAGCAGTTGGAGCCGGCCGGGCCGCTCTACAACTGCGGCGTGTTCTTCGACATCGACGCGCCCCTGGACCAAGACCTCATGGAGCGCGCCGTCACCCGCGCCGTGGAGGAGACCGAGGCGCTGCGGGTGCGCTTCGGCGAGGACGACGAGGGCCTGTGGCAGGAGACCTTCCCCGGCACCGCACCGCTGGCCCACGCCGACCTGAGCGGTGAGCCCGACCCGTACGCCGCGGCCCTGGCCAGGATGAAGGCCGACCTGGCCGTACCGGTCGACCTGACCCGCGGGCCGCTGTACGGGCACACGCTGATCCGCGTCGCGCCCGACCGCCACCTGCTCGCCTTCCGCTACCACCACATCGCCCTCGACGGCTGGGGCCAGATCCTGCACTGCCGGCGGATCGCCGAGCTGTACACGGCGTACACGCGGGGCGCCGAACCACCCACCACCCCCTTCGGACCCCTGTCCCGACTCCTCGACGAGGACACCAGCTACCGCCGTTCCCCCGCCCACGAGCGGGACGGCGCGTACTGGCGGGACGCCCTGGCCGACGCCCCCGAGGCCCCGCGCCTCGCACCGGGCTCCGCACCCCCCGCCCACAGCGACCTGCGCGCCGCAACCCGCCTCTCCGACGAGCAGGTCAGCGCCCTCACGGCGGCGGCCAAGGCGCTCGGCACCCGCTGGACCGTGGTGTTCACCGCCGCCTTCGCCGCCTACCTCCAGCGGCTGACCTCCGTATCCGACGTCCTCATCGGTTTCCCGATCGCCGCGCGCACCGGCCGCGCCGCCCTCACCACCCCCGGCATGCTCGCCAACGAGGTACCGCTGCGCATCCGTGTGCGGCCGTCCGACACCATGGCCGACCTGACCGCGCACGTGGGGCAGCAGGTGCTTGGCGCGGTCAAGCACCAGCGCTACCGCGGCGAGGACATCCACCGGGACCTGGCGCGCAACGCCACGAACCCGCTGGCCGGCCCCGTCGTCAACGTCGTCGGCCACGAGCAGTCCCTGGACTTCGGGGGCACCACCGCCACGGCACGCCAGCTCTCCACCGGCCGGGTGCGGGACCTGTCCGTACACATCAGCGGAACCCCCGACGCCGCCGACGGCATCCGCGTCGACTTCGACGCCCATGGTGCCCTGTACAGCGACGCCGAGCTCCTGGCCCACCGCGACCGGTTCCTCGCCCACCTCTCCCGGCTCGTCGCCGACACCTCCCTGCCCATCGGCCGGGCCGACCTGCTGGACGCCGACGAGTACCGCCGCGCCGTCGTGGAGTGGAACGACACCGCCAAGGACGTGCCCGCGACCACCCTGCCCGCCCTCTGGGCCGACCAGGTACGGCGCACCCCCGAGGCCCCGGCCGTCACATCGGGCGAGCAGGTCCTCACCTACGCCGAACTGGACGAGCGCGCGGACCGTCTCGCGCGGCGGCTGAGGCGCGAGGGTGCGGGCCCCGAGAAGTTCGTCGCGCTGGTGCTGCCCCGTTCCCCGGAACTGGTCGTCGCGCTGCTCGCCGTGGTCAAGGCGGGCGCCGCGTACGTGCCGGTCGACCCCGACTATCCGGCCGACCGCGTCCAGTACATGATCGATGACTGCCAACCGGCGCTGATCGTCACCGACACCCGGCTCGCCGACCGCGTCCCGGGCCCCGCGTCCCGGCGCGTACTGATCGACGTGCCCGACACCACCGCCGCCACGCACGACGGGCCGGGCGGCCCCGCGGCCGACGACCGCAGGCACACCGCACCGCTCCTGCCGCACCACCCCGCGTACGTCATCTACACCTCGGGATCGACCGGCCGCCCCAAGGGGGTCGTGGTCGAGCACCGCTCCCTGACCGCCTACCTCCAGCGGGCCCGCGAGGCGTACCCCGCCGCGGCCGGCGGCTCCCTGCTGCACTCCCCGGTCGCCTTCGACCTCACGGTCACCGCGCTGTACACCCCGCTCGTCAGCGGTGGCCACGTCCGCATCGGCGACCTGGACGAAGAGACCGCGGGCGCCGGTGAGCGGCCTTCCTTCATGAAGGTCACCCCGAGCCATCTGGAGCTCCTCGACGCCCTCCCCGACGCCGCCTCACCCAGCGACACCCTCATCATCGGAGGCGAGGCGCTGCACGGCAGCGCCCTCGACACCTGGCGCCGCCGGCACCCGGACGCCGTGGTGTACAACGCGTACGGCCCCACCGAGGCCACGGTGAACTGTCTCGACCACCGCCTGGAGCCGGGCGAGCCCACCCCGGACGGACCGGTGCCTGTCGGCCGTCCCTTCTGGAACACCCGCGCCTACGTGCTCGACAGCGCCCTGCGCCCCGTCCCGCCGACGGTCGTGGGCGAGCTGTACGTCGCGGGCACGGGGCTGGCCCGCGGCTACTGGCAGCGCCAGGGCCTCACCGCCGAACGCTTCGTCGCCGACCCGTTCGCCCCCCTGCACGGCGCTTCCGGCGCACGCATGTACCGCACGGGCGACCTCGTGCGCCGGCGGCACGACGGCACGGTCGAGTTCGTGGGCCGCGCCGACGGCCAGGTCAAGATCCGCGGCCACCGCATCGAGCTCGGCGAGATCCAGGCCGCCATGGCCCAACTGCCGGAGGTCTCCCAGGCCGTCGTCATCGCCCGCGGCGACAGGACCGGGGACATCAGGCTCGTCGGCTACGCCGTCCCCGCGGGCGGCGCCCATCCCGACTCGCTGCGCGAGCAACTCGCCGACGTCCTGCCCGAGTACATGGTCCCGTCCGCCGTCGTCCTCCTGGACGACATCCCGCTCACCCCGAACGGCAAACTCGACCGCAAGGCGCTCCCCGCGCCCGAGTACGCCGACGACGCCCCCGCCCGCGCTCCCCGCACCCCGCAGGAGGAGCTGCTCTGCGAGCTGTTCGCCCGGGTGCTCGGCCTGCCGCACGTCGGCCCCGACAGCGACTTCTTCGCCCTGGGCGGGCACTCCCTGCTCGCCACCCGGCTCGTCTCCCGCGTACGGGCCGCCTTCCGGGCCGAGACGACCGTCCGCCAGCTCTTCGACACGCCCACCCCGGCGGGCCTCGCCCTTGCCCTGGCATCCGCGGGCGCCGTCGGCGAACCCCCGCGCTCGGCGGGGCCGCGCCCCGCACGCATTCCCGCCTCCTACGGGCAGCGCCGCTGGTGGTTCCTGGACCGCATGGAGGACCAGGACTCCAACGCCACCCACAACGTCCCGGCCGCTCTCCGGCTCTCCGGCACCCTGGACCGCGCGGCGCTGCACGCCGCCATGGCGGACGTCGTCCACCGCCACGAGCCCCTGCGCACCCTCCTCACCGAGGACTCCGAAGGGCTGCGCCAGACCGTGCTCAGCCCCGAGGAGGCCCGCCCCGCCCTCCCGGTGACGGCCATCGCGCCCGCGGACCTCGACGCCGGTCTCGACCGCGTGGCCGGTGAGCGCTTCGACCTGTCCACCGAACCGCCGCTGCGCACCAGGCTCTTCCGGACGGCCGACACCGAGCACGTACTGCTGCTCGTGGTCCACCACGTCGCCGCGGACGGCTGGTCCATGGAGCGGCTCGTCCGCGACATCGCCACCGCGTACGCCGCCCGTCAGCGGGGCAACGCACCCGACTGGGCCCCGCTGCCCTTCCAGTACGCCGACTACGCGCTGTGGCAGCGCGACGCGCTCGGTACGCCCGGCGACCCCGACAGCCTCGCCGACCGGCAACTCGCCTACTGGAAGGAAGCCCTGGCCGGCCTGCCCGAGGAGCTGCCGCTCCCCGTCGACAGGCCCCGGCCCGCCGTCGCCACCGGCGCGGGCGCCCACTTCGAGTTCGACGTGCCCGCCGAGCTGCACGGCCGGATGGTCACCCTCGCGCGCACCCACAACGCGAGCGTCTTCATGGTCGTGCAGGCCGCCCTCGCGGCCCTCCTCTCACGGCTCGGCGGCGGCGACGACATCCCGATCGGGTCGCCGATCGCCGGGCGCACCGACGAGGCGGTCGAGGAACTCGTCGGCGTCTTCGTCAACACCCTGGTGCTGCGCACCGATGTGTCCGGCGCCCCCGCCTTCAGCGAACTCCTCGCCCGGGTCCGCGAGACCGACCTCTCCGCGTACGTCCACCAGGACGTGCCCTTCGAGCGCCTCGTCGAGGAGCTCAACCCCGCCAGGTCGCTGTCCCGCAGCCCGCTGTTCCAGGTGATGCTCGCCTTCCAGAACACCTACCGTCACGACGGGATCAACGCGCTCAGCCGGCTCTCGGGGCTCGACGCCGAACTGCTGCCCAGCCACACCGGCACAGCCGAGTTCGACCTCTCCTTCGACCTCGGCGAGCGCTTCACCGCCGACGGCGCCCCGGCAGGCATGTACGGCGGCCTCGAGTACAGCACCGAACTCTTCGACCCGGCGACGGCTCGCGCCGTCGCGGACCGCCTCCTGCGCGTCCTTGACCAGGTGTGCGCCGACCCCGGTCGTCGTGTGTCCGATCTCGATGTGCTGTCGGGTGAGGAGTCGCGGCGGGTGGTGGTGGAGTGGAATGCGACGGGGGCTGTGGTGCCGTCGGTTTCGTTGGCTGATCTGTTTGTGGAGCAGGTGGGGCGGACGCCTGATGCGGTGGCGTTGGTGTTCGAGGGTGTGTCGTTGTCGTATGCGGAGTTGGATGCGCGTGCGTGTGGTGTGGCGGAGTTGTTGGTGGCGCGTGGTGTGGGGGTGGGTGATCGGGTCGGGGTGATGGTGCCTCGGTCGGTGGAGCTGGTGGTGGCTTTGCTGGCGGTGCACAAGGTGGGTGGTGCGTATGTGCCGGTGGATGTGGATTATCCGGTGGAGCGGGTTCGGTATGTGGTGGGGGATGCGGCGCCGGCGTTGTTGTTGACGGTGTCGGGTGTGTCGGTGGATGTGCCGGGTGTTCCGGTGGTGTGTGTGGATGGGGTGGGGTCTGGTTCGGCGGGTGGGTTCGTGTCGCGGGCGTTGCCGGAGGGTGCGGCGTATGTGATGTATACGTCGGGTTCGACGGGGCGTCCCAAGGGTGTCGTGGTGCCGCACCGGGGCATCGTCAACCGCCTCCTGTGGATGCAGCACGAATACGGGCTCACGCCTGACGACCGGGTCCTGCAGAAGACACCGGCCGGCTTCGACGTGTCGGTGTGGGAGTTCTTCTGGCCGCTGATCACGGGCGCGACCCTGGTGGTGGCGCGGCCCGACGGGCACCGTGACCCGGCCTACCTGGCGGACGTGATCCGCCGGGAGAGGATCACCACGATGCACTTCGTGCCGTCGATGCTGCGGGTCCACCTGACGGAGCCGACCGCCGCCGACTGCCCCTCACTGAAGCGGGTGTTCAGCAGTGGTGAGGCGCTCCCCGGTGAGCTGTGCGACCGCTTCCACGAGGTGATGGACGCCCAACTGCACAACCTCTACGGGCCGACCGAGGCGTCGGTGGACGTCACCTACTTCTCCGCCCGTGCGGGGGGTGGGGCGTCGGTGCCGATGGGGCGTCCGGTGTGGAACACGTCGGTGTTCGTGCTGGACGGTGGTCTGCGGCCGGTGGCGCCGGGTTTGGTGGGTGAGTTGTATCTGGCGGGGGTGCAGTTGGCCGATGGCTATTGGGGCCGTGCGGGGTTGAGTGCGGAGCGGTTTGTGGCGTGCCCGTTCGGGGTGGCGGGGGCGCGGATGTACCGGACCGGGGACTTGGTGCGGTGGACCGTGTCGGGTGATCTGGTGTTTGTGGGGCGTGTGGATGACCAGGTGAAGATTCGTGGTCAGCGGGTGGAGTTGGGTGAGGTTCAGGCGGTGGTGGCGGCTGCTCCGGGTGTGGGGCAGTGTGTGGTGGTCGCGCGTGAGGAAGGGGTGGGGGACTGGCGTTTGGTGGCGTATGTGGTGGCGGTCGCGGGTGGTGTGGTGGATGGGGGTGTGGTGCGTGAGTGGGTAGCGGGGAAGTTGCCGGAGGGGATGGTTCCGTCGGCGGTGGTGGTGTTGGACGGGCTGCCGGTGACGGTGAACGGGAAGCTGGATCGTCGGGCGTTGCCCGCTCCGGAGTACCGGGTGGGTGCGGGGCGGTTGCCGCGTGGTCCGCGGGAGGAGATCCTGTGTGGTCTGTTCGCGGAGGTGCTGGGTGTCGCGCGGGTGGGTGTGGATGACTCGTTCTTCGATCTGGGCGGGCATTCGCTGCTGGTGACGCGGCTGGTCAGCCGGGTCCGCACCGTCTTCGGCGCCGAACTCCCCATTCAGCGCGTCTTCCGCACACCCACCGTGGCAGGGCTCGCCGAGGTCCTGAAGACCGCGGAGACCGGCCGCGTCCCCGTCACCGCGGGGCCGCTCCCCGACCGGCTGCCGCTCTCCTTCGCCCAGGAGCGGCTGTGGTTCCTGCACCGTTTCGAGGGACCCGCCGCCACCTACAACCTTCCGCTCGTACTCGAACTGTCGGGGCGCCTGGACCGGGAAGCGCTGCGGGCCGCGCTGGCCGACGTGGTGGCACGTCACGCGCCGCTGCGCACCGTATTCGCCGAAGACTCCGCAGGGCCGTACCAGCGCGTACTCGACCCCGGCAGCCCCGAGCTGCCGGTCGTCCGCCTCGTCGGCGCCGATGAGTCCGAGGTGCGCGGGCACATCGACACGGCGGTGCGCACGGGATTCGACATCGCCGCCGAACCGCCGCTGCGCGTCACCCTCTTCGAGACGGCGGCGGACGAGCACAGACTGCTGCTCCTGCTCCACCACATCGCCGGTGACGGCTGGACCCTGCCCGTGCTCGCCGAGGACCTGGCGACGGCCTACACGGCCCGACTGGACGACACGGCACCCCACTGGACACCGCTCACCGTGCAGTACGCGGATTACGCGGTGTGGCAGCGGGAGGTGCTGGGGTCCGGGGATGATCCGGATTCGTTGCTGGGTGGTCAGTTGGCGTTCTGGCGTGAGGCGTTGGCGGGGTTGCCGGAGGAGTTGGTGCTGCCGGTGGACCGGCCGCGTCCTGCGGTGGCGTCGTACCGGGGTGAGCGGCTGGAGTTCGAGGTGCCGGCGGAGCTGCACGCGCGGGTGGTGGAGGTGGCGCTCCGGCATCGGGTGAGTGTGTTCATGGTGGTGCAGGCTGCTCTGGCGGTGCTGTTGTCGCGGTTGGGTGCGGGGACGGACGTGCCGATCGGTACGCCGGTGGCGGGGCGTACGGATGAGGCGGTGGAGCGGCTGGTGGGCTGCTTCGTGAACACGCTGGTGCTGCGCAACGACCTGTCCGGCGGGCCGACGTTCGCCGAGCTTTTGGAGCGGGTGCGGGAGACCGACCTGGCGGCCTATGCCCATCAGGACCTGCCCTTCGAACGGCTCGTGGAAGAGCTCAACCCCGAACGCTCCCTCGCCCGCCACCCCCTCTTCCAGGTCACCCTCACCTTCGACACCGAAGGGTCCGCCCATGAGCGGATCGGCCGGGCGATGCCGGGCCTTTCCGTCGGCGAAGGCACAGCCTGGACCGGCTCCGCCAAGTTCGACCTGGTCTTCGGCTTCGCCGAGCGCCACACCACGGACGGCGCCCCCGACGGGATGCGCGCCGCGCTGGTGTTCAGCACCGACCTCTACGACCCCGGGACCGCACGGTCCATGGCCGACCGTCTGCTGCGGCTCCTCGACACCGTCACCGCGGCGCCGACCGAGCGAGTGACGCTGGTGGACGTGCTGGCCGACGACGAACGTGTGGCCGGCGCCGAGCTGCCGCCCGAGGGTGTGCGCTCGACGTTGCCCGCGTTGTTCGAGGCGCAGGTGGCGCGGGCGCCGGAGCGTACGGCGGTGGTGTTCGAGGGTGTGTCGTTGTCGTACGGGGAGCTGGACGCGCGTGCGGAGCGGCTGGCGCACCTCCTGATCGACCGGGGCGTGTCAGCGGGTCAGTTCGTCGCGGTGGCGCTGCCCCGCTCGGCGGACCTGGTCGTGGCGGTCCTCGGTGTGCTGAAGGCGGGCGCGGCCTACGTGCCCGTGGACCCGGCGTATCCGGTGGACCGGATGGACCATGTGCTGCGGGATTGCCGTCCTGAGGTGACGGTGACGTCCACGGGCGTCGCGGACCGGCTGCCGGAGGGAACCGGTGGCGGACGGCTGCTGGTGCTGGATGATCCGGTGACGGTGGCGGAGTTGGCGGGTCTGCCTGCTGTGGGTGTGGTGGGCAGGCGTGGGTGTGTGGTGCCGGAGCATCCGGCGTATGTGATTTATACGTCGGGTTCGACGGGGCGGCCCAAGGGTGTGGTGGTGCCGCATCAGAACGTGGTGCGGTTGTTCGGTGCGACGGATGACTGGTTCGGGTTCGGTGCGGATGATGTGTGGACGTTGTTCCACTCGTTCGCGTTCGACTTCTCGGTGTGGGAGTTGTGGGGGCCGTTGCTGCGTGGCGGCCGGCTGGTGGTGGTCTCGCACGAGGTGAGCCGGTCTCCGGCGGACTTCCTTGATCTGCTGGTGCGGGAGGGGGTGACGGTCCTCAACCAGACGCCGTCGGCGTTCCATCAGTTGAG